>NZ_SSWO01000005.1:0-584614 GCF_004803625.1 Burkholderia sp. LS-044
CCACCACCGTCACGTCGACATTCGAGTCGAGCAACGGTGCGCCGTGATCGGTGATCGTCTGCGTGCCGCCGTCGCGCTGCACGATACGCAGCGACAGCGACGCACGATCCTCGCCGGCGATCTCCGCGTTCCAGTAGTCGCTCAACGCATCGCGGTCGCCCGGCTGCACACGTTCGAGCACGAGCGACACGCTCGCGATCTGCGCCGCGTCGACGCCGACACCGAACACGCGCTCGACGTCGCCGCTCCACTCGATCCGCCCCGATTCCGGATCGAGCACGTACGCGATCTGGCCGGCACTCGCGAGCGCGAGTTCCATGTTGTTCTGCAGGACCGCCGCATGCTCGTGCACGCGCTCGCGCGTCGTCTTCAGCGTGCTCACCGTCAGCACCAGCAGCGACGCGACCGCCAGGTAAAGCTGCGCCTCGAGCAGCGAACTGCCGTAGTGCTCATGGAACGACGCGAACGGGCCGTCGCCCTGCGCGGTCTGCTCGATCACGATCAGCGCGAGCACCAGCACCGACGACGAACCCGCGCGGCCGCCGAGCAGCAGCGTCACCGCGACGGTCAGGAACAGCGGGATATACGTCAGCGCAAAGCCGGCGCCCGTGCCGAATTTCTTCGACGTGTCGCCGTCGAAGATCACGAGTGCGCCGATCACGAGCAGCGCGAACGCGACGATGCCGAGTACCAGGTCGAAGCGCTCGTGGTCGCCCGAGCGGTGCGCGCGAAAGCGCGACCATGACGCGAGTACCGGCGTGACCAGCAGCACGCCGACGAAATCGGACGCGGCCCACACCGACCACACGTCGAGGAACGGCGCGCCCTTGACCGCCGTGTACCACGCCGCGCCGCCGATCGCGCCGATCACGCCCGCGATCAGGCCGGCGAGGATCACCGAGCGCAGGAAATACAGCCCTTCCAGCGAGAACCGCACGCGCTGGACGAGCCACACCGCGAGCGCGGCGGCGCCGACCTCGTCGACCGTGAACAGCACCGCGTTGACCAGACTGCCGTGTTCGATGCCGGTCAGCGCGAGCTGCCCGGCCAGGAACGCGCCGGCCAGCGTCAGCCATTCGCGCATCGGCCGCAGCATGAACGCGCCGACCGTCACGCCGGCCGGCAGCCAGATGTAGCCCGTCAGCCGGACGGGGCCGTTGAACTCGTGCGAGATATAGCCGGTCGCGAGATACAGCGCCGCCCAGAGCAGCGCGGCGACGAGGCCCGGCCGCGATCGTTTGGTGTCCATCGAGAATCCCTGTGTGCTGCGCCGTGCAGGCAGACGCACCGCCGCGTCGGAAGCGGCGGCGCCTGCGGCCGGCAGGTGCGCGATGTGCGCATGATATGCGGACAGGGCTGACGGAGGAATACCGGTGGGGGAGGCACGGGAAGCCGCGGCCTCTGATCCGGCTCGCCGGGCCGGCGGCGGCTTGCGCGGGCCAGCGGAAACAGCGTGTGGCGCCGGCTACCCGGCGCGTGCCGGAACGGCCGCGATCACGGCCTCACGGCCGCATGCGTCACGGATCGAACGGCCTCCCGGTTCAGTCCTTTCGCCGCCACACCGAGATCGGAATGTCGCCGTTGGCACGCGGCGGAACGCGGTAGCTCAGCTCGCCGTCCTTCAATTGATAGGTGCGCGTCTGCGTTTGCCCGGCCCAGTTCGGGTACGACGCATTGCTGATGTGAAACGCCAGCGTGTGGTTCGCGGGATCGACGCTCAGCGTGCCGTAGTGGGTACTCGAGCCGAGCACGGCGTCACGGAATTCCTCCGGCGTGCCGGTCGCCTTGTCGTTCGACGCGAAGCGCGGGCGTTCCGATTTGAAGATCTGCAGCGAGTAGTTCCCGTGCGCGTCGATCAGCAGCAGGCCCGTCGGATCGGCACCGTAGTCGCGGCCGATCGTGCCGTCGGGATGTTGTACGTCCGCCGCGACCAGCGTCCACGTCCCCGCGAGCGACGGCGTGGCCGATGCGTCACCGGGAATCATCGACGCGGCCAGCAGCATGCCGGGAAAGCCTTGGCGGAATATCGAGCCGATTTTCATTCAATGTCCTTGTCGGAAAGAAGGGAAGCAACCTCACGGACATCCGCAGCCGCGTATCCAGCCGCGTATCGCGCGCATCCCCGTGAACCGAAACGACCGGTTCACTTGATGGTAGCGACGGGAATGTGCAATAAATACGATAATTCGAAACTGACTTATAAGAAAAACCGAATCATGACGCTTCCGAATCTCGACATGGATGCGCTGCGCACGCTGATTGCCGCGGATCGGCTCGGCAGCCTCAACCGCGCCGCCGACCGGATCGGCCGCTCGCAGTCGGCGGTCAGCCAGCAGATGCGCAAGCTCGAAACGCAGATCGGCCAGCCGCTGTTTCGCCGCCAGGGCCGCGGCCTCGTGCCGACCGAAGCCGGCGAGCTGATGCTGTCCTATGCGCGCCGCATCCTCGAACTGAACGACGAGGCGGTCGGCGCGATCCGCGGCGCGGCGATCGACGGCGCCGTGCGATTCGGGCTGCCCGGCGATTTCGCCGAATCGTGGCTGCCCGTCGCGCTCGGCCGGTTCAAGCGCACGCATCCGGGCGTGCGCGTCGACATCGTCGTCGACGGCAACGGCGCGTTGCTCGACCGGCTCGATGGCGGCGAACTCGACATCGTGCTCGCGATGGGGCGCGGGCATCGCGCCGACGCCGAACACCTGGTCACGCTGCCGATGGCGTGGATCGGGCCGCAAGGCATCGACGTGCGTCCGCGTGCCGGCGCACCGCTCGATCTTGCGCTGTACAAGCCGCCGTGCCTGTTCCGCAAGGCGGGTACCGACGCGCTCGACAAGGCCGGCATCCCGTGGCGGCTCGCCTACACGACCGGCAGCCTGCAAAGCCTGTGGGCCGGCGTCGCCGGCGGCCTGGGCATTACATCGAGAACGATGGCGGGTGTGCCGCCGGCGCTGCGGCAGCTCGGCGAGCGCGACGGCCTGCCGCCGCTGCCGTCCGTCGAGGTGTGCCTCCATGCGGGCGGAGGCGATGCGCCTTCGGCGCTCGTGAGCCTGAAGCGCGTCGTGATCGACACGCTGATCGCCAATCTCGCCGACGTGCACCCGCACTCGGGCCGGCGCGCCGGATGATCGGCCACGCATGCGCGCCGGATTCGGCGTTGCGCCCTTTGACCGGCTTCCCGCCATCGCGGACGATGCGCTGCGGGGTTCGACCTTTCCGTCGGCGCTCCCGTCCCGAACGAACGTACGAGTCCGCACGATGACACACGCAATCCGCCTGCGCCCGGCATGCGCCACCGACCTGCCGTTCCTGCTGACCCTGCGTCGGCTCACGATGACCGTGCACCTGCAACGCGTCGGCGCGCCCACCGACGACGAAGCGCACGACCGTCGCATTCGCGCGAACTTCGACGATGCGATGATCGTCTGCGACGCCGACGACGCAATCGGCTTGCTGAAGGTGACACGCGCCGCCGACGAGTGGCACGTTCACCAGATCCAGATCCTCCCCGATCACCAGGGCCGGGGCATCGGCGAAGCCGTGCTGAACGCATTGCTGGCCGACGCGGCGCGCGCGCACGTGCCGGTATCGCTCAGCGTGCTGCACGGCAACCCGGCGCGGCGGCTCTACGAACGGCTCGGCTTTCGCGTCGCGTCGGAAACCGACACGAGCGCGAGCATGATCTGGCGCGCGTGACGCCCGGCGTTTCGACGCCGCCGCGTTACTGCGTGATCTTCGCGTCCTTCAGCAGGTTGCCGATCATCTGCGCGCTCGCCTTCTCCACGGCGGCCGCTTGCAATTGCTGCTGCAGCGCCGGCTTCGCGGTCGCGAAACCCGGCACCTGCGTCGGCCGCTTCGCATCCAGCTTCACGATCGCCCGCACGCCGTCGACCGGGATCGAATCCTTCGTCGCGGCGCCGACCGTCAGTTTCTCGAGCGCCTGCGCGACCGGCAGCGGCAAGCCGGACGTCTTGCCTTCCGCCGCCGGCGTGTGGAAGCTCACCCACGGCAACTCGCCGCCGCTGTCGCGGCTCGGTGCAATGCTGTACTGGCGCGCCAGCCCGTCGAACGACTTGCCCGCCTTCAGCTCGCTCAGCACCGTCGCGGCCGTCACCGGATCCTGGACGATGATCAGGCGCGGCTTGTACTCGTTCTTGCCGAGCGAGGCCACGAGTTCGTCGTAGCGCGCCTTGACCTGCTCGTCGGTCACCGGCTCGGGCTTCACGTTGTCGCGCAGGTAAAGCTGCACTTCGGCATTCGCTTTCGCCTGCTGCACCGCCGCCTTGACCTCGGGCTTGTCGGCGTAGTTCGCCTTCTCGGCGGCCTGCTGGACCAGCACGCGCGTAATCAGCTGATTCTTGATCGCCTGGCGGACCTGCGGCGAGTCGGGTTGCCCGGACGCACGCAGCAACGTGTCGACGTCGGCCTGCGTGATCGGCGTGCCGTTGACCGTCGCAACGGTCGCGGCGGCCGCCGGCGTCTCTGCGTGGACTGGGCCGCTCATCGCGCCGGCCAGGGCGGCGATCAGAAACAGGCGGTTCGGTGTCGTTTTCATCTTCATTGTTTCGTCACTTCGGCATAAAAAACGCGGCATGGGGCATGCCGCGCGAGTTCACCGGCGCTGCAATGCGCCGGCGCAACCCGTCAGTCGATCCGGTTCATCGTCGTGGGCACGCGCAGTGCCTGCCGGTGCCGCTGTCATTGTGCCCGGAACCGCTTTTCCGCGTCGTGAGGTTTGGAACGGCCGCCCGGCGGGCGGTGAGGCGCGCGTTGCGCACGCCGCTCATTACGAACGCGTGATGTGGAAATTGCGTGGATGCGCGTTGGAAATCCCGCGAAATCGCGATGAATACGGTGAGGCGTTCGCGAGCCCGGCCGCCGGTCGAGGCAGCCGCGCGTTCATCAAGGCGTCCACCGGTACACGGTGATGCTGTTGCCTTTCACGTTGTTCTTCATCACCACGTACTCGCCGTTCGTGCGGCGGTATGCGCGAATGCTGTACATCGCATCGATCGCGCTGCTGGTATCCACGGTCGCGGGGCTCGCGTTGACCAGCGTCGTGTCGAGATTGCCGGTCGTCAGGTTGAACGCGTCGACGTTCGGCCACAGCGGCCCGCTGCTGCTGAACCAGTAACCGACGAACAGATGGTTGCCCACCGCGTCGATCGATTTCGCGCCGCTGTGCGGCAGCGTGATCACCGGGTCCGGCTTCGTCGTATTGCCCGCGCTCCAGCCGTGATACACCTCGATGCGCGTGCCGATCGACGTCCAGTCGTTGGTCCCGATCGCGCCTTGCGCGAGCACCATCGTGTCGCTGTCTGCGAGATAGACGATGCGCGTGAGCGGCTGGATGCTGTCGGGCACGCGGGTCGCGACACCCGGCCCCCACGACGGCTTGCCGCTCGCGTCGAAACCGGTCAGCGGGTAGTGGGTAATCGCGCCGGTCTTGTCGAGACCAGCCCACACGCCACCCTTGCTGTCGACGCTGAAGCCGCCCGTCACGCGCCGCGTCGTGTTGAACGCGGGGCCCGGGATCGCGCCGTCCGGAATCGCGACATAGCCGTTCGCCGCGTTGAAGTGGAAGAAGTAGAAGACCGGCGGGTTCTGGCCGGCCGCGACGAGAATCCGGTTCGCGCCCACCGACGTGAGCAAACCGAAATGCTCGTCGCGCTGCGTGTCGTTCATGTCGATGCGCGGATCGGCCGGGTACGTGAACGGATCGACCGTGTTCGCGATGAACCTGCCGCCCGCGCTGCCGCCGTACACGTGCGTGCCGCCGTAGAACAGCGCACCGTCCGTGACCGGGTCCGGCGCGGCGATGCCTTCGAAGTTCAGCGACTGCAGCGTCCACCGCAGGCTGCCGGTGCTGCTGTACGCATGAATGTCGGTCGCGCCGTTGCGGCCGAGATCCCAGCTGCCGCCCCATGGATTGTTGAGCACGTAGAGATTGCCGCCGGTGTCCTTGCCGATCCCGACGATGCGCGTGAAGCGCTGCGCGCCGACCTGCCCCTTGATGCCCGTCGTCGTGTCGAGATAGCCGCCGCGCACGCCGAAGGTGCCGGCCAGCGCGGGCCGGCCCGACACCGTATAGCGCTTGATGTTCTGGTCCGGGCCTTCGTCGCCCACCAGCAGCTGCCCGGCCGCCGCATCGAAATACAGCGCCGACGGCTGCGACCCGGACGGCATCCGGATCGTGTTCAGCAGCGCACCGGCCGGGCTGAAGCCGACGATCGAGCCTGCGCGCTTCTGCGCCACCCACACGTTGCCCGCTGCGTCCAGCGCGAGCGCGCCCGGCTCCGATACGCCGATATCCCGCTGCCACACGCCGTCGGTGGTGAACACGCGCACGCGATTGCCGTAGAAATCGCTCGCATAAAGCAGCGAGCCGGCCGTCGCGAGCCCGGTGACGACGTCGATGCGCGGCTGGTTGGTGGCCGCGCTGACCTGGATCACGCGGTCGCGATACTTCGTCGCGCGGTTGTAGCGCCCCACCGCGCCGCTGCCGTACGTCTTGCCGGGCTGCAGCGCGACGAACAGCGAGGTCGCGTTGCCCGTGATCGCGCTGCCCTGGAACTCCGAGTGCGTGCCGATCGAGCCGACGCTCTTGCCGTTCTGGTAAATCGCGACACCGCCTTCGTCCTCGTCCCACATCGACGCCGTATAAATCACGCCTTCAGGCGCGACCCACATCGCACGCGCGACGTTGCCGACGTGGGCCGCAAGCGTGCCGTACGTGTTCGCCAGCCAGTCGGTGGTGTTGCTTGCGTGAACGGGCGGGGTAATCGCGGCGATCGCCGCGGCGAGCAGCGCGGCCTGAAACCGTTGTCTGGCGACCATGACGGATGCACTCCTGAATGGTGCGAACACTCATATGAAGGGCCGGCCGGATGGCTTGAAAGCCGCAATACGTCAATTCTTCCCTGAAGCATCCGGCGCAGTCGGTATTACGTACGGCATGCGTTCGATCATGCGCAGCGCGAGAATAGCGTTATATAAATCGAAAAAAATTGCGGATCGCGCGCGTCATTGCGCTTTTCGCGGGAACGGCTTCGACGGCATCGCCCGTGGCGCCCCTGCGCGCCGGCGGCACGCGTGACTGCGCGACAGTGAATGGTCACTTGCGCATCGAATCGGGGATCGGGAAATTCAGGCTCGTACCTGAGGGAATATCGCCGCCGGTTCAGCGACGATCGATTGAAACGGCGAGTGCCTGTTTCGGAGAATCGGGAAAAGCCACGGCATTCAATGCGGATTCATTGCACCCGACAAATCGCCGGCCTGAATCCATTGCGAATCCAGGCCGGCGATCATCCGTTACCGCGGGGCAGGCAACGCGCCACTAACGCCGCACTGCTGCACTGCGGCACTGCGGCACTGCCACGCATCAAGCCGATGCCGAAGTCTCCGGCACCTTCACCTTCATGACGCGTCCGTTGTCCGGATCGTCGTCGTCGCGCGGGGCGTCGAGCTGCCCTTCCCACTTCGCGACCACGGCAGCCGCGATCGAGTTGCCGACGGCGTTGGTGGCCGAGCGCCCCATGTCGAGGAACATGTCGACGCCCATGATCAGCAGCAACCCGGCTTCGGGCATGTTGAACTGGTTGAGCGTCGCCGCGATCACGACCAGCGACGCGCGCGGCACGCCCGCCATCCCCTTCGACGTGACCATCAGCATCAGCAGCATCGTGATCTGCGTGCCCAGCGGCAGATGGATGCCGTACACCTGCGCGATGAACAGCACCGCGAACGTGCAGTACATCATCGAGCCGTCGAGGTTGAACGAATAGCCGATCGGCAGCACGAAGCTCGAGATCTTGCGGTTCACGCCGAAGCGGTCGAGCGCATCCAGCAGCTTCGGATAGGCGGCCTCGGAACTCGCCGTCGCGAACGACAGCAGGAACGGCTCGCGGATCAGCCGGATCAGCGTGAACGCGCGCTTGCCGAGGAACGTCACGCCGGCGAGCGTCAGCACGCCCCACAGCAGCGCCAGTGCCAGGTAGAAGCTCGCCATGAACTTCGCGAACGTGAGCAGGATGCCGAGCCCCTGGGTGGTGATCGTCGACGCCAGCGCCGCGAACACTGCGACCGGCGCGAACCACATCACGGCGCCCGTGACCTTCAGCATCACCTGCGCGAGATCGTCGATCACGCCGGTCAGGCGCTTGCCCGATTCGCCGAGCGCCGACAGCGCGGTGCCGAAGAAGATCGAGAAGATGACGATCTGCAGGATTTCGTTGTTCGCCATCGCTTCCGCGATCGACTTCGGCACCAGGTGGACCACGAAATCCTTCAGCGTGAAGGCGCCCGTCTTCAGGTTGAGGGCTGCATCGGATGCCGGCAGCGGCAGGCTCAGGTGGCTGCCCGGTTGCAGGATCGTTGCGGTCAGCAGGCCTAGCAGCAACGACGTAAACGAAGCGATGAAGAACCAGCCGAACGCCTTGACGCCGACGCGGCCTACCGCGCTGCCGTCGCCCATCTGCGCGATGCCGACGGTCAGCGTCGCAAATACCAGCGGCGCGATGATCATCTTGATCAGGCGCAGGAACACGTCGGACAGCAACGACACGTACCCGGCGACTTCCTTCGCCATGGCCGGGTCGGGAAATGCGCTATGGCAGGCGTAACCCACGGCGATACCAAGAATCATCGCGACAACGATGTACTTGGTGATGTTGTGCTTCTTCTTCATTAGTAATCCAAATCACAAAGCGTATGTTGCTAACGGCTGGCTAACTTTCGCGCCCGGCTACGAATCGAAACCCACGTCTCTCTGGGTGCGACGAGTCCGCCTTTGGCGGTCGCCATGGCAGACAGGGGGGGCATTCTAACGCAAATGGCCCCCTGGCTTTCAAATCTGAAAGTCGGACGGGTTGATTTGCGTCCGGATGTCATCGAAAAACCGGGTTTTGTCGCGATCCTGCCCGCTTCCTGATTGCTTCCTGCCTGCTTCCTGCTCGCTTCGGGCCTGTTTTTCCGACCCGGTCGGCGAGGGTAATCGGGCCACGCCACCGTTCGCGCCGGAATCGCCACGGTTCACATGCCGTCGACAGGAAACCGCGCCGCCGGAATTCCCCCTCCCCCACCGCGGCATCGCACGATGTGACGACACTGCAATCGATCGCGACACATCCTCACAAAGATGCGCAGACCTCGACACTACGGCACGTAATGCGTCTGTAATATTTCGAAACGTTTCGCGGCGCCCGTCCGGGCATCGGTGCGCAATCACGATCACGCATCGGCAATGCGGAACCGGGTTCGAGTCATTGCTTTCAACACGTTGAGGCATTTATTTTCTCAGCAGTCCTGCCAAATGAATGATCGAGGAAAGGCAGCATCGTGATGAACATTCTGTATACCAACTTCCACGGCGACTACGGCGGCGGCCAGGACACCTACGTCCGCGACCTCGCCGCCGCGATGAGCCGGCACCATCGCGTGACCGTCGCGTCGCCGGAAGGGAGCCGCCTGTCGCGACTGCTGAAGGACAGTCCCGACGTGGCCATCTTCGACATGGAATTCAAGCCGCGCTGGAACCGGCTCTGCCAGGAAATCGTCCGGCTGCGCCAGCGGATCCGCGCCGAGCGCTTCGACATCATCCACGTCAACGGGTCCGCCGATCACCGGCAGGTGATGCTCGCGCTGCTCGGCTGCCGGTATCGGCCCGCGGTCGTGCTCACCAAGCACAACACCTATCGCGCCGACAGCTTCGGCAACGTGTTGCGCGCCCGGCTGGCAACCGACCACACCATCGCGGTCAGCGACTACGTGGCGAGCATGCTTGCGCTCCGGTCGCCGTACGGCAACGTCACGGTCGTCAAGCACGGCGTGCGCCGGCAGGCCGCGGAACAGCTTGCCGCCGACGAAATCCGCCGCCGCAAGATCGCGCTGTTCGGGCCGTCCGGCGCGGACGCGATCGTGCTGGGCAGCAGCGCCGGCACCGCGCCCGAGAAAGGCTGGATGGACCTGATCGCGGCGCTGGGCCGCCTGCCCGAACACGAGCGCGAGCGGTTTCGCGTGCTGCTGGTCGGCGCGGAACCGTCCGGCGAACAACGCGAGCAGATCGAGCGGCACCACATGGCGTCGCGCACCGCTTTCACCGGGCGCGTCGACGATGTGCGCGCGCCGTTCTCGATCATCGACGTGTCGTTCGTGCTGTCGTACCACGAGAGCCTGTCGTATGCGTGCCGCGAGGCAATGTCGCTCGGCTGCCCCGCGATCGTGACACGCGTGGGCGGGCTGCCCGAGAACGTCGAGCCGGGCGTGGACGGCTGGGTCGTCCCGCCGCGCGAGCCCGAGGCGATCGAGGCCATCCTGCGCGCGATCGTGCGCGAGCCCGCGTGCGTGCGGGCGATGGGACGCAGCGCGCGGCTGAAGGGCAAGCGCGAGTTCTCGTTCGACCGGTTCGTCGATGCGACGTTGTCCGTCTATCAGAAATCGATTCGACACAACCCCTATCGTTGGGTGACATCCATGAGGTCCGTTTAATGGCAATGAACATCTGGAAGAAGTACTGGGACCTGCGCACGCAGGAGTGTCCGTGCGACGTGCACTTCGTCGAATGGCTGGAATCCGCTCGTCTCAACGGCATCCGCATCTATCACTTCGGCACCGGCGGCCACCACCACGTCGGCGTGGAATGCGCACGGCCGCACCTGAACAACACCGTCTTCGGCGTGACGGCGTCGCCGAAGGAATACAAGTCGTACGTCGATCTCGTCACGCGGCAACCGGAGGTGAGCAAGACCTATCTGGCCTATTTCGGCGACATCTACACGAGCAATACGGACCTGCTGCCGGCGTTCGACGTCGTCACGCTGTTCCATCTGTGCGAATTCCGCGACGAAACGAACAGCCGCTACGGCGCGAAGACCGACGCCGAAGTGCTCGACCTGTTCGCACGCCATACCGCGCGCGACGGCCACCTGCTGTTCTACAAGGGCTCGTCGGCATACCGGAAGGCCGAGCCGATCATCGAGCAATGGGCGGCGAATGCCGATTTCACCGAAGTCGGCGACTTCAAGACCTTGCGGATTTTCCGCAAGGCCGCGTAATTCCCCGTTCCCGCGACCCGCTCATGCTGCTGTCCGCCACGCGCTACCCGATCCTGATGTATCACCAGATCCGCACGCTGCCGCCGCCGTCCGACCGGCTGCGCAGCCTGAGCGTCGCCCCCGACGCGTTCCGCCGCCAGATGATGCTGTTCAGGCGGCTCGGCTACCGCGGCCTGAGCGTGCGCGAACTGCAGCCGTACCTGCGCGGCGAGCGCAGCGGGAAGGTCTTCGGCATTTCGTTCGACGACGGCTTTCTCAACGTGCTCACGCATGCGATGCCCGTGCTGGACGCGCTCGGCTTCACCGCGACCTGCTACTTCGTCGCCGGCCGGTTCGGCGGCGAGAACGACTGGGATGCGGGGGCCGATACGGCGCGCTCGCCACTCATGACGTGCGCGGACATGCTCGCTTGGCGCGATCGCGGCCACGAAATCGGCTCGCATACGCTCGATCACGTCGCGCTGTCGCACGTGCCGGCCCACGTGTCGGAGGTTCAGATCATCGAATCGAAGCGGCGGCTCGAAGCGTTGAGCGGCCAGCCTGTCGAATCGTTCTGCTACCCGTACGGCGATCTCGACCCGCGCGTGCGCGACCAGGTCGCCGCCGCCGGCTACCGCAACGCGACGACGACCCGGCGCGGCTGCGCCGGGGCGTCCGACGATGCGTTCCTGTTGCCGCGAGTTCCGGTGGCGGGCGGGGTCGGTGCGATGCGGCTTTGGTTCAAGTGTGTGAAGGCGCGGGTTCGGAGGCGCGGGTAGGTCGCGCTGGTCGACTGCATTGATGGCTATTGTGGCCACCGGCTGCGGAAGGCGAGCAGGCCGGTCAGTGCGATCACCATGAACATGACCCATGCCGGCGCGAGCACCGTCCAGCGTGCGGCTGCGCTGCCGATGAAGTTGCCCAGCACCCCGCCGATCGCCCACGAAATCGCCGACGCACCGAAATAACGGCCTGCGTTGCCGTCCGTCGTCAGGCCGGCGAGCGCGATGTTCGACGCGGGAAGAATCAGGCTTTCGCCAAACGTGAATACGATCGCGAACACGATCAGGATCGCGAGCGACGCATCTGCGCCCCGATCGCGGGCGACCAGCCATGCCGCAAGCGCAAAACAGCCGCACAACGACGCATGCCCGATCACCATCATCGATCGCCAGCCCGTACGCTGAAACCAGCCCATGCCGAGCCAGGCGGTGGCGATTCCCATCAGCGCATTCGTGATGTAGAACGGCCTCACGCCGTTGTAGCCGTGTGCGCCGTGCGAAAAGGTCAGCGGGATGAATACGTAAATCTGCGTATACACGGTCTAGAACGGGACAAGCGACCAACATAGCCGGCGAAACCGCCGGTCGCCAAACGCGACCAGCACGCCACGCAGCGGATGCGCGTCGACTACGTCGTGCCTGCTTCGCCCCGCGATCCACGGTGCAACCAGCGCGAGCGCCGTGAAGACCGCACCGCTCACCAGAAACGGCAGCGCCCCGTTCGTGTTCGGCACGACAATCAGCAGCGCCGGACCGATCAACGCACCGAGATTCAGCGCCAGGTTGTTCAGCGCGAACACCTTGGGACGCACGGCGCCATCGAGCGAGCCGAAGATCGAATACGCGGTCGTTTCGTAAAGCGCGGCGCCAAGCCCGGACAGACACGCCCACATCAACAGGCCCGGAAGCGATCGCGCAAATGCGAATCCTGCAAACCCGGCCGCACGGCAAAGCAGACCGAGCGTGGTCAGCACGCGGCTGCTGAAGCGATCCGCCGACGCACCCAGCAGCAGCGGCAACAGCCGGCTCGCCAGCAGATTCACCGTCAGCACGCTGGCGACGCTGCTCGCGTCCAGATGGCGCTCCATGTCCAGGAACGCGGCAAGCAGCGGCAGCGACCCGAACACCGACAGATTCACCAGGAACTGGAAGACCAGCAGGATCCGCGTCGACGCCGGCACGCCTTCCACGAATCCGGTGAGCCATGCGGCCGGGCTGTTGTCCTTCTGGCGAAACGGGTCGACTCTGTCGCCGGACACTCGGCGATCGCAATCATCCATCATGTTCTCCGCTGACGTTCGATGCCGGCCAGACGGAGCATGAAAAAAGCCCCATCCGTTTCCGGCGGGGCTTGGGGTGGGTTCGACACACCGACCTACGACGCGCAACCTCCTCCCGGCCCGCCATTGGCGGTCGTGGTGGTGGTCGTAGTCGTGACGAAAAGTGCGTTCATGCGAAGAATCTAGTCAACCTGCTGTCGGCCGTCAATACGGCAGCCGTGTGACCGATCAAACAGGCAATCCGTCGAAACCACAGAAATCGCTCAACCATTCCCGATATCGCGCGGCCGCCGAACCCTACAACCCCCCACGCACCTCGCACCGCCCCCTTCGGCAATACGTTCACCGCTGGAAAGCCCTGCGCATCTGCGCGCCGCCCACGTCGAACACCTGGCGGGCTGCCGACGTCACGCCGGCCATATGGATGCATGCATGGATCATCCCCGGCAGCACGACGAAATCGGCCGCCACACCGGCCTCCCGCAATCGCTCCGCATACGCGTGCGCGTCGTCGCGCACCGGATCGTACTCGCAGGCCAGCAACGTGGCCGGTGGCAAACCCTCGAGCGAAGCCGCCTGCAGCGGCGACACGCAGGGTGACCGGCCGTCGGCCGGATCGGTCAGGTACATGTCGAAGCAATACCGCATGACATCTTGCGTCAGGTAGTAGCCCTGCCCGCAAGTCCGATAGGACGTCGTGCTCATCGACGCATCCAGCGGCGGATACAGCAACAGCTGATGCGCGATCGACGGGCCGCCCCGCCCACGTGCGACCAGACAGGCAGCCGCCGCAAGGTTTCCTCCTGCACTGTCGCCGCCGACGGCGATGCGCGCCGGGTCCAGCCCCAGGCCGGCCGCCTCGCGCACCACCCAGTCCAGCGCATCGCAGAAATCCTCCAGCGGCACCGGAAACCGGTGCTCCGGCGCAAGCCGGTAATCGACAGACAGCACGACGCATTGCGTCGCGTTGGCCAGCGCGCGGCATGGATTGTCGTATAGCTCGAGCGTGCCGAGGCACCACCCGCCGCCGTGCGCATAAACGAGCGCCGGCCGGCGTGCCGCGCTTTCCGAAGCGACCGATGGCCAATAAGCCCGCACGCGAATCTGCTGCCCGTCGCGCGTGGGCACCGCGAAGGTTTCCGTATGGTCGACCGCTTCCAGCGGTCCATGCCAGCCCCGCAGTGTCGTATCGGTCGCCCGTCGCAACGCGTCCAGCGACGCAGGCGCCTCGGTCACGGCCAGTCGCTCCAGCAGCGATGCGATGTCGGTGTCGATCGGCATGTTCAGCGGCTCCGCTCCAGGAAAGGCAGCAGATGGCCGATGAATGCGTCGGGGGCCTCTTCCATGATGAAGTGGCCGCAAGCCGGGACCACCGCGCCCTGCAGATCGGTCGCGTTGTCGCGCATCGTGACCAGCGGCGCATCGCCGGTGGCATGTTCGGCACCGATGGCGAGCACCGGCATCGTCAGCTTGCGCTGCGCCCGCGCCTGGTTCTGCCGGATCGTCTCCGGAATCGCACGGTAATAGGAGAAGCCGCCGCGCAAGCCGCCCGGTGCCGCATAGGCATCGATGTACACATCGACGGCCACACGATCGCGCCGGAACGACCAGCGGTTGAACATGAACTCCAGATACGCCCGCTCACGGCCCGCAATCAGCGTCTCGGGCAGGTCGGCCAGCTGGTTGAACATGAAATGCCACAGGAAGATGTTTTCTTCCGGCGGGGCGAAGATCGACGGCGCGGGCGCCAGCCCGGGGATCACCGCCTCCGTGAGCGCCAGCGACTTCACGGCGTCGGGCCGGTCGCTCGCCAGCGCATAGGCCACCCACATGCCGACGTCGTGGCCGGCCACCTGGTAAACATCGAAGCCGAGCTGCGCCATCACGCGATGCAACGTCGCCGCCGTGTGCCCCGTGTCGTAACCCGCATGCGGCCGATCGGAATAGCCGGTACCTGGCGGATCGACCGCGACGGCCATGAAGCCGCGCGCGGCGAGCACCTGCATCACGTGACGCCACGCGTACCAGGTTTGCGGCCATCCCGGAATCAGCAGGACCGGGGTACCGGCGCCGGCCATGACGCAATGGATGCGCTGGCCGTCGATGCGTACGTATTGGTGAGCAAAGCCTTGAGCGGCGGCAGACGACGACTGAAGTTGAGCGGACATATCGATGATTCCTGGCAGTGGGGGGAAACGGCTCAAGCGATGCCGAGCATGTCGTGGATTTGCCGTTGATCGACCGCGGCACCGGCGAAGTCGTCGAAGATGCGCTCCGTCACCCGGATGATGTGGTCATTGATGAACGCGACGCCTTCGCGCGCGCCGTCCTCCTGATTCTTCAGGCAGCACTCCCATTCGAGGGTGGCCCATCCTGTGTAGTCATACTGAGCAAATTTCGAAAAAATCGCCTTGAAGTCGACCTGACCGTCGCCAAGCGAACGGAAACGGCCGGCTCGCTCCAGCCACGAACTGTAGCCGCCGTAGATGCCCTGGCGCCCCGAAGGCAGGAACTCCGCGTCCTTCACATGGAACATGCGGATGTGGTCGCGGTAGATATCGATGTACGCCAGATAGTCCAGTTGCTGCAGCACGAAATGGCTGGGATCGAACAGCATCTTGCAGCGCGCGTGCTGGCCGACCAGCGCATGGAAGCGCTCGAAACTGACGCCGTCGTGCAGGTCTTCGCTGGGGTGAATCTCATAGCAGAGGTTGACGCCGTTTTCGTCGCAGGCGTCGAGAATCGGCCGCCAGCGACGCGCCAGTTCGTCGAAGGCCGTCTCGATCAGGCCGGCGGGCCGTTGCGGGAACGGAAACAGGTAAGGCCACGCGAACGAGCCCGAAAAGGTGCCCATGTCGGTCAGCCCCAGGCGGCGTGAAGCCCGTGCCGCCAGCTCGAGCCGATCCAGCGCCCATGCGGTGCGCGCGGCCGGGTTGCCGCGCACGGCCTCGGGCGCGAAGTTGTCGCACATGGCGTCGTACGCCGGATGCACGGCAACCAGCTGCCCGAAGATATGCGTGGTCAGTTCGCTGATCTCCAGCCCATGTTCGGCCAGCATGCCCTTCATGTCATCGCAATAGGCCTGACTGTCCGCGGCGGTCTCCACGTCGAACAGCCGACCGTCCCACGCGGGAATCTGCAGCGCCTTGAAGCCGACGCCGGCCGCCCACTGCGCGATATTCGGCAGGCTGTCGAACGGCGCCGCATCGTCGGCAAACTGCGCGAGATGAAGACTGGGGCCCTTGAGAGTACGCATGATCGATTCCAATTGTTTGTTGATCGACAAAGAATAGAATGCGGGAACGGCGCGTGTCAACACGGCGCGCGATAAAATCCGTGCACGATGTGACGACGGGCGAAAGGGATATGGCGGGACGACCGAGAGAATTTGATCGCGACATGGCGCTGAAACGCGCGATGCTTGCGTTCTGGCGGCGCGGCTACGAAGGCACGTCGATGTCCGACCTGGTCGAAGCGATGGGCATCGCGTCAGCGCGCATCTATGCCGCGTTCGGCAGCAAGGAAGCCCTGTTCCACGAGGCCGTGGCACTCTACGAGCAAGGCGAAGGCGGCTTCGCCGATCGTGCGCTCGGCGAGGAAACCGATGTCCGCGCGGCCGTCGAACGGATGCTGCGCGATGCCGTCGCCGCTTATACCAGGCGCGGCCAGCCGCACGGCTGCATGGTGGTGTCCGCCGCGACCAACTACTCGGCCGAAAACGAAGGTGTCATGGAATGGCTGGCCGCCCACCGGCGCGCACGCACGCAATCGATCGCCGAACGCTTGCAGCTCGCGGCCGAGCAGGGGCAGCTCGCGCGGGGCACCGACATCAAGGCGCTGGCCGATTTCTATGCGACTCAGTTGCACGGCATTTCCGTTCAATCCCGCGACGGGGTATCGAAAGAGCGCCTGCTCGCGTCCATCGGGCCGGCGATGATGCCGCTCGTGACGGCTGTGCGTGACGGCGCGTAACCCGGCCCGGTCAACCGACTGGACGGCTGTTCCAAGCTCGGGCAGATAGACCGGAAAAACAACTCGGCGGACGACGCGACGCCCGTCGACAATCCGGTGCATGACCGCAACGAATCACGAGTTCGTCGTCTTCAGGACAGATCTCCCCGACGATGCGCTCCCTGTCGGCAAAGGACAGGTGATGGAACACACCCTGAAAACAATCGGGGAAGTGGAAGATATCGCGCCCGGCAAGCGCAAGCGCATGTCATTCAAGCTCACGCCTGGCCACGACGCGCTGATCTGCAACAAGCCGGGCCGCTATGAAGCGGGGATGCATACGGCACTTGTCGTGACGCCGTAGATCGTTCCGCCGGACCGAAATCCGGCCCGCAGCACCTGGGCGTCGTCCACCTCGTTCCGCATTACGCGATCACCCATCCCACGCTCACCCGAGCGAGGCGCAGCGCTTTCCTGGCGCGCCTCGTGCGAGCGGCTACCTGTCACACCCTGGCCATCTGCCGGAAGGGCGTGCGGGACTACACGCGATCGTTCAAATAAATTTTGTAGAAACAGCAACTGAGACGTAGACTTCGCTACATGAAATCTATTTCTACATGGTCACTGCTTGTTCTGACCCTTCCGACGGAAAACGCGACGGCCCGCATGCGGTTCTGGCGCGCGCTCAAGGCGAAAGGCTGTGCGGTGCTGCGCGACGGCGTTTACCTGCTGCCCCACACCGAAGCGCATGAAGAGACGCTGCGTGAACTCGCGGGCGCGATTGCCGAGAGCGGCGGCGCAGCTCACCTGTTGCGCGCACCGAGCCTCGACCGGTCCCAGGAACAGGAATTCCGGGCGCTGTTCGACCGGGCCGACGATTACGCGACCTTCACACGCGCGCTCGCCGACGTGCGCAAGACGCTTGACGGGCAATCAGCCGCCGAACTCACTCGCCTGTTGCGTCGCGCGCGCAAGGATCTCGACGCCATCCGGGCGATCGACTATTTCCCGGGCGATTCGGCCACCCGCGCCGAAGTCGCCCTGCAGGATTTCGGTGCGCTGGTCGACACGGTGCTGTCGCCGGGCGAGCCGCATGCCGCGGACCGCGTCATTCGTCCGCTCGCGATCGGCGAGTACCAGGGCCGCGCCTGGGCGACGCGACAGCGGATGTGGGTCGATCGCGTCGCCAGTGCGTGGCTGATCCGCCGGTTCATCGACACGCAAGCGCGCTTCATCTGGCTCGCGTCGCCGGCGGATTGCCCGGCTGACGCGCTGGGCTTCGATTTCGACGGTGCGACTTTTACGCACGTGGGCGAGCGAGTGACATTCGAAGTTCTGCTGGCCAGCTTCGGACTCGACAAGGACCCGGCCCTAATGCGTCTCGGCGAGATCGTGCATGCACTCGACGTGGGCGGTCCCGCCGCGCCTGAAGCAGTGGGCTTCGAGGCCGTGATGGCCGGCACGCGCCAACGGACGGAGAACGACGATCAGTTGCTCGAGCAGATGGGCGCCGTACTCGACTCCCTGTATGCGCACTTCACATCGGACGGCAAGAGCGAAACCCCGGCCAAATCATGACGACGACCATCGCCACGACCGAACCGACCTACTCGCTTGGCGAGCTGGTCGCCTACATGCTGCGTCTCGGTACGTTCGGTTTCGGCGGACCGGTCGCGCTCGCTGGTTATATGCGTCGCGACCTGGTCGAGCGACGCGGCTGGATAACCGAGGCCGACTACAAGGAAGGGCTCACGCTGGCCCAGCTCGCACCGGGACCGATGGCGGCCCAGCTCGCGATCTATCTCGGGTTCGTCCACTACCGCCTTCTCGGGGCGACACTCGTCGGGATCGCGTTCGTGCTGCCGTCGTTCCTGATGGTGCTCGCGCTCGGGTTCGCGTACGCGCATTTTGGCGGGCTGTCGTGGATGCAGGCCGTCTTCTACGGCGTCGGTGCCGCGGTGGTCGGCATCATCGCGATGAGCGCTTACAAGCTCACGACCAAGACCGTCGGCAACGACAAGCTCCTCTGGGCGATCTTCCTGACGCTGGCTGCCGTGACCTTCGTCACGGAATCGGAAATCGCATGGCTTTTCGTTGCAGCAGGCCTGATCGGCTGGCTGTGGCGCGCGCCGCCCAAGTGGCTGCAGCGGGGCGGGCTGAATGCGGTTGCCGCCGCCAACTTGCCGGCAGCCAGCGGGCTACTGAGTGGCATCGACCTGCCGCAGCTCGTCCAGATCGGTGCGTTCTTCATGAAGGCCGGCGCGTTCGTGTTCGGCTCCGGACTCGCGATCGTGCCGTTCCTCTATGGCGGCGTCGTTACCGAACACCACTGGCTGAACGACAAGCAGTTCGTGGATGCCGTCGCGGTCGCGATGATCACGCCCGGCCCGGTCGTGATCACTGTCGGCTTTATCGGGTACCTCGTGGCGGGCCTGCCTGGCGCATGCGTCGCCGCGCTCGGGACATTCCTGCCGTGTTACCTGTTCACGGTCATTCCCGCGCCCTACGTGAAGAAGTATGGGCACCGTCCAGGCGTCAAGGCATTCGTCGATGGCATTACGGCTGCGGCAGTCGGCGCGATCACGGGCTCCGTCCTCGTCATCGCGAAGCGATCGATCGTCGACGTCCCGACCGCCCTGCTCGCCGTCACGACCGTGCTGCTGCTGTGGCGCTTCAAGAAGCTCCAGGAACCGGTGATCGTGACGGCGGCCGCCGTCATCGGGCTCGTGGTTTTCCCGCTTCTCCGCCACTGACTCGCGTCACCGGGAAACGAACATGACGTACCAGGCCAGGACGTTGCCGTGCGATCGTCGTTCTCATGTTCGAGAGGACGACGCAAGCGACCGGGCAAGGAGCAGGTGATGCGAACGTGTTGCGTGATTGCGCTGGCGATCGCGCTGTCTGTCGCGCTACCCGGTTGCGACAAGACTGCGCCCGATCAGGGGGCCGGCGAGATCGTGACGCTCGAGCACGCGCCGGAAGCGGTGAGAGCAATGATCGAGCGTCAACGGCAAGGCGGCAATGTCGGCGTGATTCAACGGCGTGTGAAGAACGGCAAGGCTCGCTATGTCGTCACCATCGTGCAGGGTGGCCAGGAGCAACGTCTGAGCCTGACCGAGGACGGCCGGCTCATCAGCAGCCGCCCCGCTGGCGACGACGAAGAGGACGACGACTGACCTCGACGCGGCCAATCACCGTACCTTGTTCGCGCATCATGCCCACGATGCTGCGGCTGCCGGCCGGCTTCGGCCTTCAATGAACCACGCGTGCACGCGACCGCGTAGTGCCATCCGCTCACGGTCGACATGCGTTGCATTTCATCGCTGACCTGCTCGCCTTGCGTCGAAGTGGGCGTGCGGGTCAGCGGAAATGGCCTTGTCCGATTCCTGCAACGCCAGTTCGGCCGCAACGGCATTCGCCCCGGCCTTGATGAACACGTCGAGATCGGCCGTGGGCAGGAAGCGCTTCATGATCGCCTCCAGTTCGTCCTTTCCGGCATCGTCCAGGCTGCGATTACCGTTGGCGAGGCGGGCCACCGCCTCGCGATAGCACCCGATATAAGCACGCTGTGCGGCAATCATGTCGAGCGGCTTGCCCGCCTGACCGTGGCCCGTATAGAACAGTGCGATGTCGCCGGACCGACGTTCGAGCGCATCGAGGCTGCGCAGCCAGTCCGCCGTATGGCCGTCGTTCATGAAGGAATGGACGCCGTTGAACACCATGTCGCCGACGAAGGCGACACGCTGGTGGTTTCCCACGGCCCAGACCAGATCCCAGTTCGATTCGCCAGGGCCGAACTCTCTTGCCTCGAACGGCACGCCATCGAAATGCAGCACGTCGCCGTCATGCACGAGGCGATTCGGGAAGGTGCGCCGCGCCGGCCAATCGTCGCCGAACACCGACTGCCACTGGACTGCCTTGGCATCGTCGATACGGCGCATCGCCTCGTCGACGCCCCGCGTCGTGATGACCGGCACATCATCAAGATCGCGGATCAGCTCGCCGATGCCGTTGTAGTGATCGGGATGCCCGTGCGTGATCAGCACCGCGAGCAAGGGTTTGCGCAATGCATCCAGCCGGTGACGCATCTCGCGCGCATCCGATACGGTCATCATGGCGTCGATAGCCACGACGCCGTTCGGCAATTCGACCAGAAAGGCGTTGGTGAGAAAGGTGCGTGCACCGGACGTGCACGTCACCACATTGATTTCAGGCCCATTGAAATCGATCATTTGAAAGTGCTCTCGTCAAGAAGCTGTTGCTTTGTATTGGTCGGACGCTCCGGCCCATACCGCGTATGCGGTTCCCAAAGGCAGGATCTTCAATGTGACGCTCATTCGCCACACGCTCGGCACGGCCGCCGCGATGGATATCGCGCCAGACAGTATCTTTGTGTCGCGGCCGGAACACAACTCCCGGTAATCCGGAAGCAAGAGCGATCGATCACGCCGCAAGCGGACTGGAGATGGCAAGCATGCGCGTTGCCTTCATTGGAAGCAGGCTGCAACGCTTACGCTTCGGTCGATTCGTGAGGATTGGAGCGCATATTCCAGGGTAGTAGCCTGGGGTCACCGTCGACCGTCTGCGCGAGCGGAGGACATTGAGGCAACCGGATCAGATAGTTGCACGGGCCGATCCCGTTCGCCTTGCAGGTCTCGACGAGCGAGCAGAGGTTGGCGCTGGTGTGCCGATGCTGCGCCTGGTCAGAAAGTGGATGCGTGACACACGCGACCGGAGCGGGTCGGGCGTAACGCCGGTCGACCGCGGTGAAGCACGGAATCCGGATACGCCGTCGTCTCGACATTGAGCGACGTCGCATCAATTGCCGGAATCCTCGATCGCCTCTTCGAATACGGCCTTGAACCAATCGATGAAAGTACGCAGCTTGTTCGGCATATGGCGACTCGGGTAATACACGATGCTCACCGGCTTCGCTTCCGCAACGCTGCCTCGCATGATCTCCGTGAGCGACCCGTCGTCAAGATACGAACGAAGCGCAAAGCGGTAGCCCGAGATGATGCCCAGCCCCGCTAACGCGCATGAAATGACCGCATCCGCGTCGTTCGCCATGACCCGGCTCCTCATCGCAAGCGGCGCGGCCTTGCCGCCGACATGGATCTCCCAGGGTTTCAGTCCGGTCCCGTCATCCCATGCGGCTGCCACGGTCACATGGCCTTTCAGTTCTGCGAGCGTATGGGGTTCGCCGTAGCGTGCCAGATAGGCGGGCGACGCAACCATGATTCGATCGATCCATCCCACGCCCTTTGCGATCACGCTGTTCTCCCGCACGGTACCGATGTGGATCGTGCAATCAACCGCGTCCTTTGCGAAATCGAACGGGTTGTCGGAGATCGCCATCTCCACATCGAGTTTCGGGAATGCATCAAGCAACGACGGCAGCGCGGGAATCAGCACGCTCTTCGCAATCGCGGAGGACAGCCCGACCTTGATCCGCCCCTCCGGCGCGCGCCCGGCGCTTGCTGCCTCCGCGTTCATGTTGTCGATCTGTTCCAGCACGCGAACGCAGGCATCGTAGTAGGCACGGCCCTCTTCAGTCGGACTGACGGTGCGCGTGCTTCGATTCAGCAGGCGCACGTTGGCCTGCTTCTCGAGATACTGAACGAGGCGCGACACGGTGGCGGGCGCGAGATGCAGATGTCTGGCCGCCGTGGTGAAGCTCAAACAGTCGACCACGCGAACAAAGGCCTTCATCGCCACCAGGCGGTCCATAACGTCTTCCTTTTACGATTGCATCGCCCGGTGGATGGACGGTACCTTCATCGCGTCATGGTCCCGTGCCATGCCTGCTTGTCGTCGATAGCCTGGGCAGACTGTGCGACGTCGGCCCGATAGCCGCGTTCATCGCGGCAAATTGAGGCAAGGCACAGTCGAAGCCAGTGACACGTTCGCTGCCCTGGATTGTCCCGATGCAGTCGCCTTCGTGAATCGAATCCGCGATGCCTCCATCGCCTCGACACCTCCCGTGATCTGGCTCGCCAGTTCGGCAAGTGCGCGCCGGTGACCGACCACGAGCGCGTCGTAGCCGTCAGCGACCGGTTCCGCGACGCTCGTGCGGCAGGTCATCAGTGCCTGCGTGCCGAGCGCGCGCACGCTCCACACCGCATCGACCGCCGCGCGTTTGCCCGGCCACGACTCGAAGCGCTGCACGTTCACGCTGACGCGATACACGGGCACGCCGGGCGGAGTCGCGGAATTCGCGACGTCGATCGTGCCGAGCCGCGCGGCGAGATCGTCCGACAGCGCGCGGCGGATCTCGTCGGCGGGCGGCGACGCCCAGCGTTCCTGCTCGAGCACGTCGACCTGCGCGGCGCTCTTCTGCACGACCAGCTGGTTCCTCGCGACCTGCTCGGGCACGCCGACCGACGGCACCTCGATCAGGAACGCCGGGTTGGCCGGCGCGGTGCGCAGCGGCGCCGCGGCGTCGGCCGGGCTGAGCGTGTAGAACCGCGCGGGCGGCGAGCTGCACGCGGCGAGCGCGAGCGCGGCGAAGGCAGCCACAGCACCGCTCGCGAAACCGTTCACGCGTGTCGTCATGGTTGATCTCCTGGCTTGCCCTTGAGCAGCGATTCGGGGTGACGCTCGAGATAGTCGGCGAGCATGTTGAGCGACTGCAGCGTGTGCGTCAGCTCCTTCAACGCGCCGCGCACGTCGGACTGCAGCGGCGAATCCTGCTGCAGCGTCGCCTCGGCGGCGGTGAAGGTCTGCTTCGCCGCCGACAATGTGTCGCGCGCCTGTGGCGCGACCTGCGTGTCGAGCTGCTTGAACAGCTTGTCGGCATTCGACAGCGCGCTGTTCAGGTTCGCGCCGATCTGGTCGAACGGCACCTTGTCGAGCTTCTTCGCGATGTCGGCCACCTGGGACTGCAGCTCGTCGAGCGTGTTCGGCACGGTCGGCAGTTCAACCGTCTCATGACTGACATCGAGTTTCACGACCGGCGCCGTCGGGAAGAAGTCGAGCGCGACGTACAGCTGGCTCGTCAGCAGATTGCCGGTGCGCAACTGGCCGCGCAGCCCGTGCTCGACGAGCCGCTGCAGGATCTGTCGACGTTCCGGTTCGCCCTTGCTGCGAATCGCGTCCCGGAAACTCTTGCCGAGCCGTTCCGGATACAGATTCATCGTCACCGGCATCTTGAAGCTCTTCGCCTTCGCGTCGTAGTCGATGCCGATGTTCGTCACTTCGCCGAGCACGATGCCGCGGAAGTCGACCGGCGCACCCACGGCGAGTCCGCGCAGCGACTGGTTGAAGTTCATCACGACCGGCACGCGTTCGCCGTCGGGGTCGCGCATTGCCTGCCCCTCGTCCGACGCGAGCTGGAATACCATGTCGCGCGCAGCCGCTTCCCCGGGCGGTTGATCGGCCGGAGACTGGAACGCGATGCCGCCGAGAATCACCGTGGCGAGCGATTGCGTGTTCAGTTTCAGGCCGCTCGAATCGAGACGCAGATCGACGCCGCTCGCCTGCCACCAGCGCGAATTTTCATGAACGTACTGGTCGTACGGCGCGTTGACGAACACCGTGAACGTAACGCCCGTGCCGAGCTTGTCCAGCGAGAAGCCGACCACCTGCCCGACCTGCACGCGCCGGTAGTACACCGGCGAGCCGATATCGACCGAGCCAAGCGAATCGCCGCGCAGCGTGTATTGCGTACCGCGCTGGTCGCCCGTCACGGCAGGCGGCGTATCGAGGCCGGTGAACGCGCGCGCGCGATCCTTCGAACGGCCCGCGTCGACGCCGATGTATGCGCCCGACAGCAGCGTGCCGAGGCCCGATACGCCGGTCGCGCCAATGCGCGGGCGCACGACCCAGAAGCGCGACCCCTTCACTGCGAAGTCTTCCGCTTCCTTCTTGAGCCTGACGTCGACCAGCACATGCGACAGATCCTTCGCAAGACGGATCGCGTCGACCGTGCCGACCTCGACATCCTTGTATTTCACCTGCGTCTTGCCGGGCTCGAGCCCTTCCGCATTGGCAAAGCGAATCGTGATTTCCGGGCCTCGTTCGCGCACCGACTTGACGACGAGACCGATGCCGATCAGCGCCGCAATCAGCGGCACGAGCCACACGAGCGACGGCAGCCAACCGGCGCGCTTCGCGACCGCCGGCTCGGCAATGGTCGGTGGTTGGCCGGCACCTGCATCGGAATCGCGGTGCGGGCCTTGCGGACTATTCATGGTGATTTCCAGAGGTTTCAACGGGATCCCAGATCAGACGGGGATCGAACTGCAACGACGCAAGCATCGTCAGGATCACGACCGAGCCGAACGCCAGCGCGCCGGGACCGGCGGTGATGACGGCGAGCGACCGGAAGTGGACGAGCGCGACGGTGAGCGTCACGACGAAGATGTCGAGCATCGACCAGCGGCCGATGTGTTCGACGACCCGATAGAGCGTGGTGCGCTGCATCGGCCGCCAGGTGGAACGGCACTGGGCGGTGATGACCAGGATCAGCAGTACGCAGAGCTTGAGCATCGGCACGAGAATGCTGGCGACGAACACGACCACCGCGAGCGGCCAGTCACCCGACACCCAGAAATAGACCACGCCGCTCATGATCGTGTCCGACTGCGAGCCGACGATCGACGACGTACGCATCATCGGGAGCAGATTGGCCGGGATGTACAGGATCACCGCCGCGAGCAGAAACGCCCAGGTGCGAGCGAGACTGTTCGGGAAGCGCGAGTGCAGCGTGCTGCCGCAGCGCGCACAATGGGCCGGCATGTCATGCCGATCGACGGCAAGCGCCTGAACCCGGCCGCAGACGTGGCAGCTCGCCATGCCTTCACGGGCAGCGGTAGTCGTCTTCATTGGATCGTCGCCTCGTCGCCGGCGTGGTTGTCGCCGCGCAGTTCGTCAGCCAGATCCCACAGCGCACGCGGATCGAACATCACGACGACGGTCAACATCAGCGTGAGCGCCGCGAACGCGAACAGCGCCGCTTCGGGCACCACCTGCGCAAGGCTCACCATCTTGACGATCGTGACGAGGATGCCGAGCATGAATACCTCGATCATCCCCCAAGGGCGCACCAACCCGATCGCGCGCAGCACCGTGCCGAAACCACGCGGAATGCGGCCGGCGCGCAGCGGCAGCATCACGTACAGCAGCGCTGCCATCTCGGTGAGCGGAAACAGCAGCGTCGCGCAGAACACCATCACGGCGACGATGCCCATGCCCTGATCCCACAGCGCCCGCACCGCACCCAACAGCGTCGTCTGCACGTGCATGCCGTTCACGTTCATCTCGAGGATCGGAAAACCCTGCGCGATCACGAACGTGATCAGCGCGGCCAGCGTGAGCGCGCAGACGCGGTCGAGCTTCGAAACGCCGCCTCGATAAAGCAGTTCATTGCAACGCGGGCAGCACGCCTGCATGTTCCCGGCGAGCGGCCGCTTGCGCAGCAACGTGTCGCAGGTATGGCAAGCGATCAATGCAGTGCGGGACATGCGGCGGCACTCTCTCTACAGGTTGCAGGCCATGGGCCACGGATCGACGACGCACGCATCGACGCCCGTCGGCATGGCGCGGTCGCGGCGTAACCGTTCATGCGTCGATCTCGCAAATGATTCGCCGGAGAAATCGTCTGAGAAACATCCGTTCCTCCTCCGACAACCGCCCCAGCACGATCCGCTCGGCCTCCTCGACGACGGGCGGAACCCGCTCCGCGATCTCTCGCCCCTTCGACGTAAGCGACAGATTCAGCGTGCGGCGGTCCCGGCCATCCCGACGCCGCACGATCAGCCCGCGACGTTCCAGATCCTGGGCAAGTCGTGTGAGGCGGCTTGTTCCGCAGCCGAGCGACTTCGCAAGCTCCTGGCATGACGTCGCTTCGCTGCGGGTGAGATGGGCAAGCGCATTGCCCTGCGAGAACTGAACCCCGAGCGCCGTCAGCATCCTCTCGTTCAGCACGTTCCGGATGGAGATCTGAACGGCCATCATCGTGCGAAAGCCGTCGGCCTCGCGCGGCACGTCACGAACGGACGATCGTAGTGACTGTTCGAACATGAGCGGCATTACCTCGGGTTGAGGACGACCGGTGCATCCGACCGGTAGCCGCCGCCGAGCGCCTTGGTCAGCGCGATGTCCTGGCCGATCCGACGGCCGTCGAGATCGAGCAGCGCGACCCGCTCGAGAAGCACGGCCTGCTTCGCTTCCTCCGCCGTCAGGCGACTGCCCAGCCCACTGCGGTAGTGCGCGTCGGCGCTGTCCTGCGCAAACGTCACGGCCTGGATCTTCTGCGTCTGCAGCTTGGCTTCGGCATCGAGGTCCTGCAGTTGGCTGCCCGTCGTGGCGACGTCCCGCACGGCGTTCAGGACCGACTGGTTGTATTGCAGGATCAGCAGGTCGCTCGCGTGACGCGCGTTCCCAAGGTTCGCATTGAGCCGGCCCCCGTCGAACACGGGCAGGTACAGCCCGGGCACGAGATTGATCTGCTGGCTCGCATGCGTGAACAGGTCGCCCAGATGCAGCGCGTTGACGCCGAAAAACGCCTTGATGTCGAAACTCGGATAGAACGCGGCCTTCGCCGCGTCGATCTTGTCGAACGACGCTTCGACGTACCAGCGCATCGCCTGCAAATCCGGGCGCCGCGCCAGCAGTTCATACGACAGCGTCGACGGCAGCGACGACGGCGGCTGCGGCAACGGCACGGGCGTGATCTCCGGAAGATCCGTCGGCCCGGCGCCGAGCAGCGCGCGCAGCGCTTCACGCAACTGCACGATGCGCCCGCGAGCAGCCACCAGCTGCCGCTCCGTCGCCAGCTTCTGCGCGCGGGCGAGCTCCGCCTGCGTCTGCGGCTCGAGCCCGCGTGCGGCGCGCGCGGCGTGCGCCTCCATCGAGAACGCGGCCACGTCGCGCAATTGCTCCAGCAGGCCGATGAGGCGATAGGTCGTCTGAATGCCGTAGTAGAGCTGCGCGACGTCGGCGGAGACCTCCAGCTCGATCGCCGACGTCTCGACCACCCGCGCGTTGTGCATCCCCAGCGCGGCCTCGACCTGCGCACGCTGCTTGCCCCAGATATCGATATCGAGGCTTGCACTCAGGCCGACGATGCCTTCCGTGTACCACGGCCCGGTCGCACCCAGCAGCGGCTGATTGCCGGAATACGCGCCCAGGAAGCCGTTGCCCGACACGCGCTCCCGATCGACCGACCCGAGCGCGCTCACCTGCAGGTTGGTCCCCGCCTTCACCAGATCGACGTCGGATTTGGCCTGCGATACGCGGGTGCGCGCGATCGCCATCGTCGGCGAATCGGCCAGCGCCCGACCGACCAGCGCGTCGAGCTGCGGATCGCCGTAGCGCGTCCACCAGCGCGCCGACGGCCAGCCGTCCCGCGCCAGGTGGATGTCGTCGGCGATGCGGATCCGATCCGGATCGAGTGTCGTCGTGGGCTTGGTGTCGTGACGAATCAGCGCACATGCGGACAGCCCGCACAGCAGCACCGCGACGGTTATGCGGCGCAACGACGAACAGGAAGGTCGAATCAACGAATCGGTCATGCTTGGGAAGCTCGGGAAGTCAATACTGAAGCGACGGGTTCTGGCGCCCAGGCGGGCAGCCCCGCTATCTGGCCGGCGAGATCGCCGGCACGGGTCAGCAGCCGGTCGTACGCCGTCTGCGACGCGTCGCCCCGTCGGGCGGACAGATCCTCCGTGCAGCGCTCCGACAGCGTTGCGATCGATACACGCGGTGGCGCGCCGATCGTCAACGGGTGCTCGACCAGCGCGTCGGCATAACTGTCCAGCGCACCGGCCAGTTCGGCCTGGAACGCCGCCGTCGCAACGGCAACCTCGGCCGGCAGGTGCTGTGCATCCCGCTCCGCGCCGAACGCATCGGTCGCCAACAGGATTTCCCGCGTATGCGCCAGCAGCGTCTGCACGCGCAAGGTCAGGCCTTCGTGCTCGCCGTCCGCCATCTGCCAGCCCGGTTCGAGCGCGACACGCGCCGACATCGCCTCGCTGTCGCCCAGTTCGGCCCACAGCCCGACCGGCACCGGCCCGGTCGTGTCCGGGCGAAGTTGCATGCCGATCCGGCGCAGCAGCTTCGCCGCGCGCTGACGCAGCGCCTCGCCCTCGGCCTCCGGCCACAGAAACGCATGAGCGACCGCGGACACGACGACGCCGAGCACGATGCCGATCATCCGGTCGCGGATTTCAGTGAGATTGGTGGTCGGGCCAAAGTGCTCGAGCACGGCCAGCGAGAACGTAAACATGATTTGCGTACCCGCGTAACTGATACGCTCCGAGCCCGCCGATACCCACGCGGCCAGCGCGATCACCGGCAACGTCATCATCAGCAAGCCGACGATGCCGTCCAGATGCGGCATGACCCAGACCACCATCGCGAGCGCCAGCATGCTGCCGACCGCCGCGCCGCCGATCCGCAGCACGGCACGCTGCGCGGATGCGCCGAGGCTCGGTTGCGCGACGATCAGGCAGGTCAGCATCATCGTATGGATGCCTTGCCAGTCGGTCGCGACGTAGAACACGTAGCTGCACATGGCCGCCATCAGCGTCTTCAGTGCGAACTGCGCGTAGACCGGGTTGGTAACGGCATCCGGCACCAGCATGCGCTCCTTCTCGGCCCTGGACTGAGCGTCAGGCGGGGCGGCCGACCGGTCCGAGAACGTCAGCAAGGCGTCGCGCATTTCCGCCAGCGCGCCCGGCAACCCTTCCGCCGCCAGTCCGGCCAGCGCGTCCGGCGCGACAAAACGGGCGTCCGTGCCGGCCGCGTCGGCCAGGCGCCGGACGGCGTCGCGCAGCACCGGAAGCGCATCGGCCGCCGATCCCGTAGCAGAGTCCGGCAGATGGCCCGCCGCCGCGTACAGGCGCGACACCGTCGCCACGCGGGCGAGATGCAATGCCTGGCTCGCGCGATACGCGGGGTCGCGCATCGTCGCAAAGCGGAGCAGTTTCTGCAGCGTCAGCGCACCGGCCTGGATGTCGCGCGCCGTCGGGCCACCCTCCGTCGGTGCCCGCTGTTCGAGCGCGGCCAGGCGCGCGTCGACGGCATTGAGTTGCCCGCACAGGGCCGCACGGAGCTGACGCACCGGTTCCGCCGGCAGGAACAGCGTATTGATCAGGAGCGTAACCGCGATCGCATAGTTGACCGCGACCCATACCCAAAGCACGGCGCGCACCAGCAGTTCGGCCTGATCGGTCTGGTCGACGAAGGTCTGCGAGTAAATGACCACGATGGCGACGATGAAGAACACCACGCCGATCTTCGCGACCCGCATCATGTAGACGCTGAAGAAAAACAGCGCACCTGCCAGCAGTATCCGCAACAGCGGATAGTCGTAGGTGAACTTGAACACCAGGATCGAACTGCCGACGGCGAGTGTCGAACCCACGACGAACAGGACGCCGATCAGGCGCGTCACCACGACGTTCGCCTGCGTCACGAAGAACACCACGATCAGCGACACCGCCAGCAACGGCACCTCCAGCGCCATCGACGCAACGATGACGATTGCGCTGGCGAGCACGCAGCGCAGCATCACGTTCATGCGCCCCGGGTACGGACGAATCTCTCCGCCGATGAAGCCCGCGAAGCGCTGCAGACGGCTCGGCGAGAATTGCGCGGTGCTCATGCCGCGCTCACCGTGCCGTGTCGTGCGCAGCAGCGTCGCGCCTGAGCGTCGCGACCGCCGAGGTGCCGACCCGGAACAGGTTCGGATCCGGGTCACGCACCGCGATCTTGACCGGGAAACGCTGCGACACATGCACCCAGTTGATGCTGCGCGCCACGCGCGGCAGCCCGTCCAGCACCACGCCGCCGTCGTCGGGCAGCACGCCGTAGCTGATCGAATCGATCGTGCCGCCGAAGCGCCTGCCGGTGTCGCTGGTCAGATAGACCGTGGCCGGCATTCCGGCGCGTACGCCCTTCAGATCGGTTTCGCGAAAATTCGCCACCACGTACCAATGACGCGTGTCGATCAGCGTAAAGACCGGCTTGAGCGCCGAAGCGAACTGGCCGACCGTCGTGCGCAAGGAAGCCACCCGTCCGTCGAACGGTGCACGAACTTCGGTGTACTCGAGATTCAGTTCGGCGATCGCGATCTGCGCCTCGACTTCCGCACGCTGCGCGACCAGCGCGTCCACGCCGCTCACCGCCGCGGATGCCTGCTGCGCCTGAAGCATCGCCGCGTTCAGTTCCGCCTGCGCCGCGCGCTGCGCGGTTCGCGCCCGGTCGACGTCCTCCGCCGACGTGTAGCCCGGCGCGAGCAGCGGCTCCATCCGGTGCAGCGTGTCGGCTGCCTGCGCAGCCTGCGCGCGCGAGCGCTCGACCGCCGCCTTGACGGAATCCGCGTTGTACTGCTGCGCATTGACCGTGCGTTGCGTCAGCCCGATCTGCTTGTCGAGCGTCACCAGCCGTGCGCGCGCCTGGTTCAGCGCGTCCTGGTACGGCCGGGGATCGATCCGGAACAGCAGGTCGCCCTGCTTCACCGGCTGGTTGTCGCGTACCGGCATCTCGACGATCTTGCCGTTGACTTCCGGCACGACGTTGATCGTGTCCGCGTAGACGTATGCGTCGTCGGTCGTCGGCGACTGGTCGAGACGCCACACGACAACGCCGAGCAGCACCAGCGCGGCAATCACGATGAGCCATGCAGGCAGGGACTTTTTGCGCGATGCGCCGGAAGCGTCGGACATAACGGTACGCGAGATCAGTGGGGAAAGAAAAGCAGCCAGAACGCCATCGCGAGCGCTGCGGCGAGCGCGGGATAGCTGATCGCCAGCGGCGCGAGCAGCGCGCGCTTGCCGCGCTTGCCCAGCACGACTTGAACGACCGTCGTCCCGAGCACGCCGCCGACGATGCAGAACAGCCAGTCCGGAAACGCTGCGCCGAATACGGCGACCGACGGCGCGGCTGCACATCCTTCGAGCAGCAGGCTGGCCGCGATCGAAGCAAAACTCAGGGCGATAGACAGACGCATCGGCAAATGACTCAAGGCAACGGGCGAAAGCGGCATGAGGACATGACGCAAGATTGATTCGACGATCGAACGAACGCGGCGGACGGAAGCCCGGACGGACGCGCAATGACCGGAGCCGGATGCCTTTCGGCTGTTTGAGCGGGATTCCTCACCGGGCCCGGCACGCGCAGTGTGCGATTCGGCTGTTGATGGTAATCGCGGTAATCAGCCGATGAAATGGTGAAACATCATATTGCGATTGTGGTCTTTCACAATACTGTGATTTCACACAAATCCCTTTGTGGATAATCACAACGCCTCGACCATCTCTCATCTGCAAAACTCGCGGCACGCCCTTCACACAAGGATCGACGGGCCTTCACTCGCCCGCCGCGCCGTAGCATATAAATTTTGCAATCCAGATATTTACGTTGACTTTGCGTACCGCTCTTGATTATAAGAACGTCAATTCGAAATTGAGACAACGTGGTGAGGGAGATATTCGACGCACTTCATCTCGCGCTGCCGCAGTTCGCGTTCACGGTCTCCATCCACGTCACCTTCCCGGCCAACTGCATCGGCATGGCCGGCTTCACGGCGCACAAACACACTTGCCCTGTTCCCACCCTGTTTCGTAATCCTTTGTTTAGTTGGTTCAGCAGCACGATCGCCCCGCACGTACCGCTCACGCATATCGGAGCACTGCCCGATTGCTCGGGGCCTTCGCCAGGAGTCAAATCGTATGACAATTTCCATCCCCGACATTTCGCCGGCCTTGCGCCGATGGACCGCCAACGTCGCCGAAAATAACGCCGCATTCGTTGAACGTGTGTACAAGGCGTTGATGAACATCAAGCCCTATGCCGACCTCGATTCGACGACAAAGCTCGATATCCGGGACTCGATCGTCCTGTCGTCGAAACTCTGGCTCGACAGCCTCATGTCGGGCAAGATGCCGTCCGAGGATGCGCTTGAAGGGTTCCGGGCATACGGACGCCGACGCGTCTATCAGGGTGTTCCGCTCGAAGCACTGCTCCGCGCATTCCGGCTCGGATCCCGCGAACTGTGGTGCTTCTATATCGGAGTGGCCGGGAACGACGACGCGCTTCGCAACGAACTCCTGCTTCGAATCTCCCCTTACCTGCTGGAGTTCTTCGACAACATGTCGCAGGAAATCGCGCAGACCTTTCTGGAGGAGCAGTACAGGCAGGCGCGCTGGCGCGAATCGCTGCGCTATCAGCTGCACGGCATCATCTTCAATTTCCCCGACGATACCGATGCGTTCAATAAAACGGCGGCGGCGCTACGTCTCGACGTGACAATCCCGAGAGTGGCATTGGCCATCGACGTCGAATCGATCGACAGCAATTCGGCCACCTTCAAGACCGAGATCGACCGCATCGTGGCGGCAGCCGCCCGGCGCCTCAGAGTCCCTGTCGACGATATTTTCGACATCTGGTTTCGCGGGCAGTTGCTCATGTGGATACCGGAGCGCCTCGGAGAGACGACCGGTGCGAACGATAGTCAGCTGGCCAGGCAAATCGCATCGATCGCGGACACGTTGCCCGAAGTCAGGGCGATCGGCGTCGGGCTGCCGGGCGAAGGTGCATCGGGCTGGGCCATGTCGGCCGACGAAGCGAGCCGGGCGCTCAGCTTCGGCCGAAGCCATCTCGACGAGGCGCGCGTGCGCCTCTATTCCGAGATCGCGGTCGAGGAAAGCATACGTGGCACGAAACGCACGCTGACTTACCTCACGTCCCTGGTCGAGCAACTGGCGGGCGAACCCGATCTGCTCGAAACCCTTCGAACTTACTTCGACCAGCTGCAGCGACGAAAGGCAACCGCGAGCGTGTTGGGCATCCATCCGAACACGCTCAACTATCGCCTGGAACGCATCGAGAACATCGTCGGGGCACGCCTCGACGACGCCGGCTGGATCTCGAAGCTCGATATCGCGATCAAGCTGCGCGGCGCGGTCAAGTGACGAAAGCATCAAGCGATGCGCGACACCATTTTTTCATTCTCCCCCTCCGTACTCGAATATCTCCATGGAAAGCTGGACGATCGGCATTCTTCTCGGCATGGCCAACATTCTGCTTCACGCAGCGGCGATGGTATGGCTCGCTGTCGTCGCGCGTCGACTTCGCGGCGTGCTCGACATGCAGCGCGACACCATTCATGTGCAACTGCGCAAACTCGTCGTCATCGTTGCCTTCATCTGCATCGCGCTCGGCCTGCTTCATACGCTGGAGTCGGCTCTGTGGGCCGTCGTATTCGTTCAACTCAAGGCACTCAACTCGTTCGGCGACGCACTGTTCTTCTCGATCGACACCATGGCGACACGCGGCGCGTCGGGCCTTTCCTTGACGGAAAACTGGCGGATGCTCGGTGCGATCGAATCGTCTGACGGCGTACTCCTGTTCGGCATGTCCACCGCCTTCATATTCGCCGTGATTCAGGCCGATTTCACAGCGATAGCGCACGCGCTGCATCGCTCCCCCTCTTCTCGATAGTCCCCGCACACCGGATGCCGGCCCGCGAGTCGGTATCGACCCTTACGGAGCGCCGTGCGCCGCACGGCCATCCGCCATCTGCGCCACGCTTCGCGCAGTCGCGACATTCTCCTGATTATTCATGCCTGGCGAGCGACCAGCCCTCCGTGGCCGGCATTCGTTCGTCGATCGCATGTGAATTGGAAAAAGAGCTAACTGCGTTGTGATATCCCACATATGCATCGGATCAGCGTCACCTTAAGATCGATCTTAATCAGCACCACTTACTTGAATGAACCGCGGTAAGAGGAGTCGCATGGATGGATAGTGGCGTACCCGGTAGCGCGATCTGGACACACACGGTTGGCATGCTCGACGGCGGTAACCGGCGTAGCGACCACTCGTCGTCTTCCGCCACCGTCGGCGGGCAAAGTCGTCATCCGGATGGCGCTTCGTCTGCCCCCACCGTCCGCATATTGGGCCGCAAAAGCGACTCGACCATCTACGTATCCTGGCGCGATCCAACCGCGTGCCACTACGGTGACCAGATGTGGAAGCTCCGTATCGCCAAAGTGCCCGGCACTTGTGCGCTGTCGCACTGCACCATCCACGTCGGTGACCTCGTCTATCGGCCGATTCACGCGCGGTTGCAATCGAAACCCGTCAACCGACATTTCATGATCCTGGCCTCCGCGGTCGAGCACACCCGGATCCAGGACCTCTGACCCTCGTCTTTCACCCGTTCCTCGGCGCCGCAAGACGCCACCACGAGACGATTCGTTCGCCTCTTCCGATTACCGCAGGCCAGGAATCATCGCGTGCCTTCTTCTGGAGAAATCCGTTCCATGCCCAATAGCCTGTCACTTCCAAGTTTCAGCACGCTGCTCTACGAAAAGAAGGCGTCGGTCGCCTATGTGACGTTGAACCGTCCCGACGTGATGAACGCGTTGAACCAACGGGCGATCGAGGAACTGCATGCGGCATTCACGGATGCGCGTAACGATGCATCGATTCGCGGCGTCATCCTCACCGGTGCAGGCAACCGTGCCTTCATCGCCGGCGCCGATATCGGCGAACTGGCCAATGCCACGCCTGTCGAGGCCGAGCAGCGCACACGTGCCGGGCAGGCGCTGCTCGACTTCATCGAACGTCTCGGCAAGCCCGTCATCGCCGCGGTGAACGGCCTCGCGCTCGGCGGCGGATGCGAGACCGCGCTGGCTTGCACGATCCGGCTCGCGAGTCCCGGCGCGAAGTTCGGCCAACCCGAGGTCCGGCTCGGGCTCATTCCCGGCTTCGGCGGCACCCAGCGACTGCCGCGCCTCGTCGGCAAGGGTATCGCGCTGCAACTCATCCTCACCGGGGAAATGGTGTCGGCGGAAGAGGCGCACCGGATCGGCCTGGTGAATGAAATCGTGGCCGCCGACCAGCTGATTGCCCGCGCGGAGACGATCCTGGCGCAAATCGCCGCCAATGGCCCGCTCGCCGTCGCGTATGCAATGGACGCCGTCCACCTCGGTTTGAATGCGGCGATGCCGGAAGGCCTTGCGCTGGAAGGAAAACTGTTTGCGCTGTGCGCCGCGACCGACGACAAAAAGGAGGGCACCACGGCCTTTCTCGAGAAGCGCGCGCCTGTATTTCACGGGCGCTGACCCACACCGGCACCTTCGCCCGGAGCGGCAATCGGGGCACGCTCCGTCGACGCCGCTCCTCTCTCAACCTCGAATTCGGAACACTTCCATGTCAGACGGAAAACACGTGTTTTCAGGCCTCAAGGTACTCGACCTCGCGAGCTACATTGCCGGCCCCGCGGCCACGACGATCCTCGCCGACTTCGGCGCGGATGTCATCAAGATCGAACCGCCCGGCACCGGGGACGTCTATCGTTTCTTTTCGATCATTCCCCCGAACCCCGTCGCCGATACGAACTACGCGTGGCAGTTGACGAACCGCAACAAGCGCAGCATCGCGCTCGATCTCAAGTCGGAAGGGGCGCGCGAAGTGCTGACGCGCCTCGTTCGCTGGGCCGACGTCCTGGTCGTCAATTTCCCGCCGCGCGTGCGGGCCGCGCTGGGCGTCACCTACGAAGATCTCGCGCCGCTCAACCCGAAGTTGATCTACGCCGACATTACCGGCTACGGTGCGCAAGGTCCGGAAGCCGATACCCCGGGCTTCGACGTCACGGCGTACTGGGCACGTTCCGGCCTCATGGAAGTCACCCACGACGCCGGCAGCCCGCCGACGCTTCCCATTCCCGGCATCGGCGATCACGCGACAGCGACGACCCTCTACGCCGCGATCGTCACTGCGCTTTACGAGCGCACCAGGACCGGCAAGGGCGGCCACGTCACGACTTCCCTGATCGCCAACGGCATCTGGGCCGCGGCGGCATGGGTCGAAGGCGGACTCAACGGCGGCAAGTTCTTCCCGCAGCATGACCGCAAAAGCCCGCCGAATGCGCTGCTCAATCCGTACCAGACGAGCGACGGGCGCTGGATTCTGCTGGTCGCCGCGCAACGCAAGGAGTGGGCGCCCTTCGTCCGTGCAATCAACAGGCCCGAACTTCTGGACGATCCCCGCTTCGCCGACGAACAACTGCGCGTGAAAAACGCGGCCGCGCTGGTCGACATCCTCGATCCGTTGTTCGCCGGTCAAACGCTGGCCTTCTGGAAACAAACGCTCACCGCCGAGCGCGTGATTTTCGGTGTCGTTCAGATCGCCGAGGAAATCATCAACGATCCGCAACTCGAGATCAACGGGATCGTCGTACCGCTCGAGGTGCCGGGACAACCTGCCACGAAGACGGTCAGCAATCCGATCCATATCGCGAGTCAGCAGAAGGTCAAGCCTGTCGCGGCGCCGCATCTCGGCGAACACGGCGCGGAGATCCTGGCCGAAATGGGCTTCGACGATGCCGAGATCGCCCGTCTGCAGGATGCAGGCGTGGTCGCCCGCTTCGGCGACGAGACCTGACACATCGCGCGGCCACATGGCTTGAATGCCTCCCCTGGCAACCCCCACCGGCTGGCCGACGCCAGCCGCACACACGGAGCCTTTCATGACTGAAGACGAAATCCGCGCTCACGCGTATGCCATGCCGATCGGCAGCCCGGCTTATCCGAAGCCGCCGTTCCGGTTCATCGATCGCGAATTCATCATCATCACCTATCGCACCGATCCCGAAGCGCTGGCTCGTGTGATACCCGCTCCGCTGCTTCCGACCGAACCGATCGTCAAATACGAGTTCATCAAGATGCCGGACTCGAGCGGCCTCGGTTCCTACACCGAATCGGGCCAGGTCGTCCCCGTATCGTTCAACGGCGCACCCGGTGGCTTCACGCATGCGATGTACCTCGACAGCGAAGCCGGCATCGCTTCCGGCCGCGAATTGCTCGGCTTTCCGAAGGTACTGGCCCAGCCGAAGCTCGAAATCCGCAACGACGCGCTGGTGGGCACGCTCGACTACAACGGCGTGCGGGTCGCGACCGCGACCATGGGATACAAGTACGAGCCGCTGGATCTCGCGGCCGTCAAGAAGACGCTCGAAGCGCCCGGCTTCCTGCTGAAGATCCTGCCGCACGTCGACGGCTCGGCCCGCGTCTGCGAGCTGGTCAAGTATTACGTGAGCGACATCACCGTGAAGGGTGCGTGGACCGGGCCCGCCTCCCTGGAACTGCATCCGCATTGTTTCGCGCCGGTCGCCAAGCTGCCGGTGCTCGAGGTGCTGTCCGCCATCCACATCCTCACCGATCTGACGATCGCGGGCGCGGAAGTCGTCCACGACTATCTGCAGGCCCCCGCGAACGCCTCCTGAAACCGTATCAAGGACATCACCATGACCGCCCCCTCGAAGCCCAACCACCCGCTTCCGGCCCCCGATAGCGATTTCTACCTGATTCGCGAGTTCCTCAGCGAGGACGAACGCGCCCTGCTGAAGCGCGTGCGCACGTTCATGGAAGAACGCGTTGCGCCGGTAATCAACAAGTTCTGGGCCGCGGATGCGTTCCCCTTCGAGTTGATTCCCGAAATCAGGGACCTCAACATCGTCGGCGTCGGATTCGAAGGCTACGGCTGCGCCGGCGGCAGCACGCTTCTCGACGGCTTCATCGCGATGGAGCTCGCGCGCGTCGACTCGTCCATCTCGACCTTCTACGGCGTCCATAGCGGCCTGGCTATGGGGTCGATCTATCTCGGCGGATCGGAGGAGCAAAAACAGAAATGGCTGCCTCCGATGGCACGGCTGGAGAAGATCGGGTGCTTCGGATTGACCGAGCCGCTGGTCGGATCGGGTGCCGGCGGCGGCCTGCTGACCACGGCCAAGCGCGAAGGCGACACGTGGGTGCTCAACGGCCAGAAGCGGTGGATCGGCAACTCGCCGTGGTGCGACATCTCGATCATCTGGGCACGCGATGTCGACGACAATCAGGTCAAGGGATTCATCGTCGAGAACAAGACGACCCCCGGCTTCTCCGTCGAAAAAATCGAGAACAAGATTGCACTTCGCGTCGTACAGAACGGCGTGATCACGCTCGACAACTGCCGGGTTCCCGAAGAGAACCGCCTCCAGGGCGACGTGTCGTTTCGCGACACCGCACGCGTGCTGCGCCTCACCCGTCAATACGTCGCGTGGGAAGCGGTCGGTTGCAGCATGGGCGCCTATGAGCACGCGCTGCGTTACGCGCAGACCCGCGAGCAGTTCGGCCGCCCGATCGCGTCGTTCCAGATGATCCAGGACCACCTCGCCAAGATGCTCGGCAATATCACTGCGTCGCAATGCATGGTCGTCCGGCTCGCCGAGTTGCAGGACGAGGGCAAGCTGCTCGACCAGCAGTCGTCGCTGGCCAAGGCTTTCTGCACGAGCCGCATGCGCGAGACCGTCGCATGGGCGCGCGAGATCTTCGGCGGCAACGGCATCGTTCTCGACTACAACGTCGCACGTTTCTTCGCCGATGCGGAAGCACTCTACTCGTATGAAGGCACGCGCGAAATGAATCACCTGATCGTCGGCAAGGCGGTTACCGGCTTCAGCGCGTTCGTCTGACCTCACTCCATTCGAAGGATCAAAAGCCATGAGCAAGGAAATCAAACGCGTGGCCATCATCGGCACCGGTGTCATCGGCGCCAGCTGGGCCGCGCTGTTTCTGGCCAAGGGCCTGGATGTCGTGGCGACCGACATCGCCCCGGATGCCGAGCCGAAACTCCGCGCATTCATCGATGCGGCCTGGCCCGCTCTCGAGCAGTTCGGGCTCGCGCCGAATGCATCCCGGGAGCGACTGCAGTTCACCGCCAATCTCGACGAAGCGGTTACCGGCAGCGATTTCGTGCAGGAAAACGGCCCCGAGCGGATCGACTTCAAGAAGGATCTCTACAAGCATCTCGATGCCGTTCTGGCGCCGGACGCGATCATCGCGTCGAGCTCTTCGGGCCTGACGATGAGCGAAATCCAGTCGGCCTGCGAGCGCCATCCCGAGCGCTGCGTGATCGGCCATCCGTTCAATCCGCCGCACCTGATTCCGCTCGTCGAAATCGTCGGTGGCGCGAAGACGTCACGGGAAACGATCGAACGGGCAACCGCGTTTTATACGAGCCTGGGCAAGAAAACCATCCAGCTCAACAAGGAAGTGCCCGGCCACGTCGCCAACCGTCTTCAGGCTGCGCTCTGGCGCGAGATCGTGCATCTGATCTCGGAAGACGTCGTGAGCGTCGAGGACGCGGATACCGCGGTGTGCTGGGGGCCGGGCCTGCGTTGGGGCATCATGGGCCCGAACATGCTGTTCCATCTCGGCGGCGGCCAGGGCGGCATCGAACACTTCTTCGACCAGTTCACCGGCCCGATGACCGCGTGGTGGAACGTGCTCGGTTCGCCGAAGATCACGCCCGAACTTCGCCAGAAGGTGATTGCCGGTGTTCATGAGGAAGTCGCCGGCCAGTCGATCGATCAGCTCGCAGCGCGCCGCGACGAAGTGCTGCTCGGTCTCCTTTCCCTGCGGCGAGACGCAAACTAAGGCTGCCGTTGCCGTGACTGCCGGGCCGACCGGCCCGGCAGTCCCTATCCTTTGCCATTCCGACGTATCGAGCACGGCTGACCACAGGCGTGCTCGCCTCTCCGGACATCGACGCAACAGGTCAATTGCCGCTACGCATTCGCAACGTGTTTCACTTCGACGGCAATCCCGCTCGGAAAACGTCGCGCGTTACCCATGCCATACGTCGCTTGCGTACGCTGGAACATGAAGTGTTTCGAATCGGCGTCGAGCCCTCGGTGACTACGCTCGCTTGCCGCGAAACGGACGCAAAATGGCCGTGCCCTAGCGAACCGCCATGCGCTCACCGACGTGTGACGTTTCCGTGAGCTTGGATCGCATCGAATCCTGAACGACGGCCGATGTCGTCTGCTCCAGGGTCGCGATGAAGTACCTGGGTGCCACACCCAGCCCGAGGACGATGACGGCCAGCGGAACGAGCAGTGCACGCTCCCGCCGGCCAAGATCCGTGAGTCGCGCAACTCGCTCGTTCTTCACGGCGCCGAATATGACCCGCCTGACACCACGCAGCGTGTAGGCCGCACCGAGAACGAGCGTCAGTGCCGCAGCGCCCCCGATCCAGAAGTTCGCCTTGATCGCGCCCATGATCACAAGAAACTCGCCAATGAATCCCGAGGTGCCCGGGAGCCCGAGATTGGCCATCGAAAACAGCACTGCCAGGGTCGCATAGCGGGGCATGACGTTCGCGACGCCACCGAGCGCATCGAGCGAACGTGTCTGCGTCCGTTCGTACAACATCCCGGTGCAGATCAGCAGCGCTCCCGAAACGAGGCCGTATGAAATCATCTGGACGATCGCACCTTCGACGGCAAGCTGGTTGAACAGGAACAAGCCGAGCGTGACGAGCCCCATGTGCGCAATCGTCGAGTACGCCAGCAAGGCGCTCAGTTCCGTCTGGACCAATGCGATGAGGCTCGCATAGATGACGGTAAACAACGATAGCGCGATCATTGCCGGCGCGAGCATGCGGCTCGCGTCCGGGGCAATCGGCAGCATGAACCTCAGGAACCCGTATCCGCCGATCTTGACCATCCCCAGCATGATTGCCGCGCCGATCGGCCCCTCCGCGTAGGCGTCTTTCAGCCAGCCGTGGACCGGCCACATCGGCAGCTTCACCGCGAAGGCGGCGAGAAACCCGCAGAAAATCAGCAGCTGCGGCACGAGATCGAGCTTCATCTCATGCCAGACGTGCATGTCGAAAGTATGCGAGAGGCCGAATAGATACAGCATCGCGGCCAGCAGCAGGAGCGAGCCTGCGAAGGACATGAAGAAGAACTTCACGGCCGCGTACGAACGGTGCTTGCCGCCCCATGCCCCGATCAGGAGATACAGCGGAATCAGCGTCGATTCGAAAAACACGAAGAACAGCATCCCGTCGAGCGACACGAACACGCCGACCATCAATCCGGAGAGGATCAGCACCGCGCCGAAATACTGGGCGACGCGTGTCGTAACGGCCTGCCATGATGCGCCTACGATCAACAGCGTCGTGAGCGCGGTCAATACGACCATCCAGAGCGACACACCATCCACGCCCACTCGCCAGCTTATTCCGAGCGTTGCCAGCCAGGGCCGGTTCTCCACGAACTGCATCGCCGGCGCTTGCGTATCGAATTCAAACAGCAGCGGCATCGTGGCCACAAGCCCGGCCAGTGCGCCCACGAGCGCCAGCATGCGCGTCAGCGTCGGGCGGCCATCCGATCCCGCGCAGCGAACGGCGACGCCAAATAACACTGGCGTCCATACGGATAAAGTAGCAAAGGGGATTGAATGCATACGGTACGCGTGTGTGCGAAATCGGTTATTTTTTTGTTCAGATAGTATTCCGAAGTTATCGACCGCCATCACTTCCCGGCGCCCTTGCTTCCAAACCCTATCTCTTCCGGATCATTCTGAATGTCCGGCCGGCAGCCGGCGGTCGACCGGGATGCGCCGGATTCCGGGGCCCTGCGGTTCCGGACACGATCATCGCGTCCGGAACCGAATGGAGCGAGCCAATCCCGAAGTGATCAGCCGAGCTCGTTCACGAGCTCCGGCACGAGCGCGAACAGATCGCCGACGAGGCCGTAGTCGGCCACGCTGAAGATCGGCGCTTCCGGATCCTTGTTGATCGCGACGATCACCTTCGAATCCTTCATGCCGGCCAGATGCTGGATCGCACCCGAGATGCCCACCGCGATGTACAGCTGCGGTGCGACGATCTTGCCGGTCTGGCCGACCTGGTAGTCGTTCGGCACGTAGCCGGCGTCGACTGCCGCGCGCGACGCGCCGAGTGCCGCCGACAGCTTGTCCGCCAGCGGCTCCAGCACCTTCGTGTAGTTCTCGCCGCTGCCCAGACCGCGGCCGCCCGACACGATGATCTTCGCGCTCGTCAGCTCCGGACGGTCCAGCTTCGTCACTTCACGGCTCACGAACTGCGACTTGCCGGCGTCTGCCGCTGCTTCGATCTTCTCGACCGACGCGCTGCCGCCTTCCGCTGCAACCGGATCGAAACCCGTCGCACGCACCGTGATGACCTTGATCGGGTCGCTCGACTGCACCGTCGCGATCGCGTTGCCCGCGTAGATCGGGCGCTCGAACGTGTCGGCACTGTCAACCGCCGTGATGTCCGAGATCTGCGCGACGTCCAGCTTCGCGGCGATACGCGGCGCGATGTTCTTGCCGTAAGCCGTTGCCGGCGCGAGGATGTGCGAATAGTCCTTCGCGATGTTCAGCGCGATCGCTTCGACGTTTTCCGCGAGACCTGCTTCGAGTTGCGGCGCATCGGCCAGCAGCACCTTCGATACACCCGCGATCTTTGCTGCCGCGTCGGCTGCGCCTTGCGCATTGTGGCCTGCGACCAGCACGTGAATGTCACCGCCGATCTTCGCCGCCGCCGCCACCGTGTTCAGCGTCGCGGCCTTGATCGACGCGTTGTCGTGTTCTGCAATCACCAGAATCGTCATTTCTTTCCGCTCCCTCTTACAGCACCTTGGCTTCGGTCTTCAGCTTCTCGACCAGCGTCTTCACGTCCGGCACCTTCACGCCGGCTGCGCGCTTCGGCGGCTCGGCCACCTTCAGCGTCTTCAGACGCGGCGCGACGTCCACGCCGAGGTCTTCCGGCTTCACCGTTTCCAGCGGCTTCTTCTTCGCCTTCATGATGTTCGGCAGCGTCACGTAGCGCGGCTCGTTCAGGCGCAGGTCGGTCGTCACGACCGCCGGCAGCGTCAGCGACAGCGTTTCCGCGCCGCCGTCGACTTCGCGTGCGACCGTTGCCTTGCCGTCCGCGATCGTCACCTTCGATGCGAACGTCGCTTGCGGCAGGCCGGCCAGCGCGGCCAGCATCTGGCCCGTCTGGTTCGAATCGTCGTCGATCGCCTGCTTGCCGAGGATCACCAGCTGAGGCTGCTCCTTGTCGACCAGCGCCTTCAGGATCTTCGCGACGGCCAGCGGCTCGACGCTGTCGTTCGATTCGACGAGGATCGCACGATCCGCGCCGATCGCCAGCGCCGTGCGCAGCGTTTCCTGCGCTTGCGTGACGCCCACCGACACCGCGATCACTTCGGTCGCGACTCCCGCTTCCTTCAGGCGCACCGCTTCTTCCACCGCGATTTCGTCGAACGGGTTCATCGACATCTTCACGTTCGCGATGTCGACGCCCGTGTTGTCCGACTTCACGCCGACTTTGACGTTCGCGTCAACGACTCTCTTTACTGCAACAAAAATCTTCAAGGCATTCTCCTGAATATCAACACCACCACATTCACCAGGGGCATCGGGAAGACAAACCTGGACTACGCGGCCCCCGCCACCTTTTACGATTTGACATGGATGCGTGTTACCGCTCCATGCGGCGCTCGTCTATGCGTTCGCGAAGAACATCGACCAGCACCGGGTAGCCGCTCATGTCATCCAGTCCCACTGGCGCGTTGCGTTACATGTTCGGGTAATTCGGCCCGCCACCGCCTTCCGGCGTGACCCACACGATGTTCTGCGTCGGGTCCTTGATGTCGCAGGTCTTGCAGTGCACGCAGTTCTGCGCGTTGATCACGAGGCGATCGCTGCCGTCGTCGTTCTTCACGAATTCATACACCGCCGCCGGGCAGAAACGCCCTTCCGGCCCTGCATACGTGCGCAGGTTCACGTTCACCGGCACGTTCGCATCCTTCAAGGTCAGGTGCGCCGGCTGGTTCTCTTCGTGGTTCGTGTTCGAGATGAACACCGACGACAGCCGGTCGAACGTCAGCTTGCCGTCCGGCTTCGGGTACTCGATCGGCTCGCACTGCGACGCCGGCTTCAGCATCTCGTGGTCCGCATGCTTGTGGTGCAGCGTCCACGGCACGTTGCCGCCCATCACCTTCTGCTCGAGCCCGACCATCAGCGTGCCGAGGTACAGCCCCTTCGCCATCCACTGCTTGAAGTTGCGCGCGCGGTACAGCTCCGTGTACAGCCACGATTGCTTGAACGCATCCGGGTACGCATTGAGCTCGTCCGACTGGCGGCCCGCCTGCACCGCGTCGAACGCGGCGTCGGCCGCCAGCATGCCGGTCTTGATCGCCGCGTGGCTGCCCTTGATCCGCGATGCGTTCAGGAAGCCCGCGTCGTCGCCGATCAGCGCACCGCCCGGGAACACGGTCTTCGGCAGCGACAGCAGCCCGCCCGCCGTGATCGCGCGCGCGCCGTACGACACGCGCTTGCCGCCTTCGAGGAATGCGCGGATCGACGGGTGCGTCTTGTAGCGCTGGAATTCCTCGAACGGCGACAGGTACGGGTTCGTGTAGCCGAGGCCCACCACGAAGCCGACCACGACCTGGTTGTTGTCCATGTGATACAGGAACGAGCCGCCGTAGGTGTCCGACTTCAGCGGCCAGCCGGCCGTGTGGATCACGAGGCCCGGCTTGTGCTTCGCGGGATCGATTTCCCACAGCTCCTTGATGCCGATCCCGTACGCCTGCGGATCGGCGTTCGCGTCGAGCTTGAACTTCGCGATCAGCTGGCGGCCGAGGTGGCCGCGGCAGCCTTCGGCGAACAGCGTGTACTTCGCGTGCAGTTCCATGCCGAGCTGGAAGTTCTCGGTCGGCTCGCCGTCCTTGCCCACGCCCATGTTGCCGGTGGCGACGCCTTTCACGGAGCCGTCGTCGTTGTAGAGAATCTCGGCGGCCGGGAAGCCCGGGAAGATCTCGACGCCCAGCGCCTCGGCCTGCTGGCCCAGCCAGCGCGTGACGTTGCCCAGCGAAATCACGTAGTTGCCGTGGTTCTGGAAGTTGGCGGGCAGCGCCCAGTTCGGCGTGGTGACCGCGCTTTTCTCGGACAGGAACAGGAAGCGGTCTTCCGTCACCTCGACGTCGAGCGGCGCGCCGCGTTCCTTCCAGTCGGGGAACAGTTCGGTGATCGCGCGCGGATCCATCACCGCACCCGACAGGATGTGCGCGCCGATCTCGGAACCTTTCTCGAGCACGCACACGCCGATTTCGGTGCCTTTCTCGGCGGCCAGCTGCTTGAGCCGGATCGCCGCCGACAGCCCGGCGGGGCCGCCGCCGACGATCACGACGTCGTATTCCATCGATTCGCGCGGGCCGTACTGCTGAACGAGTTCGGCCGTACGGTGCGTACCACGATCTATCGCTTCCATGATGGTGCCCAGTTCAGAACTGGTCTTCCGACAGGGCCAGGATGCCTTCCCCGCCCTTCACGCTGACGATCGATGCGCTCAACCCCAGCGCCTGCGGCAGGATGAATTCCGCGAAGCACTGCGCGGTAGCGATCTTGGCGCCGTAGAACGACGGGTCCTCCGCCTGCTTGTGCGACGCGACCAGCATTGCACGCGCCATCTGCCACCCGCTCAGCACGATGCCGGCCAGCTTCAGATACGACACGCTACCGGCGAACACGCCATTGGGATCGCGCTTCGTATTCGCGACGACATGCTCGACCGCCGTCTTCAGTGCCTGCGCGCCCGCCTCGAGATGTCGACGCATCGATTCGAACGGCGCGCCTTGCACGGCCGCAAGCGCGTCGATGGTCTTGCCGATCTCGGCGAGCAGGGCCGAGGCCACCGCGCCGCCGTCGCGCAACGTCTTGCGACCCACGAGGTCGTTCGCCTGGATCGCCGTCGTGCCTTCGTAGATGGTCAGGATGCGCGCGTCGCGGTAGTACTGCGCCGCGCCCGTTTCCTCGATGAAACCCATCCCGCCGTGCACCTGCACGCCCAGGCTCGTCGCTTCCAGCGATGCCTCGGTACTCCAGCCCTTGACGATCGGCACCAGGAATTCGTAAATCTCCTCGTTCCGCGCGCGCGTCGCTTCGTCGGGGTGGCCGTGCGCGAGATCGCTATGTGCGGCCGCCACATACGCCAGTGCCCGTGCGCCTTCCGTCAGCGCACGCATCGTGCCGAGCATCCGGCGCACGTCCGGGTGATGAATGATCGTGACCGACTCCTTGGCCGATCCGTCGACCGGGCGGCTCTGCACGCGCTCCTTCGCATACTCCACTGCCTGCTGATAGGCGCGGTCGGAGATACCGATGCCCTGCATGCCGACCGAGAACCGCGCCGCGTTCATCATGATGAACATGTATTCGAGGCCGCGATTCTCTTCGCCGACCAGGTAGCCGATCGCGCCACCGTTATCGCCGTACTGCAACACCGCCGTCGGGCTCGCCTTGATCCCGAGCTTGTGCTCGATCGACACGCAGTGCACGTCGTTGCGCGCGCCGAGCGAGCCGTCGTCGTTGACCAGGAACTTCGGCACGATGAACAGCGAAATGCCCTTCACGCCTTCCGGCGCGTTCGGCGTGCGCGCCAGCACCAGGTGAACGATGTTGTCCGCCATGTCGTGCTCGCCCCACGTGATGAAGATCTTCGTGCCGAACACCTTGTACGTGCCGTCGCCCTGCGGCTCCGCACGCGAACGCACCAGCGCGAGATCCGAGCCCGCCTGCGGCTCGGTCAGGTTCATCGTGCCGGTCCATTCGCCCGAGATCAGCTTCGGCAGATAACGTTGCTTCTGCTCGTCGGTGCCGGCCGTCAGCAGCGCCTCGATTGCGCCGTCGGTCAGCAGCGGGCACAGAGCAAAGGCGAGGTTCGACGCATCCAGCATCTCGGCACACGGCGTCGCGAGCAGCTTCGGCAGGCCTTGGCCACCGAATTCGACCGGATGCTTCACGCCTTGCCAGCCGCCTGCCGTGAATTGGCGGAACGCGTCGGCAAAGCCCGGCGATGCCGTCACGGCGCCGTCCTTCCAGGTCGTCCCGTTTCGGTCACCCGACACGTTGAGCGGCGCCACGACTTCGCCGCAGAATTTCGCGGACTCCTCAATGACGGCTTGCGCAGTTTCAGCGGTTGCATCTTCGAAGCCAGGCAGCGTGGCGATCTGCTCCAGGTTTGCCAGTTCGTTGATCGCAAAGAGGATGTCTTTGACCGGGGCGATATAGCTCATCGCACATCTCCACATTGTGTGATGCGTGCAACAACACGCGGGAAGACGCGCTATGGGTCGAGCGCGTCTGATTGATGCGCTCATCCTAGTCTCGGCCCTGGCTTATCCGGATACCCAAACCTGCCCATTGACTGACAAAACACGCCAAATCAATGCGATTCGTCAAACCTGCGCACAGGTTGACGCGATTTGTCACTTCCGAGACCGATTCAGTCACTGCCGGCGGCCCCTTCCGGATGCGGATACCGGGTACGGCGAACGCGCTCCGTCGGTCAGCCGTCGCCGACACGTCCGCGCGTTGAGCCGATTCGACTGCAATCCGATGGAGAAGGAATGGAGAAACGGGCGCGAGGCAATCGCGGCAAAGCGCATCGCGCCCGGCGGCCGCGACGCGTTGCCGCGCAGCACGGCAACTGGCGTGGAGTGCTACAAGCCTTGCGGCCGGTGGCCGCACGCGGCACGGTCATCCGTGCGCGTTCGCGGCCGGGCCGGCCGCGTGATATGACAATTGATGCCTCGATATGCCGGCGGTTCGACGAAGACCTCGCCGCGCGTCGAGCCGCTACGCGCGTGCGCCCCGCAGCTTCAGCGCGATCTCGAGCCGAGCGATCCAGGCGGCGTCGTCGAGTTTCGCACCGGTAATGTTTTCCACACGTTCGAGCCGATGGTCGAGCGTGTTCGGGTGAATATCCAGCGCGGCGGCCGTCACCTTGCGGCGTTGCCGGTTCGCAAAGAACGTCTCCAGCGTCGCAATGATTTCCGGCTCCCCCGCCAGTTCATCGATCAACGACAGCAGGTAGTTCAGCGCGCCATCATTGCCGCGCACGCACTCCTCGAGGACGATGTCCGAGTAGCGATGCGCGCGATGCCCTGCATTTGCGCTCCGGCCGAACGCCAGCGCGCGAATCGCCTCCTCCGCGGACGCCGCCCAGCCTTTCGCCCCGGTGCTCGCCAGCCCGATGCCGGCCGATGCGTCGGACGACGCGCTGTCGAGCCATGCAGCCACGCTGCCCGCGACCCGCCTGTCGCTCGCGCTGGCGGATTCGTCGTGGAGGCACGGCGCCCACACGATCAGCCGGTCGCGATGCCAGACGTCGAGCAGGCTGTCCCGGGGCGTTTTCAGGTGCCGTGCGACGGCGAGCACCAGTCGATCGGTCTCCTCCTCCGCGTGCAGCGCACTGCGGTCCAGGTGCGCCGATTCGATCGCGATCGCGATTCGGCGCATCGTGGGATCGAGCCCCAGCGCCTTGGTGGCCTTGCGGAATGCGTCGTCGTCGACCGTGGGGTTGAAGATGATTTCATGCAGTTGATAGCGCAGCGACTCCTTCCAGCGCGCCTGCTGATACTGCTCGTCGAGATAGGCACGCGACATCAGCTGCGCCATCTCGTCGAAGAAATCCATCAGGTACGGCGAGATCACGAAGAACAGCTCGTCGCGCAACTCGTCGCACGCGCTGCCGAGTTCGGCGCAACTACGCCACACCTCCCTCACCCCGACGCGAAACGCGCGCAGCAGCGACGGCAGCGGAATGCCCTGGTGGACGCGCCGTCGGCCGCATTCCTGGAACACCTCGAGATCCTTGTCCGACGGAAACGCGCCGGTAAATACGGACTCGAACCACAGTCGCTCCGATAACGCAATCGACTCCATGATGTCCTGCCTGACCGCGGCCGACAGATCCTCGTAGCCCTCGATGCGAATCAGGGCCGCATAGGTCCGATCGATCACGTCTGTCGGATTCAGCGTCAATTCCCGAATCTTGTCCCGCATCAGCGCCGACGTTTCCGGAATCTGGACATGTCCTGTATGCATCTTTCCTCTTCTTTCGGTTCGGCGGCGCTCGGCCGCCATCACGCGCATCCAGGGGCAATCGGGTCGGCGCCACGCGCCGAACGACACCCGTCGCCCGACGGGGCGTTGTGAAAAGTTCCATTCGGAACGCCCAGTTCTCCCATTTCACCGCCCGGGGCGACCGGATAACGTTCTCGACAGGTCGATCGGACATTGCGTCCCGATTGACGGATATGTCCCCGTGTCACTCGCCAGAGGCCCCATGCAAACCCCCGAGAGTATATTTTCCGGCCTGAAGGTCGTCGATTTCGCCAGCTACATTGCCGGACCGGCAGCGACGACGATTCTTTCAGATTTCGGCGCCACGGTCATCAAAGTGGAGCCGCCCGGCACGGGCGACCCCTATCGGCATTTCTATGCGATCCCGCCGAACCCGATCAGCGAACACAACTACGCGTGGCAACTGACCAACCGCAACAAGCGCGGCCTCGCCCTCGACCTCAAGTCGCCCGCCGCTCGCGACATCGTCACCCGCCTCGCCCAATGGGCGGACGTCATCGTCGTCAACTTCCCGCCGAAGATCAAGGAAAAGCTCGGCCTCACCTATGAGGCACTCGCGCCGCTCAACGAGCGCCTCGTCTACGCCGACCTCACCGGCTACGGCACGAAAGGCCCGGAAGCCGACAAGCCCGGCTTCGACATCACCGCCTACTGGGCGCGCACCGGCCTGATGCAGGTCACGCGCGACGGCGACAGCCCGCCGACGCTGCCGGTGCCGGGCATCGGCGATCACGCGACCGCGAGCACGCTGTATTCCGCGATCGTGACAGGCCTTTATCGCCGCGAAAAAACCGGCAAGGGCAGCCACGTCAGCACCTCGCTGATCGCCGAAGGCGCATGGGCCGCCGCCGCGTGGATCGAAGGCGGCCTCAATGGCGCACGCTATCGCGAGCGGCAGGGCCGCAAGTCGCCGCCGAATGCGCTGCTGAACCCGTATCGCACCGCCGACGACCGGTGGCTGCTGGTCGTGCTGCCGGCGAGCAAAGACTGGCCCCTGCTCGTCGACGCGATGCAGTTGCCCGCGCTGCTCGACGATCCGCGCTTCGCCAACGAGGCGGCCCGCGCGGAAAACGCGGCCGCGCTCGTCGCGATTCTCGACGAAGCGTTTGCCCGGCAACCGCTCGAGTACTGGAAGAAGACCTTCGACGCAGGCCGCGTGATCTACGGCGTCGTCCAGATCGCGGACGAAATCATCAACGACCGGCAAATGTACGAGAACGACATCTTCGTGCCGCTCGCCGAGCCGACCGGCAGCGCGACGCACACGGTGAACAGCCCCGTCCAGGTCGCGGGTGTGCAGAAGGTCTCGCCCGGGCCCGCGCCGCAGCTCGGCGAACACAGCGACAGCGTGCTTGCCGACCTCGGTTACGGCGCCGACGAAATCGCCCGGCTGCTGGCCGAAGGCGTCGTATCGAAGCACGGCACGCGCGCATGACGCGCCAGCCGTCCGATTCCCCCTCGAATTGAAAGGACAACAAAGTGACCGAACAGGAATTGCTTGAACAGGCCTATGCGATGCCGCTCGTCGGCCCGGCCTACGCGAAGCCGCCGTATCGCTTCGTCGATCGCGAATTCATCATCATCACGTATCGGACCGATCCCGCCGCGCTCGAGCGGCTCGTTCCCGCGCCGCTGAAGATCGTCGAACCGATCGTGAAATACGAATTCATCAAGATGCCGGACTCGTCGGGGCTCGGCTCCTACACCGAATCGGGTCAGGTCATCCCGGTGACGCTCGACGGCGTCGCGGGCGGCTACACCCATGCGATGTACCTCGACAACCTGCCTGGCATTGCGGCGGGACGCGAGCTCCTCGGTTTTCCGAAGACCCTCGCCCAGCCGAAGCTCGAGGTGCGCAGCGATACGCTCGTCGGCACGCTCGACTACAACGGCGTGCGCGTCGCGACGGCCACGATGGGCTACAAGTATCAGGCGCTCGACACGGAAGAAGTCCGCCGTTCGCTCGACGGCCCCGGCTATCTGCTGAAGATCATTCCGCACGTCGACGGCAAGCCGCGCATCTGCGAGCTGGTCAAGTACCGGCTGAGCGACCTGGTCGTCAAGGGCGCATGGACGGGCCCCGCCACGCTCGAACTGCATCCGCACTGCTTTGCGCCCGTCGCGCAGCTGCCGGTGCTCGAAGTGCTCTCGGCGACGCACATCCTGACGGATCTCACCCTGGGTGCGGGCGAAGTCGTGCACGACTACCTGGCGCCGTCGCGTCATGACCATCGATTCCGTTGATGCCGCGACCCGCGTCATCAAGAACGACTCTGGAGAGTTGAAGATGTCGAAGCAAATCAAGCGTGTTGCCGTGATCGGCACCGGCGTGATCGGCGCGAGCTGGACCGCGCTGTTTCTCGCGAAGGGCCTGGACGTCGTCGCCACCGACATTGCGCCGGATGCCGAAGCCCGGCTCCGTCAGTACGTCGACAACGCATGGCCGGCCCTCGAAAAGTTCGGTCTCGCCCCCGGCGCGTCGCGCGACCGGCTGACGTTCACCGCCGATACGCGGACCGCCATCGCCGGCGCGGACCTCGTCCAGGAAAACGGCCCGGAGCGGATTGCCGTCAAGCAGGCGCTCTATTCGCTGCTGGACGAAACGCTGCCCGCCGACGTGATCATCGCGTCGAGCTCTTCCGGCCTGACGATGAGCGAGATCCAGTCGGCCTGCGAGCGCCATCCCGAGCGCTGCGTGATCGGCCATCCGTTCAATCCGCCGCACCTGATCCCGCTCGTCGAGATCGTCGGCGGCAAGCAGACCTCGCAGGACACCATCGAACGCACCATCGCGTTCTATACGAGCCTCGGCAAGAAAACCATCCGGCTCAACAAGGAAGTGCCCGGCCATGTCGCGAACCGCCTGCAGGCCGCGCTCTGGCGCGAGATCGTCCACCTGGTCGCCACGGACGTCGTGAGCGTCGAGGATGCCGATACCGCGGTGTGCTGGGGACCCGGCCTGCGCTGGGGTGTGATGGGCCCGAACATGCTGTTCCATCTCGGCGGCGGCCAGGGCGGCATCGAACACTTCTTCGACCAGTTCACCGGCCCGATGACCGCGTGGTGGAACGTGCTCGGCTCACCGCAGATCACGGCGGAAGTACGGCAGAAAATGACCGCCGGCGTTCGGGAAGAAGTTGCCGGCCGGTCGATCGACCAACTGGCCGCACGCCGCGATGAAGTGCTGCTTGGCCTGCTCGCGCTGCGCTCCGAAGAACGCTGACGCATCCGACGGCCGCCGCGCAGATCGCCGCGGCCTCTTTCCCCCTCGATCATCCCCCCTTCATGCAACCTCTTCTGAATCTGTCATACGAAAAGCGCGCGGGCATCGCATACGTCACCGTGAACCGTCCGAAGTCGCTCAACGCGCTGAACCATGCGACGCTCGACGAAATCCGCGCGGTCATGGAAGACGCGCGCGACGATTCCGCCATTCACGGCGTGATCCTGACGGGCGCCGGCGACAAGGCGTTCGTTGCCGGCGCGGACATCAGCGAAATCGCGCCGCTCGGCGCCGTCGATGCCGCGACGTTCACGCGCCAGGGACAAACCACGTTCGATCTGATCGAAAACCTGGGCAAGCCGGTCATCGCGGCGATCAACGGCTTTGCGCTCGGTGGCGGCTGCGAGCTTGCGATGGCCTGCACGATCCGTCTGGCGACGGAACGTGCGCACTTCGGGCAACCTGAAGTGAAGCTCGGTGTCATCCCGGGGTTCGGCGGCACGCAACGCCTGCCGCGCCTGATCGGCAAGGGCCGCGCAATGCAGTTGATTCTCACCGCGACCATGATCGACGCCGCCGAAGCCTACAGGATCGGCCTCGTCAACGAGGTGGTGCCGGCCGATGCGCTCCTCGCGCGCGCCGAAGCGCTGCTCGCGCAGATCGTCGCCAACGCGCCGCTCGCGACCCGATTCGCGATTCAGGCCATCAACCGCGGGCTCGACATGAGCCAGGACCAGGGCATGCTGCTGGAAAGCGCACTGTTCTCGATCTGCGCGGCAACCGACGACAAACGAGAAGGGACGTCGGCGTTTCTCGAAAAGCGGGTCGCCAGCTTCAGCGCCCGCTGACGCTACCCGGGCGGCACGGCGTTCGCGCTCCCGGCGCCTGCGCCGTCACCGGCCGACGGATCGCTCGGTATGGCGATACGCGGCCGGCGTACTGCCCGTCCAGTGACGGAACGCGCGATGAAATGCAGTCGGGTTGTCGAACCCGACGTCGTACGCGATTCCCGCGATCGTCTCGTTGGAGTGAGTCAGCCGCTGGATCGCGATGTCGCGCCGCACTTCATCCTTGATGGCCTGAAACGTCGTGCCTTCGACTTCCAGACGCCGGCCGAGCGTACGCGTCGAATAATTCAGCGCATGCGCGACCTGATCGATCGTCGGTGTCGCGGGCAGGCAATCCGCCATGTAACGCCAGACCTGGTGGCACACCATCTGGTCCGCAAACGTGACAAATATCCAGTCTTCGGGCGCCCGCTTCAGGAACGCCTGAAGATCCGGTTTGCGTTGCCTGATGGGCATCGCGAGATAGTTCGCATCGAAGCGAAGACACGTCATGGCTTGATCGAACTTCACCGGGCCTGGAAACAGGTAAAGATGATCGCCCGCCTGTGCCGAGCGCGGAAACTGGAAATTCACCTCGATCAGCGGAATCTTCTGGCGAATCAGCCAGGATGCGATGCCATGAATCAGCTTCAGCACCAGTTCGCATCCGAGCGCGCTCACACCCGGGCCTTGAGGCTCGATGATCAATCGAACCATGCCGGCCTTGCCGTCCTGCGTGGATTCGAGTGTGAATTCTTCGAGGAGGATATGAAAGAACTGCGTGAGCCGATATAGCGCGACTTCGAGCCGCGGCGCGTCCAGCAAGCTCAGACAGAGAAATTTGAGCGTGCCCTTTCTCAACCGTCGGCTGAAAATGCCCGGCATTTCGTCGTCCAGTTCACCGGCCAGCAGACGATAGAGCGTGGAGAATTGCTCCTGCGTCACACGGGCCCCTGGCTTGCCGAGCAACTCGTGCGGAATGCCCGACAGCTCGGCCAGTCTGGCAATCGTCTCCCGCTCGGCGCCGGAAAGGAAGCCGTTCACGACGGTAATGGGAACGGTGGCGGTCAGTGGATTCAAGTCGGCTCCCCGCCGTGTCGAAGGAAGGCCATGCTGTCGTACGCGCGGCTCACAGCGCGCCCACGTACCGCGCATCTGCACCGGCATCCGCGTCTTCCGCAAGTCTCGCCGGCTCGACGTCGGCACCCGGCCCGGCATACGCGGCAAACGTCTGCTCGTCACGTGCCAGCATCGACGGCAACGTGTCGCGCATCAGATCGACCCAAGTCCGGATTTTCGCATCCAGATACTGGCGCGACGAGTACAGCACGTACACGTTCATGTCGTGGGTGCGATAGTGCGGCAGCACGCATGTGAGCTGCCCATCGCGCAACCCGTCGACCGCCGAGTAAAGCGGCAGCAGACCGATGCCCATGCCGCCCCGAATGCCTGCCGCCAGCGCGTCGGCGTCGTTGACGCGAAAGGCGGGCGTGACCGGCGCGGTCGCCTGTACACCGTCCGGGCCGATCAGGTTCCATGCGTCGTGCGATGTCGACGTCGTCATCAGGCCGAGACACGCATGCCGTTCGAGATCCTGGAGCGTGGCCGGCACACCGTGTGTGTCGACATATCCGCGCGACGCGCACAGGATGCCGAAGGTCGCTCCGATTCGCTCGGAAACCTGGCCGGATTCCGGCGGATGGCGTTCGAGCGCAATCGACACGTCCAGGCCCTCCCCGATCAGGTCGGGCCGCCGCCCGGTCGTCAGCAAGTCGATCCTGACCTCCGGAAAACGCTGCCGATAGGCTGCGACGAGCGACATCACATAGCGCCGGTCCAACCCGTTCGCGCAATGCAGCTTCAGCTTTCCGGACGGCCGCGCATGGGCGCCGCACGTCTCCGCCTCCGCCTGTTCGAGGTAGGCAAGAATCTGGTCGCATCGCCGCCAGTATCGTTCGCCTGCGTCGGTCAACGAGACGCGGCGCGTCGTCCGGTTCAGCAAACGGACCGTCAGGTGCCGTTCGAGATCCGACACCATGCGGGAAACCCGGGTAGTGCTCACGCCGAGTTGCCGGGCCGCCGCCGAAAATCCGCCGGCGTTGACCACGCCAACGAACAGGCGCATGTGTTGAAGCGTGACCATGGTTTCTTCCGTTTTGGACAAACGGAATTTTTGCACGGGAATCCTGATCGATTGCCCGCGACGTTCGCAAAATTGCGTTACGCAGGGCTTTGTCGTTTTGCACAAATCCGGTTGTGCGAAAGCGCTCGATATCCTGTGCAGCCCTCTCGAACCGTGCCGGCAAATCCGTCCCCGCCGCCCCTTCGGTCAGCGCGCGTCCGACTGCGCCTTGAGAATCGCCTGCGCCCGATTCTTGACGTCCAGTTTCAGATAAAGATTCTTCAGGTGAAACTTCACCGTGTTCTCGGACAGGAACAGCTTCTCGGAGATCTCGCGATTCGATGCTCCGCTGCACAGCAACCGCAGGATTTCATCCTCCCGCTGCGACAACAGGCTCGACCACGCCGCCTTCTGGACGTTCGCCTTCGGAAGCGGCTCGGCCCGCTCCGTGCCATCGAGCATCGCCGCCAGCTCGCCGCCCTCGTCGAGCAACGCACGCGTACAGCCGCCCGCTCGTGCGGCGTCCTGCGCACTCTGCAAGGTGCGCAGCGCCAGCCGCGTGTGCCCTTGCCGATGCTGCACCAGCGCCTGCAAGACCTGCAGCTTGACAGACAGCAGCGGTCGCGCCGGCACGATGCCGAGCGCCGCCTTCAGCAACTCGGCGGCCCGGTCGAGCCGCTGCTGCTGCAACGCGAGCCGGATGCGGCCGAGCAAAGGGCCGCTCAGCAGTTCCGTCACCTCGATCCACCCCGGGTCCGGCGCGGCGGTATCGCCCGATACCTGCGACAGCAACGCATCGATGCGTGTCGTCTCGCCGCTGCGCGCCGCCAGATACAGGCGCTCCCACGCAATCATCTCCCGCACGCTCGACCAGCGATTGTGAAAGCTCAGACGCTCGAGCGTGTCGAGCGCGTCGCGCGCCTGAAGCATCCGGCCGCGCGCGACATGCACGCGCGCGATCGACACCATCGACAACGCGATGAATTCAGGCACCGTCGCGAGCGCAATATCCTCGCCGAACTGAGCGGAGAGTCGCTCGACCGTGTCGAACTGGTCTGCCTCGTAACAGGCCCAGATACGCGACGCCGCCAGCGCCGCGGCCGACATGCCCCGGTTCACGTACGGACTGCCCGCGTCGCGTCGCATGCCGCGAGTCGCATGCGGGGCGTCGGTAGCCAGCCGCGGCTGCGCGCTCATCACCTGCAGGATGCAGCGCAACGCGAGCGTATAGCCATGGCTGAACGCGGCCTGTGCATGGTCGTTGTGGCTGTTCGCCAGCACCAGCAGGTGATGGGCCCGCTCGTCGTCCCACTCGGCCATCGCGCTGAACGCAAGGAGATTGGCCGCCGCGCCGAGCTCGAACGCCTCGAACAGGCCGGACGCCGGCTGACGCAGCGCGGGCACGTCGGCGAGCCGCGCCGCGCCGCGCAGGTCGTTCCCGAACAGCAAGGCCATCGCGAGCACGACGTCGGCGCCGTGCCCGTCGCGCGTATCGGCGAGATACGACAGCAGCGGATGGGTCGGCCCGCCGCGCCGCAGGAACACCAGCGCCCACGCGATCTTCACCGCGAGGCTCCGGCAGCCGAGCACCTCCTGCAACGGCAGCCGGTCGAACCAGTACGCGACCGTCACCAACTCGGCGCCCTCGACGAGTCGGGACGCCCAGTCGTCCAGCGTCGTGATCGCGAGCGAATACTCCCGTGCCTCGACCGCATGGAACATCGCCTCTTCCGGCACGCCATGGCGCACGTACCAGTGCGCGGCGCGGCGGTGCACGTCGATCACGTGCGCCGCATCCTCATGCGCGAGCCGATCGGACAGGAAGCGCGCGAACAGCCCGTGATAGCGATACCATCCCGGGCTGCCGTCGAGCGCCTCCACGAACAACCCGTCGCGTTCGAGCTGCCGCAGCACCGCGTCCGCGTGTTCGAACCCGGTCACTTCCCCGCAGAGCGAGCCGTTCAGGCGCCGCAATTGCGACGTCTTCAGCAGGAACGTCCGCACGGCGGGCGGCTGTAGCGCCAGCGTATTCTCCGACAGGTAGCGAACCAGTTCGAGCGGCGTGCAGTCGCGCATCTCGTCGAGCGCGTCCCGAATCTCGTCGCGCGCGAGCGCGAGCTTGAACAGTTGCAGCCCCGCCGGCCATCCCTCGGTACGCGACTGGATGAACGCCTCCGTTTCCGCATCGATCGTGTCGGCGGCATCCGCGAGGAACACGGCCGCTTCGTCCGTCGAGAAACGCAGATCCTCCATCCGCAGCACGAGCGCCTCTTCGGCAACCTGCAACGCGCTCACGCCGACGTCCGGCAGGTTGCGAGATCCGATGTAGACGCGACAGCGCCCGGGCAGCGCGTCCAGCAGATCGCGAAAGAAATGCAGAATCGCCGGCTCGTGAATCCACTGGAAATCGTCGATGCAGATGCCGATCGGACCGTCGACTCGTGCGAGCTGGCCGAACACCCAGTCGAGCATGTTGTCGGACGGGCGCACCGCCTGCCCGCTCGCGGCCACGCCGGCCTCCTCGACCATCTGTGCGATCAGCGAGATGAAATACGCTTCGAAACGGCGTGGATCGTTGTCGTTCTCGTCGAGCGCGAGCCACGCCATCGTCCAGCGCTTCGCGCGCCCTGCCTCCATGATCTGCTGCAGCAACGTCGACTTGCCGCTGCCGAGCGGGGCCTGCAGGATCACGATGTGCGGCACGCCGAGCCCCGTCACGCGATCGAGCAGCGCACGCCGGACGATCGCGCCGCGACGCGCGACCGGCGGAAAGAACTTGTGTTCGAGCAAGTCCGCGCCGTGGCGGCGTGGCCTGCGTCGCGTCGAATTCTGGGAAGCAGTCACGATCGTCCGGATGGCGTGGAAGAGAAGGCATCGTGCCTCAATCGTGAAGCCGCTTCAAGCATCGCCGGCCGTCGGCTCCGCCGCACGCTCGTCCGGCAGCGGCGGCGTCCAGCCGCCGACGCGCGCAAATGCCGAGAACGCCGCGAACGGATTGCAGCAGAACGGACGCAGGCAGCCTGCATCGTGCGACGCCCCGTCGTCCAGGCTGTCGGCCCCCGCCGCCCGCGCGCCGGTTACGAGCGACGCCGTCATCGCGGCACCGCGCCGGCAAAAGCCACGTATGCGTCGAGCGCCGCCGGATTGGCCATCGCATCGCGACTCGCCGCGCTTTCGGCGCGCTGCCCCATCAGGATCTTGCGCACCGGCACCTCCATTTTCTTGCCGGTCAGCGTGTACGGAATCTGCTCCATCGCGACCATCACGTCCGGCACGTGGCGCGGGCTGCACAGCGTGCGCAGCCGCTCCGCGATCCGTGCGCGCAGCGTATCGTCGAGCGCCGCGCCATCGCGCAGGCGCAGGAACAGCGGCATGAAGTAGCGGCCGCCGGGCAGTTCGCAGCAGACGACGAGGCTGTCGGCCACCACTTCGATCTCCTCGACGACGCGATAGATCTCCGCCGAGCCGATGCGCACGCCGTGTCGATTCAGCGTGGAATCGGCCCGCCCATAGATGTAGCAACCGCCGTGCGGCACGATCTTCATGAAATCGCCGTGCCGCCACACGCCGGGGAAATAGTCGAAATAGGACTCCCGATAACGCGTGCCGCCGTCGTCGTTCCAGAAGCAGATCGGCATGGAGGGCGCCGGCCGAGTGACGACGAGCTCGCCGATTTCGTCGACGACCGGCTCGCCGGCATCGTTCCACACGTCGACCGCCATGCCGAGCATGCGTGCCTGGATCTCTCCCGCCCGCACCGGCAGCAGCGGCACGGCACCGACGAGCCCGCTGCACAGCTCGGTGCCGCCGGATTGAGACGTGACCCACAAATCCGGTTTCACGCAGCGATAGAACCACGAGAAGGTTTCCGGCGTGCTCGGCGCGCCGCTCAGGATCACGCTCCTGACGCGCGACAGGTCGAATTCGCGGCCGGGCTCCAGGCCGGCCTTCTCCATCATCTGCACGAACGTCGGGCTGCCGCCGAAGCAGGTCGCCCCCGCATCGGCGGCGAGCTGCCACAGGCAACCCGGCCCGCCGTGCATCGGGCTGCCGTCGTAGAGCACCGCGGCCGCGCCCGTCATCAGCGACGCGACCAGCAGGTTCCACATCATCCAGCCGGTCGTGCTGTAGAAGAACATCACGTCGCCGGCGCGCAGATCCATGTGCAGGTGCATCAGCTTCAGGTGCTCGACGAGGATACCGACGTGGCTGTGGACGATCGCCTTCGGCAAACCGGTCGTTCCCGACGAGAACACGATCCAGAGCGGATGATCGGGACCGACACGTTCGAAGCGGAATGCGTCGGGCGGCACGTCGGGGCCATCCAGAAGCGCATGCCACGGATGCGTCGCGCACGGCAGTGTCGCGGCGCCGTCCGGCAGCGCATCGACGTCGGACGACAACCACACGAGCGCCTCCAGCGACGGCAGCGCGTGCGCGATCTGCAGCGCTTCCTCCGTGCGCTCGAACACCCGTCCGCCGAAGCTGTAGCGATCGGCCGCGATCAGCACCTTCGGCGCGATCTGCCGGAAGCGGTCGACCACCGTACGCACACCGAAATCGATCGCGGCCGACGACCATACTGCCCCGATGCTGGTGGCTGCGAGCATCGCGATCGCGCATTCGGGCACGTTCGGCAAATACGCGACGACGCGGTCGCCGGGCTGCACGCCCATCTCGCGCAAGCGCGTCGCGACGCGCCGCACCCGGCCGGCGAGCTCGACCAGCGACAGCGTACGCAGCGGTTGCGTTTCGCTCGCGTAGTGGAATGCCGGCTGCGCGGCGTCCGCATGCGCGGCATGCCGCAGCACGTGTTCCGCGTAGTTCACGCGTGCATCGGGAAACCAGCGCGTGTGCGGCATCGGCGCGCCGTCGGTCACGCGACGCGCCGAACCGTCGAACTGCACGTCGAACCACTGCCAGATCGACGCCCAGAACGCGTCCGGTTCGCCGGTCGACCAGCGCCACAGTGCATCGTAGTCGGCAAACGCCAGGTCGCGATCGGCCGCGAGCCAGTCCATGAAACGCGCCAGATTGGAACCGCGCATGAACGCGTCGTCCGGCGTCCACATCAGTTCGCCTTCGTTCGTCATGTCAATGCCTTTCACGTAAGCGCGTAATGCGCGCGAGAACCGTTTCGGGATGTGCCAACGCGGGGATTTCCGCGACGTCGAACGTGTCGGGCCGCGCCGCCGGCAAATCGTCTTCGCCAAACCAGAACGCCGCGGGCACGACAACGCCGGTCGGCCCCGGGCCGCACGTCGCCGGCGCGATCGCGAAGTCCGGCGCCGACGCGCCCGAGAAGGCGACCGACGCCGGAATCCGCAGCCCCCATTCCCAGCCATAATGCCGCGCGACGTTCGCGACCGGCTGAAGCAGCGCCAGCCCGTGCGCGGCACCGTCGGCATCCCGTCCGAGCGATTCGCGCATCAGCACGGCGTCCACTCCGGCCGTCGCGAACGTGCGCAGGAAATCCGCCACGCACGCCGCTGCCGCGTCGGCTGCGTCTTCGTCGACTTCGACGCGCTGCGTGCCGCTCGCGAACGCGAATGCGCGCGCCGCCCAGTCGCGCGGCGACGGCAGCTCCAGCACGAAGATCGCGTCGGGCAACGCGGCGCGCAGCGCGACCGCCAGCGCTGCCACGTGCGCACGCACCGGCTCGCTTGAAAGATACGCTTTCAGCGGCAGATGCGCGCGCTTCGTCTTGCCGATCAGCTCGGCGGCAAGCGCCGAATCGCGCGTGAGCCACGCGTCGGCCACATCCGCGAGCGGCAGCGTGAGCACGTCCGGGCGCAGCAGACCCTGCGCGTGCCGCGCCCACGCGACGCACGCGGCGCTGTCGAGCCACGGTGGCGCGTCACCCGTGAGCAGCGGCGCGCTATAGCCGGCGTGATCGAGCCACAGCAGCCGACGCGAGCGGCTGGCTTGCGTCAATCCGGGCATGATGACGCTCCCGTGTTCAATGCGTCGAGACGCGCTTCCAGTTCCGCGATTCGCACGTCCTTCGGATCGAGCATGTACGCGCCCTGAAGCCGGTCGGCCGGCATCGTGACGCGCTGGCCCAGCGTCGTCGCGTAGATCTCCGCGTTGTCGCTCCAGCTCCCGAAGTAGGGCAACGAAGCAGGCGGCTCTGGCGTCACCCATTCCGCGCAGAACGCATCGAACGGCCGGGCACGGGCAATACGCGCAAGCCGCTCGGCAGCCCGTGCGTCGGCGGTCGCCTCGACGTCCACGACCAGCGTCTGCTCGTCGTAGACGACCTTGTAGATGTCGCGTGCATTCTCGTGCGACATCAGTTCCTCGCGCAGATCCTTCATCACGAGCGCCGGATCGCGTTCGAGCACGTCGCCGTAACCGCCGCCCGAGCCCTGACAGATCATGTAGATCTCGCCTTCGTTGCAGATCTCGAACGTCATGCCCATGTCGTGGCTGCTGTACTTCGCCCCCGGAATCGGGCGGTTGTTCATCAGGTCGACGATGTCGAACGTTTCGACGGCTTTCGGATTTTCCTCCAGCACCTTGAAGATGTTGATGCCCTTGATCTTCATCAGCTGATAGCTCGGGCACGAATAGCCGCCGAACAGGCCCTGCGCGGACGGGAACTTCGACCCCTCGCATCCGGTCATGAAACCCCACAGGCCCGACCCGCGCGCGGTCGCGATCTGCTCGTAGCCCATCCCGCCGCGATACTTGCCCCAGCCGATCCGGTCCTTCGCGAGCCGCTGCGCGCCGAGGCGGATGATCGGCGTATCCTCCTCGGCAATCTCGTGCTCGCCGGTGTCGCACATGAAGCCGAACACGGGCGAGATCGAGTGCTCGCCGTCCGCGTGGCTGCGCGCGCCCTGCCCGTTGCCGTTGATGTCCGCGCAGAAGTTACCGGTCACGTCGCCGTGTTGCGTGAGGCCGCCGTAGATGAACGTCGCCGCCTGATCGTATTGCGACGCGATCACCGCGGAGTAGCGATGCGGCAGGCTGTAGCTGAGCTTGTTCATCGGGATCGTCCAGACCACGCAGCCCTTGAACAGCGGCATCAGGCTCATCGCCTGCGGCATCTCGCCCTCGGCGTCGAGGATCGAGTTGCGATCGGTGATGATCTCGATCGGCGACAACACGGCCATCGTATGCGGCAGATCCGGCCAGATGTTCTGCAACAGCCCGGTACACAGCGCCGCCTTGAACGAGGCGATGTTGGTGTTCACCGAGCGGTTCATGAACTGCGGGGCCGAGCCGCGAAAATCCATGATCATCCGGTCGCCCTTCACGGTGATCGCACAGGAGATTTTCTGCAGCGCATTCTCGCGCAGGCTCGAATCCATGAACTGCAGCACGCGCGTCGTGCCGTCGGGCAGCTCGCGAATGCGACGACGCATCTCCGTCTCGACATCTTCCAGATGCGAGCGCAGCGTGCCGATCAGCGCATCGCGGCCATACTGGTCGAGCAATGCGATGATCCGGTCACGCAGCCGCAGCACCGCATGCAGCTTGACCTTCATGTCTTCGAGCTGCAGCCGTGGATCGCGCACCGAGTTCTGCAGGAACGTGACGAGATCGCGCTTCAGCTCGAAGTTCTCGACGATCTTGAACGGCGGCATCTTGATGCCTTCGTCGTACTTGCTCTCCGCCTTGGCCGGCAAGCCGCCCGGCTCGGTCGAGCCGTTTTCGCCCTCGTGGATCGTCGACGACAGCCAGCAGACGAGTTCGCCCTTGTAGAACAGCGGCATCATCATCGACTGGTCGGTGTTGTGAATGCCGCCATAACGCGCGTCGTTGTGGATGAACCCGTCGCCGTCCTTCACGCCGACGGTCGGATCGTCGGTCCAGTTCTTGATGATGAAGCGGATCGGATAGAAGCAGCACGCGGCGAACGCGATGATCCCGTGCGGCGCGATCATCGACAGGTCGCCCTGCGCGGTGTAGATCGCCGTCACGAGGTCGCCCCACTTCGCACCCGGCGCCGCCCCCATCTGGTTCACCATCGTGAACGCCTCGGACAGCGCCGAGTTGATCAAGCCGCGCACATGGTGAACCTGGTGCGGATCGACGCCGCGCTCGAGCACTTCCTGCTCGGCCTTCGAGCGCGGCAGGATGCTGTGGTTGCGCATGATCTCGGGATCCGGCCCGAGGAACAGCGTGTTGTCGGCGATGAACTTGTCGAGCAGCGCCCGGTCTTCCGCATTGATGTCGTTTTGCATGTCGAACTCCTTGCTTACTTGCGCAGGAACCACGCGCCGCCCTGGGCCGTCGCCTGGTAGATCCAGCCCGGTTCGACGAGGAACGTCGTCGCGCGCGTGGTGATGACGGCCGGCCCTTCGATCCGCGTTCGCTCGGCGCGCGCGCGGTCGTCGTAGATCGCGGTGCGCAGCGGCCCGTCGTGCCCGACGAAGTGGCAGTCGCGATGACCGACCGGCTCCGGCGGCGGCAGCGGATCGTCGCTGACCGTCAGCTTCGCGAACTTCACCGACGGCTGTTCGACGTACGCGCACACGCGCAGCGTATTGATCCGCACGCCCGTCTCGGGACTCTGGGAGCCCTCGCCGAAGCGCGAGCCGTAGCTTTCATGGAACAGCTCCATCAGCGTCAGCACGTCACGCTGGTTCTTCAGCCTCGACAGCGGCGTCACCACCGCCGTCTGCACGCGCTGGTTGCCGTAGCGCATGTCCAGTTCGAGCCGATAGCGGATCTGCGCCGGATCCATGCCCTGCCGTTCGAGATCCTCGCGCCCGCGCCGCTCCAGTTCCTCGACGCCGCGGTTGAACGCGTCGAAATCCGCGAAGAACGCTTTCGTGTTCGGATTGAACAGCACGGTCCACGTATTCATCTCGTGAATGTGCATCTGGTTCACCGTGCCGGCGCCGCACGCGGAGAAGGTCGACGAATACGGCGGGGCGAGGACGCGACCGATGCCGAGCGCGGCCGCGATCCCGCACGCGTGCAGCGGGCCGTTGCCGCCGTACGCGAGCACCGTGAAATCCTTCGGCTCGTAGCCGCGCGTGCGCAGCTCGGTCGCGATGCCGTTCGCCATCGATGCGTCGACTTGCTTCTTGATCAGCTTCGCGGTCTCGATCACGTCGAGGTCCAGCTCGTCGCACAGGTCGTCTTGCATCGCCTGCTTTGCGCGACGCGGGTTCAGCGGGATGCGGCCGTTTGCATAGTTTTCCGGATCGAGATAGCCGAGCAGCAAGTCTGCATCGGTGACGGTCGGATGCTGGCCGCCGCGGTCGTAGCAGGCCGGCCCGGGGTCGGAGCCGGCCGATTGCGGACCGATCTCGACGGTCTTGTACATGCGCTCGTAACGCGCGATCGAGCCGCCGCCCGCGCCCAGCGCGACGAGATGCACCATCGGCACGCTGACGAGCCAGCGATCGATCACAGGGTTGAAGTCGTAGAATTTCTGGCCGCCCCGCACGACGATGCCGATGTCGAAGCTGGTGCCGCCCATGTCGGTCGCGACCACGTTGCCGAGCTCGGCGGCGGCAGCCAGGTATTCGCTGGCGGCGATCCCCGAAACCGGTCCCGAATGGACCGTCTGCAGCGCGTCTGTCGAGTTCAGTTGCGCCATCCCGCCCGAGTTGTGATTGACCAGCATCGGCTTCGCGTAGCCCTGCTGGCGCAGGTTCAGCTCCAGCGTGCCCAGCCCGTGATACATGATCTGATGCAGGAACGCGTCGATGATCGACGACGTCGCTCGCGAGTATTCGCCCTTGCGCCCGACGACCTGATGCGACAACAGCATCGGAATCGCGCCGAGCATGTGCGCCGGATATTCGTCGAGGAAAATTTCGCGCACGCGCAGTTCGTGCACCGGATTCACCACGCTGTTCGTGAACATCACGACCAGCGCCTGCGCACCGGCATCGACGAGTTCGCGAATGCGCAACTGCACGTCGTCCTCGTCGAGCGTCCAGAACACCTGCCCCGCATAGTCGATGCGTTCGCGGACTTCACGGATCAGCGGAATCGCGACGAGCGGCTCCGGCCGCGCGGCATTCGGGATATCCATCTGCTCGGGCTCGGACAGCCCTTCGCCGTAACCACGCGCACGGGACAACGGAACCGTGTGCTTGAAACCCGTGGTCACGATCAAGCCGACCCGCGGCCCCTTGCGCTCGATCAGCGCATTGGTGCCGAGCGTCGTCGCATAACGCACGGAATCGACTTCGGACAGAAGCTGCGTCGGCGTCAGTTCGAGCTGGCGGCACGCGTCCGCGAGCGAGTCGTTGAAGCCGACCGCGAGATTGTGATGCGTGGTCAGCGACTTGCCCTCGACGCACTGCTCGCCCCACGCGACGAAGCAATCCGTGAAGGTGCCGCCGATGTCGACGGAAACACGTTTCATGAGCGATTCTCCCCGTATCTCAAGTGGACGATTCATCGGCGGCGCCGGCGAGCGCATGCCGATGATGCGCGGCCGCATGCAACGCGCGCTGCAGCTTCACGCGCTCGAGCGCGAGGTCGGGTGCCTGCGCGGGCTCGATCATCTCCGGCCGGTCCTTCCATTGCGCCTTCAACGCGTCGATGTCGAGTTCGATGTCGTGCAGCGGCGGATGGCCCGGCGGCAGATACTCGGCCTCAACCAGAACGCCGCACTCCGGGCAGTAGTACTCGAGAATCCGGCACCAGTCCGGATCGGGTGAATAGGTACGCTCGTATTGCGCCGGATCGAGCAGCGGCTTGTGGATCTCGCGCGGGTCGCGATCGTGGACGAGCAGCCCGCGCTTGTAGTTGTCGCGTGCGCTACCGTGCGCATGACCGCAACGCCGGCATTCCCACTGCTCCGCATCCAGGTCGATGCGCAGCGTTTCGGTAATCAGAACCTTCATTATTTGCTCTCCTTGCCGCTGCTGAGCAGGATGTCTCCGGTGGAGTTGATTTCGAAGTGCCAGCCCGCGTCGATGCGCCCGGTGAAAAAGTCCTCCTCGAGCACGGCCGGGCCGGCCGCATACACCGCGACGCCCTTCGGCTGGTCTTCCACGCGATACAGCGGCAGCTCGGCTTCGCGGCCATCGACAACCACCAGGCGCGTGCCGCGCGCGATCGCTGCCTGCTGGCCACCCTCGCCGAACCGGCCGTCGAGCACCGCCTGCGGCATACGCTTGATCGCGGTCAGCGTCACCGACAGCGTGGCGCCCGGCGCGACGCCCGGCGGCAACGCCGGGCCCGTCAACGCGTGTTCGACCGTCTTGCCGTCGGCGCCGGTAGCCTCGAGCGTGTAGACGAGCCGGCAGTCTTCGATCGCCGCGCCTTCGCCGAACATCGCGCGCGATGCTTGCGTGAGCAGCACGTCCATCGTCGCGGCGAGCGCGTCCCCGGTCGTATCGGCCAGCGGCGCCGAGAAGCCATGGCCCACATCCGAAAAGCCGATTCCGTATGCGGAGAACACTGCCGCCAGCCCGGGAATCAACACGCGCTTCACGCCGATCGCATCCGCGACCCGGCACGCGACGAACGCGCCCGCGCCGCCGAATGCGGCGAGCGTCGTATCGGCGCGAATTTCCGTGTAGGCAACGAGGCTGTCGGCAACCTTCTTCACCCACGCGGCTTCCATCGCGGCGAGCGCCTCCTTGTCACTCATCTTCATCGGATCGGCGACATGCGCATGAATGGCCTGCCGTGCGCGCGCCTTGTCGAGGTGCAGCTTGCCGCCGAAGAACGACGCCGGATCAAGCAATCCCGCCAGCGCGAACGCATCGGTGATCGTCGCCCGGGTACCGCCCAAGCCGAAGCACGCCGGCCCTGGCGCGCTGCCGACGCTCTCCGGTCCGACCACGATCCTGTCGCCGTCCGCACGAATAATCGAACTGCCACCGACGCCCGCGCTGACCACGTCGCACAGCGCGAACGACGTCGCCACGCGCTCGACGTTGCCGTACCGGTTCGCGCGCACGCCGTGTTCGTCGACAACGCCGATGTCGGTCGTCGTGCCGCCGATATCCATCGACAGCAGGTGTGTCAGTCCGTAGTGCGCGGCCAGCACGCGCGCGCCTTCCATCCCGCCGCGCGGGCCCGAACTGTAGGTCTTCAACGCGATCGTCTTCGCGACGCGGCCCGCATGGCCGTCGTTGCGGAACACCAGCAATGGACTTTGCGCTCGCGCGTCGCGCAGCTTCTGCTCGGCGCTGTACAGGAAGCGCTCCATCGCCGGATGCAGGAACGCGTTGAACAGCGCGGTCCACGTGCGTCGCACGTCGTCGGCATCGTCGGCGACTTCGTGCGCATACAGGATCGGAAGCGCGCCGAGCAGGTGCGGCGGAAAACTGCGCAGCAGCCGGCTCTTCAGCCGCTGTTCGAGCTCCGCCCGCCGCGGGCCGCCGATCGCCACGACCAGCCGGTTCGCGCCCGCCGCCGCGAGCTCGCCGACGATGCGCACGATCTCCGCTTCGGACGGCTCGCTGCCCAGCGAAACCGTGCGCTCGCCGATCACCGTGTCGAACAGGCTCGCCGCACCGTCCGCGTCGCGAACCCGATCGGCCGTCAGCGTGCCGCCGACCACCAGGCCGAGCTGCGGCCCCTTGCGTTCGACCAGCGCGTTGGTACCCTGCGTCGTCGAATAGCGTATCGCCGCCGTTGACAGCAGCAGCGCCTCGAGATCCTCGCGTCCGTATATTGCTTCGGATGCCTTACGCAATCCGTCGAACAGACATTGCGACAGATCGTGCGGCGTCGTCAGCGTCTTCGTGCGCACCACCTTGTCGCTGTCCATCACGCAAATGTCGGTCAGCGTACCGCCGTTGTCGATGTTGATCAGGCGATGCCGCCCAGGCCCGGCACTTGCCGAACCCGACCGCACATCGTGCGTGAAATCGGATGAGTGAGTCATGAACTGTCTCGCTGGGTGAAGGGTCGGGTCAGACCTGGCGAATCCGCCGCGACGGCGGGCCGGCGGGAAGGTCTAGCGGCGCGGGCTGTGCGGCCTGGCGACCACGCAGCGGTGAGAGAAATGGGCAATGCATGTCGTCTCCTGTTGTTGTGTCTATCGTGGAATCAGTCTAGGTGCCTGCTTGACGCACCACGCCACCCGTCCGGGTAGTCTCGAGACATGGATTGCCCGTATGCGGTGCACGTGTGTATGCGACCTTGTCGGACATGCGTATCGAATCACGCCCCGGCGCCTTCGTGCGCGATGCAGTGAAGAGAACGGGAGATGCGCGGCGTGCACGCGCCGCGACTACGCCTGGCACACCGTGCCGAGTGGCCGGCCCGGATCAATGACGACGAACGGGCAAAGCCCGTTCGCCGACATCGCGTCGGCGTGACATAGGGAGACGGGACGCCGCGCCGAAAGTCGGCGCGGCGATTCGGAAAAAACAGTGCGGTGCGCGGCACATCACGCGCAGTCCCGACGTGGATGCGGCCCATCGCATCGAACGGGCAGGTGCAGCGTCCGCCGAAGTCGACGGCAGAATCCGAGCCGGCCCGAACGCTGCGCGCCGCGTTGCGAATGCGGCGCGTGCCGGTCAGAACAAGTGACGGATGCCGACTGCCGAGCCGAACGTCGAACCCGACGCACCGAACAACGCGTCGTTCGTCGACAGACCGGTATTCATCTTCCCGTGGTTGTTGACGAAGCCGAACTGGCCGTACAGCAGGGTCGCCTTCGACAGGCTGTAAGTCACGCCGGTCGCAGCCATGATCGAGTGGTTGCGCGTGTCGTTGCCGTCGCTCGTATACCAGACCCCGGCATCCGCATTCACGGCGGGCGTGATCTGATAGCTCAGGCCGCCGCTGTAGACGCGGTTGTCGAACGACCCGGAAATTTTGTAGCCGACGAACGACGCCTTCACCGTCAGGTCGCGATACTGATACGTGGCGCCGATCGTGCGCCCCGTAAACGGCACCGTGCTCGGCACGGGCGTCGACGCGGCGGTGCCGCCCGCGTTGCCGTTGTACATGGCGGCGCTTACCAGCAGCGGTCCATACGTATATTTGAGGCTCGCCGAATACTGCCGCCCCGCCTGGAAGTCACCCGCGACGCCACCGAGCGCGAGCATCGCGGCGCCCTGGAACCCGCCGATCGTCGGGCTCGTATAGGACACCGCGTTCGAATTGAAGATGCCGGTCACGAACACGCTACCGACGTAGATCGGCACGCCGCTGCCGAAGTAAGACACATCGCGCGCATCGGTCGAGATGAGCGACAACACGAACGGCGAGAACTGCACGCCGGCCTTCACCGTCCCGTATGGACTGGCGAGCCCCACCCACGCCTGCCGGCCGAACATGTTGCCGTTCGAATCCGTGAAGCTGCCTTTCGCGATATCGATCCCGCTTTCGAGCGTGAAAATGGCCTTCACCCCGCCGCCGAGATCCTCGGTGCCTTTCAGGCCGAACAGCGACGGCGTCATGCCGCCCGTCACCATCGAAAACTGATGGCCCGCGTTCTGCCCGGTCGCGGGATTCACGGTCTTGCTCGTATAGAGAATGCCGGCGTCGACGACGCCGTACAGCGTGACACTGCTTTGCGCACGGGCGGCCGGCATGCCGACGGCAAGGCAAATAAGAGGCGTGACGACGAGATTGACGGGGGAAAGGGCATGCTTCATCTACTACGTCTCCTGGTGTTTTTCGAAGTTGGAAGGCCGTGACTCGCCTGCCGGTGCCGATGGTTCGCTTCAATGCGCGTCGGTCTGTCATCGAATACGCAGACAAGCGATCGCTCGCCGCGAAATCCTCAGGAAAGCAGTTTAGGGATGGGGGCACGAACGGTCCCTACCCGTTCGGGTAGTTCGACATCGTGGCTTCCCCGGATCGGTTGAGAATCGATCGCACGCCAGTAAAGCTTGCGAATCTCGACATCGGGTGTAGCGCACAATTGGGACGGCGTCGCGAACGGCGTCTGTATCGGGCAGATACGCATGCTGCGCTGCCAGGCTCGCCGCCTTGGTCTCGAGCGCTTCACGCAATGAGTACAGTTCTATGATCATTTGATGCGTGGGCCGCGCGACGGTCAGTGCCTCACCGCGGCTCGTACGTCAACAGGATTTCCGCCTCGACACCTGACGCATGGCGACAGAGATCCCGGATTCGACCGAGCATGTGCCCCTATCACCGGGGCGACCTGAGAGCAGCGATCCGTTCTGGATGTCGGCCGCGTCGAAGCGATCGGATGGCGCCTGTCGGCCCTGCGGCTGATCAAACGCAGCCTGTCGCAAGACGCCTGACGCGACCATTTTCCAGTGTACGACCTGCTAAATCGCTTGCGCCCCAGATCCTTGGATATGGGGCAAGACCGATCAGGTGAAGGCCGAGCGTACCTCCCCCAGGGATCGTGCATGTGGAGCCGATTCGTCCGCGCGGCGTGGCGCAAAACTTGTGAATCCTTCCCCCAAGACGCCTAGAATTCAATCATGGCTGCATTCCACATCCACAAGGAGGCTGTCATGACTCAGTCGATGATTGGTTGGGTGGTTGGTCTTGCGGTGGTCGCGGTGGTTGCAGTCGCGTTGGCGCGCCGTTACCAGAGCGAACATTCAAGTAAGGAAGTCGTTCAGTGGCTGGACTCCCATCACTTGGGGTGGATGCACCGCAAACATTGACCTCTCGACGCTGGCGGCGATAAACCCCGCCTTGCCGAAGTTTACCGGGGGCCAAACACACGGATGCAGGCAGGTGGGTGAAGTCTGCCATGTCGTTGTCTCGCCAGGGATCCTGGCAAGGAAGGCATCATGGATGATGAAGTGTGTACGACCCACACGCACGTGGCACGCCTTCGCGTAATGCAGACCACGTCTGGGCGCTACCGCGGAATCGTCCACTTGCACCGCATCGGAGAGGATCCCGGCACCTCTGAGCAACACGATACCGAAGGGGATTTTGCATCGGACGTGGAGGCGCGTGACGCCGCACGAACGCTCGCACGCAGATTGCTCGAAGAGCAAATCCAGGGGCACGAAAAGGCGCGAGGCATCGATCGAATCTGCGTCGGCGGCCTGGTCGTTACGCAACGTTGATCGGCAACGCGACGTCCATCAGCGCGTAGCGCGCCAGTCGCACGATGCGGCCGCTCGTCCGTTGATCTGCCTTGAGAACACGGGACAGAAACGAATGTCGGTGTTACGGCGCGAGTTTCCCACTGATCGGCAGCATGGCGTCGGCTCGCGCAATTTCAGGTCGGGACTCGCGTCTCCGATTGACGCACGCTCCCATGCATTGCTGTTCAACAGAGAGCCGTATCAAAGAACTGCGTCGAACATCCCATGTTCGCCTCGGTTCTGATCGATGATGTCTTCTGCGTAACGTTGCGAAGCCCGGCGTGCGTCACCGGCACTGGCAAACGGCGAACCGTCGACAAGCTTGAAGGTCTGGCTCCGGGTCAGCGTGGTGTCAGTGCCGCGCAGGCAAACCTTGACCGCCGCGTCGAAACCGGCTTCGTAGTTGTGAGCACGGCCAGAGCCTGTGTGAAAGTGAGGATAAATCAGCGGATATATTTCGAATCCGCGATAGGTACGCATGCTCATGATGAACTCCTGGTGATTGACGGCGACGAATTGCGTAGACGAGCGCAATCAATCTTCTATCGGCGCTACGTGGTTAGCGTCGAACAAATCGGTTTCGAGGCACACCGGGCGAAGCCCGTTCGTCTTTGTGCCGGAAATTGATACGCCCTTTGGTGAGGTCATAGACCGACAATTCCAGCTTGACCCGGTCGCCAGCGAGAATACGGATGCGGTGTTTGCGCATGCGGCCCGATGCGTACGCCGCAACGACCGCGCCGTTTTCCAGGGTGACGCGAAACCTGCTGTCCGGAAGCACCTCATCCACGACGCCGTCCAATTCCAGCAATTCTTCCTTTGCCAAATCAATTTCTCCAATCAATGTGACGCGCCGCAATCGCAGCGGCGTGCGGATATCCGGTCCCCGACAGGGAGCGGTTTGAGTGCAAATATCGAAAACGCTCATGCGTGGGGCGCGTACCAACGCGACATGCGGGCCGCACCTCGTCCGGGCGTTAACGTCTCTCGTTATCGCGTCTCGGTGGAGCGCTTCTTGCCGCTCGATTTGATGGGCGCAGAGGGTGCCTTCGGCGGCACCCAGTTCAGCGCCGTGCCGAGCACCGGCAAATCCTTGGCGCGCCGTGGTCTCGCGAGTGATCTTTTGTTGCGCGATTGACTCTTGGTCAAAGTTGCCTCTGTATGCGTCGATCGCGATCTCACGATGAATGAGCCGTCCGATCGTTCGCCACCGGATGCGCGGCATCCCCCACTTTCTTCCTTGGGGTGTACGTCTCGAGGCGAAACGGTAGCCTCAGCAGGACTGTGGGCGCCTGCGCGCGGATGCGAAAGATCCCCGACGTTGACTGCGCGGCCAATCCTGCACACGGGACCGACGAATGATGTGGATTACTGAGGAACGATGTTCGAGGCCTGCAGCCCCTTGGGCCCGTTCTTCGTCTCGTAGCTGACCTTTTGACCTTCGGCCAGCGTCTTGAAGCCGTCGCCGCGAATCTCCGAGAAGTGCGCGAACAGGTCATCGCCGCCGCTGTCAGGCGTGATGAAGCCAAAACCCTTGTTGTCGTTGAACCACTTGACGGTACCGGTATCCATGGAAATTCTCCTGATATTGGACAAATGTATGCGCCCCGATAGGGGAGCACGAAAAAGGATCAAGGAGGGAGAGGACAACGAATACCGCGTTCCGCGGTCAGTGATGAGCAGCAATCGCGCTTCTTGAAGGCTTCGGACACCTACCCTACGCGGGGACCAACACCCTGTCAAGCTGTTTCAGTCGGAGCATTTCGGGTGGCAGCGCAAGAACACGCCGCGGCCGGCGAGGCTCGCCCCGGTTGTATACCCTTGGCGCCGCGGCTTCGATTTGCTTCGAATGTCTAATTGAAATTTCGACGATACCGTCGTGGCCCCATCTCCCCGCGTATCGGCGATTGTTCACGCGCGGCTGAGCCGGTCCGTCCCGCGCCCAATCGGGGCGGCATGCCGTGCGGCGGTTCGCGCAGAACTTTCGCTGTACAAGTTCGCCAAAGGGCGTAGGATGGGTTCGTTGACTGACTCACTACCGATTCCCGCGCCACTCAAGGCGCCCTCCCTCCGAACGTGATTGGGCCTCTCATCTAAACCGCGCAATGCGGACGAGCGCGCCGCGTATCGGCTGCGTATGCGAAGCGCCTGATCGATGCCTGCCTACAGGACACGAGCGTGTTGGATAACGCGTCCTGATCCCTTCCTCGGTCCATCCTGTTTCTGCGTCCGCGGCGCCGCCACAGACTCAAACACGCCTGGCGCATGGCGCGCCGGCAACGTCGAGAGGCTGGATATGAACAGGAATGACCTGCTGAAGTGGATTCAGCGCAATGGTTCCGGTGTCATCGAACAGTTCCTGCCGTATGACGCTCGCGCCGAGATGGATGGCGTCATTCTCGATCGTCGCCATGAAATCGATGAGGATGCCTTTCCGATGTTTTTCTCGATCTGCGCGCTGTTGCGCAAAGGCGGAACGGCGAGCTGCGAATCGGACCAGGAAGCAGGCCGGATCATGGCACGCCTCAAGCTTTGACTGTTCTGGTCGCGACGATACGCTTCGCGGTGGCCACGGGCCCCGCGGCAACTGAAGGAGGAAGGAAAATGCAACTCGACTCAACCCGATTCCATATCGACCCGACACCGCGCAGGGCCGACGGGGAATACATGGCACACGCGCGGATCAGCATCGATCGTGCAGATGGCAGTACGTGCGACGTTCAACTGAGCGGAGATCTGGCTGGCTTCGACGTGCGCGAGGATGCGATTGCCTTTGCGAAAAACTGGGCACACGAATGGCTCGACGCGCATTTGGCCGACGATCTCCCCGCGTTGACGAATTGAAATTCGGGTGGCACGCCAGCCGCCCGAGCAATCAGGGCGTCGCCGGGATCGAGACCCACGGCAATACATGCTGCTGCCACAGCAGGTTGACGCGGTGTCGAAGGTCGGTCGAGAGGATGGCCATCCCTGGAGGGCCACAGACCAAGGCAGCAAGCACGCCCTCCAACGGCCTCGTCACCGCCAGATCGGGCCGCATGCGTTCCGCATCCTCGAAGTCCGCGACTCTCGTGAGCCGAACTTCCTCCCAAGTGCGGCACGTCGCGTCGGGATATCATTCCAGCCCGTCGAAGGCACCCGCTTCGAGATCTTTCCTGAAATGCTGTAGCCAGTCGCTTTCGTCGCCGATCACGTATTCCTTCGTAATCTGCGTCGAGAGCCTGGTGATGGTGACATAGCCCTGCAGACCGAGGTTCTCATCACCCTTCGGGTCGGTCGTATCCGTTTCCTGAAGATCGAAATCGCCCTCTGCCAAGCCACGGCGCTCCAAGGTCGCCAGAAAGTCTCTGTGTTCATCCGGCTCGATCAGCCGCATATCCGGCCCCCTCGTGTTCAGCGGAGATGCCGCGAGGCCGACGGCACGCGTTCGAGCGTTGAAATCATGCATACCGAACTCATGTGGAATACCTCACGATCCCCCACATACGGCGCTACCGGGAAACAGGCGTCATCGCCTGCAGTTTTATCGTCTGGGTCCTTTCATGCTTTCCGACTCCATGGCCGCATTCCACTCCTCGCTCGCCTCGATAGGGTCCATCGCTTCGTCGACCGAAGCCGTTGCGCGCTCGGCGGCCGCTTTGGTTTCGTCCTCCGCGGAGTCGACATCGCTGTTGCCGTCACCCGGGGGCAGCAGCATGTCCTTGAGCATCGCGCTCAGCTCCGGCGTGTCCCATGGCAGGCCACGCCGGGTTCGGACCTTTATGTAGTGTTTCACTTCCGCGTCCTGCTCCGCGGTTAGCGGCAGGCCCCGGAAGGTGCTTTGGGGGTCGGAGTCTGTCATCGCTGTCTCCTCCTGCTATGGCGTCTTCAGTGTAGTCCCATTGCGACCACGAGAGTCGTGACCGAAGCGCTCATTCGTCGAATCAAATGCCGTGCGTCGCCGCGGCAGGCAACAGCCGGCCATCGGCTGTCGTCGGCTGCCTACGTCACCATGACATTTGACCGGTTGAATCCACCTCAGTCAAAGCACATTCCGCCCGTCCATGATCGACTTATCATGCAGGAATACGAATTGATATGACCATGCACTCGGAAGATATTGGAGCGGAGCTGACCAGCGACGGCCCATGGCTGCAACTGACCGACGCGGTTCACGGGATGCATCGGCGATGCGGGCGATGACATGGCGCACGCAGGCCTTAAACGATCCATACGTGCGCAGCATGTTGACGTCAACGGAACAGGACACCAGGTCGAACCGCTACCGGCCGGCTTCGGCTCGTTGCTGCGGGCACGCCGGAGAGCGAACATCGAGCATGCGAAGGAGTAGGGGCAGACGCCACCGATCACCTATGCTGGAAGCTCACGAGGAGCCGACTATGACGCCACATGACGTGATGATGATTTTCGAGCGGAGGAACGCAGAGGGAAAGGCGGCCGCCGATCTGGATCATGCTTGTGCCGGATTCGCCGGCTGGTTGGCGGAGGCATGGAGTCGATTGAGTGAGGATGAGATCGCAGTTCTGACGTCGATCGGCGCCTCGCTGTATCGCGAGGGGTATGCGAGGCGGTACTAGGCAGGCTCGGGGCCAGCGCGAATATATGGGCGGAGCGGACCGAAAGGGCGTATAAAGTTCGAATGACTATCCCCTCCGTTACCGCCGAGTCGGTCCTGGGCCTGTTCCGGCTCATTGCCGGGAGGGAGGAGCGCCGGACTTCCGGCGAATCGGCAAGGATGGCGGCGCTCCAGGCTCTTGCCGAGCAGCTTGCACGCAACCATCAGGCAATGACGGAAGACAGTTGGGATGCAGCCGTCCGTGTTGGCGGTCTGCTGTTGCGAGCGGAAATGATCAACAACGACGCTGAGACAGTGGCGCTTGACCTGCTAAGCCGGCTGCGGCGGCGGAAATGAAAAGCTCGTTCGAGCGTATAGCAAGTCGCCCCCTGCGGAGTGGCCATCATGTCGACACACCTGCTTCTTCTCTACAAGGGGTACGAACTTCATCCCCTCGTCTTCGCCCGTACATTCAGTCGCTTTGACGGGCATTCCCGTTATGCCGAAGGGTATGACATCGCGGTACGGATATGCCGTCCGGGCGCGATAGCAACCTCCGCCGCAAGCCGTATTTTCAGGCTGGGCCAACCGCATACATACTCCGACTTTGGTATGGCAAGGCGTGCCGCCCGGCAGCAGGGAAAGGACATCATCGACGGAAAGGTGAGTGGAGCTTCGGTCATCGACATGTAGTTCGGTCAAACGCAGCGGTCGGCCACGACGACACGAGAAGCTGAACGCACGCATTCTTCCTCACCGGTATCGCCACCATGCAAAGTGATCGCAATGCGATTCCGTACTACCTCGTCTTACGGACTGACTGCCCACCGTATGTTCTGAACGCTGACCGCCTCGTGCTGCGCCGCGCGGCAAGCCCTCTCCTGCGAGCGTTCGCGAGAGCCCGCGGCGCGCCGACCTCGATTGCGGACGACGCATGGAGCGACTTTTCCGGCTCGGAATCCATTTCGCTCCTTGAGCGCACGGAGATGCGGGCCTACGCACTGGTTCGAGGGGCCGAAAGCGAACATCAACTCCGGATACTGGCTACTCTCTGACTGCACCAACGTGCGCATTCCTTGCAGACGGCGCGCTCAGCAGCCTATTCGAAACGAGGTCTGTTCGCGAAGGCATTCAGTCCGAAAAATCGTCGATGGCGGTGACATCGCTTTGCTCCGCGTAGCGGCACCAATTTTGCATCTGGAGGCTCATTGATATCGCCCGGCCGACGTCGTGTTCGGTGCTGGTCTTGCCATGCCTCCCCAAGCAGCTCGTCGAAAAGATCGATGCAGTGGCGAAATCGCGCCATATGAGCCGCGAAGCGTTGGTGGCCGAGTGTACGGAAGGAATTGGCCACCCAGCGTTGCGGTCCTCCTGCCACGAACTTGTGTTGGCGTAGCTGCCGAACGCGACTCGGCGAATTCATCTGCCCGGGTTGCGTCGCTTCACCGATGCGGGAAAGTGATGCATGCGCCGTTTGTCGTCACGAGCGACACGCCAAAGTAAAAAGCCGGCGTTTGGCCGGCTTCGAGTTCCGCCTTGCTGGGGCGGCTCCACGTTCTGTTTGAGAGCGAGGAGTTTTGCTACACATACGCTATAGGTTCGGCAGAAAACCCATGCCCAGACGCTTCCTTGCATCGGAAATACGCTGCCTGGGTGTAACGGCTTTCCACGAATGGGCACGGCTTCTCTGCCGCTCCGGGTGAACCACGGGCATGCCATCGTCGGTCGCGCGTGCCTCCGCCTGTTCTTGCTGCTCGTCCTTCGCGTTTTTTTCCCATTTCGGGCAATCGTTCATCAACATGCTCCCTCCACAACCCCGGTTTCGTCATTGATTGGCTCGCGCCGCCCGAGTCGAGATAAAACCGCGCAAGCGATACGGATCGCGACGGCCCACTTCGATCGCAGCGTTTACATCTCGATGAAGTCTGCGGCCGATCTGCAGTCCGTGCGTCATGTGTCAGCTTGCGCGTGCGAGCGTCCGAAGTCGGTACGCTGCCGTACGGGCGGGATGGCATGGATGCGGGTCCGGCAGGAGCGTAGAAGTCGAGACGGTGCTTGTTGCGTTCGTGATAATCAAGCAGCGCATCCTTCGACCGATCCATGCCCCCTCAGCCCCGGAATACCCGCACACGCGGCGAGTGCAGGTCAGAAAGAAGACGCACGTAGGGTACGCGTGCAAACGGGGGCCGACCTCACGAGATCGTGTACCGGTTCTGGGGTCCTCCCTTGTAAAGGTCTCGGGCGAGTCCCAGAATCCGGTCGCGATTGCGGTCGAAGGCCGCAAGCAAGGCGGGCTCGCCAGAATCCAAGTCGGAGTTCAGTTTCGCCAGCATCGCATCGTCGACCAGAAAGGTAATCTCGCGAGAATTGTCGTAGCCCCAGAAACACACACAGTGTCTGGAAGCGTCGTAGGAGCGACTGGGGTTCGGAAAGTTGAGCGTCACAGTGCTATTCGCCATCTAACTCTCCTGACAGATATAACGCCACTTGCTCGCGTTGACATCGATGTGGGCGTCATTTTCGCGCCGCTTCTCGGCACGCTCGCTGTCCGCGCGCTTCAGTGCCAAGGCACGCGCCTTTTTCACGTCAACGTAATCGCTGTGGCTGGCGGGCGTGGCTGGCTTCAGTGCGGTTTGCTTAGGCATGCCGGTTCCTAAAAGAGAATTTCAAATTTCAGGACCGTCGCGGTGACTGAATTTCGTCGTCGGCCGCCCTATACGAGGACCGGACGACGACCCGCGGGCTTGCCGCCGACGGCATCTCTCGCGCACGGAACTGGCGGATCAAACCTCGGAGGGAGGCTCGGTTGACGCGCGAAGTTCGCAGCTTCGACGTTCGCGCGCAGGATCGTCGTGGTGAGCCTTCTGCTTAGCTGTGCGGACAGGGGGAAGCGTAAGGAGTCGGAGCAAAACCATCGGTCACGCACATCGAACGTCACGAGAATGCGCGCTATACCACGGCCATGCAAGCGCTATCTCGCGTCAGCGCGCGGGCGATCAAACCCCGTACCGGCAATCGTCAATCAAACTGTACCGGTACTGTACAGAAAACCGTCGCTAAACTGACCTCCATCCCAGTCCAGAACAGAATGGAGAATCCGCGATGGAATTCCTCACCCTGAGCGCGCTGCCCGCCGGCATGCTGTTTGCGCTCGTCACGTCGATCACGCCCGGCCCGAACAACACGATGCTGCTCGCGTCCGGCGTCAATTTCGGTTTCCGCCGCACCATGCCGCACCTGTTCGGCATCAGCACCGGCGTCGCGATCCTGATGCTCTGTGTCGGCTTCGGCCTCGGCGAAGCATTCAAGCGCCTGCCGCTGCTCTATACGATCCTCGAAGTCGCGAGCGTCGCGTACCTGCTGTACCTCGCGTGGCGCATCGGCACGTCGGGCGAAGTGAAGGCGCACGGCGGCAAGCCGCGGCCGATGACGTTCATCGAAGCCGCCGCTTTCCAGTGGATCAATCCGAAGGCATGGATGATGGTGCTGACCGCCGCGACGACGATCCGCCTGTCCGGCGACTACGGGATGAACGCCGCGTGGATGGCCGTCGTATTCATTCTGATCGGCTTTCCGTGCATCAGCCTGTGGGCCGCGTTCGGGCTCGGCCTGCGCCGCTTCCTGTCGAATCCCCGCGCGCTGCGCCTCTTCAACATGACGATGGCCGTGCTGCTGATCCTGTCGCTGTACCCCCTGATCGCGCACCTGCTGCCGCAGTGAGCGCTCACAGCGCGCCCGTTGAGATTCGTGCCATGCAGGCGTACCCTTTTGGTACGGGCGCGCGCAACCGCTTCGCCGGTTGCGCCGCTGCTGCCGGGAGCGTGCCGATGAAGCCACTGCTGAGGGCGGGTGAACACATCGAGGGGATGCACTGGATCGCCGAGTATCGCCCGCTCACGCACGAGATTCGTGTGTTGCGCGAAGACATCGAGATCGGCATCTATTGCGCGCCGCCGACGATGTTCGGCGAAGAGGAAGACATGGGCGCCGCGAACCTCTCCGATCATCGCAGCCGGGAGGCTGCGCTGCGCGCGTATCTGCGCAACTTCGTGAAGGAACACGACGCGGAAGAATAACCGGCGGCCCGACGGCCGCCGTATCGGCGGGCCGGCGCATCGCACCGGCCCGCGCTTCGCTCAATGCCCGAGCGATTCGATCTTGCCTGCCGGCTGCGTCACGCCATGCGGCCGCGCCATCTGCTTGATCAGCAGCGCGACACACGCGAGCAAGCCCGCGACGGCGATCGTCGCGAACACGCCCGCGAACGAGAAATGCCGGCGCGTCAGCTCGGCGACGAGGAACGATCCCGCAATCCCGCCGAAGCGGCCGACGCCGAGCATCCACGCGACACCCGTGCCGCGCCCCTCGGTCGGATAGAACGCGGCGGCGAGCGCCGGCATCGACGATTGCGCGGTGTTCATCAGCACGCCGGCCACGAACACGACCAGCACGAGCAGCCCGACGTTGCCGGCCGCCTGCCCGATCGCATACACGCTGACGGCCGTCAGCGCGTAGCACACGGCGATCACGCGGTTCGCGTTGAAGCGGTCCATCAGCACGCCGCACAGCACGGCACCCACACCGCCGAGCGGGAACAGCGCGGAGATCAGCGTCGCGCTCTTCGGCGTCAGCCCGGCATCCTTCAGCAGGATCGGCATCCAGTTGATCGACGCGTAGAAGATCACGAGCCCCATGAAGTACGCGAGCCACAGCATCACCGAGCCGACGATGTACGAGCGCGACAGCACAACGCCGAGGCCCTTGCTGCCGGTCTGCGGCGCGGCTTCGGTCATCGCGAACGAACCGGCGTTCAGCGCTTCGCGCGAGATGCGCGCAAGCGTTGCGCGGATCTTGTCGACATGCTGGCCGCTCGCGACCATGAAGCGCACCGATTCCGGCATCTTCAGCAGCAACAGCACGCCGAGCAGCAGCGGCGTCACGCCGCCGAGGATCAGCACGCTGCGCCAGCCGAAATGCGGAATCATCCACGCGGCCAGGAAACCGCCGAACGCGGCGCCGAGCGGGAAGCCGCAGAACATCAGGTTGATCACGGTCGCGCGGCGCTTGTCCGGGCAGAACTCGCCCATCATCGTGACCGCGTTCGGCATCGCCGCGCCCAGCCCGACGCCGGTGATGAAACGCAGGATCGTCAGATGCCCGATGGTCGTCGAGAATGCGGACATCAGGCATGCGACGCCGAACAGGAATACCGAGCCGAGCAGCAGCGAACGGCGGCCGAGCCGGTCGGACAGCGGGCCCGACACGAGCGCGCCGCACGCGAGGCCGAACAGCGCGGCGCTGAGTACCGGTGCGAGATCGGGCTTGGTGAGGTTCCATTCGCCGAGCAGCGACGGCGCGATGAAGCCGATCGCGGCCGTATCGAAACCGTCGAGCAGCACGATCACGAAACACATGAGGAACACGAGCCATTGAAAGCCGCCGAACGGCTGCTCGTTGATGAAGGTCTGGACATCGACCACGGGTGCGCGATTCATCGCTAGTCTCCTGTGTCGATCCAAGCTGGCGCCTTGGCGCCTACCTGGATCCCATGCGTCGTGGTCGACCGGCGCTGGCGCGTCAGCGCTTACTCCGGTCCCCAGCAACGCTAATAATGTATGAGCAATACGGCATGGCAGCCGCGCCCTTCCTTTGTTCGTCCACCAATCATCCGGTGTGCCGTGCGCCGATGCTCTGCCGGCGCGTTCATCGATTCCGTCGTCGACGGCCCGCTTGCGACAGCGGGCCACGCGATCGGTTGCGGCCGCCCTCAACCGGCCGCGCCTGACCGACCGTCTTACGCGGCCGCGTCCTGTTCCTTGAAGATCTTGTCCGCGAGATGGAACGCGGAATTCGCGGCCGGCACGCCGCAATAGATCGCGGTCTGCAGCAGCACTTCCTTGATCTCGTCGCGGGTCACGCCGTTGTTGCGCGCGGCGCGCAGATGGAGCGCAAGCTCCTCGCCGCGATTGAGCGCCACCATCATCGCGATGGTCAGCAGGCTGCGCGTATGGCGCGGCAGGCCGTCGCGCGTCCAGATCTCGCCCCATGCATAACGCGTAATCAGGTTCTGGAATTCGTCGGTCACCTCGGTACGGTTCTCGATCGAACGATCGACGTGCGCGTCGCCGAGCACCGCGCGACGCACCGTCATCCCTGCTTCGTAACGTTCCTGGTCGTTCATCGCCGGTGCCTCACGCGGTCAGGAAATCGAGCAGCGCGCGGTTGAAGCCGTCGGTGCACTCGATGTTCGAAATATGCGCGGCGTCGAATTCGACGTGCTGCGCACCCGGAATCGCGGCGGCGAGCGCGCGGCCCTGGTCGGGCGGCGTCGACATGTCCTTCGCGCCGGTCACGACGAGCACCGGCAGCGCGATGCCTTTCACCTCTTCGCGCAGGTCGGCGGCATTCAGCGCGTCGCAGTTCGCCGCGTAACCGTCCTTGTCGGTATGCACGAAGGTGTCGCGGATCGCATCGAACAGGCGCGGCTCACGCTCGACGAATGCGTCGGTGAACCAGCGCGGCAGCACGGCGTCGGCGAGCGCGGCCATCCCTTCGGCGCGCGCCTTCTGCGCGCGCGGCGCCCACACTTCCGGCGAACCGATCTTTGCCGCGGTGTTCGACAGCACCGCGCGCACGATGCGCGACGGGAAGCGTGCGGCCAGCGCCGCGCCCGTCAACCCGCCCATCGAGATTCCGCAGAAATGCGCGCGATCGATGCCGACGTGGTCGAGCAGGCCGATCACGTCGCCGGCGAGCTGCTCGATCGTGTACGAACCGGCCGGTGCATCGGAATGGCCGTGGCCGCGCGTGTCGTAGCGCAGGATGTTGAAGTGCTGCGTGAGCGGACGGATCTGCGGTGCCCACATCTGCAGGTCGGCGCCGAGCGAGTTCGAGAAGACGAGCCACGGCGCGTCGTCGCGCGCGGCACGGTCGATCCGGTAATGCAGTTTCACGCCGTTGACAGTGGCGAAAGGCATCGAGGTTCTCCTGGTTATTGCGTGCCCGCGTGCAGCGCGAGCACGGCGTCGACGCAGGCCTGCGCCTCGCCGACGTAATGAGCGGGATCAAGCAGCCGCGCGAGCGCGTCGCGCGACAGGTGCGCCGACACGGTCGCATCGGCGGCGAGCACATCGAACAGCGTCGAGCCCGTGCGCACGGCTTCCTTCGACGCATGCTCGACGACGTGATGCGCGTCGAGCCGGCCGATCTTGTCGCCGAGCGCGAGCATCACCGCTTCGCCGAGAATCAGCCCGCGCGTCAGTTCGAGATTCGCGGCAAGGCGTTCGGTGTTCACGTCGAGGCCCGCGACGATCTGGGCGATCTGCGCAAGCGCGCCGCCGGTCAGGCGCGCGAGATCGGGCAACGCGTCCCATTCGGCCTGCCAGCCGCCGAGCGCACGTTCATGTTCCTGGACCATGCCCGCGAACACCGTCGCGACGAGGTTCGGTGCGCGCACCGCGGCGGTGAGCACCGCCGCGCAACCGACCGGGTTGCGCTTGTGCGGCATCGTCGACGAGCCGCCCTTGCCGGCGGCGGCCGGTTCGCCGAGCTCGCCGACTTCGGTCTGCATCTGCAGCGACACGTCGCGCGCGATCTTGCCGAGCGTACCCGTCAGCATCCCGAAGCAGGACGCGGCTTCCGCGATACGGTCGCGCTGCGTGTGCCACGGCACGGCCGGTGCGGCGAGCTTCAGGTCTGCCGCCAGCGCGGCCGTGACGCCGGCCGCGTGCTCGCGCAGGCTCGCGAGCGTGCCGGCCGCGCCGCCGAACTGCAGCACCAGCGCGCGTTCGCGCAATTCGGCGAAACGCGCGCGATGGCGCAGCAGCGCGTCGAGCCATTGCGCGAATTTCAGGCCGAGCGTGATCGGCAGCGCCTGCTGCAGCCACGTGCGGCCGATCATCGGCGTCGCGCGATGCGTGCGCGCGAGCGCCGCGAGCGACGCACACGCTTCGTCGAGCATCGGCTCGAGCACGTCGAGCGTGTCGCGCAGCTGAAGGACGGTCGCGGTATCGATGATGTCCTGGCTCGTCGCCCCCCAGTGCACGAACTTCGCGGCCTCGGGGTCGTCGGCCTTCACCTGCGCGGTGAGCTGCTTGACGAGCGGAATCGCGAGATTGCCGCCGAGCGCCGCGCCGTGCGCGAGCGCGTCGGCGTCGAGCCGGCCGGCGTCGCACGCGCGCTCGATCGGCGCGACCGCGGCGGCGGGAATCACCTGCTGCGCGGCGAGCGCGCGCGCGAGCGCGGCCTCGACGTCGAGCATCCGCTGGATCGTCGCGCGGGGCGACCAGATCCGGTTGAGCGGCTCGGTGCCGCAGATGAGGGAGGTCAGGCGGGCGCTGTCTTCGAGCATGGCATCAGATTGGGGAAACGGCGTGCGCCTATTGTCCACCCAAGCGCGCCGGCATGCGCGCAAGCGCACGCGCCGGCACGCCTACGGTTCAGGCAGCCGCCTTTTGCGTCGCGTCGATCAGCGGCACGCCGGTCAGCTTCTGCAGTTCGTCGAACGACAGGTCGGTGAAGATCTCGCTCACGGCCAGCCCGTCGGCCGTCACGTCGAGCACGGCGAGATCCGTATAGATACGGCTCACGCATTGCACGCCGGTGACCGGATACGAGCACTGCGCGACGATCTTGCTTTCGCCCTGCTTCGTCAGGTGCTCCATCATCACGAACACCTGCTTCGCGCCGATCGCGAGGTCCATCGCGCCGCCGACCGCCGGAATTGCATCGGGCGCACCCGTATGCCAGTTCGCGAGGTCGCCGTTCGCCGATACCTGGAACGCGCCGAGCACGCAGTAATCGAGGTGACCGCCGCGCATCATCGCGAACGAATCCGAATGGTGGAAATATGCGCCGCCGGTGAGCAGCGTCACGTGCTGCTTGCCGGCGTTGATCAGTTCGTCGTCTTCCTCGCCGGGCGCGGGCGCGGGGCCCATGCCGAGCAGGCCGTTCTCGCTGTGCAGGAAGATCTCCTTGCTCGGGTCGAGGTGGTTCGCCACCAGCGTCGGCACGCCGATGCCGAGGTTCACGTACGCGCCTTCGGGGATGTCCTGGGCGACGCGCTTGGCCATTTCATCGCGGGTCAGTCGTTTCATCTGAATATCTCCCTCAAGCGGCTTGCGATGCAGCATGTTCGGCGGCCAGCTCGGCCGCATGCGCGGCCTGCGGCACCTCGACGACGCGCTGGACGAATATGCCCGGCGTCACGATGTGTTCCGGGTTCAGCGCGCCGAGCGGCACGACTTCCGACACCTGCACGATCGCGACCTTCGCGGCGCTGGCCATGATGGGCCCGAAGTTGCGCGCGGTCTTGCGATACACGAGATTGCCCCAGCGATCGCCCTTGTACGCCTTCACGAGCGCGAAATCGGCGTGGATCGGCGTCTCGAACACATACGGCTTGCCGTCGATCACGCGCGTTTCCTTGCCTTCCGCGAGCTTGGTGCCGTAACCCGTCGGCGTGAAGAAGCCGCCGATGCCGGCACCCGCCGCGCGGATACGCTCCGCGAGGTTGCCCTGCGGCACGAGTTCCAGCTCGATCTCGCCGGCGCGGTACAGCCCGTCGAACACCTGCGAATCGCTCTGGCGCGGGAACGAGCAGATGATCTTGCGCACCTGCTTCGCCTTCAGCAGCGCCGCGAGGCCCGTCTCGCCGTTACCCGCGTTGTTGTTGACGATCGTCAGGTCGCGCGCGCCCTGTTCGATCAGCGCGTCGATCAGCTCGGACGGCATGCCGGCCGTGCCGAAGCCGCCGATCATGATTGTCGCGCCGTCGTGGATGTCGGCCACCGCCGACTGAAGCGATTCGAAAATCTTGTTGACCATGTCTCTTCCTGATACGAACCCGCGGCTCGATGCGCGGCCTGTCGAGGGGACACGCGCGTGCCGCGTGTCGCGCCGGGGCCGATCTCGATCCCGGTATTTGTTCGCTAATCGAACCCAGATTCGATTAGCGAACGATGGGCCGATCATAGAGTCGCGCACAGCGCGTTGTCAAGGCGGGTTCCCTCGGGGGCCGTCGCGTCGTCGAACGGCAGCCCGACGTAGTTTTCGGCGAGCGACTGCGCGGCGGCCCGCGAGCGCGTCACGTATTTCAGCTCGGCAAACTTCAGGCGATTGACGAACGGCGAGTCTTCCGGCGACGAGTGCAGCATGTTCGTCATGAAGTACGAGAAGTGCTCGGCGCGCCACACGCGTTCGAGGCAGGTCGCCGAATACGCGTCGAGCAGCGTCGCGTCGCCGTTGCGGTAGCGCGCGCCGAGCGCGCGGGACAGCGCGCGGACGTCGGCCACCGCGAGGTTCATCCCCTTCGCGCCGGTCGGCGGCACGATGTGCGCGGCGTCGCCGGCGAGGAAGAGGCGCCCGTGCTGCATCGTCTCCGACACGAAGCTGCGCATCGGGGTCACGCTTTTCTGCGTGATCCGGCCCTCGGTCGGCGTCCAGCCCGTGTCGTTCGAGAAGCGCGTGTGCAGTTCGTCCCAGATCCGCGCATCGGACCATTCGGTGAGGTCCTCGTCGGGCTTGCACTGCAGGTACAGGCGCGTGACCGTCGGCGAGCGCATCGAGAACAGCGCGAAACCGTTGTCGTGATGCGCGTAGACGAGCTCGTCGAGCGACGGCGCCGCGTCGGCAAGGATGCCGAGCCACGCGAACGGATACACGCGTTCGAACGTGTTCAGCCGCTCGGCCGGGATCGTCTGGCGCGCGATGCCGTGGAAGCCGTCGCAGCCGGCGATGTAGTCGCAGTCGATGCGGTCTTCGCGGCCGTCCGCATGCTTGAACGTGACGAACGGGTGTTCGCCTTCGACGTCGTGCAGCGCGACGTCGCTGACTTCGAAATGCATCTGGTGGCCATGCTCGACGCCCGCCGCGATCAGGTCGCGCACGACTTCATGCTGGCTGTAGACGGTGATTGCGCGCCCGCCGGTCAATTCGGACAGGTCGATGCGATGGCGCTGGCCCGAGAACAGCAGCTCGATGCCGTGATGTTCGAGCCCCTCGCGGCGCATCCGCTCGCCGAGGCCGGCGTCGTTCAGCGTGTCGACCGTGCCCTGTTCCAGCACGCCGGCGCGAATGCGGTTCTCGCAGTATTCGCGCGAACGCGCTTCGACGAGGATGGAATCGACGCCTTGCAGGCGCAGCAGATGGGAAAGCAAAAGGCCGGACGGGCCGGCGCCGATGATGGCGACCTGGGTGCGCATTGTTCGTCTCCTGAACATTAATTCGAATCGTCGAACACATTTGAGCGCTTTCCCGACTATGCGGCAACGCGATTCAGGAGATATGTTGTATACGTTTTCAAGATACTGGCCTGGCGATGGAAGCGCTCGATCTGAACCTCATTCCCTACCTCGTCGCGCTCGACGACACGCGCAACGTGAGCCGTGCCGGCGACCTGCTCGGCGTCAGCCAGCCGCGCGTGAGCACGGCGCTCGGCCGGCTGCGCGAGTACTTCGGCGATCCGCTGTTCGTGCGCACGTCGCGCGGGATGGAACCGACGCCGCGCGCGCTCGCGCTGCTGCCGGCCGCCCGCGACGCGCTCGCGCAGATCGAGCGCGGCCTCGTCGCGCCGCACGACTTCGACCCGGCCGCGAGCACGCATACGTTCTCGATCGCGCTGTCGGACGTGGGCGAGATCGTGTTCCTGCCGAAGCTGCTGCAGGCGTTCGCGATGCGGGCGCCGCACGCGAACCTGCGCTCCGTCTCGCTCGCGCACGACGAAGTCGGTCGCGGCCTCGAAGCCGGGTCGATCGATCTCGCGGTCGGCTACTTCCCCGATCTCGACGGCAACAACTTCTTCCAGCAGCGGCTGTTCACGCACCGGTTCGTCTGCCTGATGCGGCGCGGCCATCCGTTCGAACAGGCGCCGCCGTTCACGGTCGAACAGTTCCTCACCTGCGGGCACGCGGTAGTGCGTGCCGAAGGGCGCAGCCAGGAGGTGCTCGAGAAATATCTCGCGAAGCAGCGCATGCAGCGCCGCGCGGTGCTCGAGACGCCGCATTTCATGAGCCTGCCGTTCATCCTGAGCCGCACCGACCTGATCGCGACGGTGCCGCATGCGATCGGCTATGCGTATGCAGCCGAGCACGCGTTCATCGTGCCCGTCGAGCCGCCGCTCGCCCTGCCGCGCTTCGACCTGAAGCAGCACTGGCATCGCAAGTACCACAACGATCCGCGCACGGCGTGGCTGCGCGGCGTCGTCGCGTCGCTGTTCAACGACGAGCAGGACGAATGGCCGAAGTGAGTGCCGGGCCTCGCACGCGACCTGCGAAAGCATGAAACAATGCCCGGATTCCGCGCCGCCCCGGCGGCGGCATTCGATGGAGCAGATAGATGGCTAAAAAGAAGTCCGCGCGGCCCGAGCCGGCCGCATCCCGTCCGAGCCGCGAAGAAGCGGAAGACGCCGTTCGCGTGCTGTTGCGCTGGGCGGGCGACGATCCCGCACGCGAAGGCCTGATCGACACGCCCGCGCGCGTCGTGCGCGCCTACGAGCAGTTCTTCGCCGGTTACGCGCTGGAGCCGCGCGACATCCTCGCGCGCACGTTCAGCGAAGTCGACGGCTACGACGAAATGATCGTGCTGAAGGACATCCGCTTCGAGAGCTACTGCGAGCACCACATGGTGCCGATCATCGGCCGCGCGCACGTCGCGTATCTGCCGAACCATCGCGTGGTCGGCATCTCGAAACTCGCGCGCCTCGTCGACGCGTTCGCGAAGCGCCTGCAGATCCAGGAAAAGATGACCGTGCAGATCGCCGACACGCTGTTCGACGTGCTGCAGCCGAAGGGCGTCGGCGTGATCCTCGAAGCCGCGCACCAGTGCATCTCGACGCGCGGCGTGCACAAGCCGGGCGTCGAGATGGTGACGTCGCGCATGCTCGGCACGTTCCGCACCGATCCGTCGACGCGGCGCGAATTCCTGTCGATCGTCGCGAATCCTTCTTCAGTCAACCTGACGAATACGTAATGGAGTCGACGAAGCAAACGGCGCACGCGCCCGTCGTGCTCGTGACCGGCGCCGCGCGCCGGGCCGGGCGCGCGTTCGCCGAGTATTTCGCCGCGCACGGCTATCGCACCGCGGTGCACTACGACCGTTCGGCCGATGCGGCGCAGGCAGCGGCCCGCACGATCGCCGAGCGCGGGCATGATTCGGTTGCGTTGCAGGCTGACCTGTCGGATGCCGAACAGATCACCGCGCTGATCGACCAGGTGTATGCGCGCTTCGGGCGCCTCGACGTGCTCGTCAACAACGCGTCGGTATTCTGGCAGGATCATTTCCCGAGCTTCGACCTCGCGGCGTTCGACCAGGCGTGGGCCGTCAACTGCCGCGCGCCGATCCTGCTCACGCGCGCGTTCTACGAACGGGCCCGCGCGGCCGGTACGCAGGGTGTCGTCGTGAACGTGGTCGACCAGAAGATCAAGGAAAACTTTCACCGCGACCATTTCAGCTATACGGTCGCGAAGGCCGCGCTCGGCAACCTTACGCAGATGCTCGCGCTGTCGTCCGCGCCGGTGCTGCGCGTGAACGCGGTGTTCCCCGGGCTGATGCTGCCGAGCGACGACCAGACGCAGGCCGACTTCGAACACGCGAGCCGCGCATCGACGCCGCTCGCGCGCATCGCGGGGCCCGACGACGTCGCGAGCGCGATCCTGATGCTGACGGGCAACGCGTACAACGGCGTGGATTTCGTCGTCGATGCGGGGCAGAACCTGATCCGCGTCGACCAGGACGTGCTGTACAAGCACCGCGCGCCCGACAGCAAGCACTGACCGACGCGCGCGGCAGCAGGCAGCCGGTGCCCGCGCGCCGCGTTACGGCTTCTCGGTGCTCCCGCCTTCGCGAACCTTGCCCTGCGCGACGCTCGTGCCGGGCGGCACGCTGTGCGTGAGCCACACGTTGCCGCCAATCACCGAACCGCGCCCGATCGTCACGCGGCCGAGAATCGTCGCGCCCGCGTAGATCACCACGTCGTCCTCGACGATCGGGTGCCGTGCGTTGCCCTTGACCAGCGCACCGTCGCCATCGGCCGGAAAGCTTTTCGCGCCGAGCGTGACGGCCTGGTACACGCGCACGCGCTCGCCGATGATCGCCGTCTCGCCGATCACGACACCCGTGCCGTGGTCGATGAAGAAGCTCGGGCCGATCTGCGCGCCCGGGTGGATGTCGATGCCGGTGGCCGAATGGGCGATTTCATTGATGAATCGCGCAAGCAGCGGTACGCCAAGCTGGTGCAGCGCGTGTGCGAGCCGGTGGTGCATCATCGCCAGCACGCCGGGGTAGCACAGCAGGATCTCGGTGATGTGCTGCGCGGCCGGATCGCCCGCATAGGCGGCCTGGATATCGCTGACGAGCAGCGCGCGGACCGCCGGCAACTGCCGGCCAAATTCGCGCGCGATCTCGAACGCGCGTTCGTCGAGCTCGGCGAACGGCGTATCGGCATGTTCGGGCAGGAACGGCAGCGCGCGGCGGATCTGTTCGGACAGGATGCGCAGCGTGCTTTCGAGCGTGTGACCGACGTAGAAATCGACGCTTTCGTCGGTCAGATCCGGTGCGCCGTAGTGCGTCGGAAACATCGACGCGCGCAGGCCGGTCACAATCTTGCAGATCGCATCGCGTGACGGCAGTTCGCGGATGCCGCGCGGATGGCGCGTGCGATGGAGTTCCTCGCGCGACTCACGCAAGCCGGCGACGATTTCTTCCAGGCCCCACTGACGGGCGGGTGATGTCGACATATATCAATGCAGGCGGCCGCGCTCGGTCGCACGGCCGCTAATAAAGTGACGGGTTCCGCAAGATTACCGCGTTTTGTGCCCGGCAGCGGCACGCCGGGGATCGGCCGGACGGCCGAGGGCACCGAATCGCGGCGGCGTCAGATCGTGATGCTGCTGGCGTCGATCCATCGCACGGCCCAGTCGCGCGCGTGCGCGATCGCGTCGCCTTCGTCGTTGAACTGGAGCTCGATCGGGAAAAAGCGGTTCGCAACGAGCTCCCCGTCGCTCGATCGGGAGATCACGACATAGGGCTTGAACGAACCGTCGCTGGCACGCGCGGGTGCACAGTTCAACAGATAACCGCGGTGCGTGAAGGCAGTAGTCGCTTGCATGAATCCGCCACCTCTAGTCCCTTGCTTTGTTGTTCACTGCCCGTCTTTAAGGGTGCTGCAGCGCCCCGGCGCGGGCAGAGGCGGCGCGACTCAATCCCCTGTCGCCGCTTCGCAGGAAAAGAATCATACTCTGTAGAAAACGCGTCTTCTAGCTGAAATAAATCACGACAAATCAGTGCGCGTCGCGCGACCGCGGCGATCGCCCGCGCGCCTTTTCCCGTCATGTCCGGAACGGGATTTGCTTCGATCCGGAACGCTTCGCCGCGAGGAGAGCCGCGATGGAATCATCCGGTCAAACCGAGCGCTTGCGCCCACGCAGCATCGAGCTCGACAACGACGACACGCACGACAGCACGGTCGACACCGACGGCAAGAACCGCGAGGCGTCGCGTCTCGCCGGCGGCGGGCCGATCTCGCCCGACCAGATCACGCGCAGCAACGCGTCGCTCGTCAATGCGATGCCGGAAGCCGGCGACGGCTTCGCCGGGTTCGACAGCCGCCCCGGCGGCAACCATCCGGCGTTCGCGCTGCGTGCCGGATACATGGTGATCGAGAAAGGCTTCGACGCACCGCCGGCGATGAGCGATGCGCCGTTCGGCCCCGTCCACCGGATGTACGGCAGCACGTACTGGCCCGGCCACCAGCGGCGGCCGGAGCGCGTATTCGAGCTGACGGCCGTCCCGAGATAGCCGGCGCAGCGTTTGAATCGATCGTTCGTTTGCCAACCGGTATCGGCCGACAGCCGATGGCCGAGGATCGGCGCACGCGACGGTGCGCCGACCATGGGCCGGCAACCGCGCGATGCAGGAACGAACGATTCCGCGCGACGGCGCCGGCGGTCTCATGCACGCCGTGAATCGCGCCGATGCAGATGCGTTGATCGAGGTCATGTCGAAACGGCACGATTGCGATTGAATGGCGATGCGGGCGATGCATCCGCGTGACCGTCGCGCGGTGTCGCTTCGATCGGCGCGCGTGGCGATGCACATGCATGCGCATGCGCCGCGCGCGACAACGCTGCCCGCGCATGCGTTTCCACCGACGATGCGGACGACGGCGGCGGCCACGCCGCACGACACGTCCCGCACGTCACTGCATGCACCCCGTGCATGGCGTGCGCCGCAAAATCGGAGGCGGCACCGCCGCGCGGCACGACCGGCACCTCGCTGCAAAGTCCCGGCCATTGGTTTACCCTGCCTCGCAGCATCTCGCATCGCCCAGCCCGATCGGCCATCCGGCCGACTTCGTTTCAACCCGCCACTCGGAGACACTATGTACAAGCGTATTCTGGTTGCCGTCGACGGCAGCGACACGTCCCGCCATGCGTTCGATGCCGCGCTGGCGCTCGCGAAATCGCACGGCGCCGAGCTGCAACCGTTCTACGTCGTCGAGAACGCCGCGATCTACTACAACGTGCCCGGCTACGATCCGTCCGTGCTGCGCGACCAGCTCGTCGCGCAGGGCGACGCGCTCGCGAAGGATTTCGCGACGCTGATGCAGGCAGCGGGCGTGAAGGGCGAGACGCGGCTGAGCGAAGCGACGTCGCTCAACGACGTATCGTCGCTGATCCTGGACGGCGCGAAAGCGTTCGGCGCCGATCTGCTGGTGCTCGGCACGCACGGCCGCCGCGGGTTCCGCCGTCTCGTGCTCGGCAGCATCGCCGAGCAATGCGTGCGCCACGCGACGCTGCCCGTGCTGCTGATCCCGGCGGCCGCCAACGTCGACGAGACGGCCGCGTGAACGGCGTTCGGCATACGCGGCCGGTCGCGACGTTTTGTCACCCGACAGCGGCAAGTTGCGGTGGGACAATGATTCCGTCGATTCAACGCCGGAGTAAACGATCATGCTGACGCCCGTCGCCACACGTCCCGCCGCCACGCCTCATGCCGGTAGCTGGGCGCCTCGCCAGGCCGCACACTGCTCGACGTGCGCGATGCGGCACCTGTGCATGCCGCAGGGGCTGGCGCCCGAAGCGCTCAGTCGCCTCGAATCGGTCATCTGCGCGGCGCGTCCCGTCAAGCGCGGCGAAGCGTTGTTCCGCGAAGGCGACGCATTCGACAACCTGTACGCGGTGCGCTCGGGTTCGCTGAAAACCGTCGCGACGCGCCACGACGGCCGCGAGCAGGTCACCGGCCTGCATCTCGCCGGCGAAGCGCTCGGCCTCGACGGCATCTGCGACGACACGCATCCGCGCACCGCGGTCGCGCTGGAAGACAGCTCCGTCTGCGTGATTCCGTACAGCGCACTCAAGGCATTGTGCTCGGAAGCCGGTTCGATGCAGTTGCGCATGCACAAGCTGATGAGCGAACAGATCGTGCGCGAAACGTCGCAAACGATGCTGCTCGGTTCGCTGAACGCCGAAGAGCGCGTCGCCGCGTTCCTGCTCGACGTATCGTCGCGTTACCTGAAGCGCGGCTACTCGCCGTCGGAATTCAACCTGCGGATGACGCGCGAAGATATCGGCAGCTACCTCGGCATGACGCTCGAAACGGTCAGCCGCACGCTGTCGAAATTCCAGAAGCGCGGCCTGATCGAAATGCAGGGCCGCCACGTCCAGATCGTCGATTTCGACGGCCTGCACCACGTCTGACGTGATCCCGCACGGCGCGCATCTCGCGCGCCGCGCCGCCCGCGTCACGCGACCGGTCAATCGAGGAACAGCGCGGCGCGCGCCTTCAGCGCCGCGCTGAAATCGTCGAGCCAGCCGATCGACAAACGCCAGCTCTGCCAGTAAAGGTCGATATCGATCGTTCGCCCGCGCGACATATCGACCAGTTCACCCGCCGCCAGCTGGCGATCGACCATCCGGTCCGGACACATCCCCCATCCCAATCCCGTCTCGCATGCGCGCAGATAGCCCGCGACGTGCGGTATCCAGTGCTGCGGCGGATCGAGATCCGCGCGCGTCACGCGCCGGATGAAACGCGCCTGCAGCCCGTCCTTCGGATTGAACATCACACACGGCGCACGACGCAGTGCATCGCGGGTAATGCCCGCGCCGAAGTAGCGTTCGTAAAACGCCGGCGAGCATACCGCGCGATAGCGGATCCGCCCGAGCCGCTCCGATCGGCACCCCTGGATCGGTTCGGCCTGCGCGGTCACGGCGCCCTGCACGCTGCCGTCGCGAATACGCGACGCCGTGTAATCCTGATCGTCGATCACGAGATCGAGCAACGTTTCGCGCTCCGTGCAGAACGGCCCGACCGCGTCGATGAACCACGTCGCGACGCTGTCGTCGTTGACGGCCACGCGCAACGTCGGCCATGCGCTCGCGATCTGGCCCGGCAGTGCCGGCATCCGCCCGCCCAGCTCGGCCTCGAGCAGCTGCACGCGCTCGGTGTGACGGCACAGCAGCGCACCCGACGTCGTCGCGACGCACGGCTGCCCGCGCTTGACGAGCACGCTTCCGACCCGCTCCTCCAGCAATTTCACGCGCTGCGACACGGCCGACGGCGTGACATTCAGCTCCTTGGCCGCACGCTCGAACGAACCGTGCCGGATCACCGCCGCGAGGGCATCGAGCAACGCGTAGTCGAGCATTAGATTTCCTTAATCTGCATTAGGTGATTTAGCTTCTCTTATTTTCATGCTGACCGCAGACTAGCGCTACCCGATTCATCCGTCTACTGCTTCTCCTGCTGTCATCCATCATGAACTGGCTCGCTTTTTCCCACGGCGCCGCGCTCTGCGGGTCGCTCATCGTCACCATCGGCGCGCAGAACGCATTCGTGCTGCGGCAGGGCATCATGCGCTCTCACGTCGGCAAGATCGTGCTGCTGTGCGCACTGTCCGACATGATCCTGATCGGCGCAGGCGTCGGCGGCGCATCGGCGCTCGTCGAACGCTATCCGACCTTCGTCCATGCGGTGCTGTATGTGGGGCTCGCCTATCTCGCGTGGTTCGGCATCAACGCGCTGCGCCGCGCGTTCAAGCCGGGCCATGAAACGCTCGACGTGCGCGGCGATGCGGTCGCCCCGCCGCCGCAGAGCGGGCTCGCGATCGTGCTGATGACGCTCGCGTTCACGTGGCTCAACCCGCACGTGTATCTCGACACGTTCCTGCTGATCGGCACGGCCGGCGCGCGTGAACCGGAAGGCGCGCGGCTCGCGTTCGCGATCGGCGCGATGTCGGTCAGCGTCGTGTGGTTCCTCGGGCTCGGCTATGGGGCACGATTGCTCGCGCCGTGGTTCCGCAAGGCCGTTGCGTGGCGCGTGCTGGACGGCGCGATCGGCAGCATGGTGCTGTTTCTCGCGGCCGTGCAGTTGCGGTAGGGAGGGGAGCGTCGCGGCAGATGCGGTCTGCCGCGACGTGAGGTCAGCCGGTCGCGATCGGCGTCAGGCCGCCGATGTCGTGTCGGGCAGCGTGCCGCCGATGGGCTGGTTGCTGGCCAGTTGGGGTTCGTCGGCGGCCATCGGATCCTGCTGCTTGGCCGGATCGGCCTTGGCGAGTTGCGTGGCGGCCTGCTCGGCCTTGTCGCCCTCGTAGCGCCAGTACAGGAACTTCTTGCCGCGCTTGCCCATGAAGTACTGGCGGTTGACCGTCCAGCGGCTCAATTCCGCAGCGCCGACGTAGCCGTCTTCCATCTGCTTCTTGAAACCTGCAATCGAATCGTGCACATAGTGGTCGAAGAACTTGTCGAACGCCGCGCGCGTCGCTGGATCGAGGCTACCCAGCCAGTTGCCGGCAACCCGGACGGCCGCGTCGATGGCTTTTTCCTGTTCCGAAACAGAGACAGTCAGGTATCCGCCGTTTGCGTGACGCAAGCGATCCGTATCTTCATTCCACTCGCGATCGGTAATGACCATATGATCGTCCACGCCACCGGGTGGCTTCAGACGGCCGTCCTTCAGGCGTCGGCTTCTGCTGGCGCGCCACTGATAATAGCGGTTCATGTGCCAAATGACCTGCGCCTCGAGCCTGTCGCTGTTCGGCGCCACGCCCGCACTTTTGCCGCCCCCCTGACCCATGTAGACATTCCATGCGGCCTCCAGCTCCTTGGAAATCTCGAACTGTTGCCCGGCGTCCGCAAGCAGTTCCTTTGGTGAACGAAACGGGACGCCGGCCTTCCATGCTTCGATATAGAGATTGTTCAGCGCAACGTTGGCCAACTCGTTGGTTCGACCTTCCTGGTAGTTGTGCTCGTAACCACCGCCCACGTCCGAGTGCATGCCAGGGTAGTACACCTCGCGGCAGTTCGCGGGAATCTTCTGGTCTTCCCGCACCGAGTCACCGGGGAATTTTTCCCGCACCTCCTGCGACGCCACATAGTGAACACATTGCCGCACGTAGCCCGGAATGCGAATATCGTTCGCCCATTCCGCGTGACCGCCTTTGTCGATGTAGTAGAGGTAACCGCCGGCGAGCGGTCCGAAAAAAATGGTAGCGATGGCCGGTCCCGCAGCCTCGACACGGCTGCCGCCGAAGCCCGTTGACGAAACCGTATCAAGAATTCCAAGGAAATAGACGACCACTTCGGGGCGATGCCCCTTCATGTTCTTCTTGTTCCACCAAAGCCTCCCGCCGATATTCTCGGCGAGTTGCTCGGTCAGCATGCGAACGAAGGCACGCGCTTCCGTCGCGCCCCGCGAGAAACCGAATACGGCCAGGTTGATCTGGCTCACAGCGGGCATGTGGCCGGTGACATGCCTGTCGAGTTCGTTGAGCATCCATCGGATGCGCAACTCGCCTTTTCTCGCGGCAGCCATACCGAGTGCGTTGTCGAGACCTTTTCCGGTATCTCCTACTTTGTCGCACGGCGTGCCGACACCTTCGACATAGCGTGCAACAGTCCGGGGGAACGCGTTGTCTTCAGCATGCGCAAACCGCCAGAGCTTCGCGATATTGCTGTACTTGGTCAGCTTGACATCCTTCAAACCACGGCCGTCCAGGTCGAAGTTGTTGCCCGTTCCGTCGAAGAATGCCGTGAACCACACGGGCTTCGGGCACTCCTTGCATTGCTCGATCAGCAGCGGATCAAGAATTTCTCGCTGGGCACTGCGGATGGCGTCCTCGGCGGGGGTGAGATCCGAGATGCGTCTGACAATGGGGGGATTGCTCACGGCAGTTTCGCTCCTGTTTCGGCAATGTGCCCAGCGTCAGTTCCATTGGGCCGGCTTCTTGCGCCCATAGAACGGATTGGGAATTTCCTTCAGGCAGGCACGACCGGTCAGCTTGCGCTGCTCGTCGCGCATTGAAAGCGCCACCTTCGGGACTGGGCCATCGACGTGGAAGTCCATATCACCTTCCACACGGCCATCGGGGAAGAAGTGCAACACGATACCGCCGCTCTTGCCCTTCACGGGCGGGCGCGTGATCGTGATCTCGCCTTCGCACCATGCCATCCCGGGTCGGGTTTCTCGATGCGTGTACTCGTCGTAATCGGGGGACGAAGCTTCCAATGCGCGCTTGTCGACCACGCGCTCCCACCACACTTTGAACTTGCGAGGCGTGGTCCATCGCAAATCCCATGCGAGGCTCGGTCTTTGCCCGCCGCCGCCTGTCCAGCGTGTCGCGCTCCGCGGCGTCGCGCTCTTCCCATCGGCGCTCGCCGCATCGTCGAGGCTGTTCTTGTCCGGCGGCAGGAGGTAAACGCCGTAGATATCGTAATCCGTATAGTTGAAAGACCCCGCCGTTATGACGTCGTAATTCGGGTCATTCCACTTGCTCGCGTCGCCGGGGGCCAGGCTTTCCTTTTCAGCATCGCCCGTGGTTTTGCTGCACGCAGCCGTGGAAAAGACCATCACGGACAGCAAGCTGATCCAGCAGCGGTTCATATTGAACTTCCTTCTCTTCCAGTCGATTTCATTCGAGTCGCGTCGCGCACGCGCCATCACGCGGCCGCTTCCTGCATGCGCCGCCAGTCTTCCGCCGGCACCAGCGCCAGTGCCTCCGGAAACGCCTGCCCCTGCGCCACCGCGTCGAACACGGCGGCCATCGCCGGATCCTCGTCGAAGCGCGCGCCGTACCGCAACGCCAGTTCGCAATAGATCAGCAGCGACGCCGCGCTGTCGGCGCCGTGCGCGCGGCAGCGCGCCAGTTGATCGCGCACGAAGCCGTAGTGCTGTGCGGCCGGCAACGACGCGAGCAGCGCGGGCTTTTCGGTACGCAGCCGCTCGAGCATCGTGTACGGATAGCAGGCGGCGAGCAGATCGTCTTCCTGAGCCTGGGTCAACTGCAGCGGAAATTCGGCGGCCTGCCTGACGTTGGCGGGCGCGGCGATGTCCGCCGTCCGGAGCTGCAGCGAGGTATCGCGGTGAATCCAGTGCCGCACGCCCTGCGCCAGATACGCGCGATGCGCGGCGGGCAGCATGTCGAGCCAGAACGGCAGCACGCGCGGATCGAAGAAGCGCATCAGCATCACGCTCTCCATCTGCTCGAGCTGGACGTCCACCATCGGCGCCAGATGCGCGGCCAGTCGCTCGAGCGACAGCGGCGACACGAGCACGCTCGCTGCCGGCCACGGAATGCTGCGCGGCTCGATCGCGTCCGCGGCATCGGCACCGTCGGCGCCGGGCTGCCATTCGAACAGCAGCGGCCCGACGATTCTCGCCTCGTCGTCGGCGGCGTCGTCGAGCAGCGAGGCCGCGACGAACGCGGGCCACGACGCCTTGTCATCGTCCGGCAAGGTATCGAGCAATGCGCCATCGATCAGGACGTAAGCGCGCAGCCCGTCCTGCGACGACAGCGCCGCCTGCAACGCGTCGGCCGCCTGCGCGGCAATCAGGTCATTCGTCATGCGCTGCCCTGCCTCACGCCTTGGCCGCGAACGGCGACGCCATCGATGCCGCGTTGACCATGCACGGCGCGCACGCCGTGCCCGGGAACGCGCGCGCGGGCACCGGCAGGCTGTCCGGCCCCATGAATGTATGCGACGCGGCATGCGCGGTGAATTCGCCCTTGGTCCCGTGCACGATGCCGCTGCCGTTCCAGCGCGTATAGCTGGTGCCGCCGTTGATCAGGACTTCTTCCTTCGCGGTGATGGTGATGCGGTTCGCATCGACCTTCACGTCCAGCTTGGCCAGCACGTTGATGCTGTCCTTCAGCGCCTGGATGTCGATGTCGGCGGCGGCGGCCACGAGCCGGATGCCTTTTTCGAACGCGGCGACGCGCACGGCCTCCTGCGCGCTGACCAGCATGCTCTTGCCCGCGCCGATGCTCGTATGGGCGCCGCTCGTCAACGCGACGTGCTGGTCGCTCGCGACATGGGTCGACCCCGTCGTCGTGGCCAGGATCCCGGCCGGGCTGGCGAGTGCGAGAAACGGCTGCGCGAACTCCGGAAACTCGCCTTGCTGAGGATTGCCGCCGGTGCCTCTCAGGCCGTCGTTCTGCGTGCGAAGCGCCTGATGGACGGCATCCTGGTCGCCGGACTCCTGCGCCTTCACGTCGTGCGCGGAACCCGACAACGATTCGTGCAGGTCGTGCGCCCTGTCGAGGCGCGCGACGGTTTCGTCGATGTCCGTCGCATGGGCGCGCGCGTCGTAGCGCGCTTCGCTGGTCACCAACAGGCCCTTGGCCGCCCGAACCGCACCGTGCGCGTCGGTCCGCAACTCGAACCCGCGCGCGCGCTGATCGGTGCGCCCCTGCGTATTGTCGATGCGGACGTTGTGTCCCAGGGTCAGTTCGCTGGCGTCGGTATCGCTGCGCAGCTTCAACTGGAGCTGCTGCGGCGTGTCGTCGAGCAGCACGTGGTTCGAGCGGCCGCCCGCCGCGTTACCGGCGTCGCCCGACAGCTCGCGGCTGCGCAGCCCCGTCAACACCTGCTGGTCGGGCAGCGCCCATGGCGGCATCCGTTCCGCGTTGTATGTGGTACCCGCCACGATCGGCCGGTCGGGATTGCCGTCGAGGCACATCACGACCACCTCGCTGCCCACGCGGGGATGCGCGATCATGCCCTTCTCGCCGCCGGCCCAGCCGGCAGCCACGCGAATCCGTGCGCTGGTCTGCGCCGCACGATCCCAGTGGTAGACGATGCAGACCCGACCGTATTCGTCGACGTCAATGCTGCCGGCGCCCTTCGCGCCCGCGACGGTCGCGGTTTGCGGCGCCAGCACGCGCACAGGCTCGCTGTTGAAGCCACGGCCCGGGCGCCAGGGCGTATGCCGATGGCCCGCGACGAAGCGGTTGCGATACTCGGGCTTGCCGTCCGCCTGCAGGTAGTTGTTCGCTGCTTCGTGACGGGCTTCGAGAATCAGGTACTCGTGATCCTGCGGGCTGCCCGACGCCGCGCTGAAGTGATCGGACAGCTGGAACCAGCGTCCGGGCAGGATGCCGTGATGGTTGCCGGCCGCGTCGAAACGCGTCGCGGCCGCCTCGATCTCCTCCATCCGCACGCGTGCGAGCGCATCGCCGGCGCGCGTCTGTTTCGCGAAACCGTAGTGCCCCACGTATTCGTGATGCTCGACCTGCGGCGCGACGCCCGGCGGATGCAGCGTCGGAATCTGCGCATTGGCCGCATGCGGCGCCTTGAAATCGAACGCGGTCGCGCTGTAACTGCCGGCGGACAGCAACCGCACCGAGGACCATTGCGAAATGGCGTCGGCGGCCATCGGACCGTCGTGCGTCTGGAAACGGATCACGGGCGAGCGACCGTCGACGGCCGGGCACTGCACCGTGCTGTCGTCGCCGACGATCAGCTTCAGGCCTTTCTCGTCGTGCTCCCACCAGTACAGGCACCCGACGGCTTCCAGATGGCGGACGATGTAGTTCCAGTCGCTTTCGCCGAGCCCACCGCCCTGGACGTTCATCGTGCGCGCGGGATCGTCGCCGCGCACGCGCCACTCCCACGACGGCGCGAGCCCCTGGTAATCGGCGAGCAGCGTGCCGATCTGCTGCTGAAGCGATTGGCCGAGGAACAGGCGGTTGTTCACGCGGGTCCGCAGGAAATGGCTCCACGGGCGCAGCACCGCGCGATATTCCGCAATCGAATCGTCGTTGCGGACCAGCGAAAACTCGGTGCAGTAACCGGTGAAATAACGCAGGCCGCCATCGGGGCGCACCATCGACACCGCGAGCAGCTTGCCCAGCATGTCGTCCAGCGTGACGCCGGCCTCGCCGGACAGCAGCGTCAGTTCGAACGTGAAGTCGATCCCGAGCCCCTCGTGCGCGACGAGCCGCTCGACAACCAGCCGCGCCGGACGATGCCGGCCGTACGAGTCGGTGACCGAAGGCGCGTCGTCGTGGGGGAAAGACAGCGTGAGCAAGCGCTTGTCTTGCAGGAAAAACGGAGGGCGAATAAATGCTGCAAGGTCAGCCATGACCGCCTCAGAATGATCTTTCGTTCGAATGGCAGCGGCGCGCTGCCTCCCTATTTTTGGGATGAAAGGATATCGTAGAGCGCGACCAGCGACAACGCTGACACGACCCGGTAATTTCTTCGCCTCTCGCAAGAAATCGGTAACAAATACAATATCTTGCGGCGTACCGGGCGACGCTCGAACGGATGGCGCATCCATGATGATGCCGCTTGATCCGGCATCCCGACACACGGCCTCCGAACACGTCGGTTTGCGTGCTGCAGGAGGAACCTCGTGCTGCGCTTCGCCGTCTCAACGCGACCGGCTTCATCTCCCGCAGTCCAATCCCCTGATCCCGCAGCACCCGGAGAGAAACATGGCACACCGCCCCCTCGGCACATCGAACATCCAGGTTTCGCCGCTCGCGTTCGGCGGCAACGTCTTCGGCTGGACCGTCGACGAGAACACGTCGTTTGCGCTGCTCGACGCGCTCGCCGACACCGGCATCAACTTCATCGACACGGCCGATGTCTACTCGGCCTGGGCCCCCGGCAACAGCGGCGGCGAATCGGAAACGATCATCGGCAAGTGGCTCAAGCGCTCCGGCAAGCGCGAACAGGTCGTGATCTCGACCAAGGTCGGCCTGCTGGCCGCGCGCGCGGGGCTGACGAAAGACAACATCCTGAAAGCCGCCGACGATTCGCTGCGCCGCCTGCAGACCGACTACATCGACCTGTATTTCTCGCACAGCGATCTCGCCGATACAGCCCCGCTCGAGGAAACGCTCGGCGCGTATCAAACGCTGATCGAAGCGGGCAAGGTGCGGATCATCGGCGCATCGAACTACAGCGGCGCGCGGCTGCGCGAAGCCGCCGACATCAGCCAGCGCGACGGCCTGCCCGCGTACCAGGTCATCCAGCCCGAATACAACCTGTTCGATCGTGCGAACTACGAACGCGATCTCGAACCGGTCGTGCGCGACCTGAAGCTCGGCGTCGTCAATTACTACGCGCTCGCGAGCGGCTTCCTGTCGGGCAAGTACCGCAGCGAGGCCGACCTGAAGAAGAGCGTGCGCGGCGACCGCGTCGCCGGCTACCTGAATGAACGCGGGCTGCGCATCCTCGCGGCACTCGATGCGGTAGCCGCGAAACACGGCACGCAGCCGGCCGCGATCGCGCTCGCCTGGCAGATCGCGCGGCCGACAATCACCGCACCGATCGCAAGCGCGACGTCGCTGGCGCAGCTGGAATCGCTCGGCGACGCGATCCGCGTCACGCTCGATCAGGACGACATCCGCCGGATCGACGAGGCCAGCGCGGCCTGAGGTCGTCGGCAGCGGGCCGGTCGACCGGATCGCGCGGCCTGCGCGGTTCCGCGACCGGCGCGTGTCGCGTGCGCGCCCTTGTCACCGCCTGCGCGGAGGCAGCGCATTCGGGTGGGGCGGATGGATACAATGGCGGCGCACGGGCGGCCCGCCGCACGGCTCGACACGGCCGGACCGATATCCGTGACGCCCGGCCCCACACCACGCACAAAAAACGCCCATGCCCCGGAACACCCGTCGCGCCCGCTACGCCTGCCCGTTCGCCGCCATGCTCGCCGTGCCGTTCGCCTGCGCGCCGGCCGCGTCTTATGCAGGCTGGTACGAAGTCGTCAACTACACCGGCACGATCGGCACCGCGCCGGTCCACGTGTCGCTGCAGACCTACGACGCAATCAACCGCAACGACGCGGGCCGCTGGCGCGTCGACGGCAGCTACTACTACGATGCGCATCGCAAGCCGATCCCGTTGCAGGGCCGCCGTGAGCCCGATGGCCGCATGACGCTGTGCGAAGCATCGCCGCCGGCATCGAACGCCGACTCGCCGGTCGTGCCCGCCGCATCGCCGTCGCGGCCGAAGCCCTGCCCGATCGCGCTGAACGTCGCCGGTCAAACGGCAACCGGCACCTGGGACGACGGCCGCAAGACATTACCCGTCACGCTGAATGAAGTCGGGCGACTGAACGACAACGATCAGGATCACATCCGGCTCGACGGCACCGTCGATATTCCGATGTGGTATCGCACGAAGACGCACATGCTGGTCGGCGTCTATGCGCTGTCCGACAAGTGCGGCCTCGCGATGCAGTCGCTGCGGGCCGTGAACATCGCGACGGGCCGCATCGACCGCGCGATCGCGCTCGACTGCGACGCCGGAATGGTGATGACGTCGATCTACGCGAACGTCGCCGACGCGCGGCGGGCCGGCTACGTCAGTGTCGAGTACCGCGGCGGCAAGATGGGCTACGAGCAGGACGTGTCGCTCGGGCTGCCGTCGTCTCCGTCGAAGTAACCCGGCACGACCTAACCCGAAATCGCACACGTGTCTTGACTCACACGGCCGCTTCCCTTGACTCGGCCGGACATCGATCGCGCCTGCGCCCGCCATGCCCCTCTGCAAGGGCGTCACAGGCGTGTCCCGGGTCTTTCACGGATTGACCACGCGCTCCGACGTACCCGAGACTGCGCCGCTCAGGCGGTCATCGGGAGAACGTCATGCCGGACACCAGCACGGAGATCGCCACGATCTCGACGCGCGCCGTGCGCGGCCACGAACGCGTCGACTTCTGGGTCGACCATGTCGCGCGCACGCTCGTGCGGATCGAATGCAGCGGCAAGTCGTCCGAAGGCATCGACGCGACGCTGCGCAAGCGCGATCTCGGGCTGTTCGGCGCCTGCGACATCGTCGCGAACCGGCACGCGGTCGTGCGCACGCCGCACAACATCCATGCGGACCAGCGCGATGCCGTGTTCATCTGCCTGATGCACGCAGGGCAAGGCTATACGTTCCAGGACGTCGACTGCATGCAGCACGGGCCCGGCGACCTCGTGCTCTACGACACGTCGATGCCGTACGGCCACGGTTTTCCCGCCGACATGGCGATGACCGTGCTCGACGTGCCGCGCGACGTGTTCGAGGCGCGCGTCGGCCCGTGGCGCTACCGCAGCCTCGTCAAGATCGACCGTGACGACGGCGTCGCATCGTGGGCCGTGCGGCAGGTATATGCGCTGCTCGCCGCGCCGCAGGAGCCGACGCCCGGTGCGCGCGAACGGCGCGCCGCCGCGATCCTCGATCTCGTGCAGTCGATGCTGCGGCTGCGCGACGGCGACGCGTCGCCGACCAAGTCGACCGTCCACACGCTGTCGCGCGCAAAAGCGTTCATCGACAGCCATCTCGCCGACGACGATCTCGACAGCCAGTCGGTGAGCCGCGCGATCAACCTGTCGCCGCGCCAGCTCGCGCGCGTCTTCGAGATCGAAGGAACGCCGCTCACGCGCTACATCCTTGCGCGGCGGCTCGAACGCTGCCGCGCCGACTTGCGCGACCGGTCGCTGAAGCACCTGACGGTCAGCGAAATCGCGTTCCGCTGGGGCTTCAACAACAGCGCGCACTTCAGCCGCAGCTATCGCGCGCGCTTCGGCGAGACGCCGAGCGAGTCCCGCGCGTCGGCGCCGGCGCCGGCCGACGCGCGGTAGCCCGCCACCGTCCACCCGCCGCCGCGTCCCTGCGAGGCAAACACCCCGTCCGTCCCGGTCAAACGGGGCCGCATGGCGGCCGCTAAGCTGGCTTCCTGCGCGGCGGCACTCGTTTCGCCGCCCGACAGCAAGGAGAAGAAGCGGGATGGAGACGTACGACCATATCGTCGTCGGCGGCGGCTCGGCCGGCTGCACGGTCGCGCACCGGCTGGTGAAGGCCGGCAGGCGCGTGCTGCTGCTCGAGGACGGCCCGAAGGACGACAGCCTGTTCATCCGGATACCGGCGACGTTCATCCGCGTACTCGGCACGCGCCGCACGGTCACGTTCGAGAGCGAGCCGCAAGCCGGTGCGGCGGGACGCAGGACCTACGTGCCGCAGGGCCGCACGCTCGGGGGCGGCAGTTCGGTCAACGCGATGCTGTACGTGCGCGGCACGCGCGACGACTACGACGACTGGGCCGCGCTCGGCTGCACGGGCTGGGGCTGGGACGACGTGCTGCCCGTGTTCAGGCGCGCCGAATCGCACCTGCGCCTCTCCGAGCCGTTTCACGGCACCGACGGGCCGCTGAAGGTCGGCGACACGCGCTTCAGGCATCCGCTGAGCCTCGCGTTCGTGAAAGCCGCGCAGGAAACCGGCATCGCCTACAACGACGATTTCAACGGCGCCGCGCAACAGGGCGTCGGGTTCTACCACACGACGATCTTCGACGGCCGGCGCGGCAGTACCGCGGCCACCTATCTCGCCGACGCGCTGCGGCATCCGAACCTGCGCGTGCTGACCGGCTGCCGCGTGACGCGCATCCTGTTCGACGGCCGGCGTGCGACCGGCGTCGAATGGCGGACGGCAAGCGGCGCGACGGGTTCGGCCGCCGCGCGCGCCGACGTCGTGCTCGCGGCCGGCGCGCTGAGCACGCCGAAGCTGCTGATGCTGTCGGGCATCGGGCCCGGCGCGCACCTGCACACGCACGGCATCGACGTGCTGCACGACAGCCGCGACGTCGGCGCGAATTACCAGGATCATCTCGAAGTCTCGATCTACGGCCGCAGCCACGCACCCGTGAGCCTGCTGGGCGAGGATCGCGGGCTGAAGGCATTGCGGCACGGGCTGCAGTGGATGCTGTGCCGCACGGGCCTGCTGACGTCGAACGTCGTCGAATCCGGCGCGTTCGTCGACACGACCGGCAGCGGCCGCCCGGACATCCAGTTCCACGTGCTGCCGACGCTCGTCGGCGACGTCGATCGCGAGCCGCTGCCCGGCCACGGCCTGTCGATCAACCCGTGCCTGCTCAGACCGCGCTCGCGCGGCTCGGTGCAACTGCGCGGCAACGATCCGGCCGCGCCGATCCTGTTCGACAGCGGCGCGCTGTCCGACCCGGCCGATGTCGACGGTCTCGTGCGCGGCGTCGCGCTCGCGCGGCGGATCATCCGCGCGCCGTCGCTCGCGCGCATCGTGCGCGAAGCCGAGACGCTGACCGATACGGCACTCGCCGACTACGTGCGGCGCCGCGCGAAAACCGTCTATCACCCGGCCGGCACCTGCCGCATGGGCAACGACGAACACGCGGTCGTGACGCCGCGCCTTTCGGTGCAGGGCGTCGACGGCCTGCGGATCTGCGATGCGTCGGTGATGCCGCGAATCGTGTCCGGCAACACGAACGCGCCGACGATCATGATCGCGGAGCGCTGCGCCGAATTCATGCTGGCGGAATGACACGACGCGGCGCGGCGCATCTGCGCCGTCGTTCGCTGCACGAAAAAACGGCGCGTGGGACACGCGCCGCCGCTCCATCCGTATCGGCTGCCGGTATCGGCTGCCGGTATCAGCGGCCGGCCGCGTGCGCCGCGTCGCGCAACGCCATCGGCGACGCGCCGTAGCGCTCGCGAATCGCCCGGCTGAAGTGCGCCTGGCTCGAGAAACCCCAGCGAAACGCGATCTCGCCGATGCTCGTCTTGCGCAGCCGCGCATCGGTCAGCTCGCGATGCGCGTGCGCCAGCCGCTCCGACCAGATGTGCTGCGTGATCGACTCGCCTTCGGCCGCAAAGAGCCGGCTCAGGTGGCGCAGCGACAGCCCGACCGCGTCGGCAACCGCCTGCGGCCCGAGCTCCGGGTCGCCCAGGTGCGTCGCGACGTACTGCTTCGCGGTCAGCAGGTACGACAGCGACGCGCGCGACGCGCCCGCGCCGTTCACTTCCGCATCGACGAGTTCCGCGATCAGCGTGCGCGTGTGCTCGGCGAATCGCGCGGCATCGCGCTCGACCGGGTCCTTCATGAACCGCTCGACGCTCGCGCGCAACGTTGCGCCGAGCATCGCGCCCGCGCCCGGCTTCGGCGCGATCCGCAGCGGCAGCGCCGCCAGTTCCGCATCGAGCCGGTCGTCGAGCGTCGTGACCGGGATATCGATCAGCAACTGCCGCATCGGTGTCAGGAATCCGAACAGATAAGGCACACGCGTGTCGTAGACGACGACATCGCCGGCTTCCGCGAGCAGGCACCGGTCGTGCTGGATGAAATACGCACGCCCGCTCAGGATCTGGCACGCGAACAACGACTCCTTCGGCAACTGGCGCACCAGCGCGGGGCTGCGTTCGATCACGTGATCCTGGCCGCTGATGTCGGCGATGCCGAGGCCCGGCAGCGCGATGTCGGTCTTCTCGACCTCGAGCCCGGCCGGCGACAGCGACGAGCAGCGCAGGCCGACCAGCGTCTCTGCATTGAACGCGTCCCAGTACGCCATCCGGTCGCGCACCGGCACGTCGGCCGTCGAGCCTCGCGTGCGTGAAAAAACGGTCGAATTCGTCACGTCGCCTCCTGCTGGCGCCCGTCGTGCGGAGCGCCATGCATTGCGAAATTGGGGGATGGATCGTTTAAACGTCGTGCGGTGCGATGTCCGGCCCGATCAAGCAATTCGTCCAGCCCAGTCAAGAGCGGCGCGCACCTGCTGGCTAAAGTCGAGGCCACGACATCCAAACACAAGGAGACGAACCGTGGTCGACCAAGCCGTAGCCGAATTCTGGCAAAACATCCCGCCGATTGCCAATCCGTTCAAGCCCGATGCGCTTCCGGAAGCCTACATCGCGAACGCGGCCACCGACGACGAGCGCTATTACGTTCCGTTCACCGAAACGGTTTCGTCGCGGCCGCTGTGGATCTCGCCGTCGCAGAACAAATGGTGCGACATCCTGATGGCGAAGGAAGCCGGGCTCGTGAACCGGCACTATCACCCGCACGAGGTGTTCGCTTACACGCTGTCGGGCAAGTGGGGTTACCTGGAGCACGAATGGACCGCGACGCGCGGCGATTTCGTCTACGAGACGCCGGGCGAAGGCCACACGCTCGTCGCATTCGATCACCCCGAGCCGATGCGCGCGTTCTTCATCGTCAAGGGGCCGCTGATCTGGCTCGACGACGAAGGCCAGCCCGACGGCTACTTCGACGTGCACTCGTACATCGCGATGTGCAAGGCGCACTACGAGAAGGTCGGCCTCGGCGCGCAAGCGATCGAGAAGCTGTTCCGCTGACGCGCGGCGAGGCTCACCATGACATCCCCTTCCTCCTCCAGGCCCGCCTGGACGTACGAGAACAGGCTGCTGCTGATCCTGTTCATGACGTTCGGCTTCGTGTTCTTCGACCGCCTCGCGCTGTCGTTCCTGTTCCCGTTCATGTCCGCCGAGCTGCACCTGACGAATGCGCAGCTCGGCATGGTGTCGTCCGCGCTCGCGCTCACGTGGGCGCTGTCGGGCGCCGCGACCGGCGCGTGGTCCGACGCGCGCGGCACCCGCAAGCCGCTGCTGATCGCCGCCGTGATCGGCTTTTCCGTGTGCTCGGCGCTGTCGGGGCTCGTCGGCGGTTTCGCGAGCCTGATCGCGTTCCGCGCGCTGATGGGCATCGCCGAAGGCCCGGTGCTGCCGCTCTCGCAGTCGCTGATGGTCGAGAGTTCGACGCCGAGCCGCCGCGGGCTGAACATGGGCCTGCTGCAAGGCTCCGCCGCCGGCCTGCTCGGCGCGATGATCGGCCCGCCGGTCGTGATCGGCATCGCGACCGCGCACGGCTGGCGCCACGCGTTCTTCGTATCGTGCATTCCCGGCTTCCTGATCGCGTTCTGCATCTGGCGCTGGGTGCGCGAGGTGCCGCCCGGCGGCGCACGGCATGCACAGGCCGACACCGTCGGCGCACCGGCCGCGGGCGGCGCGGCGATCAGCCGCTGGGCGCTGCTGAAGGAACGCAACATCCTGCTTTGCGTGCTGATCAGCTGCTTCTTCCTCACGTGGTTCATCGTGATCATCTCGTTCGCGCCGGTGTTCCTCGTCGACAGCCGCCACCTGTCCCCTGCCGACATGGGCGTCGTGATGACCTGCCTCGGCGCCGCGTGGGTGTTCTGGGGTTTCGCGGTGCCCGCGATCTCCGACCGGATCGGCCGCAAGCCGACGATGATCGTGTTCGCGCTGGTCGCCGCCGCGTGCCCCGTCGCGATGATTCACGCGAATTCGCTGTGGGCGCTCTGCGCGCTCGTGCTCGCGACCTACACGGGCCTCGGCTGTTTCACGCTGTTCATGGCGACGATCCCGGCGGAAACGGTGCCGCCGCGCGCGATCGCCAGCGCGCTCGGGCTGATCATGGGCGCCGGCGAGCTGATCGGCGGCTTCGTCGCGCCGACCGTCGCCGGCTTCGCCGCGGACAAGTACGGCCTGCAGTTCGCGATGTGGACGTCGGCTACCGGCGCGATCCTCGCGTGCGTGCTGTCGTTCGGCCTCGTCGAAACCGCGCCCGCCGTGCTGCGCAAGCGCGCGCTCGCCGGCACGGCCGCGAACCGTCTCGATACACAGAACCTCGGAGGACGCTGACATGCGTGCACTTCAATGGCATGGCCCGCGCGACGTCCGTCTCGTGGAAATCGATACGCCGCGCCCCGGGCCGGGCGAGGTGCGCATCGCGGTCGCGTATTGCGGCATCTGCGGCAGCGACCTGCACGAATACGCGGACGGCCCACATGCGATTCCGGTCGACACGCCGCATCCGCTGTCGCGCCGTACCGCGCCGCTGACGCTCGGCCACGAATTCTGCGGCACCGTCGTCGAAGTCGGCGAAGGCGTGACGACGCTGAATCCGGGCGATTGTGTCGCCGTCGAGCCCGAATATCGCTGCCACCAGTGCGCGTACTGCCGCTCGGGGTCGTACAACCTGTGCGTGTCGATGGGCTTCGCCGGGCTGATGGGCGACGGCGGGATGGCCGACTTCGCGGTCGTGCCCGCCTACATGCTGCACCGGCTGCCCGACGGCGTGAGTCTCGAGCAGGCCGCCGTGATGGAACCCGCGGCCGTCGCGCTGCACGCGCTGCGCCGCGCCGAGCTCCGGCTCGGCGACACGTGCGCGGTATTCGGGCTCGGGCCGATCGGCCTGCTGCTGATCCAGCTCGCGAAGCTGCAGGGTGCGACGACCCTCGTCGCGGTCGACGTGTCGACCGAGCGCCTCGCGGCCGCCGCCCGCTTCGGCGCGACGCACACGTTCAATGCGCGCACGCTCGACGCGGCCGTGCTGCGCGATGCGATCCACGAGGCATCGGGCGGGCTCGGCGTCGACGCGAGCTTCGAGGCGGCCGGCTTGCCGGCCACGTTCGAGGCGGCGATGCAGGCGCTGCGCAAGGGCGGCCGCGTCGTGATGGTCGGCCTGATGCCGCAGGCGGGCTTCGACGCGTTCCGCGCGGTCAACGACGAGCTGACCTTCACGGCGAGCGTCGGCTACCGGCATGCGTACGAGGACCTGCTGCGCATCGTCGCATCGGGCGCGCTCGATCTCACGTCGATCGTCACGCGCACCGTGTCGCTGGAGGACGCCGTCGCCGACGGCTTCGACGCGCTGCTCGCCGATCGCACGCAGATCAAGATCCTGGTTTCCCCCGCGCAGCGGCATGCGCGCTCCACCCACGCCGTCGAGAGTGTCGAACATGAGTCGCCAGTGGTTATTTGAAGGAAGGACCGTCGCGGTAACCGGCGGCACATCGGGCATCGGCGCAAGCACGGCGTGGCGTTTCGCGGAAGCCGGCGCATCCGTCGTTGCGCTCGGGCTCGACGCTACCGGCCCGCACGCGCCGGTGCATCCGCGCGTCCGGTGCATGGAACTGGACGTGACCGACAGCGACGCACTGACGCGCACGATCGCCGCATTGCCGCGGCTCGACGTGCTCGTCAACGGCGTCGGCATCAGCCGGCACGCGGACGAATACCGGATGGACCAGTTCGAACTCGTGCTGAACGTGAACCTGACGTCGGTGATGCGCGCCTCCGACGCCGCGTTGCCGGCGCTGTCCGTACAAGGCGGCAGCATCGTCAACGTCGCATCGATGTACACGTACTTCGGCAGCAAGGACCGCCCCGCGTACAGCGCGAGCAAGGGCGGCATCGCACAGCTCACGCGCTCGCTCGCGCAGGCGTGGGCCGATCGCGGCATCCGCGTGAACGCGGTCGCGCCCGGCTGGATCGACACGCCGCTCAGCAGCGGCCTGATGGCCGACGCGCAGGCGTCACGACGCATCCTCGAACGCACGCCGCTCGGGCGCTGGGGCACGGCCAACGAAGTCGCGGACGTGATCCTGTTCCTGTGCTCGCCCGCCGCGTCGTTCGTGACAGGTGCGGTCGTGCCGGTCGACGGCGGGTATTCGACGGTCTAGCGCGCGCTCGACAGGCATCGGCCGGCATCGGCGGGCACGCGGTTCCAGCCGATACCGGCCGCACACCGGTTCGCTCCGGTTGCCACCGAACCGGCAATCGCCCGGCTCGGGTTTTTTCATATCAATCAGTAGTCCAATTAAAAATATCCGGCCTGACCGGAAACATGTGAGGAGCACATTGGAGATGACGAAAAAGACCCTTCTGGCGCTCGCGGCATGCGCCCTTCCCGCCGTGTCGTTCGCGCAGAGCAGCGTGACGATGTTCGGGCTGATGGATGCCGGCATCAGCTACGTCAGCAACGAAGGCGGCCACGGCAACGCGAAGTTCGACGACAACATCTTCTTTCCGAACCTGCTCGGTTTCGAAGGCAAGGAGGATCTCGGCGCGGGCACGCGCGCGATCTTCCGGCTCGTGAACCAGTATTCGCTCGGCAACGGCTCGATCATCGGCGGCGGGCTGTTCGCGCGGCAGGCCTACGTCGGGCTGGAGAACGACCGTTACGGCAAGCTCACGCTCGGCAACCAGTACGAGTTCATGGTCGATGCGCTCGCCGCCGGCGGCAACGAGATCGCGCAGGATCTCGTCGGCCTGTACGGCTTTCGCAACGGGCCGTTCGACAAGCTCGCCTTGCCGAACAACCCCACCGGCGCGTTCGACTGGGATCGCGTCGCGGGCAGCAATCGCGTCGCGAATTCCGTCAAGTACACGAGCCCGTCGCTGTCGGGCCTGACCTTCGGCGCGCTGTACGGTTTCGGGAACGTCGCGGGGTCGGTCGGTGCGAACAACACGGTCAGCGTCGGCGCGAGCTACGACAACGGCCCGTTCGGCGCGGGCGCGGCCTATACGAACCAGAAATACGGCGCGTCGGCGGGGCTCCCGCCGACCAGCGTGCGCAACTGGGGCGCAGGGGTGCACTACACACTCGGCACGGTCACGGGGAAGGCGCTCGTGACGACCGTACGGAACTCGGCGAACGGCGCGGGCGCGTGGGCGGCAGAAGCCGGCGCGTCGTGGCATCCGTCGCCTGCGTGGGTGGTCGGCGCGAGCTACACCTACATGAAAGGCAACGACACGCTCGACAATGCGCACGCGCACCAGTTCCTGGCGGCCGTCCAGTACTGGCTGTCGAAGCGCACGATGGTGTACGTGGCGGGCGTGCATCAGCGCGCGAACCACGGCAGCAACGCGCAGATCAACGGCGTGATGGACGCGAACGGTGCGTCGAGCGGCGCACTGCAGTCGATCGCGCGGGTCGGATTCAGTACGCGGTTCTGACACGCGCGGCGGCCGGCCGCGCAACCCGCGTGGCCGGCCCGAAGCTTTCGTTGCGGCACACGCTCGGCTGCAACGACTTCGGTACGACGACGGTCGGCTTCACGTAGAAACCGTCGCGCGCATCACGGCCGCGCCCCCGGCCTGTCGCCCGACCGGCCGGCAAGCGCATCGAACGTATCGAGGCGCACGCGCCGCAACCGACCATGCGCCGCAGAACCGGATCCGGGCATACCGGCTGCAAGCAAATGTGAGCGGGCGCGCCGCAACCGGGCCGGCGGCCGCGCCTCGTCGCGCATCCCGTCAGTCGCCGTCCTTCTCGAGCACGTTCTGCGTGAGCGCGACCGACGGAATCGTCGGCTTGAGCGACGCGCGGTGCGCGCGGCCGCTCAGCCACTTCCAGCCGGCCACGAGCAGCAGCGCGACGAGCGGGATCGACGCGATCGTCCACGTGCCGTTCGGATAGTCGAATGCCATCAGGACCAGCACGCCGAGCAGGAACAGCAGCGTCAGCCATGACGTCACGGGCGCGCCGGGCATCCTGAACGACACGTCGTCCACCTCGCCGCGCGCGACCGCCGCGCGGAACTTCATCTGGCACACGACGATGAATGCCCACGTGCTGATGATGCCGAGCGACGCGATGTTCAGCACGATCTCGAACACGCTCGACGGCACCAGGTAGTTGAGCAGCACGCCGACCACGTAGATCGCGACCGTCACGAGAATGCCCGCGTACGGCACGGATTGCCCGCTCATCCTGCCGAGGAACGCCGGGGCCGAGCCGCCCATTGCGAGCGAACGCAGCACGCGCCCGGTCGAATACAGTCCCGAGTTGAGACTCGACAGTGCCGCGGTCAAGACCACCAGGTTCATCACCGAGCCGATGCCGGGCACGCCGAGCGCGCCGAAAAACGTGACGAACGGGCTCTGGCCCGCCTTGTACGCGCTCCACGGCAGCAGGCAGACCAGCAGGACGACCGACGCGACGTAGAAGATCGCGATGCGCCAGATCACGTTGTTGATCGCGCGCGGCAGCACCTTGCGCGCGTCCTTGCATTCGCCGGCGGCGGTGCCGACCAGTTCGACGCCCGCGAACGCGAACACCACGCCCTGCACCAGCACCAGCGCCGGCATCAGCCCGTGCGGGAAGAACCCGCCGTTGTCGGTGATCAGGTGCATGCCCGTGTCATGGCCAGCGACGTGCCCGCCGGTGCCGAGGATCACGCTGCCGATCACGAGAAACAGCACGATCGCGGCGACCTTGATCAACGCAAACCAGAATTCCATCTCGGCGAACCACTTCACGCCGATCAGGTTCATCGTCGCGACGATGCACAGTGCGGCGAGCGCGAAGATCCACTGCGGCACGCCCGAAAACGGTGCCCAGTAATGCATGTAGAGCGCGACCGCGGTGATGTCGACGATGCCGGTCATCGCCCAGTTCAGGAAATACATCCATCCGGCGACGAACGACGCTTTCTCGCCCAGGAATTCGCGCGCATACGACACGAAGCTGCCGCTGCTCGGGCGATGCATCACGAGCTCGCCGAGCGCGCGCAGGATCAGGAAGGAAAACACGCCGCATACCAGATAAACGATCGCGAGCGACGGCCCGGCAGCCTGCAGGCGCGCGCCCGCGCCGAGGAACAGGCCGGTACCGATGGCGCCGCCGATCGCGATCATCTGCACCTGTCGATTGCCGAGGGTCTTGTGATAGCCGGCCTCGTGGGATTCGAGCCAGTTCCGTTTGCTGGTGTCGCCGGTCGGCGCGGGTTCGGGAATCGATGCCATGACTGCATCCTCGTGTGCTTGCGTGATCTCGTTCGGACCGTACCGCGATCCGGGCCCGTCGGCGCCTGCGGCCGTGCGACGCGCCATCACGCCGCGCATCGAGGCCGCTGCGCGCCGGACATGGCGCGCGGCACCGTCAACCGCGAACGTATGCAGCCGTAATTCCGTTCACAAACGCTATGCAAATTTCGACTGTCCCGGCATCGAATCGCGCATGCGACATGGATGGAAAGCATTTTGAAATACGTCAGGATTTCGAAAGACGAAAGCGGGAGCACGAGATGAAACTACACCTCGACCGACGTCGCGCCCGGAACCCGGCTCCGCTGGCGGACGACCGGTCAAGTCACGGAAACAGCAGTGCCGGATTCAACTCGGCTTCGCTGCGTGGCCGGGCGCACCACCCAAGATCCACCGGCACCGGGTAAAGCCGTCGTGCACCAAAACGCGGCCAGAGATGACACAGCGCCCCTCCGCCTCGACATCGAACAACTGATTGATTTCGGTCAGCGCGCGCTGCACCGCGATTCGGCCATCCGGACGGGAGCCGAAGCCGATCGAAAAGCGCCCGTCCTGCGGATTTTCCGCCGGCGCGGCCACCGTCGGCACCTCGAGATCGGTGGTGATGTCGAGCGCCCGCAAACGCCACCCGCACACCCGCGCGCGCGAAGTGCTCCGCGACGCCGGACGCATGCGCACCGGCGCCGCGCCCGGCTTACGCCACCCGCGCGCGGCCGACGCGTGCCTGGTTGCCGCGCCGCAGGTCGGGCGGCATCGACGCATACGCCGCATCGCGAATCAACGCATGGCGGAACGAATAGACCACACGATCGCGCCGATGTTGCGCGTACAGGATCCGTTCCTCGAGCAGCAACTGCAGGTGCGCGTCGAGCGTCGCGCGATCATGCGGCGAAGCCGCGACGAGCAGTTGCGCATCCACCTCGAGCCCGATCGTCGCGGCGAGCTGCGCGGTGTCGCGCGCGTCGTCGATCCGGTCGAACGCTCGACCGAGCATCCCGCCGAGACTGAGCGGAAGCGGACGGGGATCCGTCGTCAGCAGCCCGGCGAGCGTGCCGTCCGCGCCGCCCATCGTCAGCTCGCGCGCGACGGCCTCGATGAACAGCGGAATGCCCGCCGTGCGCCGGGCGAGCGGGTCGAGCCAGAGCGGATCGAGCTCGCCCGGGCCCAGGCATGCCGACATCAGGCGCTGCGCGTCGTCGCGCGGCAGGCGGCGCAACACCAGGCGTTCGGTCGCGCCGCGCCAGCGCGCGAGCTGGTCGGGGCGCGACGTGAGCACGATGCCGAGCGCCGCCGCGCGCGGCGAACGCCGCAGGTACGCAAGAAAATCCTCGGTCGAGCGGTCGATCCACTGGACATCCTCGACGACGAACAACACCGGCGCGCCATTGCCGAGCGACACGATCAGTTGCTCGAGGACGTCGAACAATGCGTGTCGTTCGCGCGCACTCGACCATGGGACCCTCGTCCCTTCGCAGGGCACCCCCAGCCAGGTCGCGAGTGCGACACGGGCCGCCGCGTGATCGCATTCGAGCGGCGCGATCATGGTGTCGATCGCCGCGAGCGCGAGATCCGCCGGGTCGTCGGCGTCGATATGCCAATGCGCGGCGATGAATCGCAGGATCGGAAACAGTGCGTGATTCTCCCGCTCGGGCAGGCACCCGCAATACGCGCAGGCAGAACCCTCGCCCCGGACGGCCTCGCACAACTCGTGTACGAGGCGCGATTTACCGAGCCCCGCGTCGCCGACGACCAGCCGCGGCACACCGTGCGGCGCAGGCTCGCCGCGCATCACGCGACGATGTCGTGCGAGCGTCTCCTGCCACGCGCGCAGGAGCACGTCGAGTTCGCGCGCGCGGCCGACCATCGGTGCCCGCATGCCGGCGTCGAGCGAATCGAACGGCGTATCGGCGCGCCGCTCGCCGAGCAATTCGTGAACCGGCTGCGGCACGAGGCCCGCCTGCGCGAGCCGCAACGGAGTCGGCCGACAGTCCGCATGCCGTTCGAGCGCCAGCCGCGCATCGTCACTGATCAGAATCTGTCCGGGCCGGGCAAGCCGCAGCAGCCGCGCAGCCGCGGCAGGCGTCGATACGCCCGACATATGCGACGCATGGGCGAGAACCTGCCCGACGTGAATCGCGGCGGCCACTTCGACGCGCCAGCTTGCACCACCGGCTTCGCCGCCGGCCGCCGCAGGCACCGGCAGCCGTGCGCGCCCGGCCACCCGTACCATGTCGAGTGCCGCGCGCGCCGCGCGGCGCGCCGGCCAATCGATGTCGCCTTGCAGGCCGAAATGGAACAGCAGCGTGTCGCCGAGCCGTGCGTCGACCTGCGCGCCGTATCCGACGGCGATATCCGCGCACTTCGTCTGCCATTGCTCCTCGTAGCCGTCGAGCAGGGCGTCGTGATCGACCCCGGCGTGGCGTCGCCGGCCTTCTCCGGTGATCGTCACACAACAGCACAACGTGGTGATCTGACGGTACCCGCCCGCCGTTGCGATCGGCTCGCCGTACGGCGCGAACGGGCGCGGATGCGTCGGCCCGCTTGCGCGGCCGGCATCGAAACGGCCGACGAGCGCCGCGAAGTTGAGCGTGCGGAACGCTTCCGCGAGTTCGTCGGCCGACGCGGCGCGCTGCTCCGGATTCTTGCTCAGCGCGCGCCGCAATACCGCGCCGAGCGGATGCGATGCGATCGGCGGAGGGAACGCGACATTCGCCGGGCTGAGCTGCTGATAGAGAATGTCGGCCACGCTCGCGCCGCGCATGACGACCTCGCCCGTCAGGCATTCGATCACGACCAGGCCCCACGCATACAGGTCGCTTCCTGGCGTCGGCGGCTCGTTGCGCAATTGCTCGGGCGCGCAATAGGACGCCGAGCCAAGCACCTCGGTCGCCAGCGTCAGGGTCTGGCGCCCGATGTCCTCCGCGCCGGGCAGCAACGCACCGATGCCGAAATCGAGGAGCTTCGCGTGCGGCCCGTCGTCGGCCATCGCGATCACGATGTTTTGCGGCTTCAGGTCCCGATGCACGATGCCCCGGCGATGCGCGGCCGCGAGCGCGTCGAGCACCTCCGCCATCAGCCGGCCCGTGTCGACGGCCGACAGCGGCCCCTGTGCCGCGAGCCGGTCGCGCAAGGTCCGGCCCTGCACCAGCTCGAATACGGCGAACAGCCGGCCGTCGGGCGCTTCCCCCTTGTCCAGCAAGGCCACGATGTTCGGGTGCCGCAGCGCCTCGCACAGGCTCGTCTCGCGCTGGAAGCGCGCACGCTGGCGCGCGCGCTCCGTCGCGGTCCGCACGGCGTGATCCCGCATCAGCTTGATCGCGACGGCTTGTCCCGTTTCGCAGCAGGTCGCGCGAAACACCACACCATTGCCGCCTTCGCCGAGCAACGAACCGAGCCGGTAACGCCGCTTGCCGGCCAGTTCCGCAAATGGCGCGAGGGGCACGGCCGGCGCCGAGACCGGTTCTCTCGAGTTCATGAGCAATGGACTACCGGGGCCGGCGCCGGACGATGCACGCCGATACGCGGCTGAGCGGGCGGCACCGACTGGCATTCGAGATGCGCGCCGCGCATGACGCGGAACGGGAAATCGCCGAACCTGACGCTGCCGCGCCGGCGCTCGACGAGCTGGCTCGCGCCCAGCCCCGGCAGGGCCGCGAACTGGCTCCGGGCGCGGTGAATCTGCACGTTGACATGGGACGTATCGATGCCGAGCATGCGCGCCAGCCGGTCGAGTTCGATCCAGCCTTGCGTGGCGGCGTCGTAGCCGGCCTGCATGTCGGCCGAGCGCGCGCGGGCAAGCGTGACGAGACTGTAGTGATGCGCGCGCTCGCCGAGGTCGACCACGCCGCCGCGAACATGCAGCAGCATGCGCACATGCTCTTCGTCCCGGCTGACAAGGAATTCGAGCAGTTGTGCCGGCACGGCCGGATCGGCGGGGGCGGCGAGCCTCATCGTCGAACCATTGCGCGCGAGTGCCAGGCGCCACGTGGCGTCGCCGGTCGATACTTCGTCGCCGTCATGGAGCGCGCGCGGCGGCAACGTGTCGTCGCACAGCCATTCGCCGGCCGGCGACCGGACGATCGTGACCGGCTGCGCGGCGCGTGCGGCCAGGATCTGGCGCGGCGCGAGCACGATCGGATGCGCAGCGCCTCGTATCGGCCACAGCGTATCGGCCGGATCGTCGAGCGCATCGACGCGCCACGGCGCGATGCCGGCCCTGCCGAACCGGATCATGTCACCCGGCTGCAGTACCGCGTGATCGCCGTGGCGTAACGGCACGCCGGACAGCGACGTGCCGTTGCTGCTGTGATCGTGGAGTTCCCACAGCCCGCCCACCCAGCGGATATGGGCGTGAACACGGGACACCGACGCATCCCGGATGACCGTATCGCAACGCGCGGCATCCCGGCCGAACACGTGATACGCGCGGAGCAGGCACGCTTCCCCGGAAGAATCGTTCATGAGTATCGCCATGGCTGCCCCGTATCGAATCCGCCCGGGTCGCTCGAGTGACGCATCGACGCCCAGGCAAACGATTGCTTCAATGAACGCGAACGATGTCGCCCGTCCGCCGCCTCGTTATCCGTTTCTTCGTCAGCTGCCTTTCGGATCGTTGCTCATCCGGCACGTGTTGTTTCGACTGATTGAATGGCCGGCTGCATTGTTGTCTTGAAATCGAGCAACCTGATGAAAATCCTGCCAAATAAAATCATGCATCGCAATCGGAATACTCAACTCTCTCCTTGATATTGCAATGCTTTACATTTTCGACCGATTTTTAGATCGCATATAAGGGGTCGTAAATTCGAATCGCCTCTATAGCACCGACTGGCTTGCCTGAAACGGACGCAGCCACATTGAATGACGAGGCGAACTTAAATACCTTTGCCGGCACGGATGTTTTGTTTGATTAAAATGAAATAAATTAAATAGTTTCGGCTATTTAAATAATTACCCTCGATTTTTTAGCGAATTGCATTAAAAGAGTTACTGCGGGATTAAGGTGTCGCATCCGATGTTTCGGGGGGTGTCGGCGGGCAAGCGGGTACCGGCACGCCGCCGCGTCACGATCGATTGCCGGCAACGGCTGGACGCAGGCAAGGGTCGACGATCCGATCGCCGTGATCGCCCCGCCAGGAGGTCGCTGGAACGCATCGGCAACAACCACCGCCGCAAGCGGCAGGCTCGCAAAGAAATGGGGCCGCTATGGCCCATGCCACTCACGGCTTGATCATCTGGCCTGCGCGTAGCGACACCTTGCCGGGGAGAGGTCGCGCGGCAACTCCGATTCTTGCGAGGGAACGAGAATGCGCCGTCGTGAGGGCCGGTCCGTTTTATGAGCGCACGGCACTGCCTCACGCACGATCCAGGTTCCCGATCACCCTGAAGTCAAGCGCATACCGCGTTCCGTGAGGTTGGCGGGGCCGAACCGCGCAATCATTTTCTGCCGTCCCGGATGCTCGAGATGCCCGGTGTTTGGCGGCGCAAAGCCGACAGACCACATGTCCGAAAATGGCGCACGTCGTGGGCGCGCGGGATATACGATGTCACCCATGCCTACCCCCATCGACACCCCCGACAGCGACGCCTGCTACCTGGCGCTGAAGGCGCACGACGCGCGCTTCGACGGCTCCTTTTTCGCGGCCGTCACCAGCACCGGCATCTACTGTCGTCCGGTGTGTCGCGTGAAGACACCGCGTCGCGAGAACCTCCGCTTCTACCGTCACGCGGCAGAGGCAGAAGCGGCCGGTTTCAGGCCCTGCTTGCGTTGCCGCCCCGAATTGGCTCCGCGCGCGGCATCCTGGAGCACGGAGGACGCTTCGCGCATCCTGGCCCTGCAGGCCGCAAGGTTGATGGACGAACCCGACGCATGGCGGCACATGACCTCCGCGCGCCCGACCTTCGGGCAGTCGAGCGGCGGCTTGATGCCGCGCATTGCGCAACGGCTGGGTGTGACCGACCGCCATCTGCGCCGCATTTTCGACGCACACTTTGGCGTGTCGCCGCTTCAATACCTTCAAACACGCCGGCTGTTGGCGGCCAAGCAACTGATTGCCGACACCCGATTGCCGATGAGCCAGGTCGCGGCGTCCAGCGGCTTTTCCAGCGTCCGACGCTTCAACGATGCCTTCTCGCGCCACTACGGCCTGAATCCCAGCGCCTTGCGCCGGGCCAGATCCGCGTCCGATGGACAAGGCGTGACCGTGCGACTCGGCTGGCGGCCTCCCTATGACGTACAGGCAATGGTGGGCTTTTTGCGCCTGCGCGCGTTGCCCGGCGTCGAGCAGGTCGCGGGCCTGGAATACACGCGAACGCTGCGGCTTGTGCAAGGGACGCAGGCGCGTAGCGGCTGGTTGCGCGCTCGCTTCGACGAAGATCGCGCGCAGGCCGTGCTGACGATCAGCGATTCATTGGCCGCCGCCCTGCCGGCGCTGATCAACCGTGTGCGCGCCGCGTTCGATCTGGACGCCGACCCGATCGCCATCCACGCGGCTCTGCACGCCGCATTCCCGTCGGGCGAAGGCTTGCGCGTGCCGGGCACACTGGACGGCTTCGAGCTGGCGGTGCGCGCCGTGCTGGGCCAGCAGGTCACCGTGGCCGCTGCACGCACACTGGGCGCGCGACTGGTTGCGGCCTTCGGCGATCCGATCGAAACGCCTGTCGCGGGTCTGGATCGTCTCTTTCCCACGCCTGCTGCCCTGGCGGCCGCCACCGGCGATGAGCTCGGCCGCCTGGGCATCACGCGGCAACGCCAGACCGCGCTGCATGCGCTGGCGCACGCCGTGCAGGACGGGCGCATCGCTTTGCACCCCGGCGTAGACGTCGCTGCGACTTGCGCCGAATTGTGCGCGCTGCCCGGCATCGGCGACTGGACGGCGCAGTACATCGCCATGCGCGCGCTGCGTTGGCCCGACGCCTTTCCCGCCGGCGACGTCGCATTGCAAAAAGCCCTGGGTGTAGGTAGCGCCCGTGCCGCGGCACAAGCCGCAGAGAAATGGCGGCCCTGGCGCGGCTATTCGGTGCTGCGTGCGTGGCATGCGATGAATCACGGTGCTTCGGCCTGACTACGACTCATATCGACACCTTTCCCGGCCGCGTGACTCGTCACCCCCGGAAGCGATCAACTTGCACGATGAATTCAATCACACGGATCCCGAGCACGGTACCTGCACAGAGCGATTTGTTCGGAAGCAGCGACGCCGAATTCTCGATAGACGAGTCCTTTCGATCGGCAAGGCGTTTCGATCTCGACGCTCATTCCTGGATCGACATCGTGCCCGGATGGATTTCGGGGGCTTCGCAGCTCTATGAGCAGTTGCGCAACAGCGTTCCGTGGCTGGAGCACGATCGGCGCATGTTCAACCAGGTGTTTCGCGAGCCGCGCATGACGGCGGTCTACAAGCATGTCGCCGATGTGCCCGACGCGCGCCTGCTGCAGGCCGTCCGCGCGCTGTCGCGTCACTACGGCGTGGAATACGACGGCCTGTGGATGAACCTCTATCGCAACGGGCAAGACAGTACAGGCTGGCATCGCGACCACGGCTCGTGCCGGAAGCTCAACTGCATCGTGCCCGTCCTGACGCTCGGCACGATACGCCGGTTCCTGATCAAGCCGATCAAGGGCGGCCGCTCCGTGACCTTCAAACCGTCTTCCGGAGACTTGGTGGTGATGGGAGGGCGCGCGCAGCAAGACTGGGTGCACTGCGTGCCCAAGGAACCGGAAATCGAGGGCACGCGGATCAGCGTCAACTTCATGAGCTCGGCGCAGGGCGTGAGGGATTAGCACGCGAAGCCGCCGAGGTCTGGCGACGCTGTGAACAGCTCGTATCGAAGGGACATGCAGAGAACGTACCGCTACATCACATCGCTCAAGACAGGCACCATTGGTTAAGGCAAAGCACACCCGTTGCGAGTCTCCCAAATTGTGGCGACCCTCATGCTGTAGTCGGCCTATGTCCGGCGACAAAAGACGGGGCAACGGGTATTGAATAACCAACGCTGGGATCAGCGGTATCGGCCGCTTGTAGTGATTCGCCATCGCTTTGATTCCAGTATTCGCAGACCGTATGTGGCGGCCTGAGAGACCGCGTACACGGAAGTTTGACGTCATGCGGAGCAGCCCTCCGCAAACACCACCCCTCGGTATTGAGCGACATCGATTCCGCTACGCGTACTTGTCGCCGACCGTACTCCGAATCGGATGGGTGTCGTAGACGATGATCATCCGTTCGATGAGCCCCGCGATGTCGAACTCGAACACGTCGACGCACTCGAAGCGCACCGCCGATCCGTCTTTCAGGCCCCAGTCGTAGATGAAGTAACCTGTCGCACGTCGAGCCCCACTCGCGCTGACGCAGATATCGATCGGTGTAATCTTGCTTTCTCCCGACGCGGCAGCGACCTTCGAAAAAAAGGCCTCAGGATGCATCCAGCCGAGAAATGGCGAGAAAATCTGCGCGTCCGGCGTAAATAGCGCGCAGATGGCACCGACATCGCCTCGCTCCAGTTCCCGAAGGTACGCGCGAACCTGTTCCGTATATAGTGATCCCGACGTTGAGTCCAAAATTATCCTCCGATCATTCGTTGACAACCCCGTTCATTCGCAAGAACAGGGCATCCGGTAGACGCACGATAGCGACGCACCGATGACCGAACAATCGAAAAATGTGCAATCCGGGTATGCAGCGCATGCATATCCGCTGGCTGACCTGACGCGGCCCCTCCCACCGTTGGCAGCGATTCAGTCATTCGTCGCCGCGGCGCAGCTTGGCAGCGTCAGCAAGGCGGCGGCTCATCTATGCCGTACGCAAGGCGCGGTGAGCCGCCAGATACAGCAGTTGGAAACGCATTATCGATGCGCGCTCTTTGTGCGCCACGTATCGGGTCTGACGTTGACAGCAGAAGGAAATGGACTGCTGACGGTCGCGGTCAACGTGCTTACGCAATTGGTTCAGCACGCAGACTTCCATGCGCGGACGACCTCGGTTCTCACCTTGAAGTTGCCGTCCACGTTCGCCATTCGCTGGTTGCTCCCGCGGCTGCCGGACATTCATCGCGCCATGAGCGGGACGGAGCTTCGTATCTCGACATCCGCGGACGATACGCCGGATTTCACTACGTCCGACGTCGATGCCATCATTGTGCGAGGCACGGGACAGTGGACCGGTATGGAAGCGGTACCGCTGTTTTCCGAGACGCTCACGCCGATGTGCGCGCCCGCATTGGCAACATCACTGCGATCCGTTGCCGACCTTGCGCATGTCGATTTGCTCCATCCCGGGCCCAGCCACGCGGAGTGGAGATGCTGGCTCGATCATGTTGGGGCGCTCCAGATCGATGCGGAACGTGGACTTGTATTCGATACCCTCGAATTGACGCTCGCGGCATCGATGGATGGACACGGAATTGCAATCGGCGACCCACGAATGGCACGAGACCGGCTCCGTGCCGGATCGCTGGTGACGCCGTTTGAGGACGTGGTTCAGGACGGCCTTTCCTACTTCCTCGTATATCCGTCCCAACGTGCGGCACAACCGAAAATTCGAGCCCTCGCCGACATCTTGCTGCGGCTTGCGCGAGAAGACTGATCGATAGGCGAGAGTCCGATACCCGGGCAGGGCCGACAGTCGGATGTTGCAGCCGAAGTACAGGCGAATGACAGGATCGGGTCATGATCGGCAAGCTACCCCACCTGCTCCTTTCCCGTCGCGCCAGTTTGGTCAACGCTTGTGGACAACCGAATCGAGCACGAAGCTGGTCGTCATGTTCTGCACACCGTCCATCGCACTGATCGTCGCCCAGATGTCGCTGACGCGCTCGTGTGTGGCGGCCTCTATCTGTACGAGCAAATCGACCTCGCCGCTGAGCACCGCGCAATCACGCACCTCGGCGATCCGCTCGAGTGCGGCAAGCACGTCCGCACCGCGCATCCGGTCCTTGCGGTAAACCAGCATCACGGCGCGCACCGGCACGACCTCATCGGGCAATGCGAGCCGCACCGTATAGCCTGCAATGATGTTCAGTGCTTCGAGCCGGTCGATCCGGTTCCGGACCGCTTGCCTGGACAAACCGATCCTGTCGGCCAGCACCGCGAGCGGAATCCGCGCATCGGCACACAACGCGTCGATTATCTTCTGGTCCAGGCCGTCGATCTTCATTCGCCGAGCCCGGTGTGCCGGGCACCGCGTGCATCGACCGCGTCGCGCAATGCCGCGATGTGGCCGGGGCCGATTCCGCAGCATCCGCCGACGATCCGCGCGCCCAGCGCAAGCCACTGCTCCGCCCATCTTGCATAGCCGGGCGGATCGATGTCGCCGCGCAAACCGTGGAGTTCCTCGTTCGCACGCGCATCGGCGCGCTGAGGCGGAAACGCGTTCGCATAGACGCCGATCACGAGCGACGTTCCCGTTCGCGCAAGCCCGCGCTGCACCGTCTCGATCGCCGCACCCATCGCCTCCGGCTGGCTGCAATTGAACAGCAGCGCGGTCGCGCGCGCGGACACGGCGGCGTCGATCGCTTCGCCGAGCGTCTGCCCCGATCGCAATACCGGCGTGGCGTCTGCTTCGACGTCATCGCGCAGCGTGAACGAGACCCAGAGCGGCTTCGGATTCTCACCCAGCGCTCGCCGGACCGCGCCGATCTCGTCGGTCAGGCTCTGCGTCTCGGCCAGCCACAGGTCGACGTAGGGATCGAGCCCATCGACGAGCGTCGCCAAGATGGCATCGGCGCGCGCCGCGTCGAACAGGTCGGGGCGGTAGGAACCGCCAGTCGGCGGAAGCGATCCTGCGACGCGCACGGGCCGCCCTGCGCGGTCCGCCGCTTGCCGCGCGAGTTGCCCGGCAAGGGCCGCGAGCGCGACTCCGTCGCGACGGAACCGTTCCTCGCCGATATGGAACGGCACGACCGCATAGCTGTTTGCGGTGATCACGTCGGCACCCGCCGCGACGAATGCGTCGTGCGCAAGGCCGACGTAATGCGGCGCTTCCATCAGCGCGAGTGCCGACCACTCCGGCTGCCTGAACGGCGCCCCCATCCGCGCCAGTTCGCGCCCCATGCCGCCGTCGAGTACTGTGATGTCATGCATAGTCCGTGCTCCGTCGTTGCAATCCGCGCATCTCGTGCCCGAATCGATTCAAAGGTCGGCGCGACGCACACGAGACGTCGATCGAGCGTGCGCACCGGTCCGTGTCAGATCTGCTCCAATGCTTGCGCGATATCGCTTTTCAGGTCGTCGATGTGCTCGATGCCGACCGAATAGCGGATGAAATTGAGCGGAATGTCGGCAGCGCGCATTTGCTCCGCCGACATCGTGCCCGCCCACATGGATGCCGTATGGATCGCGAGCGAATCGACGCCGCCGAGATTGCCTGCATTCAGCGGCAAGCGCAGCGCCTCGACAAAGCGCTGCGCTTCGCCGTAGCCTCCCCGCACGCCGAACGCCACCACACCGCCGAAGCCGCGCATCTGCCGGCATGCGAGTCCGTGCTGCGGATGGCTGCGCAGGCCCGGATAAAACACGCGTTCGATCTTCGCGTGCGCTTCGAGGAATTCGGCGAGCGCCTGAGCGTTCGCGTTGATCCGCTCGACGCGCATCGGCAGCGTGCGCAGCCCGCGCAGCAGCAGCCACGCGTCCATCGGGGACAGCACCGAGCCGAGCGTGATGTGCGTATGCCAGATCTGCTCTGCGAGCACGCGGCTCGTACAGATCACGCCGCCGGTCAGGTCGTGATGACCGCCCAGATACTTGGTCGCGCTGTGCACGACGATGTCGACACCGAGCCGGTGCGGCTGCTGATTGACCGGCGACGCGAACGTGTTGTCCGCGAGCGTCAGGATGCCGCGCGCCCTTGCGATTTCAGTCACCGCGGCGATGTCGGTCACGAGCAGCAGCGGATTGACCGGCGACTCGAGCACGATCAGCCGCGTATTCGGCCGGATCGCACGATCGAACGCGACCACGTCGGTCTGGTCGACGAACGTCACCTCGACACCGAACCGGCGCAGCATGTCGTCGAGCATTTTCGTGGTGCTCATGTAATGACGCGTCTGTCCGACGACGTGATCGCCGGCCTTCACGACACTGAGGATCGCGGTCGCGATCGCGCCCATTCCGGATGCGGTGACGAGCGCGGTCTCGGTGCCCTCGAGCTCCGCCATGACCGCCTTCACGCGCTCGTGAACGGGATTGCCGTAGCGGGTGTAGTTGCGCGGATGCTGCGGCACGCTCGACATCTCCGCGAATTCCTCGCTGCCGGCTGCCTTGAACACCGCCGAATAGTGGATCGCCGGCGCGACCGACTTCTCGTCGGTCACGTCGCGGTCCGCAGCCAGCGCCAGCGTTTCAAGCTTGTATCCCATGTCGTCCTCGGATCGTTGGTTGTGTCGCGTTCATTCGGCGCCTGTCAAGCACGCGCGCTGCCCAGATGGCGATTCAGCAGGCCTTCGATGCGTTTGAGCACGGTCGAAAGCACCGCCGTGATGCCGACGTACACGATGCCGGCCAGCATCAGCGCATCGGTCGTATAGGTTTCGATCGCGATGCGGCGTGCGACACCGGTCAGGTCGAGCACGGTGATCGTGCTGGCAAGCGCGGTCGACTTCAGTTGCAGCACGATCTCGTTGCCGAGCGTCGGCGCGACGATGCCGATCGCGCGCGGCACGATCACGAACCAGGTGAGCATGAAGCGGCTCATCCCGAACGCGAGCGCGGCTTCCTTCTCGCCGGCGGGGACGCCGGCGATCCCGCCCCGGATGTCTTCCGCCATGTACGCCGCGAGATTGAGCGTCAGCGCGCACAACGCACACGAGAACGATCCGCCGACCAGCAGCCACAGAGGCGACGCACGCACGATGGAGAACTGCGCGAGCCCGTAATACAGCACGAAAATCTGCACCAGCAGCGGCGTGCCGCGAAACACCGACATGAACAGGCGGCTCGGTGTCGACAGCCACCGGCACGCCGACGTGCGCGCGACCGCCAGCGGCACCGCGAGCGCGAACGCAAGCGTGCATGACAGCACCAGCAGCTCGAGCGTGATCCATATGCCGCGCGCGACGTCCGGGCCGGACTGCACGATGAGGGAAAGAAAGTCGTTCATCACGTGGCCCCCGTCAGGTGCGTTTTGCGTAACCGCGGCCCGCGATGCGCTCGAGCCACGCGAACACGGGGTTGGATACGGCGAGAAAGCCGAAATAGACGATGCCGACCGTCACGTAGAAGACGAATGGCTGCTTGGTGAACTGCGCGGCGATGTTGGCCTTGCGCAGCATGTCCTCGAGCCCGACGATCGACACCAGCGACGTGTCCTTCAGCAAGTTCTGCCACATGTTGTTCAGGCTCGGCAGGCAGATGCGCCACGCCTGCGGCAGGCGCACATGCCACAGTGTCTGCAGGCGTGTCATCCCGTACGCGCGCGCGGCCTCGATCTGTCCGGCCGGCACCGCGATGAACGCGCCGCGGAACATCTCCGACGAGTAGGCGCCGAACACCACGGCGAGCGCGATCACGCCGGCCGAGAACGGGCTGATGACGATGGCGCCATCGAATTGCGCGTTGAGCAGATGCGACAGCCCGAAGTAGCAGATCAACAGGATCAGGAACTCGGGAATGCCGCGCAGGAAATTGGTCAGCGCATAGGTCGCATGTCTGAGCCACCCCAGGCTCGACAGCTTTGCCGATGCGCCGGCGATGCCGAGCAACATGCCGACGCACAGCGCGGCGACCGCGAGCTCCAGCGTGACGAGCGCGCCAGCCGCGATCTGCGCGCCGTAGTTCACCAAGATGTCCATCGTAATATCGCTCCTTGTGAGCCCGATTCGCGCAGGCCGCCATACGGCGACCGCGCGGTCCCGATACGCGGTTATTGCGGCGCGATGCTGAACGGGAAATAGCGCTTGTTGGCTGCGGCGAACGTGCCATCCGCCTGCACCTGCGCGATGCCCTTGTCGAACAGCGCCTTCAGCGGCGCGTCGCCCTTGCGTACCGCGATCGCCGTACCGTCGCCGAAGATCTCCGCATCGGCGATCGGCTTGCCGACGAAGTCGAAGCCTTCCTTCCTGCCGGCCTTCGTCAGCCAGTCGTACGCGACCGTGTTGTCGGCGAACACCGCATCGACGCGCCCGGCCTCGAGATCGAGCCAGGCCTCGTCGAGTGTCTGATAGACCTTCACGTTGATCCCCGACTTGCTCGCCGGCAGGCGGCGGCGCAGATAGGATTCGTGCGTCGAGGCCGTCTGAACGCCGATCGTCTTGCCACGCAGCGTGGCGGCGTTGTCCGTGATGCCCGAGCCCTGCTTCGCGACGAGCTGCACGGGCGCCGTCGTGAAAATGCGCGAGAAGTCCACCGACTGCTCGCGCTCCGGCGTCTTCGACATCTGCGCGAGCACCGCATCGATCTGCTTCGCCTTGAGCGCCGGAATCAGCGCGTCGAAATCCATCGTCACCCACTGGCACTTGACCTTCATCGTGTCGCACATCTTCTTGCCGACGTCGATCTCCATGCCCTGCAGCTTGCCGGATGCATCCTTGTATTCGAACGGCGCGTAATCGGCGAGCGTGCCGATCCGCACGACCTGCTCGGCGTGCGCGACCGAGCCGAGCAATGCCGCGCCCACGCACAGCGACTGAAGCAGCTTCTTCATGGTTTCCTCTCCGGTTGACAATGAATCCGCATCAGATGATGCTGGACAGAAACTTCTGGAAACGCGGCGACTTCTGGCTCGCGAACACCTCATCGGGACTGCCGTCTTCCTCGATTCTTCCCTGATGGACGAACACGACCCGGTTCGCGACTTCACGTGCAAACCCCATCTCGTGCGTGACGACGAGCATCGTGCGCCCCTCGTCGGCCAGCGAGCGCATCACTTTCAACACTTCACCGACGAGCTCGGGATCGAGCGCCGACGTCGGCTCGTCGAACAGCATCACGTCGGGGTCGGTCGCGAGTGCACGTGCAATCGCGACGCGCTGCTGCTGGCCGCCCGACAGCTGGTTCGGATAGTGTTCGCACTTGCCGGCGAGCCCGACCCGTTCGAGCATCGCGATCGCCTTGTCGCGGGCGTCGCGCTTCGGCACGCCGAGCACGCGCACCGGCACAAACATCACGTTCTGCAGCACGGTCATGTGCGCCCAGAGATTGAACTGCTGGAACACCATCGCGAGCTTGCGGCGCACGCGCATCACCTGCTGCGGATCGGCCGCGACGAGCGCGCCGTCGCGTCCCGCCGGCTTCAGCGCGAGCGTTTCGCCGTTCACGCAGATCCGGCCGCGGTCGGGCATTTCCAGCAGGTTGATGCATCTGAGGAACGTACTCTTGCCTGACCCGCTGCTGCCGAGGATCGACACGACCTCGTGATTCCTCGCGGTCAGCGAGATGCCCTTCAGCACCTCGACACCGCCGAACGACTTGTGAATATCCTCGACCACCAGCGCGTCCGCCGCCGGTTTGCATGCAGGAATTGCTGCTGGCATCCTCGACTCCTTCTTCGATACGTTGCTCACCACACCGCTCCGGTTCGCGCCGCGCCGGCCCGCCAGGCGCCGGCGCGGCGCATCAGCTCGACAGCCGCCGGTTGCGCCTGAAGCAGACCACCTTCGGCTGCGTCATTTCCGTCATCGCAAACCGAACGCCTTCGCGGCCCAGCGACCCATGCTTGAATCCGCCGAACGGCATGCCGTCGAAGCGGTAGTCGGAAGAATCGTTGATCATCACGCCGCCCGCCTGCAGTTGCTCGGCCGCGCCGAGCGCCACCTCCAGCCGGCTGGTGAACACGCCTGCATGCAGGCAGCTCTCCGACGCGTTGGCCGCATCGAGCGCCTGCTGCAGGTCGGTGAATTTCTCGATCGTCACGACCGGCGCGAACACCTCGTCGGTCCATACGCGCGCGTCGTGTGGCACATCCGCGAGCACCGTCGGTTCATACAGCGCCCCGCGTCGGCGATGACCGCTCAGCACCGTCGCACCGCACGAGACCGCTTCGTCGACCCAGCGTTCGACGCGGATCGCCTGTTCCTCGCCGATCATCGGCCCCATGTCGGTCGCATCGTCCAGTGGGTCGCCGACGACCATCCTGCCGGTCAGCTCGACGAAATACCGGACGAACGGCTCGTATGCGGCCTCGGCGACGAAGATCCGCTGTGTGCCGATGCAGTTCTGTCCCGCCGCCCAGAACGCGCCCGACACGCAGGATTCGGCGGCATCCTTCAGGTCGCAGTCGGCCATGACGATCACCGGCGCATTTCCGCCCAGGTCCATCGCGATCTTCTTGAGTCCCGCATCGCGCGTGATGGCTTCGCCGGTCTGCGGGCCGCCGGTAAAGGTCACCATCCGGATCCGCCGGTCGCGCACCAGGGCCGACGCGATATCCGTGCCGCCGTGCACGATCTGCAGCGTGTCGCGCGGCGCCCCGGCTTCCCACAGAACCTCGACGAGGGCCTGCGCCGACAGCGGCGCGAGCAACGAGGGCTTCAGGATGACCGCATTGCCGGTCGCGAGCGCCGGCCCGAGCTTGTGTGCAACGAGGTTCAGCGGGTCGTTGAAGGGCGTGATCGCGAGAATCACGCCCAGCGGCTCCAGCGTGTAGTAGCCGCTGCGATCCTCGGAGCCGGGATACCCGTCGAACGGGATCGTCTCGCCGGCCAGTCGCTTCGCTTCCTCGCCCGACAGGCGCAGCGTGTTCACGCAGCGCGCGACTTCCTTGCGGGCCTGCCGCAGCGGCTTGCCCGCTTCGAGCGCGATCGTGCGTGCGAATGTCTCCGCTTGTGCTTCCACGCTCGCGGCCGCGCGAAACAGGATGTCGGCCCGCCGGCTGCGTGGCAGGGTTGCGGCCGCGCGCGCGCCGTCGAGCGCGCGCTCGACGAGGACCGGCGCCGCATCTGCAGGCGACAGGCGAACCTGGCCGACGATCGAGCCGTCATAGGGCGACCGAACATCGGCCATGCCGGCTCCCGTGCAGTCGGTCATCACCGCATCGCGCGCGCTCATGCCGCCACCTCGTGCGAGGTTGCGCCGATTCTGTCCGCGAGTTCGATCAGGTCGGAGAGAATCGCGAACGCCGTTTCCTCACGGCCGGCACCCGGCCCGCTGATCGTCACGCCGCCGAGTACGTCGGTGTCGAACGTGATCGCGTTCGTGACGCCGCTCGCGGCAAGCAGCGGATGGCCGGCCGGGAGCTTGCGCGGTTCGACGCTCGCGGTCACGGTGCCGTCCGGATGACGGACGGCAGAACCGATCAACCGCCACGACATACGCTCCGCCGCCGCCGCGCGCACGTCGTGCTCGGTCAATTCCACGATGCCGCGGCACGTCACGTCGCCACGCTTGAGGCCGGCATTCCACAGCGCGTTCGCCAGAATGACGACTTTCAGCTGTACGTCCGAACCGTTGACGTCGGCCGCCGGATTCGCCTCCGCATAGCCGCGCTGCTGCGCATCCCGGATCGCCGCATCGAAGCTCGCGCCGGCCTCGACCTCACCGAGGACGTAATTCGACGTGCCGTTCAGGATGCCGGCAAAGCCGTTGATGTCGCAGCCGCGCAGCGAGGTCGCGAGCTGCCGCAGCACCGGCGTGCCGCTCATCACCGTGCCTTCGTACATCACACAGGCACCCGATTGCGCGGCGATCCGCGCCAGTGCCGGCTGCGCGAGCGCGATCGGCCCCTTGTTGGTCGTGATCACGTGCTTGCCGCATTCGAGCGCGGTACGGCAATGCGACAGCGCAGGCTCGCCGGTGTTCGGATCAGTGAAGGTCGCCTCGACGACGACATCCACGTGGTCCGATGCGATGGCCTTCAGCACCGCACCGAGGCCGACGTCCGGCGACACCAGCGTGCCCGGATCGCGGCGCAGCGCTTCCGCATCGACGCCCCGCCGCGCGGTTTCGTCGAGGACGTCCAGCGCGATACCGCGAGGATTCGTCGCGATCCCGAGCCGCAGGTCGGCGACCATCGTCACCGATACGTCGAGTCCCGCCGCCCCCAGCATTGCACGCTTCTTTCTGAGCAGTTCGACCAGTCCCTGATTGACTCCGCCGAAACCGACCAGTGCCAGTTTGAGTTCCATCTCGATCATCTCCTGTTCATTGACCACGTGATACAGGTTAGTCATGCGAATCGATTTTCAAATTAGTCGTTTCGCCCGAATCAGGTAGTCATCCGTTGCGGTTTGTCATGCGGAACGGGCGGATCGCCCGTTGCCGCGCGAAGCAATTGCGTCAGGTGGCCGGCGGTTCGTCGTCCTTGTCGACCGGCACGAACAGCCCGACCTTGACCGCGCTCAGCACGACATTCGTGTTGATCCGGCGGATCATCGGGTTGCTCTGCATGATCCGCGCGGACAGCCGGTCGTACGCCTCGACGTCGCGTGCGGTGATGATCGCGATCAGGTCGACGGAGCCGGTCACGTAGTAGATCTGCTGGATTTCGTCGTGCGCCTTCGACCACTCGCGGAACCTGGCGACCGTCTCGTAGTTTTCGCGTTCGATCTCGATTGCCGCAATGAACGTCATCGGCCTGCCGACCGCCGCGCGATCGACCACCGCGATTTCCGCTGAAATGATCTTTTCGGTGCGCATGCGTTTCAGCCGCTTCTGCACGGCCGAGGTGGACAGACCGATCCGTTCGGCAATGGCGTCCGCCGTCGCGGTGCAATCGCGCTGGACGATATTCAGGATCTTGCGGTCGAAGGAGTCGAGTGCGTCGGTCATGGCGTGGCCTGCCGGAGAACGGGTACTTGCGTCAAAGATAAAAAGGACGGGCCGATCTGAGCCCGACCAGATGCCGGACACGGTCGAACGCGGTAACGAGCGATTCGCGCCACTGCGCGGCTGGCCCGCGGATGCATACGGGTTCGAAATGGATCGTGTCCACACCTGCAGGAATACGGAACGGGCGCTCGATGCCATCGTCCGATTCGGTCACGAGTGCGGTGCCGTCGACTTCTGTCAGGCTCATCAGCAGATGGGCGGGCGCAGTGGCGCCAAGCAGGTTGCGCAGAGGCGACTCGTCCGCGGACAACTGCTCGAGCAGCGGCAGCTCGTACGCGCCGGGCCACCAGGTATCGTGCTCGTCAAGCCACGGGCCGACGCCCGGCATGCCGACCATCTCGAGGATCCGGTTCGCACCGAGATGCGCATAGGCTCGACACCGGCCCGCCCCGTCGGTCGAAGCGCGTGCCAGCCAGCCGCCGGCGCTCGGGACAGGATCCGTCAACGCGACGTTCGCAGGCTTCAGTCGGCCGAGCATTTCAGCCGCGCTTGCAGCGGATCGGTGCCCTTCGCAGGATCTCTGTGCGTGATCCGCGACGATACGGCACACCCACTTGGGACCATCCTGCAAGGCGGCGGGAACGTCGCCGGCCCGGACTTGGGCGGTTCGCCTGCGGGCGTGTTCGACGATGACGATTGGCGTGTCCGGCATACAACTCTCTCGTGCTTGCGGGGCCGCGTCGCAGCAATGCTGGCGCGCGTCATGGATTGGCCGACGGTGTTGGGGCTGGAGAAATCATATCGCCTCGGTGCGACCAAAAAAATCTCAACCGCGTCGAACACCGACGCAAAACGTCGAAAAGCACGGCTTTCTGGACGTTTTACATCCCACCAAACACCGGCCAGCCTGGCATCCGTCGCGAACGCCAAACCCGCAGGTCAATCCGATGCACCGAACAATCGAATCACGACACCACGCAGCCATCGATTGCCCGCCTCATGGTGATATCGCGCATGCCAATGCTGCCGTACCGCAAACCCGTCGACCGGGATCGGGCATGCATGAACCGCCAGATCGCTCGCCTGAGCCAGTGTCTGGCCGATATGACGGGGTAGCGTCGTAATCAGGTCGGTCGTCTGGACGATCGCCCCCAGGCCCAGAAAACCCGGCAGCTCCAGCACGACGTCGCGCTCGATGCGCGCCTGCCGCAGCGCCTGCTCGAGGAGTTGCGCCCCGGTTCCCGCCGTAATGGCGACATGTCCTTCGGAACGATACTGCTTCGCCCCGAGGCGACCGCGAATTCTCGGGTGATGCCGGTTGGCCAGGCATACCCAGTCCTGGTCGTACAGCTTCTGCTGATAAATGCCGCCGCCCAGCCACGGCACATAGCCGATCGCGAGGTCGGCTTCGCCGGATTCGAGCGCGCGCTCCGTATTGCCGTCGATCCGTGCGGCTTCCAGCCGGACGCCGGGCGCCTGCGCCCGGACATGGGCCAGCAGCCGCGGAAGCAGCGTGACGTGGCTCGCGTCGGTCATGCAGATGCGAAACCGTCGCTGGGCCGTCGCGGGATCGAACGCGATCTCCCACGCAGTGAAGCGCCGCAGGGATTCGAGAATTTCCCGGCATGGCCCGATCAGCGCGTCGGCTTGCGGTGTCGGCGCCATGCCGCCGGGCGTCCGGATGAAAAGCGGATCGTGAAGGTGTTCCCGCAAGTGCCCGAGCCAGATGCTGACCGTCGGCTGACTCTGGCCCAGTTGCTCGGCTACGCGCGTGACGCTGCGCACGTCGTAAAGAAGATCGAAAAGCTGAAGCAGCTTCAGGTCGGGCAGGTCGGCGGGCATCGCGGCGTTATTGTCCATGGCAATGACGCCATTGTATCCATTGCATTGGCGGCATGAGCGGCGACGCCTATCGTGATGCCATACGTCAGCTTTGCATGGGACCAGAGTAAGGCGCCAAAGCGCCAACTCTCGTCGACAAAGGAGAAACCATTGAAAATAGCAATTCTGGGCGCCGGCGCACTGGGCTGCGCGATCGGCGCCACCCTCACCCAAGGCGGCCATGTGACCTGGCTGATCGACCGCTCGCCCGCACACGTCGATGCGATGAGCCGCGACGGCCTGCGCGTCGACGATGCCGGCGGCACCCGCCACGTACGCGTCCACGCGACGACCCGGGCTGCCGATGTCGGCGTGGCTGACCTGGTGGTGGTGCTGGTCAAGTCGTTCCACACCGATGCGGCCATCCGCGGCGCCCAATCGCTGGTGGGGCCGGATACCGCCGTGCTGTCGCTGCAGAACGGCCTCGGACACGAGGACATCCTGATCGACGTCGTCGGCCGCGAGCGCGTCCTCGCGGGCAAGACCTACGTCGGCGGCGTGCTGCGCGGCGCGGGTCATATCGAGTCCGGCGTGATCGGCAAATACACCTACATCGGCGAACTCGACGGCCGCATCACACCGCGAGTCGAGGCGATCGCCGCGGCGTTCAATGCCGCCGGCCTCGCCACGACGATCAGCGACAACATCGTCGGCACGATGTGGGACAAGCTGCTGGTGAACGTCGCGACGGGTGCGCTGACGGGCCTGACCGGCCTCACCTACGGGCAGCTTTACGACGAGCCGCTGCTGAAGGCGACGTCGCTCGCGGCCGTGGCCGAGGCGATCGCGGCGGCGCAGGCTGCGGGCGTGAAGCTGTCGATGACCGACCCCGAACAGGCATGGACGCTGGCCGCCGAGGGGCTGCCCGCGACCTTCAAGACGTCGATGCTGCAAAGCCTGGAGAAGGGTTCGATCACGGAGATCGACTTCATCAACGGCTCGGTCGTGCGCTGGGGCCAGCGCTACGGCGTGCCGACCCCGGTAAATGCAACGCTCGTCGCCTGCATCAAGGGGCTGGAACGCGCGATGGCCGACCGCCAACGGCAGGAGGCGGCCGCATGAATGCCACGAAAGCCTATCTCGAACACGTTGCGATCTGGGTGAAGGACATCCGCTGGCACATCCGTTTCTTCGAGGACGTGCTCGGCATGACCCTGCGCGAAGTGGACGGCACGCTCGACGCGCCGCGGCAGTACTGGACGCTCGGCGGCCTGCAGTTCATCCACGCGCCGGAATACGAAGGCCCGGAGGGCCGCCTCGCCCATCTCGGCGTGATGTGCGAAGACCTGGAGGCCGCGCTGGCCGCGGCCCAACGATTCGGCGTGACGGAGATGCCGCAGGGGCGCAACTGGCTTCGCCTGCCCGACGGGCTCGCCGTCGAACTGATCCAGGCCAGACCGGCTTCCTGCGTCGCACAGGCGCTGGCAATCAACCCGCGCGCGGAGGCGTGACCATGACGATCGTCGAAAAATACTGGGACGACGCCCGCGAGGGTGACACGTGCACGAGCCCGAACTACATCGTGACCAAGGAGCGCATTCTCGCGTACGCCGACCTCACCGGCGACCATACGCCCGTCCACGTGGACGAGGAATACGCGAACGCGAGCCATTTCGGCTGCCTCGTCGCGCACGGGCTGTTCGGCCTGTCCATCGCCGACGGCCTGAAGACGCAGAGCGACTATCGCTTTCTGCCGGGCATGTCGCTCGGCTGGACCTGGGATTTCCTGCTGCCGATCAAGGTCGGCGACGTGCTGCACGTGAAGTTCCGCGTCGGCTCGATGCGGGCCAGCAAGAGCCGCCCGGACTGGGGCATCGTCGTGCTGCCGTCGGAGCTGATCAATCAGGACGGTCAGGTCGTTCAACGCGGCGAGCATCGCCTGATGGTGCCGCGCCGCCCGGAGGCACTGTAATGCAGGCTCGCCCACTCGAAGGCATTCGCGTCGTCGACTACAGCCACTTTCTTGCCGGGCCGTATGTCGGGCGCTGTCTCGCGGCGCTCGGCGCCGAGGTCATCAAGGTCGAACGGCCCGGGTCGGGTGACGCCGGACGGCAGCACGCGACCGTGCTCGACGACCAGCAAAGCGGCTACTTCCTGCAGCTCAACATGGGCAAGCGCGGCGTGAGCGTCAACATGAAGGACGCGCGCGGCAAGGCGTTCATGCAGCGGCTGTGCGACTCCGCCGACGTGTTCATCGAGAACTATCGGCCGGGCGCGCTGGACAAGCTCGGGCTCGGTTATGCCGAACTGTCCGCGCGCAATCCGGGCCTCGTCTACTGCTCGATTTCGGCCTACGGGCATACCGGCCCCGACGCGCATCGCGCGGGCTTCGGGCTGATCGCGGAAGCCAAGAGCGGGATCATGCAGATGGTCGGCACGCCGGGCGAGCGGCCGCCGCTGCTGCGCATCTCGCTCGGCGACATGTACACCGGCATCCATGCGGTCGCGGCCATCAATGCCGCGCTGCTGGGGCGCGTGAAGAGCGGCCGCGGGCAACATGTCGACATGGCGCTGTACGACACGCTGGTATCGATGCACGAATATGCGGTGCAGTGCTACACGCTGCAGGGCGTGCTGCCCGAGCAGACCGGGCACGACATGCCGACCTCGACGCTCTACGGCGTGTTTCGCGCCGCGGACGGCGATCTCGTGATCGCCGCGCAAGTCGACGACGCGTGGAAGCGCTTCGCCGAGCTGATCGCGACGCACGGCGGCCCGGCGGGCTTCGGCGCCGACACGCGGTTTCACGACAGCACCGGGCGCAACGCGCACCGCGCGGAGATTCTGTCGGTGGTCGAGCCGTGGGTGGCCGCGCGTTCCGTCGCGTCGGTACTGGATCTGCTGGACGGCATCGACGTTCCGTGCGCGAAGGTGCAGCGCATCGACGAGGTGTTGAACGATCCGCAGATCCAGGCCAGAGGCATGGTCGTCGAGCAACAGCATCCGCGCTACGGGACGCTGCGCCTGCCCAACCTGCCGTTCCGGTTTTCCGATTGCGACACGACGATTCGCGACGTCGCGCCCGATCTCGGGCAGCACAACGCGGAGATCGCGCGTTCCCTCGGGTTCGATCCGGCCGAAATCGACGCGATGCAGGCCGACGGCGTCCTCTACTCAAAAGCGAGCCAATGATGACCGACCAATACGCGGTGATCGGCAATCCGATCGGACACACGAAATCCCCGTTGATTCACGGCCTCTTCGCGCAGGAGACGCGGCAGGACCTCAGCTATACGGCGATCGAGGGGCCGATCGAACCGGCAGGCGCCTTCGCTGACGCGGTTCGCGCGTTTTTCGACGGCGGCGGCAAGGGCATCAACGTCACCGCGCCGTTCAAGCTCGACGCGTTCGCGATGTCGGACGAACGCAGCGAGCGCGCGCAGCTCGCGGGCGCGGCCAACGCGCTCAAGTTCGACGGCGGCCGCATCCTGGCGGACAACTTCGACGGCATCGGGCTGGTGCGCGATATCGAAACGAACCTCAATCTGCCGATGGCCGGCAAGCGTGTCCTGGTGCTCGGTGCCGGCGGCGCGGCACGCGGCGCGCTGCTGCCGTTCCTCGAAGCCGGCCCGGCGGAACTCGTCATCGCGAATCGCGACGTCGACAAGGCGCGCGCACTGGCCGCGCAGGTTGCCGGACGCGGCCCGCTCGTTGCCAGCGGCTACGCGGACCTCGCGCGCATGGGGCGATTCGACCTCGTCGTCAATGCCACGTCGGCGAGCCTGACCGGCGACCTGCCGCCGGTTCCGCCGAGCGTGTTCAGTCCGGCCGGCACGGCCTACGAACTGGCATACGGCAAGCGTCTGACGCCGTTTCTCCGGCTCGCGAAAAACGCAGGCGTACACGGAATCGCGGATGGCGTCGGCATGCTGGTCGAGCAGGCGGCCGAAGCGTTCGCGTGGTGGCGCGGCGTACGCCCCCAAACCAGCGCGGTGATCGATCGCCTGGCCGTGCCCTTTGATTGAACACGCAACGGAGATTCGCATGAAGAAGATCCTGATGCTGCACGGCATCAATCACAACATGTTCGGCAAGCGCGATCCGGCGCAGTACGGGACGATCACGCTCGCGCAGATCGATGCGCGGCTGCAAGGGCTGGCGACGGAACTGGGTGTGCAGGTGGAATCGTTCCAGACGAACCACGAAGGCGCGATGTGCGAGCGCATTCATCGCGCTTTCGAGGAACGCCAGGACGCGGTGCTGATCAACGCGGGCGCATGGACGCATTACAGCTACGGCATTCGCGATGCCCTTGCGATCCTCACGTGCCCGATCGTCGAACTGCACATGTCCAACATTCATGCACGCGAGCCGTTCCGGCATCACTCCGTCCTGGCCGAGATCGTCAGCGGGCAGATTTGCGGTTTCGGTGTCCAAAGTTATCTGCTGGCGCTGAGGGCCGCGGTTTCGGCACTCGGCGACGAATAAGCCGATTCCCGCATCGGCTGACGATGCGGGACCGACGCGCATGCGCAGCCGTCGCCACGGCGCGGCGTTGCGCACCGCGCGTGCTCGCCGCGCGCCGTATCGACGGGCCGCGGTCAGGTCGCACGACGGAGTCGACACATCGGGCAGTGACGACTCCCCGCATCACCCGCCTTGCCCGGCACGCATATCAATATCCGGAGACGACGATGACCACGACCTTGCGAGACGAGCCCAGGGGCAGGCACCAATCGAGAAAAGCCGCCATCAGCGGCTGGATCGGATCGGTGCTCGAATACTACGATTTCTTCATCTACGCCACGGCATCGGCGCTGATCTTCCCGCAGATATTCTTTCCGCACGGGAGCCCCACGACGGCCATCATCGCGTCGCTGGCCACTTACGGCGTCGGCTACGTGTCCCGCCCGATCGGCGCGTTCGTGCTGGGCCACCTCGGCGACACGCGCGGACGGAAAACCGTCCTGCTGTTCTGCATGTTCCTGATGGGCATCTCGACCGTCGGCGTCGGCCTCCTGCCGACCTATCAGCAAGCCGGGCTGATCGCGCCCGCCTTGCTGGTGACGCTGCGCCTGCTGCAGGGTTTCGCCGTGGCCGGCGAGATCACCGGCGCGAGCTCGATGATCCTGGAGCACGCGCCGTTCGGCCGGCGCGGCTACTTCGTCAGCTTCACGCTGCAGGGCGTGCAAGCCGGGCAAGTGCTGGCCGCCGCCGTGTTCCTGCCGCTCGCCTACTACATGCCGTCCGCGCAATTCGATAGCTGGGGCTGGCGCATCCCGTTCCTGCTGAGTGCGCTGGTCATCGTCGCGGGCCTGATCATTCGCCGCGAGGTCGACGAGTCGCCGGCCTTCGACGAAGCGGTACGCAACCGGTCGCAAGCCGGCTCGCCGGTGGCCGACGCTTTCAGGCACCACTTTCCCGACATGCTGCGCGTGGCCTGCATGTCGATGATGAACGTGATTCCGGTCGTCGCCACGATCTTCGGCGCGGCCTATGCGGTTCAGCCTGCATATGGAATCGGATTCCAGAAGGATGTCTATCTCTGGATCACGGTGATGGGCAATATCGTTGCGATGATCGTGATTCCGTTCGTCGGCAACCTGTCCGACCGCGTCGGCCGCCGGCCGCCGATCATCGTCGGCTCGCTGGCCGCCGGGCTGCTCGCGTTCGCGTACCTGTATGCGATCAGCATCCGGAACGTGCCGCTCGCATTCGTGATGTCGATGCTGATGTGGGGCGTGGTGTACCAGGGCTACAACGCGGTATTCCCCGCCTTCTACCCGGAGCTCTTCCCGACCCGCACGCGCGTCTCGGCGATGGCCATCGCGCAGAACCTCGGCACCGCGGCCACGGCGATGCTGCCCGCGCTGTTCACCGCGGTCGCGCCGCCCGGCGCCCATCACGTCTGGCTGATCGTCGGTGCGATCGCGTTCGGCATCACCGTGATCGCGTCGCTCGCGGCCTGGAGCGCACGCGAGACCAGTCGTGTCCATTTGAACGACCTGGGGCGAGCGAACGCGCAACCGGTCGCCAAGGCAGAATACGACCTGCTGCGCGCCGAGGCGCTGTCGCACGATCGCGTCGTGCGCGAACCCGTGCCCGGATCCGTCGGCAGCTAGCCGGCGTTCGGCGGGGCGTCGGGTTCGGCGCCCCTTCCGCCCGGCCATTTCAGCTCGCCGCGGCCGCCCTCGCCGGACGAGCAACCTTGCGTAACCGCAGCCCTTACTCGAAGCTCGATGCCCGATACCGTGTCGAAAACCGCCATGCCGGACTCCACGCGACCCGCTCGCCTGAACTTCGCGCTCATGTTGCCGCTTCTGCTGGCGGCCCAGCCGGTGGCGACCGACAGTTACCTGCCGGCGCTGCCCGAAATCGCCGCCACGCTGGGCTCCGCCAGTGTCAGCCTCACGGTTTTCGCACTGATATTCGGTGTCGGGCAATTGCCGATGGGCAGCCTTTCCGACCGGTTCGGCCGCCGCCCCGTCCTGCTGACCGGCCTTGCGCTCTATGCGCTGTCCGCACTGGCCGCTGCGCTGGCCTCGACCGCGGCGATGCTGGTGGCCGCTCGCGCGATGCAGGGGCTGGCCATGGCCGCGATACTGGTATGCGCCCGCGCGACAGTGCGCGACCGGTATTCGGCGGGCGACGGCCCGTACGTGATGGCGCGCGGTTTCATGGGGATGGGGATGATGGCGTTCCTCGCCCCGATCCTCGGTGCGTATGTCGCACAGCAGGCCGGATGGCGATGGGTGCTCGCCGGGATGAGCGTGTATGCGCTCGGGTTGCTCGTCATGTGCTGGTACGGCTTCGAGGAGAGCTTCGCGCGAAGCGCGCCGAGCCGGGACTCGAACCGGGAGGTGCGCGAGATACTCGGCAATGCCCCGTTCAGGGTATGGACGCTGCTGGCCGCGTCGACGTACACCGGCATGTTCTGCTTTCTGCTGCTGTCTCCGGCTATCTACATCGGGCAACTCGGCATTTCGCCCCAGCGTTATGGCTGGATACCGGCGGGCGGTACGCTCGTCTATGTCCTGAGCACGTTTGGTTGCCGCGTGCTGCTGCGCCGTCAAAGCATGCTGCGAACGGTGCGGCAAGGCGCAACGCTGAGCCTCTGCGGCGCGGTGATCCAGGCATTGGGGTGCGCGCTGCTTCCCGGCAGCATCTGGCCGCTGCTCGTCGGGCATGGCGTGTATTGCCTCGGCCACGGAATCCATCAGCCGTGCGGGCAGGCAGGGGCGGTCAGCGGCCTGCCTCACCTTGCAGGCCGCGCCGTATCCTGGTCCGGCTTCATCATGATGTTCTTCGCGTTCAGCGTAGGACAGACGGCAGCGGGATTCGCCGATCCGCGTTACCAGTCGGGCGCGTGGCCGATGGTTGTGCCGATGCTCGTCGTCGGCGTGACGCTGGTAACGATTGCGTATGCGTGGCTGCCAAAAGTCATCCACGCGACCTTGGTCGCCAGGTAATCTCCTCGATTTCCACGATCCGGCGATCTGTCGCAGCGCAAGGATCACACGCGTCAAAGAGACCGGGCTCTCACCGGCCCGTTACGTGCCGGCTGCGCGTGTCGGGCGTGCGAAGGCACGGCTGGAGCGGGCCGACTGGCCGCTCGAACGGATAGCCGAACGATCGTGATCCGCAAGCGTGGACGCGTTACAGCGTGCGTTTGCAAATGCGTCGGCGCATCGCCGCGGGACTATCGTGCCTGGTTCGGGCAACAACGGCGGGCAAACCCGAAGACATCGGTTTCAGGCAACGCAACACGCATGGCGCCGGCAGAATCATGCACAATGCACCGCATCTGAGTGGCGGAGATTTGCCTGTGGGGATCAACTTCGATTTAACCGACTTGCAGGCATTTCGCGCCGTAGTGGAAACGGGGAGCTTCCGAAAGGCCGCCGACGCAGTCAACCTCTCCCAGCCGGCCTTGAGCCGTCGTATCGACAAGCTCGAGGAAGCGCTCGGCGTACGACTGTTCGAGCGCACCACGCGCAGCGTCTCGCTCACCACGGTCGGTCGCGTGTTCGCGCAGAGTGCCGAACAACTGCTCGACGATCTCGATGCCGCCCTGCTCGGCATTCGCGACGTTTCATCGAGCCGCCTCGGCCATGTGACGATCGCATGCGTGCCGTCGGTCGCCTACTACTTTCTTCCCGCCATCGTCGCGCGCTATCATCAGCGCTTTCCGCGCATCAGGGTGAAGCTGCTCGATGCAAGCGCCAACGAGGTGCTCGGGGCCGTCATCAGCGGCGAGGCGGATTTCGGCGTGAGCTTCATCGGCAGCCAGGAGGCTGAGATCGAGTTCAAGGTGTTGCTCCAGGAACGGTTCGTTGCCGCCTGTCGCCGCGACCACCCGCTCGCACGCAAGAAGCGCGTGACCTGGAACGAGCTTTACGAGCACGACTATGTGTCGGTCGACAAGACTTCCGGCAACCGTCTGCTGCTCGACCAGGCGCTGACCGCCGTCGCGCCGCGCGCGCCGAGCGTCTGCGAGACACGCCACGTGACGACCCTGCTCGGATTGATCGAAGCGGGGCTCGGCGTCGCCGCGGTCCCCTCGATGGCGATGCCTGGGCATGACCACCCGATTCTCACGAGCGTGCCGCTCGTCGAACCGGTCGTCAAACGACGCGTGGGAATCGTGAAGCGGCGCGGACGACCGCTCACACCGGCCGCCGAGGCGTTTCATCGGATGGTCATCGAGGCGAAGCGTGGCGGGACCGCAAGCAGTGGCGCATCGGCGTAACGACGACAGAGAGACACGAAGGAAGACCGGACAGTGAGGTTGGCCAGGCCGCTTGGATCGCTTTACGTGCAGGTTCTGCTCGCGATGATGCTCGGCATGGGCATCGGTCACGCATGGCCCGCGGCGGGCGCGATGCTCAAGCCCCTCAGCGATGCGTTCGTCGGCCTGGTCAAGATGACCATCGCCCCGATCGTCTTTTGCACGATCGTCTCGGGCATCACGTCGCTGGCGAACGGGAAGGCGATCGGCCGCACGATCGTGCGGGCACTGGCGCTCTTCTATCTATTGACCGCCGCTGCGCTCGCGCTCGGACTCGTCACCGCATACGTGCTGCAGCCCGGCGCCGGCATGCACGTCGACGTCAGCCACCTGGATGCAGGCATCCTCGCTCCGTATGCGAAGCATGCGGAGCCGCGGGGCCTTGTGGAGTTCGGGCTGAGCGTGATTCCGGACACGATGCTCGGCGCGTTCGCCAAAGGCGAAGTGTTGCCGGTGCTGCTGCTGTCGCTGTTGTTCGGCTTCTCGCTGAATGCGCACCCGCGGGCCGGCCGGCCCGTTCTTGCGCTGATCGACGGTGTCGCCCAGGTCGTCTTTCGCGTGCTCGCGATGATCATGCGGCTCGCGCCGCTCGGCGCATTCGGCGCGATGGCGTTCACGGTGGGCCGTTTCGGCATCGGTTCGGTCGGCTCGCTCGCGAAGCTGATGGCGTCCTTCTACGTGGCCTGCGTGCTGTTCGTCGCGCTGGTGCTCGCACCGCTCGCGCGACTGCACGGTTTCGCGCTGTGGCGGCTCTTGCGCTACATACGCGAAGAATTGCTCATCGTCCTCGCGACGTCGTCCACGGAGCCCGTTCTGCCGCGTCTGATCGTCAAGCTGGAGGCACTCGGCTGCGACAAGGGCATCGTGGGGCTCGTGCTGCCGGCGGGCTATTCCTTCAATCTGGACGGTACCGCGATCTATCTGACGCTCGCGGCATTGTTCATCGCCCAGGCGTGCGACGTGCCGCTCTCCGCGTCGCAGATCGCGGTGATGCTCGCCATCATGCTGCTCACGTCAAAGGGGGCGGCCGGTGTTTCCGGTAGCGGGCTGGTGGCGCTGGTCGCCACACTCGCCGTCATGCCCGACCTGCCCGTCGCCGGCGTCGCACTGCTGGTCGGCATCGATCGCTTCATGTCCGAGGCGCGCGCCCTGACAAGCGTGATCAGCAATGCCTGCGCGGTGATCTTCGTTTCGCTGTGGGAAGGTGCGTGCGATCGCATACGGCTTGCGCAGAGGCTCGCCATGGCCGGCCCGGCATCCCCGAACGGGGCCGATGAAGGCAGTACCGCAGGGGATGCCGGCGGCAACGGGAAGACTTTGTGACACAAGCCTTCCCGCGGGTCGGACTCAATGCGCGGGGACGGCATCCAGTCCGGTTGTTTTCACGTCAGCCTGCACGTCGGGCGACGCCAGATAATCGAGCAGCGCCTTCGCTTCCTTCGGATGCTGCGCGCCGACGGGGATGCCGGCAGCGAAGCGCGTGACGGACTGCAGCGACTCGGGAATCTTGCCGACGAAGGTCGCACCGTGGACGGGCAGCAGCTCGCTGACCTGCTGGAAGCCGATTTCGTAGTCGCCGTTCGCGACGACGGAAGCCACCGGAATCCGCGGAATCATCTTCGCCTTGGACTTCACCTGCTCCTCGATGCCGAGTTTCTTGAACAACTCGCGTTCGATATACACGCCGCTCGCGCTGTCCGAGTAGGCGATCGACTTCGCGTGCAGCAGCACCTGCTTGAGACCTTCGGTGGTGCTGATGTCGGGCTTTGCCGCGCCGTCGCGCACGACCATGCCGATGCGCGAATCGGCCAGCTCGACGCGGGATCCCGGGATGACCTTGCCTTGCTTGATCAGTTCGTCCAGCGCGTAACCGACCATGATGACGGCGTCGGCGGGCTCGCCGCGCGCGAGCCGGTTCGGAATCGCTTCTGGCGACTGGCCCATCGACGGGCCGAGCGCGGTGTCGAGCGTATTGCCGGTCGTCGACGCGAACCGCGGGCCGAGCAGTTTATAGGCGGCGGTGAAGCCACCCGAGCTCATCACGTGGAGCTCGGCCGCCTGCACGTTGGCCGCAAACGCCGCGGTGGCGACGAGCGCGGTCGCGCAAAATTTCAGGAGCTGATTTCTCATGGTCGTGGTCATGCGAATTCGTGTGTGTGGGTGAAGTTTCGGATGGGCTATCAATGCGCCGGCGTGAGCGTCGCCGTGCGGTGACGGTAGAGCGCGAACGTCGCGAGCAGCGCGCACACCGCGGCGAAGCTCATCCAATAGCCGGGTGCGGCCTTGTCGCCCGTCATGTGAATGAGCCCGGTCGAGATGGCCGGCGTGAAGCCGCCGAACACGGCCGTGGCGAGGCTGTAGGCGAGCGAGAAGCCCGCGACACGCACCTGCACCGGCATCACTTCGGTGAGCGCGACGACCATCGCACCGTTATAGATCCCGTACATGAACGAGAGCCAGAGCAGGACGAGCAGCATGTTGGCGAACGACGGCGCGTGAGCGAGGAACGACAGCGCCGGATAGGCGGTCAGGACGGTGAGCATCGTCATGCCGACCAGCAGCGGCCGACGGCCGAACCGATCGGACAGCGCGCCGCCGATCGGCAGCCACACGAAGTTCGACACGCCGACGCAGAGCGTCACGAGCAGGCTGTCGGCGGTGCTCAGATGCAGCACCGTCTTGCCGAAGGTCGGCGCGTAGACGGTGATCAGATAGAAGCTCGTGGTGGTCATCGCGACCAGCATCATGCCGGCGACCACGACGCCCCAGTTCTGAACCAGCGTGCCGAACACTTCCTTCATGCCCGGGCGATGCTTGCGCGCCTTGAATTCCTGGGTTTCCTCCAGGTTGCGGCGCAGCATGAAGATGAACGGCACGATCATGCAGCCGACGAAGAACGGCACGCGCCATCCCCAGGTGGCGATCTGCGATGCGCTCAGCCACTGATTGAGCGCAAAGCCGAGGCCCGCCGCGATGACGATCGCAACCTGCTGGCTGGCCGATTGCCAGCTGGTGAAGAAGCCCTTGCGGCCGGGCGTTGCCAGCTCGGCGAGATAGACCGATACACCGCCCAGCTCGGCGCCTGCGGAGAAGCCCTGCAGCAGCCGCCCGATCAGTACGAGCACGGGCGCCAGCAGCCCGATCGACGCGTAGCCCGGCACGAACGCAATCAGGATGGTGCCGCTCGCCATGATGGACAGCGTGACGATCAGGCCCTTGCGGCGGCCTACCTCGTCGATGTACGCGCCCAGCACGATTGCGCCCAGCGGCCGCATCAGGAAGCCGGCGCCGAACACGGCGAAGGTCATCATCAACGAAGCGAACTCGCTTTGCGCAGGGAAGAAGACATTGGCGATCTGCGTGGCGTAGAAGCCGAACAGGAAGAAGTCGAACTGCTCGAGAAAATTGCCGGCCGTGACGCGAAAGATCGCGGCGGCCTTCGAACGTTCGGCCGGAAGGCTGGACGAGGGGTGCATCGAGGTGTCTCCTGAAAATCCGGAAATATGCGGGGCGGGTCGATTGTGGTTTTCCGGAATGTTCGCTCGACGTCGATCAAACGATAAGTGCGATTTTTGGAAGAATTGATGCAACGAGGTTATCAATCGTCACGGCCTCGCCTGTTTCGATCAGCGCCTGCACGCCTAACTGGCGAGGTCGACGGGCATCACGAGATGTCGAGCTGATCAGGCGAAACACTCGGCGAGGGCCGAGGATGCGCTGCTCGCGAGGATCGCCCACGGTCGCCAGCGCAGCATGCTGCCTGACGAGGTGTCCGAGAAGGACCCGATGGAGTTCGACGGAGAAACCCGGGCGACCATCAAGCAGGCGATCGTCCGCCTGGCGGATCTGCTTTTCGGCGTCGCCGGTTACCGTGCGACAGGCGCCAGCGGACCAGCTCGTCCGCGCCGGGACCTTCCTGGATCTCCAAATCCGCCGCGTTGGTCTGCTCCCCCGTCTCCTGATCGATAAAGCTCCACCGCACCTCGGCTCCCGTCTTTCGATTCACGAACTTCATCGGAGGCGCCGAAGCTCCGGAAACTTCCAGACTGTCCCCAATCTGAGCAAGTACCGGCATCACCGGGGCGATCTGCCAGCCCTTGTGAGTCAGGAGATATTCAAATCGCTCCGGATTCACCTGATAGCGCCTACGCTCAACGAGGCCGTTGGCCTCCAGATGCTTGAGCCGGTCGCTGAGCGTCGCGTTGGTTATGCCGGACGACTGGCGAAACTCGTCGTACCGGCTGAGCCCGCAGACAAGGTCGCGAAGTATCAGCAAGCCCCATCGGTCACCGATCGCCGCCATGACGCCGGCAATCGGGCACACCATTCCGTCAAAACCCTTCGAGCGCATGAGCCATTTCCCTGATTAGCCCCGGCGATCGTCGCCGAGAGTGAGTCTCATTATAAGAGTCGCGCAAGCGTCGACAGGACGTTTCCACCCAAGAGCCCGTCGCCTTCCCGGTTCAAGTGCCGAAAAGTTCTTGTCTTGCGGGACACTCACTCTTATTATAAGAGTTAGTGTCCCGCTTGTTGACCGGCATCGTCGGTGGGCGTCCGTAGCATCGAACTCAAGGAAACCATCATGCCTTCCCATGCCACTTCCAGAATCTTCGTCATCGGTGGTACAGGCGCGCAGGGCCTGCCTGTCATCAGCGCGCTCGTCGCGGACGGCAAGTATTCCGTTCGCGCGTTGAGCCGAGATCCCGATTCCCGGCGCGCCAAGGCGCTGCTCGCACTCGGCAACGTGTCGATCCTGAAAGGCACGTTTGCCGACGAAGCCGTTCTGCGGGCAGGCTTTCGCGGCTGCGACGGTGCGTACGTCAATCTGGACGGGTTCAACACCGGCGAGAAAACGGAGATCTACTGGGCGATGCGTTGCTACGAAATCGCGCTGGAAGAAGGCATCAAGTTCTTCGTGTATGGCAACCTCGACTACGCGCTCAAACAGGCCGGCTACGATTCGCGCTTTCGTGCTGGCCACTACGACGGCAAAGGCCGCGTAGGCGAATGGATCCTGTTCCAGAACCAGACGAACCGGGACCGCATGGGCGCGGCCGTGTTCACCACCGGGCCATACATGGAGATGGCCATTTCGGCGATGACGCCGATGATGCCCTTCGTCGAGGACGGAGTCGTCACCTGGCGCGTGCCGCTCGGCAACGGTGCGGTGCCGCATGTCGCACTGGAGGATTGCGGCTACTACGCGCGCTGGCTGTTCGATCACCCGGAGCGCGCGAACGGCATGGATCTCCAGGTCGCCATTGAGCACGTCGAGTACGGGAAGCTGGCCGAGGCATTCGAACGGGTAACGGGGCATCCTGCGCGCTACATCGACACGGATCTGGACACTTACTGGAACGGCCCGCTCAAGATGGCGGCGAGCTCGCCCGCCGGATACAACGCGGACCCGAATGACAAGAGCACGATGAGTTTCCGCGACAACTTCACTGGATTCTGGAACATCTGGAAGCACGACGTCATCCGCCGCGACTACGCGCTACTCGACGAAATCCATCCGAACCGCATCCGGACCGTCGAGCAATGGCTTCGACGAGAAGACGAGCGTGGCCGGCAGCAAGGCAAAGGAAGTCTCTGGGAGCGGGTGCAGCCGGAAACCCTGTTCAAGTCGGTGCCGCTTCTGAAGCTGTCCGAAGACGGCAGAAAAGGCGCGCTTTAATCTACGGCATCACGTCCAGTAGACACCGGTAATTCGATCAATGTTTAGTCAACCTAATGGACGTCGGAAATGAATCAGATCGTCGAGATCCGGAAGAACGGCGGGACGGGCTTGCTGGGTGTGCTGATCGTCTGGGGGTTAGCCGTTGCCGCGGCGGCCGAAGCGGGGGTTTATCGAGCGGTCTACCCGCTGGGGCTCGCCTGCCTCATTGCCCTCGGTATCGTGGCGCCAGTCGCCGTTTATTCGATGTCCCGGAGCTTTCGCACATACATCGCGACCATCGGGCTAAGAACGCTGACGGCGTTTCATATCTGGCGGATTGCGGCCGCGCTGGTCTTCTTCTGGTACGGGGCGCACGATCTCCTGCCGGAAGCATTCGTCAGGAACGCCGGATGGGGCGACCTCATCGCGGGGTTGATGGCGTTCGGCGTCACCATGCTGCCGAAAACGCGCAACCGGTACCTGATCTTTCATCTGTTCGGGTTCGCAGATTTCGTCGTGGCGGTCGGTACGGGATTGACCTACTTCCTGCTCAACGATCCCCGCATGTCCGGCATCCAGACGCTGCCGATGGCATTGATCCCGTTCTACGGCGTCGGAATTTCAGGAGCGAGCCACATCATGGCGTTCGACCTGCTGCGCCGCCGCCCGAGCCTTTCGAACGTGCGGTGAATCTTGCCGAAGCAACGGCGCTAGTGCCCCCTGTACGAAACCGCTTCTTCAATCGGACAAGGAAATCATCGTGAACTTTCGTCGTACCCGTGCCGCAGCCAGCGTGCTGTTCGGCTTGCTGCTGTGCGGCCCCACGTTTCAGGACACCGCCTCGGCGCAGCCCGGTATCCCGTCGGCCGCCTCCGCCGGCGAAGCGACGGCGCCGTGGGACCAGCGCGCGAATCCGACGGCCGTCGAGGCCGATGCCTGGTTCGACAACTACCTGTTCCGGGATGGCGAGACGCTGCCCCGGCTGAGGATCCACTACGCAACGCTCGGCACGCCGCATCGCAATGCCCATGGCGCCGTTGACAACGCCGTCCTGGTCCTGCACTGGACCGGCGCGGACAGTCGAACGCTGCTGAGTCCGACTTACACAAAAGCCCTGTTCGACCGCGGACGTCCGCTCGACGCGAATCGCTACTACCTGATTTTTCCCGACAACGTGGGCCACGGCCAGTCGAGCAAACCGAGTGACGGGTTAAGGGCGAAATTTCCAAACTACGATTACGGCGACATCGTCGATCTCCAGCACAAGCTGGTGACCGAAACCTTGGGCATCGAGCATCTTCATGCGATTCTCGGCATGTCGATGGGCGGCATGAACGCCTGGCAATGGGCGGAAACATATCCCGACATGATGGACGGCGTCATGCCCGTGGTCTCGCTACCGATTACGGTCTCGGGCCGCAATCTGCTGTGGCGGCGCATGGTGATCGACGCGATCCGCTCCGATCCCGACTGGAAGAGCGGGGAGTACACGCAAACGCCCCGCGGCTGGGTCCAAGGCTTCGGGGTGTTGCGAATGATGATCGACAGTGCGCCCGCGCTACAGCAGGAAATTCCGGACGGCGCGGCGGCAAGCAAGTTTCTTGCGACCGTGCGCTTCCAGGCGGAGCGTGTCGACGCGAACGACATTCTTTATTCGCTCAAGTCATCGTTTGACTACGATCCCGAGCCTGGGCTTTCCAGGATTCGGGCCAAGCTGTTTGCCCTGAATTTCTCCGACGACGAATTCAACCCTGACACCCTGCGCGTTCTCGAGCGACTTGTGCCGACGCTTCAGCATGGCCGGTATCTGGTGCAGCAGGGCACACCGTCATCGCCGGGCCATTTCACGATGACTCGTCCCGATCTTTGGGCGCGGCATGTGGGCGAATTCATGCAATGGCTGGGCGATGCACCCTCGCAAGCGAGTCTCGGCGATATCTGGCCGATTCCGGTTTCAGCCGGCTCATGATGTGTTCTACGAGGGATGGGTCCGCGGCGACCGCTTCTGAATCTCGATGACGCAATTGAGCGGTCTATTGAAGTCTCGGCCAGTGGCAGCCACTGGCCGAGACTGTGTAGAAACGCGTTCGATCACCTGGGCTGGATCAATCCGTTCCGATGAGAGGCGACGATGGGGCGTTTTGTCGAAGGTGAGGACCGCAAGCAAGTAACGTTGCGTCCCGAATGTCTTGATGACTTCATCGCCGAGGACAGATCACTCCCGCTACACCGCTTGCATGAATTGAGCAGATGTCACCGCCATCCATCCCCCAATAAATCCCCTTGACGGCCTATCTTTCGATATATATCTTTAGATATGTTTTCCGACATATAGGACACGATCATGCGACACAACCCTTCCCGCGGCCATGCCCGAAGCGACGGTCATGGTGCGCATGCCCGCCCTGACTGGTTCACCGGTCTCTGGTACGCGATCGGCCGCCACCGCCGCGGCCACGATCCGTTCGGTGGTGGCGGCCCGTTCGGCGGCCGTGGCGGGCGCGGCGGCTTTGGCGATTTCGGCGACGACGGCATGCCACGCGGCCGCCAGTTCAGCTCCGACGATCTCCAGTTGCTGTTGCTTGCGCTCGTCGCCGAGCAACCGAGCCACGGCTACGAGCTGATCAAGGCGCTCGACACGCGTTCGAACGGTTTCTACAGCCCGAGCCCCGGCATGGTGTATCCGGCGCTCACGTATCTCGAAGAAGTCGGCTTCGTCGCGTCGCAGGCGGAAGGCAACCGCAAGCGTTATGCACTGACCGACGCCGGCCGCACCCATCTCGACGCCCAGCGCGAACGGGTCGATACGCTGTTCGCACGCCTCACGCACCTCGCGCGCAAGATGGAATTCATGCGCCGTGCGTTCGCCGGGGAATCGGCGGGCAACGAAACGCAGGACGAAACGCAAGCAGGCTGGCTGCCGGAGTTCGTCGAGGCGCGCCTCGCACTCAAGCGCGCGTTGCTGCACAAGAGCGCAGCCGGCCCGGATGAACAGCGCCGCGTCGCGGCCATCTTGCGCCGTGCGACGGCCGAAATCGAAGGCGGCACCGGCGCGTGATCCGCGCCGCCCCGTCAAACCTCAGGAGAACGGATTGATGCAGAACACATCCGAGCGCACCGTGACCCGCGTGCGCCACACCCTCAAGTTCCGCTTGCTGCAGGTCCTGCGCGTGCACGCCGTGACGCCGCACCTGCTGCGCGTCACGCTCGGCGGCCCCGATCTCGCGGATTTCGAATCCGCGTCGTTCGACGATCACGTGAAGGTATTTTTCCCGCCGCCCGGCGCCGAACGGCCTGCGATGCCGACGCTCGGCGCGAACGGTCCGGAGTTTCCGGAAGGCGAACCGAGGCCGGTCGCGCGCGACTTCACGCCGCGCCGCTTCGACCGCGCCGCCCGCGAACTCGATCTGGAATTCGTGCTGAACCACCCGGGCCCCGCGTCGCAGTGGGCCGCACAGGCACGCGTCGGCCAATGGCTCGGCATCGGCGGCCCGCGCGGTTCGTTCGTCGTCCCGACCGGTTTCGACTGGCACCTGCTGATCGGCGACGATACGGCGCTACCGGCAGTCGCGCGGCGCCTCGAGGAATTGCCGGCCGGTGCGCGCGCGGCCGTCGTGATGGAAGTCGCGGATCGCACCGCGCAGATCGCGTTCGACACGCGCGCCGACGTGCATGAAATCTGGCGCTTCCGCGCCGAAGCCGACGCCGCGAACGGCGACGTGCTGCTGAATGCCGTGCGCGACCTGCCGCTGCCGCCGTCCGGCGACGGCTACGTGTGGGCGGCAGGCGAAGCGCTGTCGATACGCGCGGTACGCCAGCACCTGACCAGCGAGCGCGGCGTCGACAAATCGCGCATCCGCGCGGCGGCCTACTGGAAGCGCGGCGCGGCGGCCGTGCACGAAACCCTGGAAGACTGACGGATGCGGGTAGCCGTCAAAGGCGTACCCGGCTGACCGGCGGATGACACAATCGTCGCGTCGGCGCACCAGCGGGCTTGGCACCGCTATCGCGACTGGTATATATCTGTGTGTGCGACGCCGCTGTCGGGCGACAGCCGTCGCAGCCCGCCCAGGAGCGTCCGGTCATGACAAAAGAAAGCCCCGCTTCGCCTTTCCTTCGCAACCTGAAGATCGCCGGTTATTGCGGCCTTGCCGCGGTGGTACTCGCGCTGTTCGTCGCGATGTGCGCGATCCTGAAGGAAAGCGCGCTCGACCGCGACGCCGCGCAACATCCGGCCGATACGCCCGAACTGCACGATGCGGGCGGCGGGCCATCCGCATCGGCTGAATCGGCCAGGACACCCGGCTGACGGCGTCCGGCCCGATCTCCTCCCGCTTACGGCGCGTGTCGGCGCCCCATCACGACTGCATGCACCGAATCGCCGAGCCGTTCGAGCAGCGCGGTCGCGCGTTGTCCGTACAGGTGCGCGGCCAGCGCGCCGGCCGTGCCGACCAGCACGCCGCCCGCCATGTCGAACGGCCAGTGCACGCCCGCATAGATACGCCCCCATGCAATCGCCGCGGCCAACGCGGCCATCACGAACCCGGTGAGCCGGGTCGTGCCGCCGAGCATCAACCCGACTGCCATGCTCCACGCGAACGTCATGTGGTCGCTCGGAAACGAGCTGTCCGGCGCATGCGGAATCAGTTGCGTGCCGACGCCGGCCATGAACGGACGCGGCGAGAACCAGAAATGTCCGATGACCTGCGCGAGCGCGATCGCCACGCATACGCCGACGCCGGCTTCGATCGCCTGGCGCCGCGTCGTGCGCGCGCCGAAGACCCAGGTCAGCAGCAGCATCGCGGGCAGCGCATAGACGAGCCAGTCGGCGGCGAAGATGGCGAGGCGGGCAACGCCCGGCTGCGGCGCAACCCCGGCGTTGATGGCGGAAAAAAGGGTGAGATTGAGGGTCTGCATGAATCCGGTTGCGTGAGGCGTAAAAACTCGGCCGGTTGCCCGGCCTGATACGAACGATGCTAGGGCGCTCCCGCTTAAGCGATGCTTAATGCGGCGCACGCACGCGACGAAGCCCGCCGCGGCGAACGCACTTAGAGCCTGCACTGCAGCACAAGTTCACACAATTGTCACATTCCCGCGCGACCGCCTCCCGGAAAGGCTCACCTGACGTCCCGTAAAGACTCACCTTTTTCACATCGTGACGTCATCGATGCATGCGAATATCGGGACGCCGGGTGCCGTCCAGGCCGTTTGCATCATTCATCTCAATATTTACGCGTCGAATTCTACGAAATCGGCAACAATTAATTCCATATGCGGCATCGCACAACGGCAACGCACAGGCATAGGATTACGAGCTTACGAGCACTCATCCACGAAGCGATCAACAACAAGGAGTCCGCATGAAACCCAGCGATGTCCGATCGAAAGCGTTTGCGATGCCGTTGACCAGCCCTGCCTTCCCGATGGGCCCTTACCGTTTCGTCGATCGTGAGTTCCTGATCATCACGTATCGCACCGATCCGGACCGTCTCCGCGAAATCGTCCCCGAGCCGCTGCAGGTCACCGAGCCGCTCGTGCATTACGAATTCATCCGCATGGCCGATTCGACCGGCTTCGGCGATTACACCGAAAGCGGCCAGGTCATTCCCGTCGAGTACAACGGCCAGCCGGGCGGCTATACGCTCGCGATGTATCTCGACGATCACCCGCCGATCGCCGGCGGCCGCGAACTGTGGGGCTTCCCGAAGAAACTCGCATCGCCCACGCTGCACGTGAACACCGACCACCTCCTCGGCACGCTCGACTACGGCAAGGTGCGCGTCGCGACCGGCACGATGGGCTACAAGCACAAGGAACTCGACATCGACGAGCAGACGAAGCGTCTTGCCGGCCCCAATTTCCTGCTGAAGATCATCCCGCACGTCGACGGCACCGCGCGCGTCTGCGAACTGGTCCGCTACTACATGCAGGACATCAAGATGAAGGGCGCGTGGACGGGCCCCGCATCGCTCGAGCTGGCGCCGCACGCGCTCGCGCCGGTCGCCGATCTGCCCGTGCTCGAAATCGTCGAAGCCCGGCACATCGTCGCGGATTTGACACTGGGCCTCGGCGAAGTCGTCTACGATTACCTGGCTCAGTAACACGTCCGCAGTCCTTTCTCCCTGTCAAACCTTTCACCACGGGAATTCGAACATGAGCAACCTGAATGGCAAGACCGCAGTCGTCACGGGCGCCGCGAGCGGCATCGGCAAGGAAATCGCACTCGAGCTCGCGAAAGCGGGCGCGGCCGTCGCGATCGCCGACCTGAACCAGGACGGCGCGAACGCCGTTGCCGACGAGATCGTCAAGGCGGGCGGCAAAGCGATCGGCGTCGCGATGGACGTGACGAACGAGGAAGCCGTGAACAGCGGTATCGACAAGGTGGCCGAAACGTTCGGCTCGGTCGACATCCTCGTGTCGAACGCGGGCATCCAGATCGTCAACCCGATCGAGAACTATTCGTTCTCCGACTGGAAGAAGATGCAGGCGATCCACGTCGACGGCGCATTCCTGACGACCAAGGCCGCGCTCAAGCACATGTACAAGGACGATCGCGGCGGTGTCGTGATCTACATGGGTTCGGTGCACTCGCACGAAGCGTCGCCGCTGAAATCGGCGTACGTGACGGCCAAGCACGGGCTGCTCGGCCTGGCCCGCGTGCTGGCGAAGGAAGGCGCGAAGCACAACGTGCGCTCGCACGTCGTGTGTCCGGGCTTCGTACGCACGCCGCTGGTCGACAAGCAGATTCCGGAGCAGGCGAAGGAGCTCGGGATCAGCGAAGAGGAAGTGGTGAAGAAGGTGATGCTCGGCAATACGGTCGACGGCGTGTTCACGACGGTGCAGGACGTCGCGCAGACGGTGCTGTTCCTGTCGGCGTTCCCGAGCGCCGCGCTCACGGGCCAGTCGTTCATCGTCAGCCACGGCTGGTTCATGCAATGAAGCCGCACGCCCGCACCGAAAAGCAGGCCGTCGATGCGGCGGACCTGCATCACGAGGCCGGCGCACCGGCCGCCGCGCGCACGCTGCCGTACGAAACGATCGCGCTCGTGCTGCAAGGCGGCGGCGCGCTCGGCGCGTACCAGGCCGGCGTGTTCGAAGGGCTGCACGAGGCGGGCATTCCGCTCGACTGGATCGCGGGCATCTCGATCGGCGCGCTCAACACCGCGCTGATCGCGGGCAATGCGCCCGAGCATCGCGTCGAGCGGCTGCGCGAGTTCTGGGAAACGATCTGCAAGCCGGCGTTCTTCCCGACGGTTCCGGCCGCATTCGAGTTCGCGCTGTTCAACAGCATCGACCAGGTTCGTACGTTCTTCACCGCGTCGCAGGCCGCGAGCGCGATGATGCAGGGCCAGCAGGGCTTCTTCGTGCCGCGCTTTCCGCCGCCGCTGCCGGGCGTGTCGGATCATCCGGAGAAGATCAGCTGGTACGACACGTCGCAATTGCGCGCGACGCTGCTGAAGCTGTGCGATTTCGACCGGATCAATTCGGGCGAAACGCGCGTGTCGGTCGGCGCGGTCAACGTCGGCACCGGCAACTTCGTGTACTTCGACAACTCGCGCATCCGTCTGGCACCCGAGCATTTCATGGCGTCCGGCGCGCTGCCGCCCGCGTTCCCGCCGGTCGAGATCGACGGCGAGTACTACTGGGACGGCGGTGTCGTGTCGAACACGCCGCTGATGGAAGTGCTCCGCGCACGGCCGCGCCGCGACACGCTCGCGTTCCAGGTCGACCTGTGGAGCGCGCGCGGGCCGCTGCCGCGCACGATGGCCGACGTCGCCGAACGCACGAAGGACGTGCAGTATTCGAGCCGCACGCGCTTCGTGACCGACACGCTGCAGCGCGAACAGCGCTATCGCAACGTGCTGCGCCACGTGCTCGAGCAGGTGCCGGAAGAGCAGCGCAAGGCGGATCCCTGGTGCGTCGAGGCCGATGCGATGTCGTCCAGCAAGAAGTACAACATCCAGCACCTGATCTACCAGCAGAAGGCGTACGAGCATCACTACAAGGACTATCAGTTCGGTCTGTCGACGATGCGTGACCACTGGTCCGCGGGTCTCGACGACATCCGCAAGACGCTCGCAGTCAAGGACGGCCTCGCGCTGCCCAACAACGACGCGGGCTTCGTGACGCACGACATTCACCGCAAACGGTAATGCCGTGCGCGATGGATCGGCGCGTTGCATGCGCCGATCCGTCCTCTTCTCCGATCAGACATGCCGATTTTCATTGCACTGTTCGCGCTCATCGCTGCCGGATGGGGCGCGGTTCACCTGTTTCACGTCATCGCCGCGCAGTTCGGCCAGCCGGTCGCGATCGCGGCCGCCGTGCTCGCCGCCGCGATCCTGATCGCGCTGGTCGCCTGGTGGATCAAGCGCCACCGCGACATCGCACCGAATACGAAGGAAGAAGGCTGGACCCACGTCGTGCACCGCGCGTGGGGCGAGCTGCGCGTGTCCGCGACGCAGGGGCTGCTGTGGCTGTCGCACGACGGCGCGGACGGCCGCTATACGCTGTCGCAGCTCGACGGCTGCCAGGCCGCGCCGATCGGCGGCCGCTGGCATCTCGTCGTGCACGTGCGCGATGGCGCGCGCAGCGAATGGAAGCTGCCGATGATGGACAAGCGCGACGCGCAACGCTGGGCGCGCGTGCTGACGCTCGCGAAGGACAACCGGCTTTGAGACGGCATGCCGTGAATGCACGGGCACGGCATGCACGCATGAACGGCTGCGCCGCCTAGCCCGCATGCCGGTGCGCTATCGCGCGCCGAGCGCCCACAACGCATCGAGTACATGCTGTGTCGCCCGCTCGACCGGCCCCGCCCGATGGGCGATACCCAATTCACGCCACAACGCCGGGCGCAACGGCCGCATGACGATGCGCGCATCGGGTAGCGGGGCGCCCGCCTCGTGCGGCAGCAGCGTCGCGCCGTAGCCCGCGGCGACCAGGCTCTTGATCGCATCGTTGTAGTTGAGTTCGATCCGCGGCTCCGGCCGGTGGCCGCCGAGCGCGAACCATTCCGTCGTCAGCCGTGACAGGCGGGTGGTCGCATCGTTGAGAATCAGCGGGCGGGCGGCCAGATAGCCGGGCGTCACGCGCGCCGGAAGCGGCCAGTCCGCCGGCAGAAACGCCATCACCGGATCGCGCCGCCACGCGCGGATCGACAGCCCCGCGACCGCCGTCTGCGGCAGCGCCACCAGCCCGACATCGAGCGTGCCCTGTGCGATGCGCGCCAGCGTGTCGTGCGACGTGAGCACCGCGATCTGGACATCGATATCCGGATGCTGCTCGCGCAAGCGGGCCACCGCCTGCGGCAACAGGTGCGCGATCGCCCCGGTCGACGCGCCGAGGCGTACGCGTCCGGTCAACCCCTGCACCTGTCGCTGCACATCGTCCAGCGTGGATTCGACCTCGGCCAGCAGGCGGCGCGCGCGCTCCACCAGCACTTCACCGATGGGCGACGGCCGCACGTTTCCACGCGTGCGGGACAGCAACGGCGCGCCGATGCGGTTCTCCAGTTCGGCAATGTGAAGGCTGACGGTCGGCGGCGCGAGGTGGAGCAGTTGCGCCGCGGCGACAAAGGACCCTTGGTCCGCGATGGCGACCAGCGTGCGCAGGCGGTCCAGGCTGATCTCCCGCATTCTCCACCTCTCGTTCAAGAAAACTGAATCTGATGGTCAGTAAATTCAACTTTTCCTATTCTAGGCGTTCGGTGGACGATACGGCTTTCCCGACGACTGAACCGAAGGAACGCGACCACCATGAGCCAGCCCACTGTCTACATCGACGGCGATCAAGGGACGACCGGATTGCAGATCCACGAGCGCCTGCGCGGGCGCACCGACCTGCGGCTCGTCGCGCTGCCGGAGGCCGAGCGCAAGGATCCCGTGCGGCGCGCCGAAGCGATCAACGCAGCCGACATCGCAATTCTGTGCCTGCCCGACGCGGCCGCACGCGAAGCGGTCGGCTTCATCCGGAATCCGGCGGTACGCGTGATCGACGCGAGTTCGGCCCATCGCACGCAGCCGGAATGGGTCTACGGCTTTCCCGAGATGGCCGACGGGCAGGCACGGGCGATTGCACACGCACGGCGTGTCACCAATCCGGGCTGCTACCCGACCGGCGCGATCGGGCTGCTGCGGCCGCTGCTACAGGCCGGGCTGCTGCCGCGCGACTACCCGGTGAGCATCCATGCCGTGTCCGGATACTCGGGCGGCGGGCGGGCTGCCGTCGACGCATTCGAGTCGGACGACGCTTCACGCGCGAAACCGCTCCAGGTCTACGGCCTCGCCCTCGCGCACAAGCATCCGCCCGAGATCCAGCTGCATGCCGGTCTGGCGAACCGTCCGTTGTTCGTGCCGGCTTACGGTGCCTATCGGCAAGGCATCGTGCTCACCGTGCCGATCGAGTTGCGGCTGCTCCCTGCCGGGGTGACCGGTGAGCAACTGCATGCGTGTCTCGCGCACCATTACGCCGAATCGCGTCACGTCGACGTCACGCCGCTCGCGGACACGCAAGCGATCACGCATCTCGATCCGCAAGCGCTGAACGGCACCAATGACATGCGGCTCGGCGTGTTCGTCAATGCCGAGCACGGCCAGGTGCTGCTGTCCGCCGTGTTCGACAATCTCGGCAAAGGCGCATCCGGCGCAGCCGTGCAGAATCTCGACCTGATGCTCGGGGCGGCAGGCGCGGCAAAAGCGGCGTAAGCCGTGTGCGGGCACCAGCGTCGGCAGGCCCGGCACCTCGCGACCGCGAAGTGTTGATACCCGTTCGACGCGACCGGCTCGCGACGCGGTTGCGAGCCGGAAACGGGGCCTGCCGATGCTGCGCACATGCCCCCGTAAAAGCTCACCTTTAGCCGGTTTCAGGCCATATCGTCACCTGCCGCGGCATTCAAACCGGCCAGCGTCTCCATCAGAAAATCCACGCACACGCGCACTTTCGCCGACGCCGCGACGCGCTCCGGATACACGGCCCAGATGTTCGCGGGCTGGATTGCGTCCGGCAGCACGCGACACAGTGCACCGCGTTCGATCAGCGGCGCGGCTTCCCAGATCGAACGCAGCACGATGCCGCGCCCGGCCAGCGCCCATTGCACGGCGACCTCGCCATGGTTCGTCGACAGCGCGCCGCCAACCTTCACCGTGGCCGTTTCACCGCGCACGTTCAGCCGCCACACGCCGAACGGGTGATCGCGCTCCTTGATGGCAAGACAGTCGTGCGATGCGAGATCCGCGAGCGAGCGCGGTGTACCGCGCCGGGCGAGATAGTCGGGCGACGCACACAACACGCGGTAGTTCGCGGCAAGGCGGCGCGCGATCAGGTGATCGGCGATCTCGTCGCCGATGCGCACGTCGAGGTCATAGCCTTCGCCCGCGACGTCGACGAGCCGGTCGAACAAATCGAGCCGCACGTTCAGTTGCGGATAGCGTGCCGAGAAGTCGAGCAGCGCCGGCGCGACGATGTGCCGGCCGAAGCCGAAGCTGCTCGAAATGCGCAACGTGCCGCGCGGCACCGTGCGCGTGGTCGACACGTCCTCGACGAGATGATCGACGTCGTCGAGAATCTTCTCGGCGCGCGCGAACACGCGCTCGCCTGCTTCCGTGACCGTCACGCGGCGCGTCGAGCGATGCAGCAGGCGCGTGCCGAGCTGCGCCTCGAGCAACGCGATGCGCTTGCTGACATAGGCCGGCGACACCGCGAGCTGCTCGGCGGCCGCGCTGAAGCTGGTCAGGCGGACGACCAGGCTGAACACGCGCAGGTCGTCGAGATTCGGCGATTTGTTCACGATTCGTGGAAAGTCGATTAACCTTTCGCGCGATTTTAATCCAGATGGAAATAAATAGAATGACGTGACGCGCCGCTGCCTCTCCCCGCGGCCAGCCCACCAGCCAAGGAGCTTTGCATGACCGACAGGACCTACAGAATTGCCGTGATCCCCGGCGACGGCATCGGCCGTGAAGTGATGCCCGAGGGCCTGCGCGCACTCGACGCCGTGACCGCGCGCTTCGGCATCCGCTTCGACTTCGTCCAGATCGACTGGGCGAGCTGCGACTACTACGCACAGCACGGCAAGATGATGCCGGACGACTGGAAGGCGCAGCTCTCGGACATGGACGCCATCCTGTTCGGCGCGGTCGGCTGGCCCGCGACGGTACCCGATCACGTTTCGCTGTGGGGCTCGCTGCTGAAATTCCGCCGCGAATTCGACCAGTACATCAACCTGCGGCCCGCGCGCCTGTTCGACGGCGTGCCGTCGCCGCTCGCCGGCCGCCGCGCGGGCGACATCGACTTCATGATCGTGCGCGAGAACACCGAGGGCGAGTATTCGTCGGTCGGCGGCACGATGTTCGAAGGCACCGATCGCGAGATCGTGATGCAGCAGGCGATCTTCACGCGTCACGGCACCGAGCGCGTGCTGAAATTCGCGTTCGAACTCGCGCAGCGGCGCGCGAAGCGCCTCACCGTCGCGACGAAGAGCAACGGCATCGCGATCAGCATGCCGTGGTGGGACGCGCGCACGGCCGAGATGGCCGAACGCTATCCCGACATCGCCGTCGACAAGCAGCACATCGACATCCTGTGCGCGCGCTTCGTGCTGCAGCCGGACCGCTTCGACGTCGTCGTCGCGTCGAACCTGTTCGGCGACATCCTGTCGGATCTCGGGCCCGCGTGTACGGGCACGATCGGCATCGCGCCGTCGGCGAACCTGAACCCCGACCGCACGTTTCCGTCGCTGTTCGAACCCGTGCACGGCTCCGCGCCCGACATCACGGGGCAATACATCGCGAACCCGGTCGCGATGATCTGGTCGGCGGCCCTGATGCTCGACTTCCTCGGCAACGGCGCAGGCCGCGAACGCGAAGCGCACGATGCGATCGTCGCCGCGATCGAGGACGTGCTGCGCACGGGGCCGCATACGCGCGATCTCGGCGGCAACGCGAGGACACAGGAAGTGGGCGAGGCGATCGCCGCGCGCATCGCGGGCTGACGATCAGGCCCGGCGCAATCGCAATCACACGCGCCGGGCAAAGGCTGCACGAATCGGTGTGCGGTGAGTTGCACGCCATGCGTTTGCGCGCGCGTGCGAATTCCTGCGCCTGCCTGGTGAAGTCGAGCGGTGAGCAACGTCGCACCGCAACGCGCACTGCACGCGCCATCAGGCGTCGACGTCGATACGATCGGTGAGTTGCACGCCACACGCGTGCACACCGATCGTCAAACCGCTACCGGCCTCGATCGATCGGTGAGATGCATCACGTGGTGAAGCACACCGTTGCAAACCGATACGCGCATCACGAGATCCCGACGGGCATGACATGTCCGTTTTGCCCGGGACGATGCCGCGTCGAACGGCTCGAAGCACACAGTCCGACGCGACATTTCCTCTCGTCCCGAAAAACCTCACCTTCAGCGCATCGACTCCCGAATTTCCTCACCGTTGAAGCCCGGTGATGCGTTCGCCGGTTCGTCGAGTCGACACGCGCGTCACAGGCCGAGATCGGACAGCCCGGGATGATCGTCCGGACGACGACCGAGCGGCCAGTGATAGAGACGATCCTGCTCGCGAATCGGCAGGTCGTTGATACTCGCGTGACGATGCGCCATCAGCCCGTTTTCGTCGAACTCCCAGTTTTCGTTGCCGTACGAACGGAACCAGTTGCCGGCATCGTCATGCCATTCGTACGCAAAGCGCACCGCGATGCGATTGCCGTCGAATGCCCACAGCTCCTTGATCAGCCGGTAGTCGAGCTCGCGCGCCCACTTGCGCTGCAGCAGGCCGACGATCTCGTCGCGTCCGGTCACGAATTCCGCGCGATTGCGCCATCGGCTTTGCGGCGTATAGGCGAGCGACACGCGCTGCGGGTCGCGCGTGTTCCACGCGTCCTCGGCGGCGCGCACTTTCTGGCGCGCCGTTTCGAGCGTGAAGGGCGGAACGGGCGGACGAACTTCGAGGGAAACGGACATGGGTTGCTCCTGTTCAGGTTCTGGCCACGGACGACCGCGGCCGGTTCGGATTCGCTGCTTCGACTATCGTGATACCGCGTCGAGCAGCAGTTCGGCCGTCGCGCGCGCATCGCGCGCGGCGTTTGCATCACCACTGACGAGCGCCACGCCGATTGCGCCGTCGATCAGCACGAGCCACTGACGCGCGATACGCGCGAGCCCACGACGCTCGATGCCGGTTTCATCGGCATACGCATCGAACCGCTCACGCACGAACGCCAGCAAGCGTGCCTTGTGCGCGCGTGCGACGACGCGCACCGGATCGTCGGCATCGGGAATCTCGCCCGATGCGTTGAGGAACGCGCAGCCGTGAAAGTCGGGTTGCCCGAACCAGTCGCGCAGCACGTCGAACATGCCGAGCAGCTGCACGCGCGGTGCCTTGCCGCGCGCCAGCGTCGCGTCGACGAACCAGCGCATCCAGCGCTCGTCGCGACGTTCGAGCGCGGCCAGCACCAGCGCCTCTTTCGATTCGAAATGCGAATAAAAGCTCTTTCGCGCCGCGCCGGATCGCTTGACGATCGCATCGACACCGGTTGCATGGATGCCGCCCGAGTAGATCAGCGCTTCGGCTGCATCGAGCAGCCGGTCGCGAACGCCCGGTTCGCCGGAAGGGTCGTGATGTGTGTTCATGGGTTTACGGTAGAACGATCGTTCTCCACCGTCAACACCCGGATGAAAAAGCCCTGCTGGCGGAAGGGCTGAATTGCAACCTGGCCGCGCGATGCAAGTCCGCCGCGTTTACGACATTTTTTCTTGAAGCGGACGCGCGACGCTCACTACACTTCGGTCACCCTGTCTGGGCGAAAGGACATCATGCAGCGACCGGAATCCGCGCGCCCCGCGCGCGCCTATGCGGCTTATGCCAAGCGGCTCGACGGCCGCGTCGTCGTGCGGCGCTTCGACCCGCGCAACGATTCGTACGACACGTTGACCGCGCTGCTGCATCGCGCCTTCGCACCGCTCGGCGCACTGGGCTTCAACTGCCCGTGCGTCGATCAGCCGGCCTCGGCGACACGCGAACGCGTACTCACCGGCGAGTGCTTCGTTGCGCTCGGCAACGCGCACCTGGTCGCGACGATGACGATGCGTTCGCACGATCCCGATTCCCGCTGCGATCCGTACCGCAGCCGGCACGTCGCGACGCTCGGCCAGCTGGCCGTCGATCCCGTCTGGCAGGACCGCGGCATCGGCCGATCGCTGCTCGCATTCGCGCAACGGCGGGCCGCCGCGCGCGGCGCGACGCACCTGGCGCTCGACGCACCGTACGCGGCGGTCCGGCTCATCGATTTCTATCGTCGCGAAGGATTTCAACCGGTCGACGTGATGCGTTTTCCGGGGCACAACTACGACAGCACGATCCTGTGCAAATCGGTCTGCGTCACGAACGGTCGCATCGGTGCCGGTGATACGACGCGGATCGACGTTGCACGACCTGTCGGTGCCGCGTCGTGAAACACGACATGCCGAAGCGCGAAGGCGGCGACGATCGCACCCGGCTCGCCGTCCGGCAGGCACGCGTGCGCGCTGCACTGCGGCTGCGTGGCGTGTTGAAGCTGACGATCATCACGATCGCGGTCGCGCACGTGCTGGCATTCGTGTTCGACAGCCTGCTGGTCGTGGCCGGCTTCGCGCCGGATGCCGCAGCGGTGCTGCTGTTCCGTTTCGTGACGTGCGCGCTGGTCAGCTTCTGGCTGCAAGCGGATGCGTTGCGCGCATATCAATACGCGGCACAACACGGGTTCGTCACCGCGCCCGGAGTGCACGGCGGCCCGGTCGACGTTGCACCGCAGTGTCCGAAACGCTGGCTCGTCGTGTTGAGTCTTCAGCTCGATCCACGCGGGTTGAACGGTGAACGGATCAAGTAGCCGTCGGCGCACCGATCGATGTCGATCGATATCGAATGGTTTCACGCATGAGTGAGTCGCAACGACGCGCGCGGGCTCACGGTTGACGCCACGGTTCGGTACGACATCGCATGCGGTTGCATGACGAGCGATCGCGCGGCAAGGCAAGCAGGGAAGTGTCTGGAAGGGGAGAGCAGGTGCCGGAAGGCACGACGGCGGAAAGCGAGGCAGCTTCCGTCAGGTGAAGTGAACGTGCGATTGCAGTTCACCGATGCGCAATCGTGTCGCGATTCGGCGCGCCAACACAGCTCCCGAATAATCTCACCTTGAGCCCGGATTCGTGCGTTTCGACCTCGGAAACGCAGACGTAAACGAAAGCGGGGCAGGCGGCGAACACGCAGCACTGCCCCGCGGCACTCAGGCCGTCCAGTCGAGAATCACCTTGCCGCTCTCGCCGGACAGCATCGCGGCAAAGCCTTTCTCGTAATCGTCGGCCGCGAAGCGATGCGTGATGATCGGCGACAGGTCGAGGCCGCTTTGCAGCATCGCGACCATCTTGTACCAGGTCTCGAACATCTCGCGGCCGTAGATGCCCTTGATCTCGAGCCCCTTGAAGATCACCTGGTTCCAGTCGATCGCCGTCTGCGCGGGCGGAATGCCGAGCAGCGCGACCTTGCCGCCGTGGTTCATCGCCTCGAGCATGCTCGTGAACGCGCTCGGCACACCCGACATTTCGAGGCCGACGTCGAAGCCTTCGGTCATGTGCAGGTCGGTCATCACGTCGCGCAACGACTCGCGCGCGACGTTGACCGCACGCGTCGCGCCCATTTTGCGCGCGAGTTCCAGCCGGTAGTCGTTGATGTCGGTGATGACGACGTTGCGCGCGCCGACGTGCTTCGCGATCGCAACAGCCATGATGCCGATCGGGCCCGCACCGGTGATCAGCACGTCTTCGCCGACGAGGTTGAACGACAGCGCCGTATGCGTCGCGTTGCCGAACGGATCGAAGATCGACGCGAGATCGTCGGAGATCTCGGGCGGGATCTTGAACGCGTTGAATGCCGGAATCGCCAGATACTCGGCGAACGCGCCTTCGCGGTTCACGCCGACGCCGACCGTGTTGCGGCACAGATGCCGGCGCCCCGCGCGACAGTTGCGGCAGAAGCCGCACGTGATGTGGCCTTCGCCGGACACGCGATCGCCGATCGCGAAGCCGCGCACTTCCTGCCCCATCTCGACGATCTCGCCGACATATTCGTGACCGACGTGCATCGGTACGGGAATCGTCTTCTGCGCCCAGTCGTCCCACTTCCAGATATGGATGTCGGTGCCGCAGATCGCCGTGCGGCGGATCTTGATCAGCACGTCGTTGTGGCCGACTTCGGGACGCTTCACGCGCGTGAGCGTGAGGCCGGGGCCGCGTTCGAGCTTTGCCAGTGCTTTCATGGTCGCGCCTCCGTCAGATCACGCCGAGCGACTTGCCGACGCGCACGAACGCGGCGACCGTCTGGTCGATCTGTTCAGGCGTATGCGCGGCGCTCATCTGCGTGCGGATGCGGGCGCGGCCGCGCGGCACGACGGGGAACGAGAAACCGATCACGTAGACGCCTTCACCGAGCAGCTTGTCGGCCATGTTCGTCGCGAGCTGCGCATCGCCGAGCATCACCGGGATGATCGGATGCGCACCCGGCACGAGCGTGAAACCGGCTTCGGTCATCTGCTTGCGAAACCGCGCGCCGTTCTCGCGCACGCGCTCGCGCAGCTTCGCGCCTTCGTCGCTGCCGAGCAGTTCCAGCACCTTCAGCGATGCCGCGGCGATGCTCGGCGTAAGCGTGTTCGAGAAGAGATACGGGCGCGAGCGCTGGCGCAGCAGCTCGACGACTTCGCGACGCGCGGCGACATAGCCGCCCGATGCGCCGCCGAGCGCCTTGCCGAGCGTACCCGTGATGATGTCGACGCGGCCTTCGACGCCGCAGTGCTCGGGCGTGCCGCGGCCGTGCGTGCCGATGAAGCCGACCGCATGCGAATCGTCGACCATCACGAGCGCGCCGTAGCGATCGGCGAGATCGCAGATGCCTTTCAGGTCGGCGATGATGCCGTCCATCGAGAACACGCCGTCGGTCGCGATCAGCTTGTGGCGCGCGCCCGCTGCATCGGCTTCCTTCAGCTTCGCCTCGAGGTCGGACAGGTCGTTGTTCTTGTAGCGGAAACGCTTCGCCTTGCAGAGGCGGATGCCGTCGATGATGCTCGCATGGTTCAGCTCGTCGCTGATCACCGCGTCGTTCTCGTCGAGCAGCGTCTCGAACAGCCCGCCGTTCGCATCGAAGCAGCTCGAATAGAGGATGCTGTCCTCGGTGCCGAGAAAGGCGGCCAGCGCGCTTTCCAGTTGCTTGTGCACGGTTTGCGTGCCGCAGATGAAGCGCACCGATGCCATGCCGAAGCCGTCCTGGTCGAGGCCGGCCTTCGCCGCGTCGATCAGGCGCGGATCGTTCGCCAGGCCCAGGTAGTTGTTCGCGCAGAAATTGAGCACGCCGGCACCGCCGGCGAGCCGCACGGCTGCCGCCTGGGGACTCGCGATCTCGCGCTCGGTCTTGTAAAAACCGTCCGCGCGGATCTGGTCCAGCGTCCCGCGCACCTGGGCGAGAAAGGCATCACGCATCGCAAAGCTCCTGACAGGGTTTCGCATTCCGCAACGCGCCACTCGTGGCGGCGGCGCAACGGCCTGCTACTGTTATAGTCGGTCGTTCGGTTGACCGCATTTATCCGATATTCCGAACTAGAATTCGAAATACCGAACAACTCTAAGCGAACGGAATCCAAATGGCAAGTTCCTCCGGTTCGCGGCGCACGCCTGCCAGCGCCGCACCGCAACCGCCGGCCGCCACGCCGCCGCGTGTCGGCGAGCAGATCCAGCGGCTGCGCAACGAACGCAAGCTGACACTCGACGACCTGTCGCGCGCAGCCGGCGTATCGAAATCGATGCTCTCCGAGATCGAACGCGACAAGGCCAACCCGACGATCGCCGTGGCGTGGCGGCTGACGAACGCACTCGGCATCACGCTCGACGAGCTGTTCTCGCAACCGAAGGCGCCCGAGACTATCCGCGTCGACGGCCCGCACGACATTCCGACGCTCGCCGGCCATGACGGCCGATACCAGTTGCGCGTGTGGGGCCCGATCGACCTCGCCGGCAAGTTCGAGTGGTACGAGCTGACGCTGCCGGGCGGCGGCGCACTGATATCGAACGCCCACGAGCCCGGCACGCGCGAGCACCTCACCGTGCTGCAGGGCGCGATGGAAATCGAAGCCGCGGCGGCAAGCCGTCGCCTGAAGGTAGGCGACACCGCGCGCTACCCGGCCGACGAGCCGCACGCGATCCGCAATCCCGGCAAGGCCGAGGCGCGGGCACTGCTGATCGTGATACACCGCTGACGGCGCGGATAGCCGGCCGAAAGGCCGATTGCAGGCCAGTTGCGGAAAACACTGTATGTTTGTACAGTATACGGACATTCCGCCATGCATGGGCTGGAGCCGGCGCACCGAGGCGCCTGCCCGGTCGACAGGAGCCTGCAATGACAGAAGAACAAGATTTGGCCGCGCTCAGCTTCAAGGCTGCCGCGCACGACCTCGAGCTGATCGTTCGCCATATCGCCGGGCGTTATATCCGCCAGCGCGTCCCGCTGACGTGGCGCCTGCTGCATGCGATCGAAGCCGAGGCGCTTGCCGATCTCGGCTTTGCCAGCCGGCACGAGGCCGGCATGCGTCAATTGTTCGAACGGCCGTCGGACATGACGTTTCCCGAAACGGACGATCCGATCGACTTCGGGCGCTCGAACGCGCTACCCGCCGTATTTTCGTTCGCGGTTCTCGCATACGAAGCCGCGTCAACCTCGAACGACACCGCGCCTCGCGAGCGGGCTCACCGCCCGTCCAAGGCGTGGGGCGACTGACTGCCCGCCCAGGCCGCCACGCGTGGCGGCCTTGTCCTGCCCCTTGCCTCTTGATGCCCGAGACGTTGCGGAAAGGGCTACCATACACGCAACTAACGGAATAAATCACATGTCTCTTCCCGCCTCTCCCGACATACCGGCACGCCCGGAAGAAATGGATCTGTTCGACCGCGGCGCGTCCGACTGGATCCTCTCTCCCGAAGCTGCATTCGATGCATGGCTCGCCATGCAGGACTATCGTCGCTCATCGGCCGACGTCTATCGCGCGCAATGGGGCGCGTTTCTCACGTGGCTGCGTACGCACCAGAAGAATCTGGCGACGGTCGATACGGCAACCATCGCGAATTTCGTCGGCGAACTCCCGATCCGGAAAACCCAGCGAATGCGCTATCTTCGGCTGATCGAGCGCGTGCTCGACCATATCCGGCGCACCGAATACGCGTCGACCAACCCGGCCCGGTTCATTGCTCAGGATGGCGAAGCGAACTGGCGCAAGGCTCGCGACAACGAACCTACCGGTTTCCTCACGCCGGCCGAGCGCGCGACGTTGCTCACGTACCTGTTTTCGCCGATCGGCGTATCCGGTTCCGCGTACTGGAAAGAGCGGCGCGACCGCGCGCTCGTTGCCGCGTTTCTCGGCGCCGGCATTAAAACCGGCGAAGCTCGTGCACTTACGATTAGTTGCATCAACACGGCTGGAACCTCGCTGCAGATCGAGTCGACGCACCCTGATTTCGCGCGCGAAACCCATCTAGCGTCGTTCGCGATCGCCCTGCTCGAAGCCTGGCTCACCGAACGCAAGCGCCAGGAGATTCCCGGTGAGCTCGTGTTCCCCGCATCCCATGCCGGGCGGCCGATGCACAAGGCGACGATGCTGCGCGCCATCGACGCGATCGTCGAATCCGCCGGGCTCACGTCGTCACGCACCGCACGCGCCAGCCCGCAAACCCTGCGTAATACCTACGCGGCCGAACTGTTCGAACACGACGTGCCGCCCGAACGAGTCGGCAAATGGCTGGGCTTCATGCGACCGATCTCGTCGAACCGACTGCATCGCGCATGGAAGAACTGGCGCGACGGTCTGGCCGACAACAATGCCGACGGTGACGCGTCGGGCATCGACGAAACTCACTGATCCTCAAACAGCTGCTCACGCCAAGCGATCCGTGAGCAGCCTTGTGCGGCACAGCCTCACCGTTCAATCGCTCCCGAAAAACCTCACCTCAAGCTCCCCGGATCGTCTCACCTGTGCAGTGCCGCCGCCCATTGCGTCACGTGCGCACAAAGCGGGCGACGGCTTCCAATCGGGATGGCCATGCGCCCGAAGCGTGTTCGCACTCGGGGCAGGCCACTTCAAAACCCTCTTTTCCGTGTGACAGCTCGGGCTCACCGTCGCAATGCGGACAGTGGGCCGGTACCGGAGTCTCTTGATCCAGTGAGGTGCCGATCGCGGCAAACGCCTCCGCATCCAGTTGCCCGGCATCAGCCAGGCGGCGGATCAGCGCGGCGATTTCCGGATTCATTCCGCGGCTCGCGCGCAGCAAACTCACATCGCGCGTCGCGCGTTCCAGTTCATCTCCCTGGCTGCGCAATTGTTCTTCGAGCCGGTCTGCACGCGCCTTGGCCGCACTCAATTGCTGCAGGAAATCGAATTCCTTGCGCTGAACGTCGCGTAAGCCGTTCTGGTAGGTCGACGCCGTGCTGCGCAACGAATCCAGCTCGACCAGCATCGGCTTGACGCGGCGTTCGGCTTCGGCCACCGCGTCCTTGATTTGCTGCGCGTAGTGCTCGGTGCGCTGCTGAAGTTCGGCTTGAAGCGCATCGATGCGGTCGCGCAGCGTGGCGTTCTGCGCCTGCTCGGCTTCGATACGGCCGGCCGCCGCAGCCAGCTCCTTCTCCAGTCGAGCGACTGTGGTGAGTAACGTTGCTTCGCTTGCCGAACCGTGCGTCGTTTGCGATGCGAGCTGAACTTCGAGCTCGGTCACGCGCGCCTGCAATTGCTCGTTTTTCGCTTCGCCACGTGCGAGCGCGCCTTCAAGCGTCTCCTGGCGGACGATTGCGTCGCGCAACCGCTGTTCGGCGTCGGCCACGCCGGCGCGGACCTGTTCGCGATCGCCATCGAGGCTGTCTCGCGCGGCTTTCAACGCTTCTTCATAGAGTGCCCCGAGCAACGCGCCGGCTTTTTCCTCGACGGCTTTCGGAATTGCGGCACCGTCGAGCCTGACCTTGGAGGCGGAACGGATGCGCTCCCAGAAATGGTCGATGTCTTTCGGGATATCGCTGGCGCTGCCGGTCTGGGTGAGATCGCGGACGTTGGCAGCCGACGGCCGGATGCCAAGATCGAAGAACAACCGCTTGCATGCATGCAGCGACAATTCCTGCCGTCGCGCACCTCTTGCACGCAGCGATTCCAGTTCGTCCCGAATGGTTTGGCGTATTTCGTCCAGGGTCATCGCTGTGCTCACAGACATTGAAGTGTGTCAATCATAACGAAATACGTACTTATCGATACTTGTTTCGGCTCGGCGTTGTGAATTTACGTCGCTTCGCACAGAAATCGGATCTGTGAGCCGATCTGGTCGACTGTGGTCCAGGATTCCGTGAAACAAAGCGAAGAAAGTTAGCCAAGTCCTTGTCGTGCAAGCGTTTTTCTGTCGATCCCGAATTTCGGCATTTGTTTCACATGACAACGGCTCCCGTTGTCTGTCGGTGTTCAGGGGTTGGGGTGTCTGTGGAAAACTCTGCAGCCGATGTCTTGAGAGTATTAGAAGTAAACACCCTTGAACCCTTAGTTAAAAACGTTAACGCCACGGCACAGCCTTATGCTGCAAGGCTTTCCGGCCGACAAGGTGAAGTTTTACGGGAGCCAAGGTGATCTTCTGCGGGAGCTGAAGTGATGGGGTTCAGGGAGCTGCGTGAGCCGTTGCGGGAAAGGTCGTGAGCGGATTCGGGATCACAGTGAAACATGAGATTTCCCAAAGGTGAGGCTTTTCGGGGCCTCACAGCCACAGAACCCACGCTGTGCCTGACTGCACAGTTTTCTGCCTGTGCAGACATAGGTGAGAATTTGCGGGACCTTCTTTGCGCCCCGATTCTGCCCATCTTTTAGGCAGTTTCTGTGAAAGGTGAGGTTTCACGGGACTCCGCGGGCGTTTGGTGTGAGGATTTCCGGGAAAGGGACGCCATTTTGCACAGCAAAAGTGCTCTCATGGGCCTGTGATGCACTAAAGGTGAGGTTTTTCGGGAGGGAAATCCGGGTTTTCCTGCCCGGATCCCGCTGAGGTGAGCTTTTTCGGGGCATGGATCACAGACTGTGATTCGGGCCACAGGTGAGCCTTTCCGGGAATGGAATTTGCCCGAAAAATGGTCAAAGGTGAGCGTTTTCGGGATCCGTGGACGGCCGAATTGGCCGAAAAGCCCGCCAGGACTGGAAGAAATCTCGTTTTTGCTGTGCCTCTTTTTGGTACAGGTGAGATTTTTCGGGGGGCGACATACCGTTGTCGTATGAAGGATTTCCGTCGAAAGGTGAGGATTTTCGGGGGGTGTCGGCGGTGCACAGCCAAATGCCTTCTGTGCATAAGTATCGGAAGGCATTGAGGTTTTTGATACCGCGTCAGTTACGGTGAGGTTTTTCGGGAGCCATTTCCGTGCCAGAAGTGGCACAGCGATTTTTCGGTAAGGTGAGCGTTTTCGGGAGGCTCTGATGGCGGATCCCGCGCGTGCCGGGCATTCGTCGGCAGTCAGATGAATGAACATGCTGTGCTCAAGGTGAGTTTTTTCGGGACCCGATACGGTTTGTGCGCTGTACAATGCGCGCCCGGGCCGACACAGCAGGTTCGTTCGGGTCCCGCGGGCCGGTTTGGCGGGCGTCTTCCGGGGCGGCGAACCCGATCACGATCGCCCGGAGAGTCGCGCCTGTACATGCATACAGGCCTGAACGGGTCGTATCGGGAAGTGCGATGAGGTGGGATCACAACCCTGTGCCGAACTCACGGCAGCGCAGTCGTAAAATTACGACAAATCGAAAGGTGAGCCGATACGGGAGTGCATTTCGCACGTTCCGGGCACAGGTGAAATTCTGTGAATCGGCGCATCCCGCAGCACGTCTGGACGAGTCCGGAACGCTGCAAATCCGGACCGGTGAGGATTTTCGGGAGCGCCTGGGGTGAGTGCCGTTTTACACGCGCACTTCACCCGCTATGGTGAGCATGTCGTTCTGGACGCACTTCACCGCAGACGCTATCCTTCCGGAAAACTTCTCCTCCGACCCGACGTATGGCCACGACGAAGCGCGCCAAGAAAACCGATGTGGATGTGGTGAGTGCCAGTTCAGCCGAATTGCGTAAGGCCGTCGAGGCGATCGCAATTCAGCCGAAGAGCGGCAAGATCACGCTCCTCACTCGCAAGCTGTTCAATGTCCTGCTGGCCGTGGCGCAGCAGGCCGACGACTCGGGCGATACGTATCGCGCGCTGCTCTCGGACATCGTCGCCAACTCCGCCTTCGATTCGAACGACACCGCGCTGGTGAAGGAACACCTGCGCCGCATGGTGTCGGTGCAGGTCGAATGGAGCACGGGGACGTCGAGCCAGAAGCCGGGACGCAAGTGGGGGATCTCGACGCTGATCGCCGACGCCGAAATTCTCGAGGATCCGGCGACCCGCCGCGTGTGGGTCGAATTCTCGTTCGCGCCGAAGATCAAGAAAAAGCTGCTCGACCCGGTCCAGTACGCGCGCCTGAGCCTGCAGTTCCAGAGCCAGCTGCGCAGCAGCGCCGGCCTCGCGCTGTACGAAATCTGCGTGCGCTACCTGACGAACCCGAGCCACCTGACGATGCGTGAGCCGTGGGAATGGTGGCGGCCGATCCTGTCGGGCACGCCCGACACGGAAGCCGGCGACGAAGCGAAACGCGAGTACAAGTACTTCAAGCGCGACTATCTGCGTCCCGCGATCGCGGAAGTCAACGCGGTCACCAACATCTTCGTCGAGCTGATCGAACACCGTGAAGGGCGTCGGGTCGCGGAGATCCAGTTCCGTGTGACCGAGCGCAAGCAGCCGATGCTCGCGCTCGACGAACATCCGAACGTGTTCGACAGCACGCTGGTCGACCGGATGGTGAAGATCGGGATCCCGCTGAAGGAAGCGCAGACGCTCTATGCGGACAGCGAGGAAAACCGCATTCGTGCCGCGCTGCAGATGACCGAGCAGCGGATGCGCAGCACGACGCTGCCGCCGGTGCGCAGCGCGCCGGCGTTGTTCAAGGATGCGCTGAAGAAGGGTTATGCGCCGCCGGTCGAATCGGTCGACGCACTGCCTGCCGGCACGCCGCCTGCGAAGATTGCGGCGGCCCAGCCGGACGACCTGAAGGCACGCCTGTTGAGCGAGTTCGCTGCGTTCCGCCGCAAGGAAGCGAAGGTGCTGTACGAAGAGCAGGGCGACGCCGAGCGCGAAGTGGCGCGCGAGTCGTTCGAGTCGGAGGCGCTGCCGACGATGGGCACCCATCTGCGCGACGACTGGCGCAAGCGCGGCCTCGATTCCAAGCTGGCCGAGACGGCCTTTTTCGACTGGCTGGCCCAGAAGACCTGGGGCGAGCCGACGGACGGCGACCTGCTGTCGTTCACGCTGAACCAGTCGCGGGCCGCCTGAGGCCCGCTCAGGCCCGCTGACGGGCCGCCGCCGGCCCCGCCCTCGGTTGGCGGGCCCGGCATCTTCACCAGGCCCAGCCGGCCGTTTCCGTCACTCCGACAACAGCATCCGCTCGAGCTGCTCGAGGATCGCGTCGCGCTTGTCCTTCGGGAGGCCGCGCAGGCGCAGTTCGATGCGATCTTCGCCATACGACTTCAGGTCGCCGACCGACTTGCCGCCAAGCTTGATCTCGAGACGCTGCGCATAGCGCTGACGGCCGGCAGCCTTCGGCGTTTCCTGCGCCGCGACGCGGCCCTTGACGATGTCCGACACCTGGCGCGTGCTGAGATCGTCCGACACGATCTTGTTGATCAGCCGCAGCGTGGCCTCGGTGCCGCGCGCATTGTGATAGCGGCCGACCTGATACGCCATGTTTGAACCGAAGCGATCGGGGCGCGCGACCATTTCCTGCATGATCGCTTCCGGCAGTTTGCCGATCGACAGGGCGACGGCCACCGTCGATTCGTCGAGGCCGAGGTGCTCGGAGAGTTCCTTCTGGCTCTGGAAATGCTTGTCGTCGAGGAAGCGGCGCCACACGACGGCGTTGTCGAACACCGTCTGCGAATCGCGCTGGACGTTGAGATCGTAGCCGAGCTTGTAGCTCTGGATGCCGATCGGCACGTCGATCACGATCGCCTTGACCGACTCCTTGTTGGCTTCCTTCAGCGCCCGCACGCGGCGGCCGCCATCGCTGACGAAATACGTGCCCGGATTGTCGTAATCCGGAATCACGTGGATCGCCTGCTGTTGCCCTTGCTTCGCGAGGTTGACCGCGAGTTCGGCAATCGACGATTTCAGATAGAAGTGCCGCGGATTGAACGGGCTATGCTTGATCGCCTTCAGCGACAGCTCGATCACCTGCCCGGGCGCATAGCGGTTCTCTAGACGCCACGCACGATATTGCGCCGATTCATCGATCGACGGATCGAGCGTGAGCTCGGGAGCGGGCTGCGGCGCTGTGTCTTTCTTCGCGGATTTGGTCGGCGCCGGGGTGGGGGTCTCGGACTTGACGATGCCGTCGATCGCATTGAGTCGATCGAGCGCCGTGCGCTTCTCGCTCGTCGTGATATCCGGGCGCGCTTGGAATCCTTTGGCAAATTGGGAGGGTTTCATGTGACTCCTTTGTGCGCATAAAGTCAGGGCAGCATGGCGACGATTTCGTCGGCGCATGCGCGAATTTCCGTGGCGGCCAGCTTGCCGCCACGATCGTTCATCTGCAGCACGGTCTGACCGAGCGCCATCGCCTGCTTGTACGCCTCCCGGGTCGGGATCTGCGTTTTCAGCAACGGGAAGCCGAGTTCCTCGAGCGCGCGCTTGAGCTCGCGGGTCAGCATGCGCTTCTCTTCGGTCTTGTTCAGCAGGAAGACCGCGCGGAGGTCTTCGTTCATGACCTGCGCCTGCTGGATCAGTTTGACCAGCCCAACGCTCGACCAGTAATCAGCCGGCGACGACGACGTCGGAATCACGGCAATCGATGCGGCCAGCAGGACGACACCCGACACTTTCTCGGTGATCGACGGCGGGCAGTCCACGACGATGATGTCGTAGTCGTTGATGAACTTCTTGATCTCGCGATGGATTTGGCCATCGGCTTCGGCAAGGTTGACGACCGGAAACGGGATGCCGTTTTCGCTGTCGCCGGATGCGCTCGACCAGTGAACCAGCGTGTTTTGACGGTCTGCGTCGATGACGAGGACGCGCTTCCCTTTTTCATGGAACGCGGCACCGAGGTGCATGGCAATCGTGCTTTTGCCGACGCCACCTTTTTGTTGAGTGACTGCAATGATTTCCGCGGCCAATTTTCACTCCTATTTTGGTCGTTGGAATTCTACAGGACGATATTTGAATTTCAATGAAATTGTCGTTCGACAACTACGCATTGGCCATTCGGGCTATCGGTTTATGCGCATAAACGAACCGGAGATGGCGAGTGACCCGACTGGATCGTGTGGCGGATGCCTGCAACGTCGATGAACGGGGCGGGGTTTGAGTCATCCAGTGTGGCGTCGCTGGTGTGAGTAGCGAGTTGCCGCGGGATCGTGGTGTGCTGCCCTTTCGTTCGATGAGGCGGTTGGGGCTGAGAGCTGGAGAGTTTGTGCGCATAAACTCCGCTGAAACCGCGGCTGTCGGCCGCGTGACCGGGGGGAACTGCACCTCTGAGAGTGGAGTGTTAGCGGTATGTCCTGGCCCGGTACACCGCGTTGAGGCGTGCCGCTGAACCCGTGTACGTCGGCACACCTCGCTGCCTTTGGGCGTCTCGTTTATGCGCATAAACTGCGGCCGATGGCGATGGCGAGCGGCGAGCGGCGAGCGGCGAGCGGCGAAAGATCACACCCCGACTGCTCCGGAATCCAGTGCGCGGCGATTGACCAGCGGGCATGTCGACGTAGCAATCGCATCCACGTGAGGACGTTTCCACTGTCACCACGCCGCGAATCGAGAGCTGCCTCGCCCGGCAACCGCCCGCTTTATGCGCATAAACCAACCGACGTACAACGCACCCGCCCGCCTCCTTTCCGGTCGGAACCTCCCATCGTATTGATCTGGCGTGCGGCACCTCGATCCGTCATCCCGCGGCAGAACACCGCTCACCTTTATGCGCATAAACACATCAACGCAACGCCGTGAAGCGCATCCCGAACAGCACTCCCCTCTCATGGTCCGTCGCACGACCTCGTCCATCTGCTTCCGCGAAGCAGCGAATCCACTCGAAATCCCGCGATCCCGCGCCAACCTCCCCGCCCAGACACCCGATGCAGACTGGCTACAATACGGGGCTCTACCCTCCAGGCTTGAATGATGATCACGATCTACCACAACCCCCGATGCTCGAAGTCGCGCGAGACGCTCGCTTTGATCGAGTCGCTGAATACCACCGGTGCGCCTCTGAATGTCGTCGAGTACCTGAAGACGCCACCGACGGTAGAGGAATTGGAAGCGCTGCATCGGCAGCTTGGCCGCCCGGTTCGAGACATGCTGCGCGACGGAGAGGAACCGTACAAGACGCTGAATCTGGCCCGCGCCGATCTGACCGACGCACAAGCCTACGCGGCGATTGCCGCTCATCCGATTCTTCTGCAGCGGCCCATCGTCGTTTATCGCGGCAAGGCCGCCATCGGCCGGCCGCCCGAATCGGTGCAGGCGCTGTTCGAATAATTCTTGCCCGCCGTATTTTTCTGATTGCATCGGCCGGGTACAAACATCGGCATTCGAAGCCGATCCGATCGCCGGACACCATGCGACCACCACCCGGGCGATCGCAACCAAGCAAGCCGCCCCTAGCCTTCCCCGGACGACCCGTCGTCGTCGTCCGGCCCCCGCCCCGCCGCCGCTTTCGCGGCTGTCCGCAGCAGTGCGATCTGACCGCGATAGGCCCTGCAGCCACTGCAGGTCGGCAGGTGTACACGCACCTGCAGGCGCTCGTGCAGGGTCAGATGCCGGTCCAGCGCATCCGACAGCAGTCGCGTCACGTCAGTACATTTCCCCGGCAGCATCTTCGGTCGTCAGTCCTTTTTCACTGAGGCAGGTTCGCAGGCGCGTGCGCGCCCGATACAGCAGCACGCTGCAATGATTCGTCGTCAGCGTCAATTCGCTGCAGATGTCCGTAATCTCGACGTCGAGGAATTCGCGCATCATGAACACGCGCCCGATCTGCTCCGGCAGGTGGTCGAGGCAGGTCTGGAACAGCGTCCAGAACTGCTGCTGCTGCAACAGCGTTTCCGGGCGCGGCCACGGTCGCGGCTTCGCATGCGCGGCCCAGTGCCCGTTTTCCTTGAACAGCTCGCGATCGAGCACCGATTCGCCGTCGAGCTCGGCATCGAGCGCCGACAAGCTCACCGTGCGCTGCCGCGCGCGCAGCACGTCGATCAGCTTGTTGCGCAGGATGCCGAACACCCAGGTCTTGTGGGCCGACAGCCCGGCGAAATCGCCTGCGTGCGACCACGCGGCGGCGAGCGCTTCCTGCACGGCGTCTTCGGCAGCGTCGGCATCGCGGAGCTGGAGTCGCGCGAAGCGCAGCAGGTCGCGCCGCAGTTGCGCGAGATAGGCGGGATCGTCGTATTCGGACGGCATGTCTGGGTTGCGGTGTCTCGAGGCAATCGTGTGCGCCACCAAGCGGGCGCGTCGCGGTGCGAGCAGCTTACTGGGCGCGGTGCCCGCCTGCAATGCATGTTCCGTCACGAATTCACGAAACCGGTCGACGCGCTGCGCTATGCTTGCCGAACCCTGTGTCGCGTGTCGACCTCGACACGCGGCGGGCAGTTTGTAACGTCAGATCATAACGGTCAAGTTATCCACAATTTCTGTGGAAAACCTTGTGGAAAGTCGGCCGGCCGGCCCCGTGGGGCGGTTCGCGGGCTGGCTTGCCTATAAACAGACCTTTGTCGCTCGTTCGGAAGCAATCGATCCGATTCCTCACTCACCGGAAGGAGAATGTCATGCCCTATCGCATCGCTGTGGTCGTCGGCAGCCTGCGTCGCGCTTCGTGGAACCGCGCGCTCGCGCACGCCGTGATCTCGCTCGCCCCCGCCGATTTCTCGTTCGAGTTCGTCGAGATCGGCGAACTGCCGCTGTACAGCCAGGACTACGACGCGGATTTCCCGGAAGTCGCGAAGCGCTTCAAGCAGTCGATCGAAGCCGCCGATGCGCTGCTGTTCTTCACGCCCGAGTACAACCGCTCGATTCCGGGCGTGCTGAAGAATGCGCTCGACTGGGGCTCGCGCCCGTGGGGTTCCAATTCGTGGTCGGGCAAGCCGGGTGCGGTGCTCGGCACGTCGCCGGGTGCGACGGGTACCGCGCTCGCGCAGCAGCACCTGCGCAACGTGCTCGCGTACCTCGACGTGAAGACGCTCGGGCAGCCCGAGATGTTCATCAAGCACGATCCGGCACGCATCGACGATCAGGGCCAGATCGTCAGCGAAGACACCCGCAAGTTCCTGCAGGGTTTCGTCGATCGCTACACGGGCTGGGTGCGCTTGCTGAAGTCGGCCTGAGCGTCGCCCCGTTCATGCCACCGGCGCCGGCCCGCGCGTAGCGGGTCACGTGCCGGCGTGTCGCGCGTGCCGTGCGTCGCGCGCTTCGCGGATGCCCAGCAGGATCTCGTCGAGCAGCGCGATGTCGAACGGCTTCGACAGCACGCGGACGTTGACGGTGCGCGTGCGGTCGAGTTCCTCCGCGTAACCCGTGACGAGAATCACGGGCAGTTTCTCCGGCCGCTTCTCGACCGCTTCGGCGAGGTCGATGCCGTTCAGGCTGCCCGGCATGTGGATATCCGAAATCACGAGGTCGAACGCGTCGTTCGCAGCCGCGCCTTCGATCAGGCGCAACGCGTCGTCGGCGGTGGGCGCGTAGGTCACGCGGTGCCCGAGCAGCGACAGCAGCGCTTCGGTGCCGGCCGCGACTTCGCTGTTGTCCTCGACGAGCAGCACGTGCAGGCCGGCGAGCGCGCCCGTGCCCGCGTCGTGCGCGACCGCCGGCGGCCGTGCGACGACATCCTCGGCGCGCGCGCGCGGCAGGTAGAGGCGCACCGACGTGCCGGCACCGACCGCGCTGTCGATCGTCGCGAGGCCACCCGAGCGTTCGCAGAACGCGAATACCTGCGGCAGGCCGAGCCCCGTCCCCATCCCCTGAGCCTTCGTCGTGAACAGCGGCTCGAACGCGCGGGCGAGCACGTCGGGCGCCATGCCCGAACCCGTATCGTCGAGCGAGATCTGCACGAAATCGCCGGTCAGCGGAAAGCCGTCCTCGCGACGCAGCGTCACGTTGCGCGCGCCGACCGTGAAGCGGCCGCCGGCCGCCATTGCGTCGCGCGCGTTGACCGCGAGGTTGATTACCGCGAGTTCGAGCTCGGCGACGTCGACGCGGATCGGCCACACACCGGGCTCGATCGCGACGACCAGCGACGATTTCGAACCGAGCGACGTCTTCAGCAGTTCGCGGCATGTGCCGACCCATTGCCCGACGTCGATCGTCTCGTTGTGCAGCGGCTGCTTGCGTGCGACGCCGAGGAGCTGGCGCGTGAGCGACTGCCCGTTCTTCAGCGCGCGTTCGATCGCGCCGAGCTCCTTGTCGAGATGCTGGACCCCGCGCCGCCGCACGATCTGCACGTTGCTCGAGATGATCATCAGCAGGTTGTTGAAATCGTGCGCGACGCTACCGACGAGATTGCCGAGCGCCTGCATCTTGCGCGACTGCCGGTACGCCGATTCGATCGAACGGCGCATCGACGCTTCGGCCTGCCAGCGGTCCCACGCCTCCTCTTCCGCCTTCAGCCGCTTGAGCGACAGCCAGATCACCGACCACAGCGCGACCGACGGCGCGAACATCGAGAGGAACAGCACGCTCAGGTGTTCGTACCATTCACGCCAGATCGCCGACGTGCGATACGAGCACGTCACGTAGACGGGATAGCTGCCGACCTGGCGATACGCGACGATCTCGCTGCTCGCGCCGTCGTGGCGCACCCGCACGACACCGGCGCGCGGATCGTTGCGTGCGTCGCCGAACGTGACGGCGCGGTCGGTGTGCGCGAGTGCCGGCGGCGGCGGATACGACGCGATCACCGCGCCGTCCGAGCGCGCGAGCGCCATCGTCATCGGCGTGCTGGCGCCGCCGAGCAGGTCGCGGTAGAACGCGTTGAAATACGACGACTTCAGCGCGATCGACACCATTCCGGCGAACGAACCGTCGCTATGGCGACGCGCGACGCCCGTGTTGAACACGGGAATGTTCTCGAGCTTGAGCGGCCCCATCATCAGCCGCGAGATGTGTTCGATCACCTTGCCGTCGCGAATGCCGGCGAAATCGTCGCGGTTCGCGATCGACGCATAGGGCGCCGGATAGTAGAGGCTGTTCGCGAGCAGCATCCCGCTCGCGCCGAAGATCGACACGGCCGCCACCTGCGGATAGCCGCCGCCGATCGTGTTCAGCGCTTCGTGGATGTCGGACTCCCTGTTGCGCACGGTCGCATCGTCCATGTCCTGCACGAGATCGACGATGCGCGCATCGAGCGTCTCGCTCAGGTCGAACACCTTGAGCGCGTGCTCCTCGGCAACCCGCACGGTGCGCATCGTCACGTCGCTCGCGGCGGCCTCGCGCGTCTTCAGGTCGTTGTACGCCATCACCACGACGTAGATGCAGGGCAGCACGATCGCCGCGACGAGCAGCACGATCAGCGTCACGCGCCGCACCGCGAAATCGTGCTCGGGCGCACCGGACGCATAGTTGCCGTCGTCCTGCCAGTCGTCGGCGGGCGTGGAGGCGGGAGCGTGGGAATCGGCGGGCCGGTCGGACGTCATCGAGGAAGCGGGTGAGGCGAAGGTGCCTGCCATCATAAACGAGTTGCGACGGCCCGCCGAACGGCCCCGGACGCACCCGGACGCAAGTAATCCTGTCGATTTCGACAAGGGGAATTCGTCAGATTGAAAACGCGACGAATCCGGCAGCGCAAACGTACACAAGGAAAAATTTTGCGTGCTTATCTCGAAAATGGTCGCGGCTGTTTTCGGAATGGCGCATGTTCGGACCGATTCTGTCCGAAATGGTGAATATGGCGAGTTGCATCGCCTCCGGTTTACTCCGAGAATCGCGCCTTGCTTTCCCTATGACAGATATCTGCGCCCGCCGGCATTCGCCGCGCGGCGCGTCGCGCGCGCCCGCGTTGCGGCGCCCGCGCGCGGTTGCAAGGCGGCTGCCCGCGCCCGAACGCATCGGCGCCTCAAGAAGTGCGCCGCGCGGTCGTTAACGCGAGAGAGACCATTCCGTATACCGCATCGCCCCATGCCTTTGCCGATTGTAATTGCCGACGATTCGCTGCTCGCTCGCAAACTTCTGACAAAGGCGCTGCCGGGAGGCTGGGACGTCGATGTCGCGTATGCCGCGAATGGTCGAGAGGCCTTGGCGCTGTATCGTGACGGCAAAGCTTCCGTAATGTTTCTGGACCTGACGATGCCCGACATGAGCGGATATCAGGTGCTGGAGACACTGCGCCACGAAGATCTGAACACGTTCGTGATCGTGGTATCCGCCGATATCCAGCCGCAGGCGCAAGCACGCGTGCGCGAATTGGGCGCGATCGCATTCGTTGCCAAGCCCGTGACGTCGGAGGCATTGCTGCCCATTCTCAAGGAGTATGGGTTGTATGCCTGACTCGGTGTTCACGGCGGAGCAACGCGACGCGTTGCAGGAGATCGCCAACCTCGCAATGGGCCGTGCCGCCGCACGGCTCGCGTTGTTGCTCGGGCGCTTCATCGAACTGTCGGTGCCGCGCGTGCGGGTCGTGAAAGCGACCGACGCGGGCGATGCGCTGCGCGAGATGACGGGCATCTACGACAACGTGACCGCCGTGCGCCAGGGCTTCCGTTCCGACATCAAGGGCGAGGCGATCGTGCTGTGCCGCACCGCGAGCATCGCGCGGCTCATGTCGGTCGTCGACCGCACGTTCGGCGAAGGCGTGTACGGCGGGATGGCGACACCCGACGAAGTCGTGTTCGACGTCGCGAACGTGCTGATGGGCGCCTGCGTCGCATCGATCCTCGACGAGCTCGGGCGCAAGCCCGTGTTCTTTCCGCCGGGGCTGCTCGGCGCGAACGTGTCGTTCGACGACGTCTTCCAGCCGACCGAGCTGGCATGGAGCGTGGCATTGCTGCTCGAGGTGAACTTCGGGCTCGAGGACCACGCGTTCCGGGCTCACTTCGTGATGCTGATGGCCGAGGATTCGATCCGGCTGATGGGCGACGCGCTCGACGCGTTGCTGTCCGCGCTATGACGGCCGCTACCCCGTCGCTGAGCGATCTCGTGATCGAGCGGGTGGGCTTCGGCCTGTTCGTGCTCGACCGCGCGATGACCGTGCTGATGTGGAATCGCTTCATGCAGGACCACAGCGGTATCCCGGCCGCCGACGTGATCGGCCGCAACCTGTTCGACTGTTTTCCCGACCTGCCGCGCGCGTGGCTGTCGCGCAAGCTCGAGAGCGTGTTCCAGCTCGGCAGCTTCGCGTTCAGCTCGTGGGAGCAGCGGCCCTACCTGTTCCGCTTCGAGCACGACCGGCCGATCACGGGCGGCGTCGACTACATGCAGCAGGACTGCACGTTCATGCCGCTCACGCGCGGCCGCGACGTCGAGGCCGTGTGCGTGACGATCTCGGACGTCACGCACGTGAGCGTGATGCAGCGTGAGCGCGAGGAAGCGGTCGCGAAGCTGCGCGAACACGCGAATCGAGACGGCCTGACCGGCATCGCGAACCGGCGCTTCTTCGAGGCGCGGCTCGGCGACGAATTCGCGCGCTGGCAGCGCTACGGCGGCGACATGTCGGTGCTGCTGTTCGACCTCGACCACTTCAAGACGATCAACGACCGTTTCGGGCATGCGGCCGGCGACGCCGTGCTGCGCGAGACGGCGCGCCGCGTCGCGTCGATCGTGCGTGCGCAGGATACGTTCGGCCGCTTCGGTGGCGAGGAATTCGCGCTGCTGCTGCCGTGCACGAATCTCGACGAGGCGATGCTCGTGGCCGACAAGGTGCGCGATGCGATCGGCAGCGTGCCGGTCGATGCCGAGGGCGTCAGCGTGCCGGTGACGGCGAGTGTCGGCGGCGCGTGTGCAAAGGCGGGTGCGCCCACTTGCGACGTGCTCGTCAACGAGGCCGACGCCGCGCTCTATCGCGCGAAGCGGCTCGGGCGCGACCGCTCGGTGGCCTACGCGTAGGCGCACCCGCACGGCCCTGCTGCGCGGAGCGGATGCGCCCCGCGCGTGCCGTGCTCAGCTTTTCGCGATGTCGGCCAGCACGCCGGCCAGGACGGCCGGCTGCGACATGAACGGCGAATGGCTGCTGTCGAGCTGGTGCACGTGGGTCGGGTTGCCGGGCGCGAACGCGTCGGCTTCGTCGATGAAGCGCTGCTGCAGCGCGGGCAGGATCACGCGATCCTGCAGGCACTTGATGTAGTGGCGGTCGATCGCGCCCCAGCGCGCGGCCGTCGTCGGGATCGCGGTCGCGAACGGCGCGGCCGGCACGTCGCAGGTCATCAGGTTCGCGACGGCTTCGAAGTCGGCTTGCGGCACGTCGTCGTACAGCGCGCGCTTCGCGAGCTCGCGATATGCGGTATCACCGCTGCGCGGATCGATGCGCAGCGCACCGGCGACGCGCGGGCTCGCCAGCATCAGCGGGCCGAGCATCTCACCCTTGTTCTCGGGCGCGCGCACGTAGTCGAGGCCCGGCACGCCCGACGCGGGCATGAAGGCCGAGAGATAGACGATCTTCGCGATTTTCCCGGGCGCGCGTTCGGCAGCCGCCGTGATCGCGAGGCCGCCCATGCTGTGCCCGACGAGCACGACCTTGCCGTGGCCGAGCGCGTACGCGTCGTCGACCGCCTGCATGACCTGCGTCGCGTAATCGTCGAGCGTCGTGTTCGCGACCGGCGACGGCTCGGCGCCGAACGCATCCTTGTCGAGCGGGCGGGAGAAGTAGGAAGCCGGAAAGCGGGCGTTGATGCCGTGCGCCGGCAGGTCGCGCGCGATCGACAGGTGGCCGCGTTCGGCCAGCGCGGCCGCAACGTGCGCATAGCACCACGCGCCGTGCCAGGCGCCGTGCACGAGCACGAAAACGGGATGATCGGACTGCGGGGTGGCGCTTGCGTTCGTCTCCATGGTGTCCGGGTCTTCAGATTTTGAGAAAGGTGTCATCTTAGACGAACCCGCGCGCACCCAGACGGGCCGCTTTCGATCTGTCCCTTTTGTCTCGTACAGGCCACATTTCGTCCGTATCCGATATGAATTTATCCCGAAGCGCGCTAATTTGTTGTTTTGCCCGCGATTGCGCCCCATGAACGTCGACTATCTCTTCTATCGGAAGCCGAACAAACCCGGCCCCTATTCGCTCGACGACCTGGGCGACATCGCGCCGCCGATCGGTCCGGGCGACCTGATACGCGCGGGCATCGCGCGTGTTTTCGCGCAGATCGACTGGCAGGAATCGCCCGACGTGCCGGGTGCGTGGTTCGGCACGGGCGGCGCGGTGTTCCAGTTCACCGCGGAGCCCGACGGCCACGTGACGAGTTTCATGGGCTCGCGCCTCGAGCGTCGCTCGATGTTGCAGCTCACGCGCGAAATGGGGCTCATTGCGCTCGACCTGCAGCGCGACATCGTCTACGGCTGACGCACCGCCGGTGCAGGTTCCTGCCCGGGCCGGGCGCCCTTGCCGGCCAACGGCCTCCGGCATGCCGCCGCATGCGGCGAGTGTCCGCCATCGAACTTCAAAGATTGCTATACTTTCGCCCAATTCCGGCTTCCGGCCGGTAATTTGTGCCTGTCTGCGTCGATCGTTCGCATATCTCGCACGCATTTGACGCCCTGACCATCCCAGCCGGGCATGGCTTCTTCAATCGCCCCGCGTGGGTGTCTCCGTGGAGCTTGTCTTGGCCGTTTCCAATTCCGTCGTGGACGAACAAGAAACCGACGCCGCTGCCGTCACATCGGGCAGTTCTTTCTATCTTGCGATGCGCATCCTGCCGGCCGTGCAGCGCGATGCGATGTTCCAGGTCTATGCGTTTTGCCGCGCGGTCGACGACATCGCCGACAGCGACCTGCCGCGCGCCGAGCGCAATGCGGGCCTCGATCGCTGGCGCGCCGACATCGACGCATGCTACGCCGGCCGCCCGCCGCGCCATCTGGCCGCGCTCGACCGCGAGATCCGTGCATTCAACCTGCAGCGCGACGATTTCCACGCGATGATCGACGGGATGGCGATGGACGCGGTCGAAGACATCTGCGCGCCCGACGAGCCGACGCTCGACCTCTTCTGCGATCGCGTGGCGAGCGCGGCCGGCCGTCTGTCGGTGAGGATTTTCGGGATGCCTGAAGCCGAAGGGATCAAGCTGTCGCATCACCTCGGCCGCGCGCTGCAACTGACCAACATCCTGCGCGACATCGACGACGATGCGGCGATCAACCGCTGCTACCTGCCGCGCGAGCTGCTCGCGCGCGAAGGCATCGCGATTACCGACCCGGCGACGATCGTGCGCGATCCGGCGCTGCCGCGCGTGTGCGCGACGCTCGTCGAGCGCGCGCTCGAGCATTTCCGCCAGGCCGACGCAGTGATGGATACGTGCCCGCGTGCGCAGGTGAAGGCGCCGCGCATCATGTCGGGGGCGTATCGCTGCATTCTCGAAGCCGCGATAGCACGCGGCTTCGCCTACCCGCGCGCGCCGCTGCGCAAGCCGAAGGCGCGCATGCTGATGATCGCCGCGCGCTACGCGCTGTTCTGAGTCGACCGAGTCGATGCCCAGGACCGTCCACGTGATCGGCGCCGGCCTTGCCGGCCTGTCGGCCGCGGTCGAGCTGCAACGCCGCGGGCGGCGCATCGTGCTGCACGACGCGCACGCGCATGCGGGCGGCCGCTGCCGCTCATGGTTCGACGGGACGCTGAACACGACGCTCGACAGCGGGCTGCACACGGTGTTCGCGGGACAGCCCGCGACGCAGCGCTACCTGCGTGCGATCGGCGCGGCCGACCGGCTCGCGGGGCCCGCGCTGCCTGAATTCCCGGTCGTCGACGTCGCGTCGCAGCAGCGCTGGACGCTGCGCTTCGGCGACGGGCGCTGGCCGTCGTGGCTGTTCGATGCCGCATCGCGTGCGCCGGGCACGACGCCGCTCGACTACCTCGCGCTCGCCCCGCTCGCGTTCGCGCGCATGGGCCGCTCACTCGCACAGACGATGCGATGCGACGGCATGCTGTGGGAACGTTGGCTGCGGCCGTATTTCCTCGGTGTGCTGAACGTCGAGCCGCGCCACGCGAGCGCCGAACTCGCGCGTGCGGCGCTGTGCGGCACGTTTGCCGCGGGCGGCCCCGGCTGCCGTCCGCTCGTCGCGCGCGATGGTCTCGGCAGCGCATTCGTCGAACCGGCGCTGCGGATGCTGCAGCACGGCGGCGCGCAGATCCGGCTGAACTCGCGGCTCGACGCGCTCGAATTCGGCGCGCACGGCAATGCGGTCGATGCGATCTCGGTCGGCGGCGAGCGGATCGATCTCGCACCGGGCGACGCCGTCGTGCTGGCCGTGCCGCCCGAGGTCGCGCAGCCGCTCGTGCCCGAGCTCACCGCGCCCGACACGTTCAGCGCGGTCGTGACCGCGTACTTCGCGATCGAGGCGCCGGCCGGCACGCCGTTGCAGACGGCGGTCGTGAACGGTGTCGTCGATGCGGTGCGCACCGGCGGTGGCCAGCTCGCGGCGACGATCCGCGACGCCGGCCACTGGCTCGACACGCCGCGCGACACGCTTGCGCGGCGCATCTGGGAAGACGTCGCGCGCGTGACGGGCGCGAACCCGGAAACCATCCCCGCGTGGCAGCTCGTCGTCGAGCCGCGCGCGGGCTTTGCGGCGGTGCCGTCGCAGGAAATGAAGCGTCCGGCCGTGCGTACGCGCTGGACCAATCTCGTGCTGGCGGGCGACTGGATTGCCACCGGCTTGCCCGCCACGATCGAGGGCGCGATTCGCTCCGGCCAGCTGGCCGCGGACGTGCTCCAGACACAGTAAGCAACAGAGGGACCGATGAACGATCTCACCGAAATGGCTACCTTGTCCGCCGGCACCGTGCCGGCCGGCGTCGATGCGGCCGTCGCGCGTGCGACCGACGCGCTGCTGGCCGCGCAGAACGCGGACGGCCACTGGGTCTACGAACTCGAAGCCGATTCGACGATTCCCGCCGAATACGTGCTGCTCGTCCACTATCTCGGCGAGACGCCGAACGTCGAGCTCGAACAGAAGATCGGCAAGTATCTGCGCCGCATCCAGCAGGCCGACGGCGGCTGGCCGCTGTTCACCGACGGCGCGCCGAACATCAGCGCGAGCGTGAAGGCGTATTTCGCGCTGAAGGTGATCGGCGACGACGAGAACGCCGAGCACATGCAGCGTGCGCGCCGCGCGATCCACGCGATGGGCGGCGCCGAGATGTCGAACGTGTTCACGCGCATCCAGCTCGCGCTGTACGGCGCGATTCCGTGGCGCGCGGTGCCGATGATGCCGGTCGAGATCATGCTGCTGCCGCAGTGGTTCCCGTTCCACCTGTCGAAGGTGTCGTACTGGGCGCGCACCGTGATCGTGCCGCTGCTGGTGCTGAACGCGAAGCGCCCGCTCGCGAAGAACCCGCGCGGCGTGCGCATCGACGAGCTGTTCATCGATCCGCCCGTCAACGCCGGCCTGCTGCCGCGCCAGGGTCACCAGAGCCCCGGCTGGTTCGCGTTCTTCCGCGTGGTCGACCATGCGCTGCGCGCGGCTGACGGCCTGTTCCCGAACTACACGCGCGAACGCGCGATCCGCCAGGCCGTCTCGTTCGTCGACGAGCGCCTGAACGGCGAGGACGGCCTCGGCGCGATCTATCCGGCGATGGCCAACGCGGTGATGATGTACGACGTGCTCGGCTACGCGGAAGATCATCCGAACCGCGCGATCGCACGCAAGTCGATCGAGAAGCTGCTCGTCGTGCACGACGACGAAGCGTATTGCCAGCCGTGCCTGTCGCCGGTGTGGGACACGTCGCTCGCCGCACATGCGCTGCTCGAGACGGGCGACGCGCGGGCCGAGGAAGCCGTGCTGCGCGGCCTCGAATGGCTGCGCCCGCTGCAGATCCTCGACGTGCGCGGCGACTGGATCTCGCGCCGCCCGCACGTGCGGCCCGGCGGCTGGGCTTTCCAGTACGCGAACGCGCACTACCCGGACGTCGACGATACGGCGGTGGTCGCGGTGGCGATGGATCGCGCGCAGAAACTCCGGCAGAACGACGCGTATCGGGATTCGATCGCGCGCGCGCGCGAGTGGGTCGTCGGGATGCAGAGCAGCGATGGCGGCTGGGGCGCGTTCGAACCGGAAAACACGCAGTACTACCTGAACAACATCCCGTTCTCGGATCACGGCGCGCTGCTCGATCCGCCGACGGCCGACGTGTCGGGCCGCTGCCTGTCGATGCTGGCGCAGCTCGGCGAGACGCCGCTGAACAGCGAGCCGGCGCGCCGCGCGCTCGACTACATGCTCAAGGAGCAGGAACCGGACGGCAGCTGGTACGGCCGCTGGGGGATGAACTACGTGTACGGCACGTGGACGGCACTGTGCTCGCTGAACGCGGCCGGCCTGACGCCGGACGATCCGCGCATGAAGCGCGGCGCGCAGTGGCTGCTGTCGATCCAGAACAAGGACGGCGGATGGGGCGAGGACGGCGACAGCTACAAGCTGAACTATCGCGGCTTCGAACAGGCGCCGAGCACGGCGTCGCAGACGGCCTGGGCGCTGCTCGGCCTGATGGCGGCCGGCGAGGTGAACAACCCGGCGGTGGCGCGCGGTGTCGACTACCTGATCGCCAACCAGAACGAAGAAGGCCTGTGGGACGAAGCGCGCTTCACGGCGACGGGCTTCCCGCGCGTGTTCTACCTGCGCTACCATGGCTATCGCAAGTTCTTCCCGCTGTGGGCGCTCGCGCGCTATCGCAACCTGAAGCGCGACAACACGACGCGCGTCACGTTCGGGCTGTAACGCGTGGCGACGCAATCCACCGGCATGCTGCCCGTCATCGCCGTGACGGGGATGGCGTTCGAGGCGCGCATTGCGCGCGGCGACGGCGTCGAAGCGGTCTTCGCCGCGCGCGCCGACCGGCTCGAACGCGCGCTGACCGAGGCGACCGCGCGCGGTTGCGCGGGCATCGTGAGCTTCGGCACCGCGGGCGGGCTCGCGCCCGACCTGGCGCCCGGCGCGCTCGTGATCGCGAACGCGATCGACGGGCCGTTCGGCCGCGTCGAGACCGATACGCGCTGGAGCACGCGGCTCGTCGCCGCGCTGCACGACACGCCGGTGTGGGCGCGCGTCACGCGCGGCACGATCGCGGCCGTGGGCGCACCGGTCGTCAGCGAACAGGAAAAGATGTCGCTGCATCGCGCGAAGGGCGCGCTCGCCGTCGACATGGAGTCGCATATCGCGGCGGCCTTCGCGGCGGCGCGCGGTGTGCCGTTCGCGGTGTGCCGCGCGATCGTCGATCCGGCGTGGCGCACGTTGCCCAGCGCGGCGACGGCCGGCCTGCGCGACGACGGCAGCACGGCGATCCTGCCGATCCTGCGTGAGCTGCTGAAGCAGCCGTCGCAGCTCGGCCCGCTGCTGCAGGTGGCCAGCGACGCGCGCGCGGCGCGCACGACGCTGATCCAGGCGCGGCACGCATTCGAGCGTGCGGGCGCGATGCGGATCGTCTGAGCGGCGTTCGCCGCTTTTCTTACCCCTCCCTTCCCGGCTTTCCTTCCGGTTCTCGCGGACAAATCGCGGACAAAAAAAGAGCGCTGCAGATTTGAACTGCAGCGCTCTTTTTCCTTGCGGCGGTAGCCGTTGCAGCGTTACTGCGCGGCCGGACTGCTCGCAGGCGTTGCCGGCGCGGTTGCCGATGCCGCGGCAGGCGCAGCAGCCGGCGTGCTCGCCGGCATCGCACCGTCCGCACCCGGATCGTCGTACTGCGGCAGCCCCGGCGCGGCCGGTGCATTGTTCGGCGCAGCGCCCGGTGTACCGCCCGACTCGCCCGGATCCTCGTAGTTCGGCAACCCCGGCACGGCAGGCGTCGCGGCCGGCACGGCGCCCGATTCACCCGGTTCGTTGTAGGTCGGCAGCGTCGCGGACGACGACTGGCTGCGATACGTCAGCGACTTGCGCTGCTGCAGGTACGCGTCGCGCACGAACGAATACGGATCGAGCGCGGCCTGCTTCAGCAGGTCGGTCGCGCCGAGCAGGTCCGAGCGCGCGCTGATGAACTGCGCGATGTACATCGGGTTGCGCGCGGCCGGCTCGATGTAGTTGAGCAGGTTGAAGCGCACGTCCACCGCGCGGCCGACGCCGTCGCGGAACGTGCTCGGCCCGAACACGGGCAGCACGAGGTACGGGCCCGACGGCACGCCCCAGCGCGCCATCGTCAGGCCGAAATCCTGGTGATGCTTCGGCAGCCCGGCCGGCGTCGCGATGTCGATCAGGCCGGCGACGCCGAACAGCGAGTTCATCGCGACGCGCATCAAGTCCTGCGTCGCGTCGGTGATGCGCAACTGCAGCAGGTTGTTCGCGATGTTGCCGAGGTCGCCGAGGTTCGAGAAGAAGTTGCTGATCGCGGTGCGCACGGGCGTCGGCGTGACCTTCTGGTAACCCTTCGCGATCGGCTGGGCGATGTTCGTGTCGACGGTGTCGTTGAACTTGTACATCGCCCGGTTCATCGGCTCGAGCGGGTCGTTGGGGTTGCGGTTCGGTCCCGTCGCGCAGCCGGTCAGCACTGCGCTGGCGGCAACGGTCGCCGCAATGATTCGCACCTTATTCATTGATTCCTTGCGATTGGTTCTTGGCGCGTTTGACGCGCGGTTTGCCCATCAGGACGGGCTGGAACACCACGGCGCCGATCAGCGTGCAGGTCAGGGCCAGCGCGAGCAGCTTGCCCATGCTCGACGTGCCCGGGTGGTGCGACAGCCACAGGCTGCCGAATGCGGTCGCCGTCGTCGCGGCGCTGAACAGGACGGCGTGCGTGAGGCTCGAGTGCAGCAGCCCGGTTTGCCCCCCGCGCCACGCCATCACGAAATACACCTTGAACGCGACGCCGACGCCGAGCATCAGCGGCAGCGCGATGATGTTCGCGAAGTTGAGCGACATGCCGAGCACGACGCACAGTTCGAGCGTCACGATGCCCGACACGAGCAGCGGCACCAGCGTGCGCAGCACGTCGCCGAAGCGGCGCAGCGTGACCCACAGCAGGATCGTGATCGAGATGATCGACCACAGTGCCGCATGCAGGAACGCGTTGATGATCGTGTCGGCCGAATGCAGGATCGAGATCGGCCCGCCGGTCGCGCCCGGCTCCGCGGCCTTCACGGTCTTCGCGAAGCGGCGCAGCATCGTGTCGTCGTTCGGGTCGACGCCCTTCGGCACCTTCGGCGAAATCTGCACGAGTGCGTGGCCGTCCGGTGCGACCCAGTCGCGCACGAGCTGCGGCGGCAGCGATTCGCGCGTGATGTCCTGCGGCTGCAGCAGCGAGGCGAGCTGGTTGAGCGCGATGCGCAGCGTGTCGGAGAACGCACGCTCGGCGCGGTCGCGCGTCGCGGCGTCCGCAGCGGCGAGTTTCGCGAGCGAGGCCGACAGGTGCTGCGCGGCGGCCGCGCCCGGGCCCGGGTGATCTTCGGCAGCGTAGCTCAGCAGGTCCGACACGCGCTTGAGCGCGGCGACGCGCTGCGCGTCGGTCGCGGGCGGCGCGGCCGGCTGCGTCAGCGCGGGCAGCAGGTCGCTCGCGGCCGCGGCGATCGCCGCGCGCTTGGCCGGCTGGTCGGCGGGGATGAAGGTCGACAGCGTGGTCGTGCGGCCGACTTCAGGCAGCGCGTCGAGGCGCTTCGCGGCCGCGTCGGCATCGGCGAGCGACGGCGCGAGCAGCGTGACGTCGTTGACGGCGGCTTCCGGCGAATCCTTCAGCGCGAGCAGTGTCGCCATCGATTCGCTGTGCGGGTCCTTCAGGTGCAGCGGGTTGAAGTCGAAGTGGAGGAACGCGAGCAGCGGCAGCGCGCCGATCACGACCACGAGCGTGCCGATCAGGATCGGCTTGCGATGGCGATCGAGGTAGTCGTCGACCGGCGCGAGCCACGGGAAGCCCGGCGTCTTCGATTCGCCCGGCGGCGCGAACAGGCGCAGCAGCGCCGGCAGCAGCGTGATCGTGGTCAGCAGCGCGACGAACATCCCGACGCCCGCGATCAGGCCGAGTTCGGACACGCCGCGATAGGCGGTGGGAATGAACGAGAAGAAGCTCGCCGCGACGGCCGCGGTGGCCAGCGCGAGCGGCATGCCCATCGAGTGCGCGGCGCCGATCAGCGCGTGATCGATGCGCGGATCGCGGAAGCGCTCCTCGCGGTATTTCACGCCGTACTGGATCGAGAAATCGACGCCGAGGCCGACGAACAGCACCATGAACGCGACCGAGATCATGTTCAGCGAGCCGACCATCGCGAGGCCGAGCGCGGCGGTCACGACGAGGCCGACGAACAGCGTGACGAGCACCGAGCCGATCATCCGCTTCGAGCGCAGCGCCAGCCACAGGATGACGAGCACGGCGAGCAGCGTGAGCGCGCCGTTGAGCGCCGCGCCATCTTCGACGGACGCGAATTCGTCGTCGGCGAGCGGCTGCTCGCCGGTCAGGCGCACGGCGGCGCCGTAGCGCTTCTCGAGGTCGAGCGAACGGGCCGCGTCGCGGATCACCTGGCTGGTTTCCGCGCCGGCCTTCAGCGCGCCGTAGTTGACCACCGGCTGCACGGTGACGAACGCGCGCGCGGGCTGTCGCGCGGCATCGTTGTCGACCAGCGCGCGCCACGAGAACGCGGCGGGCTTGCCGGCCAGCACGTCGTCGACCGTCGCGGCGCTGCGTGCGAGCAGCTTCGCCATCGCGGGCAGTTTCACCTGGCCGGTCAGGAGCGGCTGGCCGAGCGTGGTGGAGAGTGTGGTCGCGAGGCCGGTCAGGCTCGGGTTCTTCGCGAGTTCGTTGACGAGCGGGCGTGCGCTCGCGAGCTGCGAGGTGGTATCCGTGACCTCCTGCGGCGACAGGAACAGCAGCCCGTTGTGCTCGAAGAACGGCCCGCCGCCGGGCTCGGCCACCTGGCCGATGCGGCCGGCGTCGGCATCCTTGCGCAGCGCTTCGGTCAGCGCATGCGCGGCGGCGTTCGCGAATTCGGGCGCCGGCGCCTCGACGACCGCGAGGATCGTGCCGTTGCGTTGCGGGAACGCCTTGTCGACGGCCTGGCCGAGGGCGGCCCATTGCGGCTCGGCATCGACGAGCTTGCTGATGTCGGTGTTGATCTTGAAATGCTGCGCGACATAGACGCCGCTGAGCGCGGCGATGACGAGCGACAGGACGACGACCCAGACGGGGCGGCGCACCGACCATGCAACGAGTCGGACGATGAGAGATGTCACCATGTGGCGGTGGGGAGCGGCTGGCAAGGGCAAAGTAGCCAAGTATACCGGCGCGACGTGGCGGCGGTCGTGACGTTGGGGGTTTCGGGGCGGGAAGGAGATTTGTTCGCGACGGCGGAATCGATACCGATGGCTCGCCGGTTTGTAAGGGGATATTTACATAATCGGCGCCGCGCTGCGTCGTCGCGCCGCCGCGCGCCTGTGACAAAGGAACCTGAAAGGTAACAGTCGGTCACGGCGGCGCACCGAGGCGTCGGGCCCGGTATACTTTGCTTCGTCGGCCGGTGCAATGAACCGGTCGTTTTTTCTCATCGAGCGATATTCGTATGAAACGTCATCTGTTTGCTTTCGTCGCGGCGGCCGCCGTGTCGGTTTCCGCTTTTGCGCAGAGCGCGCCGGTCGATATCGTCCGCAATGCGGTCGAAGGTACCGTCAACGCGATGAAGGCCGATCCGGCCGCGCGCGGCGGGGATATGGCGAAGGTCTCGGCGGTCGTCGAGCAGCGCTTCCTGCCCGCGACCAACTTCGAGCGCACGACCCGCATCGCGGTCGGCGACGCGTGGAAGCAGGCCACGCCGCAACAGCAGCAGGAGCTTTACAAGCAGTTCAAGCTGCTGATGACGCGCACCTACGCCGCGTCGCTCGCGCAGCTCGGCAGCCAGGACGCGAAGTTCTCGTTCAAGGCCGGCGGCGCGTCGGGCGCCGACGCGCTCGTGCAGTCGACGGTCACGACGCCGGGCGACAGCCAGTCGGTCGGCTATCGTCTCGGCAAGGTCGGCAACGACTGGAAGATCTACGACATCGACATGTCGGGCGCGTGGCTGATCCAGGTCTACCAGGGCCAGTTCAAGAGCCAGCTCGCATCGGGCGGGATCGACGGCCTGATCGCGTATCTGCAGAAACACAATTCGCGGACGAACTGACGGCTGCTGCGCGGTTCGGAATCCGGATGCATGAAGGGCGCCCTCGGGCGCCCTTGTTTATTTACCCTGGGGCGTGGTGGGCAGTCGAACGACCGACGCGTCCGCACGTCCGGGCGTGCCCGCGCAAATCCAGGCCGCCTCCGCGCACATCGAGGTTCGCTGTGCGCGACTTACTGATACGTCATGGTGAAGGTCAGCACGGCGTTTGCGCTGCCGGCTGTGACCTTCGCGGCCGTCTGGTAGTACCTGGCCGTGAGGGGGATCGTGTAGGAGCCGCCGGTCGATTTGCTGTAGCTCGTCAGCGTGTACTGCGTGTTGTATTTCAGCGCGTTGCCGTTGCCGTCCTTCAGTTGCAGGCCGATACCGGTGGCCGTCGAACCGCTCGACAGCGCCAGCACGCCGTTGGTGCTGTCGAGGACGGCATTGACCGGGATGAACTGGTACTGGATCGAGTTCAGGCCTGTCGGGCAGGCGTTGACCGCCACGTTGAACGAGACGGCCTGCTTGTTGGTCGAGCCGATGCCCGTGAATTCCGACTGCATGGGCGAGCCCATGTTGACCGTCACGTTCGGCGTGGTGCACGCCGCGACGTTGACGATGGTCGAGGTCAGCGAATACGACACGTGGCTCGAAGCGGAGACCGCAAACGGGCCGTTGATGTTTGCTCCCCCCGTCGAGGGCGCTCCCTCGAACAGCACGCCGCCCGTCACCGTGCCCGCCGTGATGGCGCCGGTCTTGACCAGCGCCACCTGAACCTGGCCGCCGTTGTTGACCAAACTGCTCGTACCGTTCAGGTTACAGGCCCACCCAGCCCAAGGGCTGGGTAGCGGCGGCCTCGGCGTGCCGAGATCGTCCCATGGCTGCCATCCGCAACCGTTCGCATAGGAACGCACGCCGATCGCGACACCGACGCCTGGCACATTGGTATTCCAGACCGTATAGGCCACACCATTCGGCCCGGCCACCGTCATGCCGGCCTTGGTCATCGACAACGCTTCGAAGGCCATACCCGAGAATGCAGAACCCGACACGGTGCAACTATAGAAGTTGGTGGTGGCCGGAGTACTGGCCCAGGTAGTCAGCACCGTACCGATCGCGGCGTCGCGCGGGATCGTTACCGAAGCCGGCATCGAGATCGTCACCGTCTGCGCCGTGCCCGTGCAACTGGCGCTCTGCGCAAACGCGGCACGCGAACCCAGGCCAGGCATCAACGCTACCAGCGCGAGCAGCCAGAACACCACGCGGCCCCAGCCGCGCGCCGATTTCGCCTGCCGGCGCGTCGCGGCCGGTTTTTCGTTCTTGTTCATCTTCTTTCCCAGGTTCATCGCATCCGCTGCGCTCATTTCGTGCATACCGCCTCCGAGTCGATCCAGCGTTGCTTGCTCGTCTTGTTTTCCGTTGGCAGCGTGTAGGAGAGCGAACAGTGATCGCCATCCGTGTCGCCCCACTTCACCTTCAGCGTGCCGGTATCCGTCTTCACGCCGCGCAGCACGACGCGGCCATCCTGCGCGACTGTGCCGACGTTCTGCCCCGCCGTATCGCTCACCTCCGCGCCGAACGGAACCGGCTCACCATCGGCCATGCGCGCGCGCATGATTACCGCGCGTCCGCCGCCCTCGGTCTCGTACTTCAGCCGCACCACCGCACCCGCGGTCGGCGCGACGTGCTGCGCACTGGATTTGAGCTCGACGCTCATCGGCACGCCCTTCGGATCGATTTCCACCTCGTTGGTCGAGAACGGCGTCAGGGTCGACACCAGTGCATGACCGAACCGATCGATGCGCAGGCCGCTGCCGGCCGTCACGCGTGCGCCGTTTGCGTCCTTGGCCTCGACGATCGCCATCGTCTCGCCCATGGTCGGCGCAAAGGCCACGCCGCCGGCATAGGCCACCATACCGCCCGAGATGCCGCCGCCGTACTGCGTAAAGCCGGTGCCCTTCGAAGCGTTGCCCGACAAGGTCGCATACGGCGACATGTAGGACACGTTGCCGCCGACGTTGGCGGTCGCCCCGGTGCCGCTGCCGCGGGTATGGCCGACGTTCACGCCATAGCTGAGCGCGTTGTCGATGCCGAGCGAGCCGGTCAGCGACTGCTGGACCAGGGTTGCGCCATGGCTGTCGTGTTGCAGGCTGGTCGACGAGTACAACGTGCGCGAGCCGAAGTTCAGCGGGATCGACACGTTCAGCATGAAGCGGTTGTCCCAGCGGTTTTGCGTCGCGTCGAATTGGCGCGCGACCGACACGCCGTAGTTGATGCGCCGGAAATTGTTGCTGTAGCCGGCCTGGAACTGCGTGTCGTTGCCGCTGCGATTCCAGTAATTGACGGTCGAGCCGGACAGGTAGAACGAGCCCCAGCCTTCCGGCAGGCCCTGGTTCAGCATGACCTGGAACTGACCGCGGCGCACGCCGCCCGACAGCAGGCCGTTCATGCCGCCGGTCTGCTGGCTGCGCAACTGCATGGCGTCCTGCAGGCCCAGGTAACCGCTGCTCGAATAACGATAGGCGGCCACCGCGATATTGGTATTGGTCGGACTGATCAGCTTGCTGTACGAGAGCTTCACGCTCTGGCCGTGGCGTGTGCCCAGGCCGGGCAGGTCGGTGTTGGCCTGCGTGATGTCCAGCGCGAACGAGCCCAGCCCGGTGTTGAGCGCGACGCCGGCCAGGCCTGCCAGGTAGCCGGGCGCGGCCGTCATGCCGCCGTAGCCGGTGATCAGGTTGGTGAAACCGTGCTGTACGGTCGCCTGGAACAGCGCGGGCTTGCTCGACAGCAGCGGACTGCGGTACTGGCCGGCCGTCACGCTGAAACGCGTGATGCCGGGCCGCAGCGAACTGACGGCCGACGCATACGGCACCTTGAAGGTGTGGATGCTGCCGTCGGCTTCGGTCACGATAACGTCGAGGTCGCCGCCATAACCGGTCGCATAGAGATCGTCGATCTCGAACGGGCCGGTCGCGACGGTGGCGCTGTAGATGATGTTGCCGTTCTGGCGCACCTGCACCAGCGCATTGCTGTTGGCGATGCCGTGGATGGTCGGCGCATAGCCGCGTTGCGATTCCGGATACATGCGCTCGTCGCTGGCGATCCGCACGCCGCGAAAGCCCACGCTGTCGAACATCGTGCCGTCGGTGAACGCGTCGCCGATCACGAGCTGCGCCTTCAGGCGCGCGATCGAGCGCTGCAGGCTGGTCTGCACGCTCTGGTAGTGCGTGCCGCCGTGCGTGTCGTAGGTGGTGTTGCCGTTGTGGCGGAAGCGCCAGGGCCCGACGTTCAGGCCGGCGGTCAGGCCCAGGTAGGCCTGGGTCGACGAGGCGCCCTGGTTGTCGGCGCGGTAGATGTTGCCGTTGTACGACAGCAGCGCAGCCGGCACGCCCTCGTCCCAGTAGCGCGGATCCACGTAGCCGCGCGCCGCGCGGCTCAACGAGGCCTGCGGGATGCTGACGTCGAGCCGCTGCTCGCCATTGTCGAAAGTGGCGACGGCGTCCGGCACCAGCATGCCGATCGTCGCGCAGGCATGGTTCGAGTCCGTCAACATGAGCGTCGCTTCGGGCGACAGCTTCGCGAGATCCACCCCGACCTGCTGCAGCAGCTCGCGATCGAAGCAGGGCTGGACGTTGTTTCGGCTGTCGCCCACCTGGCGCAGCGTGATCGCGGTACGACCGATCCAGTTCGTGTTGACGTACAGGTCGGCGCGATACGAACCCGGCGCCGCGGCATTGCCTTTTTCGAAGCGACTGACGTCCACCCGCGTGCCGCCCGGGCGCTGCAGGAACAGGTCGTCGAACTGGACTTCCGCCACCTGTGTGGCGCTTGTGGTCTGCGCCATCGTGCCAGTCGACGCGAACACCGACAGCGCGAGCAGGAAGCACGGGCGCGGGCGCCAGCGCACGAATGGCGGCAAACTCGAAAGACGTTGGATCACGATAGGCACCCGAGCGTGAGCAAGCCTCCGCCCTGCCCGGGCGGGCATGCTTGGTCTTGCTGTGGAAAGGACGTGGCGCGCTACCCGCGCCTCGCGCAATGGAAGAGAGTCAGTCGCGCATCATCGCGACGGTGCGGCGGTGTCTGACCGCAATGGCGTCTCGCCGATGACCGAGCCGCCGTAGTCGTTCAGCGTCGTGTAACGCACGCTGGCGCCGGCCGAGCCGGGCACATCGCCTTTCAGCGGGAAGGCGCGCGTCTCGCCCGGCCCGACCATGCCGCCATCGTCGAAGATTGCGCTGCGTCCGCCCGACTGCACGCTGATCGTGGTCAGCGACACATGGAACGGCGTCGGGTTGTGCGCCTCGATGGCCGGTTTGCCGTCGGCCTGTGTGAGCCGCCAGGTGAGCTGCGCCGGCGCGTCGGCCGATGAACCCGCGAGTTTTTCCGGACGATAGAACAGCTTGATGCGCGAACGGAATGCGAGCTGGATACGGTTCATGTCCGCGTCCGCCGCGCTCGGCTTGGGCGGCACCTCGAGCACGTTGAGCCAGAACACCGACTCGTGATCCTGCGGCATGGGCTCGCCGGTGTAGACGATGCGCAGCGTCTGCGATTTGGACGGATCGATCCGCGAGATCGGCGGCGTGACGGTGAAGGGCACCTTGGTCGTGGACGGCGCGCCGCGCACGTCACCTGTATCGACCCACGACTGCACGAGCGCGGGCGACTGGCCGGCGTTCGACAGCTTGAGCGTGACCTCGGATTCGCTCGCGGCATAGATTACGCGCGTGCCACCGATCACCACCGATGCATCGGCGGGCGTTGCCAGGTAGCCGAGCCATGCGGCGCATGCGGTGGCGATCGCGCGCCGGAGGGTGTTTCGAAGCTTCATGATGGAGATCGATGCAGGTAGCGAGCACGAGGGGCGGTGCGACGTCGTGCCGCTCCGCCCGATCTTGCTATGTATAACTAAGTGATTGGTTACTGATAAACGAGCGAGTACATCACGCTTGACGTCGCCGCGCCTGCCGTTGCAGCGCCGGTTGCGAAGTACTGCGCGTAGTAGTTCAGCGTGGCGGTGCCGGTCGAGCTGATTGCGACTGACTTCGAGTTTTGCGAGGCGTCAGCTGCGCCGATCTTGATAGGCGAATAGGTGCCGTCGCCGTTCAGCAGCTGGATCTCGACGTTGGTCGCGCCGCCGGCGGCCAGGATCAGGTTGCCGGTGGCGGTGTCGACCGTCGGGCCCGGTTCGAAGTAGGTGTGGACGTTGCCCGACGCCGGCGTGCAGGCCGTCAGCGCGATGTTGAAGGGCGTGCGGTTGGCCCACTGGCCTGCGGCGGCCAGCGCGCTGGTCGCCACCGATTGCAGCGGCACATTGAAGTTGTTCGAGCCGCTGCCGTTGCCGTTGATCGTGCAGGTTTGCGCGGTAACGCTGCCGTTGAACGTGATCGTGCCGTCGGCTGCGGATGCGATTTGCGACGCAGTGGCTGCAGCCACGAACAACACGGCGGTAATGAGTTTGGTTTGCATGTTTTTGGTTTCAGAAAGAATCGATCTGGATGGTGATACGACGCCGACGCGATATCCGTTGACAGCGCGACGCGACATCCAACGGCGACCCGAAAAGGCATCACACGGCCGAATATTATGTTTTCGGCTTGGTTACACTTGGACAGAACGAATCCTACTGGCGTCAACAATTCGTAAGATGAACAATTGTCACTTTGCGATGGCACCAATGAAAAATGCCGTTCAGCGTGACTGAACGGCATTCGCCTTCGGGTGCCTGGTTCGTTGCCGTGCGTCAGGTGCCGGCGCCGAGCATCCGCAGGCAATCGTCGACCACCGCGTCGACGAACGCGGTGCGATCCGTTTCCGGCGCCGCGATGATGTGGTCGGTCGCGCCGTGCACGCCCGCATAGATCAGCAGCGCGGTGACCTGCGGGTGCGCGAGCCGCCACGTGCCGGCCCGTGCGCCGCCGTCGAGAATCTCGCCGAGCTGTTCGAGGATCGCGTTCTTGTCGGCATTCGCGCGATCGTGGTGATGGTGATTCGCGTAGACGATGTCGTGCGTGCGGTAGGTCGCCGCGTAGGTTTCGATGTTGGTGCGGATCCACGCGCGCAGGCGCGCGAGCCAGTCGTCGGCGTCGCACGCGTCCACGGCGTGGTGCAAACGGTCGAGGAACGACGCCGTGTAGCGCTGCGCGAGCGCGGCGAGCATGTCGGATTTCGATTCGAAGTAGTGGTAGAACGTGCCCTTCGCCACCTGCGCGTGCTCGACGATCTCGCTGATGGTCGTCGCTTCCACGCCCTGCGCGAGGAACAGCCTCTCGGCCGCGGCCATCAGCTCCTCGAGGCGCACTTCCGCCGGCTTCGTGCGCGGCAGCTTGCCCGCCGGCGCGTCGTCCTTTCCTGTCGTGGTTCCTGCCTTTGTCCTGTCCGTCATCGCGCGGCTCGACGCCCGTTCGTGCAAAGCCCGCAGTTTAGGCCAGCGCCCCGTTCACGGCCAACGCAATCCATTGACCGACGGTCAGTCGATATATATGATGCGAATCATTCTCATCTTCGTGCCCGTGAAGGGCCGACCGCCATGCCTCGCTACCGTCGCGCCGCACTCGTCCTGGCCGCCTGTCTCGGCACCTTTCTCGCCACGCTCGACATCAGCATCGTCAACGTCGCGTTGCCGACGCTGCAGACGGCGCTCGATACCGACATCGGCGGCCTTCAGTGGGTCGTCAACGCGTACGCGCTCGCGCTGTCGGCGTTCATGCTGTCGGCCGGCCCGCTCGGCGATCGCTACGGACACAAGCGCGTGTGGCTCGGCAGCGTGGTCCTGTTCACGGCCGGGTCGGTGGTCTGCGCATGCGCGAGCCGGCTCGAGCCGCTGCTGATCGGGCGCGCGATCCAGGGGCTCGCCGGCGCGTTGCTGATACCGGGCGCGATGCCGATCCTCACGCATGCGTTTCCCGATGCGCGCGAGCGTGCCCGCGCGATCGGCGGATGGTCCGCGTTCAGCGCGCTCGCGCTGATCCTCGGGCCGCTGGTGGGGGGGCTGCTCGTCGAGCATGGCGGATGGCAGGACATCTTCCTCGTCAACGTGCCGATCGGCATCGTGACCGTGCTGCTCGGCGCGTGGGGCATTCCGGAGCGCCGGCATCCGCAGCACGCGGCGTTCGATCCGCTCGGCCAGGCGCTGAGCGTGGTCTGGCTCGGGTTGCTCACCTACGGGCTGATCGGCATCGGCGAAGCCGGCGCGTCGCACGTGAAGGTGCTCGTCCTGCTCGCGGGCGCCGCGGTGGCGTTCGTCGTGTTCGTGCGTGTCGAAACGCGCGTCGAGCGGCCGCTGCTGCCGGTCTGGCTGTTTCGCGACCGGCGGCTGGTGCGCGCCAATCTCGCATCGTTCGTGCTCGGGTTCTCGGGGTACAGCAGCCTGTTCTTCCTGTCGCTGTTCCTGCAGCAGGCGCAGGGGCGCACGCCCGCCGCCGCCGGCTGGCAACTGATGCCGCAGTTCGTGATGACGGCGGTCACGTCGATGCTGTTCGGGCGCATCGCGGCGCGTATTCCGTTGCACGGGCTGATGGTGGCCGGGTACGGTCTGGTCGGCGCGATGCTCGCGGTCATGGCGGGCTTCGGTGCGGGAACGCCGTATGTGCCGGTCGGCATCGCGCTGGCGGTGCTCGGGGTCGGCATGGGGCTCGCGGTGCCCGCGACCGGCATGACCGTGATGGAACTCGCGCCGGCCGAGCGTGCGGGCATGGCGTCGGCGACGATGAACGCGTTGCGCCAGACGGGGATGAGCATGGGCATCGCGGTGCTCGGCAGCATGATGAGCGTCGGTGCGCTGCACCGGATGACGGCCGCGATGCAAGCGGCCGGCAGCGCGCAAGCGGATACGCTGGCGCGGCAGGCGGTGATGGAGCATGTGTTTGCGGCGGGACAGCCGGCGCTGCTTGGCGCGTATCGGGATGCGATGGCGCACGGGTTTTCGATCGCGGTCCTGTGTTCCGGAATCCTCAGTGTGGGTGTTGCTGTGATGCTGATGATGCGGCGTGAAACGAAGAATCAATCGGGGCGCGCGGCGGCGGCGTGTGTGACGTCTTCACAGCCGGAATGATGCGGCTTGCCGGCCGAGCCTTTTGCAGCAGATCGCGGTGCCGACCTACCTTCGCCGATGCTCGACCGCGAACTTGATCAGCTCGGCCTGCCCCTCGATCTCCAGCTTGCGCTTCAGGTTGAGCCGGTGCGTCTCGACCGTGCGCACCGACAGCCCTGTCTGCTGCGCGATCTGCTTGCTCGACAGCCCTTCAGCCAGCGCGTCGAGGATGTCGCGTTCGCGCGGCGTGAGCCGGTCGAGCGGCGACGCGGTCGTGCTCGCGTGGATCATCCGCGCGGCGAGCCCTTCGCTGAAGAACGTCTGGCCCGCCAGCACCGTGCCGATCGCGCGCACGATCTCGCTCGCGGGCGAATCCTTCAGCAGGTAGCCGCTCGCGCCGGCACGCACGGCCTGCGTCACGTATTCGACGTTGTCGTGCATCGACAGCATCAGCACGCGGATGCCCGGAAAGCGTTCGTGAAACACGCCCGCGAGCGTGATGCCGTTCATGCCGTTCATGCCGATGTCCATCAGCGCGAGATCGGGTTCGAGCGACGCGGCGAGCGCGAGCGCCTCGTCGGCGTTGCCGGCTTCGCCGACCACGGACAGGTCGGCCGCTTCGAGCCGCATCCGCAAGCCGTCGCGCACGAGCGGGTGATCGTCGACGAGCAGCAGTCGGGCGACGGGCCGGGCGGTGTCGGGGGCGCTCATGCGTGAAAGGTCTCCTGTGATGGGGTGCGTCATGACGCAGCGCCGGGCAGCGGCACGCGCGCGGCGACGATCGTGTGGCCGACCTGCGACGTGATCGTCAGCGTGCCGCCGAGCGCGTCGAGGCGCTCGCGCATGTTGCGCAGGCCGATGCCGTGGCGCACGTCGGCCTGCGAGCGTTCGGCGTCGAAGCCGCAGCCGTTGTCGGCGATGGTCAGCGTGACGGATTGCGCGCCGACGTCGAGCGTGACGGCCGCGCGCGACGCCCGCGCATGATGCACGATGTTGCTCAACGCTTCCTGCGCGATCCGGAACAGCGCGGTGTTGACCGCCGCGGGCAGCGGCCGCGCGCCGCTGTGCGCGACCTGCGTGTAACCGATGTCGATGCCGCTTTCGGCGCCGAGCTCGCGCACCAGCTGCTCGAGCGCCGCCGCGAGGCCGAGATCGTCGAGCATCGCGGGGCGCAGCGCATGCGAGATGCGCCGCACTTCACGCAGCGTGTCGCCGAGCCGCACGACGCCCGATGTCAGCGCCTGCTCGGCCTCGGGCATGCGCGCGGTGCCGCGTTCGAAGCGCGCGAGCGCGGATTCGAGCATCAGCTTCGCCGATACCATCATCTGGCTGATCCCGTCATGCAGCTCGCGTGACAGCCGCGCCCGCTCCTGTTCCTGCGATTCGACGACGCGCTGCGCGAGCAGCTTGAGCTTCGCGTCGGCGCTGCGCGACTCGCTGACGTTCAGCACCAGCGCGCACACGGCGATCGCGGCGGCACCCGTGAGCGCGATCGCGGTGAGCCAGCTCATCGTGCGCTCGATGTTCGCGGACGCGCGCGCGTCGATGCGCTGCAGCGCGGTGTCGACATCGTCGAGATAGATGCCGGTGCCGACCATCCAGCCCCAGCGTTCGAGCGCGATGACGTAGCCCAGCTTCGGCGCGACGCGGCCCGTCGACGGCCGCTGCCACGCGTAGCGCACATAGCCGCCGCCGCTCGACGCCGCGCCGATCAGCTTCTGGATCGTCAGCGCGCCCTGCGGGTCGCGCATCGACCAGTAGTTGTGGCCGACACGCTCGGGCTCGCGCGGATGCATCAGGGAATTGCCGTGCAGGTCGTACACGAAGAAGTAACCGTCCGGGCCGAAATCCATCTTCTGCAGCATCGCGAGCGCCTGCGTGCGCAGCAGCGCGTCGTCGCGCGCATTGCGGCCGCTCGCGTCGTAGAGCGGCATGATCGCGCTCGTCGCGAGCTCGACGTAGTGCTTGAGTTCGACCTCCTTGCTCGACATGTACGCGGCCTGGATCGTCGCGTGCTGCGTGCGCGCGAGGGACGTCGCCTGCTGGCGCACGCCGAAACCGATGCCGGCGATCGCGAGCAGGAACGGCACGATGGCCAGAAGGAAGATCTTTGCCTTGAGTCTCATGGTGGTGCGAAGCGGCCGCGCACCCGCGCGGGCCGGCCGGGCCAGGCAGCCGCGCGGCGGCGTGTCGAGGCGACATTGTCGGCGATTTTGCGCGCGGGCGGCGACAGTGGCCGGCCGGCCGCCCTGCCGTCGCCCGGCGGCGGCCCGTTCAGGCCCGCCGCGCCGCGAGGCCGCCGGAGGGGGCCGCGTGCACGACGATGCGGTTGCGCCCGCCTTCCTTCGCGCGATACAGCGCGTCGTCGGCCAGCTTCAGCGCGGCCTGCATGTCGTCGTCGTGTTCCGGATAGCTCGTCGTCACGCCGATGCTCACCGTCAGGCGGCCGGTCGCCCCGGCGTCGTGCCGGATGCCGAGATCGAGGATGCCGGTGCGGATCGTCTCGGCGATCGACGCCGCGCCGTCCGTATCGACGTCGGGCAGCACGACGACGAACTCCTCGCCGCCGTAGCGCGCCGCGTAATCGGCCGGGCGGCGCAGGCAGCCGGCGATGCAGTGGCCGACCGCGGCGAGCGCGTCGTCGCCGGCCTGGTGCCCTTGGGTGTCGTTGTAGCGCTTGAAGTAGTCGACGTCGATGAACAGCAGCGACAGCGCGTGCTGCGAGCGCGCGGCCCGGCGCCACTCGCGTGCGAGCGTGACGTCGAGCATGCGGCGGTTGTCGAGGCCCGTGAGGCCGTCGGTGCGCGCGAGCGCCTGCAGTTCGGTTTCCGCGCGGTGGCGCTTGCGCAGCTGCACGTCGAGCAGCAGCGACAGGCCGACGAAGCCGATCGCGAGCGCGACCATCGCCGAGCCGATCGGAATCGCACGGTCGTACCACGCGGCGTAGGTATCCGCTTCCGAGCGCGCGACCATGATGATGAGCGGCAGGTGCTCGAGATGCCGGAACACGTACAGGCGGCGCACGCCGTCGATCGACGCGGTATCGGCGAAGCTGCCTTCGTTGGCGGTCATGAACCGCCGGAACGTGCTGGCGTGGCTGATGTCCCGGCCGACGATCTTCGGGTCGTACGGCTCGCGCGCGACCATCTTGCCGTCGGTGTTGATCAGCGCGATCGAGCCGCGATCGCCGAGCGACAGCCGCGAGAACAGGTTCTGGAAATATTCGAGCCGGATCGACATCACGGCGACGCCGCCGAACGCGCCGTCGGGCCCCGTGATCCGCCGGCTGAGCGCGATGCTCGGCGAGCCGCCGCGCAAGCGCGAATGATACGGGGGGCTGACGTACAGGCCGACGTCGGGATGGTCGCGGTGCATCGTGAAGTACGGCTCGTTGCCGAAGTTGGCCTTGCGCGGCACGTCGCTCTTGCCGTCGACCGCGATGTCGCCCTTCGCGTCGAGCACATAGATGCCGCCGAGGTACTTGGCCGTCGTCGCACGGTCGAACAGCACCTGGCGGCGCAGCGGCATCGGCAGCTTGACGACATCCGGGTCGTTCTCGCCTTCGACGACGGCCTGCAGCGACAGCGAATAGATCTCGATGTTGCGCTCGATGTCCCACGACGCCATCAGCGCGAGATTCTGCTGCATCGAGATCGAGCGGTCGCGCGCGTCGATGCGGCCTTCGTACAGCACGATCCCGCACAGGGACAGCAGGAGCAGCGCGATCAGCAGCCCGGTATAGAAGATCAGGTGCGGCAGCAGGAACCGGCGCAGATGTGCGGCGACACGGCTCGTCAGGCCGGATTCGCTGGGCACTGCGTAATCGGTTTCTGCCATGGTCCGTGGATCGATGGGCATTGCCGCCGGGCGGCGGGCCGATGCAATTGTTCGTATGACGTGGCGGCGGCGATCCGCCACGCGTCCATTCGACGCCTTCCTGCCGGCCGGCGAGAAAATGGACACTGATTACCGGGAATCGCGGCCAGATATACCGGTAAATCGAGCATTTACTGGTGACATCTACGCCGATTCAACGATCCGAGGAATCGGGCAGTGCGAATTCAACGGAGTATAACGCGCGCGTTCGCGCGCGCGGAAAATGTTGCGGGCCGTTGATCCGGATCAAATTTCAGTGAATTCCCGGGCTTGCGAATATCCGGCAAAGCGTTCCAGCGCAAGGCTGTACGGCATGAGCGGCGAAACCGCGGCGCGCGGCCGCCGATTCCATCGGGTTAACGGCAGGCGAGCAAAAAAAATGAAGGCGTCGATATGCGCCGATTATTCGTTTCAGCAGCCGGGCGAACGCGAAAATGAAAACGGGCGGCCGTTGCGGCCGCCCGTTTCGTGAAGCCCGGCGTACGGGCTGCCGGCATATGGGCTCCCGGCGTACGGGCTTCCGGCACGCCGGAAACCCGCGGCACGGCCGTGCTTATCCGCCGTGCTGTTGCGCCTTGAACGCGAGCCGGAACCGGTGCAGCAGCGGCTCGGTATAACCGCTCGGCTGCGACGTGCCCTGCAGCGCGAGCGCGCACGCGGCCTTGAACGCGGTCGACTGGTCGTAGCCGGGCGCCATCGGGCGATAGTTCGGGTCGCCGGCGTTCTGCTGGTCGACGACGCGCGCCATCCGCTTGAACACGTCGAGCACGAACGCCTCGGTGATCACGCCGTGGCGCAGCCAGTTCGCGATGTGCTGGCTTGAAATGCGCAGCGTCGCGCGGTCTTCCATCAGGCCGACGTCGTGGATGTCGGGCACCTTCGAGCAGCCGACGCCCTGTTCGACCCAGCGCACGACGTAGCCGAGGATGCCCTGCGCGTTGTTCTCGACTTCGCTCAGGATCTCGGCTTCGCTCCACGCGGCGCGCTCGACGACCGGCACGGTCAGCAGCCCTTCGAGCAGCGTGTCGCGTTCGCTCGCATACGGCGTCTTCTCGAGCTCCTGCTGGACGGCCTGCACGTCGACGAGGTGATAGTGCAGCGCGTGCAGCGTCGCGGCGGTCGGCGACGGCACCCACGCGGTGTTCGCGCCGGCGCGCGGATGCGCGATCTTCTGCTCGAGCATCGCGTGCATCAGGTCGGGCATCGCCCACATGCCCTTGCCGATCTGCGCGCGGCCGCGCAGGCCGGCCGACAGGCCCGCGAGCACGTTGTTGCGCTCGTAAGCCTGGATCCACGCCGACGACTTCATGTCGCCCTTGCGGATCATCGGGCCCGCTTCCATCGCGGTGTGCATCTCGTCGCCGGTGCGGTCGAGGAAGCCGGTGTTGATGAACGCGACACGCGCGGCGGCGGCGGCGATACACGCGGCGAGGTTTACGCTGGTGCGGCGCTCCTCGTCCATGATGCCCATCTTCAGCGTGTTGCGCGGCAGGTTGTACAGATCCTCGATGCGCGCGAACAGCGTATCGGCGAATGCGACTTCGACCGGGCCGTGCATCTTCGGCTTCACGATGTAGATCGAGCCGGTGCGCGAGTTGCGCTTCGCCTTCAGGTCGTGCAGCGAGCACAGCACCGTGACGACGCCGTCGAGGATCCCTTCCGGAATCTCGTTGCCGTCGCGGTCGAGCACCGCGCCGTTGGTCATCAGGTGGCCGACGTTGCGCACGAACAGCAGCGAGCGGCCGTGCAGCGACAGCGTGCCGCCGTCGGGCGTCGTGTACTCGCGGTCGGCGTTCAGGCGGCGCGTGAAGGTCTTGCCGCCCTTCGCGACTTCCTCGACCAGCGTGCCCTGCATCAGGCCGAGCCAGTTGCGGTAGAGCTGGACCTTGTCGTCGGCGTCCACCGCCGCGACCGAATCCTCGCAGTCGATGATCGTGCTGACCGCGGCTTCGAGCACGACGTCCTTCACGTTCGCGAGATCGGCGCGGCCGATCGGCGTCGATGCGTCGATCTGGATCTCGAGGTGCAGGCCGTTGTGCTTCAGCAGGATCGCGGACGGCGCGTCGGCCGCGCCCTGGTAGCCGACGAACTGCGCCGGCTGCGCGAGGCCCACGATTCCCTTGGCGGTTTCGACGGCGAGCTGGCCGTCCTGCACGCGGTAGCGCAGCGCGTCGCGGTGCGAGCCGCTCGCGAGCGGCGCCGCGTTGTCGAGCACGTTGCGCGCGTAGTCGATCACGCGCTGGCCGCGCGTCGGGTTGTAGGCCGTGGTGCGTTCGGCGCCGCCGTCTTCAGGCAGTGCGTCGGTGCCGTACAGCGCGTCGTACAGGCTGCCCCAGCGGGCGTTCGCGGCGTTCAGCGCATAACGCGCGTTCGACAGCGGCACGACGAGCTGCGGGCCGGCCTGCGTCGCGATCTCGCTGTCGACGTTCGCGGTGGCTGCCGCGACGTTCGACGGAACCGGCACGAGGTAGCCGATTTGTTCGAGGAATGCGCGATACGCGGCGTGGTCGCGCACCGGGCCGGGGTGCGCGCGGTGCCAGGTGTCGAGTTCCTGCTGCAGGCGGTCGCGTTCCGCGAGCAGCTCGCGGTTGCGCGGCGCCAGGTCGTGCACCAGGGCCGAGAAACCGCTCCAGAACGCGGCCTTGTCGATGCCGGTGCCCGGCAACGCTTCGTTTTCAATGAACTGGCTCAGCGCTGGCGCGACTTGCAGTCCTGCTTGGTCGATCATCGTTAATCCTCCCGGGGAAAAATCGCGCGCGGCTTGGCTGGTCATACCGCGACGCTTTGTGTGCCGGCGCGGGCAATCTGCGCGTCCTGTTCGGACTTTACGCCAGACACGCCGATCGCGCCCGCGATCCGGCCGCCGACCGTGACCGGCACGCCGCCTTCGAGCAACCCCGTCAGCGGCGCGCTGAGAAACGCGGTGCGGCCGCCGTTGATCATATCCTCATACGCCTTCGTCTCGCGCCGGCCGAGCGCCGCCGCGCGCGCCTTGTCCTGCGCGATACAGGCGCTGGCCGGCGATGCGCCGTCCAGGCGTGCAAACGCGAGCAGGTGGCCGCCGTCGTCGACGACGGCGATCGACACGGCCCAGCCGTGGCGTTCCGCTTCCGCGCGGGCGGCGGCGAGCATGCGGTCGGCATCCGCCAATTCGAGTTCGGGTTTCGTCTGCATGGAGATCCTCCGGAATCAGGTCAGTTGACGAGTCGGTTGTCGACGAGCTCGATCCAGTGGCGCACCGGCGTGCGGCCCGCGCCGTTCAGGTGAGTCTGGCAGCCGACGTTGGCCGTGACAATCAGGTCCGGCCGCGCGGCTTCGAGCGCATCGAGCTTGTTGTCGCGCAGCGTCGTCGCGAGTTCGGGCTGCGTCAGCGAATACGTGCCGGCCGAACCGCAGCACAGATGGCCGTCAGCGACATTCGTCAGATCGAAGCCGAGCCGCGTCAGGATGTTTTCCACCGCGCCGCCGAGCCGTTGCGCGTGCTGCAGCGTGCACGGGCAATGAACCGCGACGCGGCGCGGCGTCGACTCGGCCAGCGCGTCGAGCGGCTCGGCCGCGATCACTTCCGCGAGGTCGCGCGCGAGCGCGCTGACGCGCTGCGCTTTCTCCGCGTAGACGGGGTCGGAGCGCAGCAGGTCGCCGTATTCCTTCACGAACGCGCCGCAGCCGCTTGCCGTCAGCACGATCGCTTCCGCGCCCGCTTCGATCGCGGGCCACCATGCGTCGATGTTGCGGCGTGCGCGGGCGAGGCCGGCATCCTGCGCGTTCAGGTGATATTCGGTCGCGCCGCAGCAGCCGGCCTCGCGCGCCGGGCTCACGCTGATGCCGAGCCGGTCGAGCACGCGCGCGGCGGCCGCATTGGTGTTCGGCGACAGCGACGGCTGCACGCAGCCCTCGAGCATCAGCACGCGCCGCGCGTGGCGCACGGGCGGGCGCGGCGCGGCCGCGGGCACGGCGGCCGGGATCTTGTCCCGCAGCGTGCCCGGCAGCAGCGGGCGCAGCGCGCGGCCGGCCTTCAGCAACGCGGCGAACGTCGCCGGGCGCGGCACGACGTGCCGCAGCCCCGCGCGCAGCAGGCGCTCGCGCGCGGGCCGCTGCGCACGCTTTTCGGCTTCCGCGCGGCCGATGTCGAGCAGCGTGTGATAGCGCACGCCGGACGGGCAGGTCGTCTCGCAGTTGCGGCACGTCAGGCAGCGGTCGAGATGCCGCTGCGTGCGTTCGCCACACGGCTCGCCTTCGAGCAACTGCTTGATCAGGTAGATGCGCCCGCGCGGCCCGTCGAGCTCGTTACCGAGCACCTGGTAGGTCGGGCAGGTCGCATTGCAGAAGCCGCAGTGCACGCACGCGCGCAGGATCGCTTCCGCTTCGTCGGCCCGGGCGAGGGCCTTGCTTGCTTCGCTGAGATTGGTTTGCATCGGCGGGTCGGGATCGGGTTCGCGTCAGAAATCGGCGTACAGGCGGCCGGGATTGAAAATCGCATGCGGGTCGAGCTGTGCCTTGAGCTGGCGGTGCACGCGCAGCAGCGCGGGCGGCAGCGGCTGGAACGGCTCGAGCGTCGTGCCCGGCGTGAAGCAGGTCGCGTGCCCGCCCCATTGCGCGGCGAGCCGCTGCACGTCGGCCGGTGCGGCATCGCTCTTCAGCCAGCGCTGTGCGCCGCCCCAGTCGGCCAGCAGCGCGCCGGGCAGGGCGTCGAGCGGCGCGGCGGCCGGCACCGACACGCGCCACAGCGGGCGCGGGTCGTCGAAGAACGGCAGCGCAAGGTCGCGCAGCCGTGCCCAGAACGCATCGTCATGGTCGTCCATGCAGTCGCCGCCGATCGTGTCGCGCGCGGCCTTCACCGAGCCCTCGCCGCCTTCGATCCGCACGCGCAGCACGCCGTCCGCGTGGCAGGCGCCCGCGAGCGGCAGCCCCGCGCGCCGCCATGCGGCGACGCGCTGCACGGCTTCGTCCACCGCGAGCGGCAACGCGAGATCGCACGTCGCACGGGGCTTCGGCAGCACCTTCAGCGACACCTCGGTCACGACGCCGAGACAGCCGAAGCTGCCCGCGAGCAACCGCGACACGTCGTAGCCCGCGACGTTCTTCATCACCTCGCCGCCGAAGCGCAGGTGTTTCGCGTGGCCAGTGATCACGCGGCAGCCGAGCACGAAGTCGCGTACCGCGCCAGCCCACGGGCGGCGCGGGCCCGACAGCGCCGCCGCGACCATGCCGCCGACCGTGGCCGCGCCGCCGAACGACGGCGGCTCGCACGGCAGCATCTGGCCGGCCGAATCGAGCATCGCCTCGAGGTCGGCGAGCGGCGTGCCCGCGCGCGCGGTGACGACGAGTTCGGTCGGGTCATAGGACACGACGCCGCGATGCGTGCGCACGTCGAGCGTGCGGCCTTCGACTGGGCGCCCGAGGAACGCCTTGGTGCCGGCGCCGCGAATGTGCAGCGGCTGGCGGTCGTGGATCGCCGCGTCGACCTGGGCGACGAGTGCCGCGCTGTCGTCGATCGATTCGATTTCGCGTCGCATCAGAAACGCTCCAGTTCGGGAAACGGCAGCTTGCCGTGATGGATGTGCATCGCGCCGAATTCGGCGCAGCGGTGCAGCGTCGGGATGTTCTTGCCGGGATTGAGCAGGCCCTGCGGATCGAACGCGGCCTTCACCGCGTGGAAGAACGTGATTTCGTCGGCGTTGAACTGCACGCACATCTGGTTGATCTTCTCGCGCCCGATGCCGTGCTCGCCGGTGATGCTGCCGCCCGCCGCGACGCACAGCTCGAGGATCTTTCCACCCAGCGCTTCCGCGCGGTCGAGTTCGCCGGGGCGGTTCGCGTCGAACAGGATCAGCGGGTGCATGTTGCCGTCGCCCGCGTGGAACACGTTCGCGACCGGCAGCCCGTATTCGGCGGACAGCGCGGCGATTCCTTCGAGAACGCGCGGCAGCTCGCGGCGCGGGATCGTGCCGTCCATGCAGTAGTAGTCGGGCGACATGCGGCCGACCGCGGGGAACGCGTTCTTGCGACCGGCCCAGAAGCGTTGGCGCTCCGCCTCGTCGCGCGCGACACGGATCTCCGATGCACCGGCATCGCGCAGCAGCGTGGCGACCCGTTCGGCATCTTCGTCGACGTCGGCGGGCGAGCCGTCGAGTTCGCACAGCAGGATCGCCTGCGCGTCGACCGGATAGCCCGCGTGGATGAAATCCTCGGCCGCGCGGATCGCGAGGTTGTCCATCATCTCGAGGCCGCCGGGGATCACGCCCGCGCCGATGATCCGCGCGACGGCGGCACCGGCTTCGGCGACGTCGTCGAAGCTCGCCATCAGCACCTTCACGCTCGGCGGCTTCGGCAGCAGCTTCACGGTCACTTCGGTGACGATGCCGAGCATTCCTTCCGAGCCGGTGAACAATGCGAGCAGGTCGAAGCCGGGGGCGTCGAGCGCGTCGGTGCCGAGCGTCAGCGTATCGCCGTCGATCGTCAGGATCTCGACCTTCAGGATGTTGTGCACCGTGAGCCCGTATTTCAGGCAGTGCACGCCGCCCGCGTTTTCGGCGACGTTGCCGCCGATCGAGCACGCGATCTGCGACGACGGATCGGGTGCGTAGTAGAGGCCGTGCGGCGCGGCTGCCTGCGAGATCGCGAGGTTGCGCACGCCGGGCTGCACGCGCGCGACGCCGGCATCGGGGTCGATGTCGAGAATCCGGTTGAACTTCGCCATCACGAGCAGGAGGCCCTTTTCGAGCGGCATCGCGCCGCCCGACAGCCCGGTTCCCGCGCCGCGCGCGACCACCGGCACGCCGAGCGCGGCGGCGACGCGCAGCACCGCGCGCACCTGCTCGACCGTGTCGGGCAGCACGACCGCGAGCGGTACCGTGCGATAGGCGGCGAGGCCGTCGCATTCGAACGGCTTGAGCGCTTCGCGCTCATGCAGCACGTCGAGGCCGGGCGCCGCCGCGTGCAGTGCGGCGACGAGTGTGTCGCGGCCGACGGTCGCCAGCGGGCCGTCGATCCGTTCGTCGTAGGTGAAACTCATCGTGTGTCTCCGTCTCCACTCTTCACCATGCGGGCGGCCGCGGGATGCGCGACGCGCCGGATGGACGGCATTCTTGGCGGCCGGCCGGTGCGTGTCCATACGTCGCGGGCGTGGTCATACCAGTTTTTCGAGGCGTGCCCTGAAACTAGGATGGGTATTGACGTAAAAGCCAGTCACGACAAGGGTTTATGAGAAAATCGGCTACATCCGTCCAAAGTGGTCATACCAGTATGGAAATGCACGATCGACAAGCGCCGGCGCGCAATGTCGCCGATGTCGTCGCCGAGCGGATCGAGCAATTGATCGTCGACGGCGTGCTGAAGGCCGGGCAGGCGTTGCCGTCCGAACGGCGGCTGACCGAGAAGCTCGGCGTGTCGCGCACGGCCGTGCGCGAAGGGATGAAGTTGCTGCGTGCGCGCGGGATCATCGAGACGACGCACGGCAAGGGCTCGTTCGTCGCGAGCCTGACCCCGCAGCGCGAAGTCTCGCCGATGATGCACCTGCTCGGCTCGCAGCCGCGCACGCTGTACGACCTGTTCGAAGTGCGCGGGATGCTCGAGACGGAGGCCGCGCGACTGGCGGCGCTGCGCGGAACGTCTGCCGATTTCATCCTGATCAAGCGTCGCTACGACGAGATGACCGCGGCCGATGCGCAGGATCTCGACCCGGCCGCGCGCGCGAAGCTCGATCACGCGTTTCATCTCGCGATTTGCGAGGCGTCGCATAACCCGGTGCTCGTGAATACGTTGCAGTCGCTGACGGATCTGCTGCTGAGTTCGGTGTTTGCGTCGGTGAACAACCTCTATCACCGCGAGCCGTTGAAGAAGCAGATCGATCGCCAGCATGCGCGGCTCTATAACGCGGTGACCGGGCGGCTGCCCGAGCAGGCGCGCAAGGCGGCGAGCGAGCATATCCGCCAGTGCGTCGAATATCTGAGGGAGATCGAGCAGGAGGAGCAGCGGCTCGTGCGGTCGACGTTGCGGCTTGAAGGGTGGACGTGAGCAGGCGCCGGTGTGTTCGTGCCATGACATCCATCAAGCGACGTGCGTCGACGATGCGGTTTGAATGGTTATTGCATCATGATGCGATGTATCTGGCACGAGGCACGCCCTGATTTGCACGTTCGTGCAACACGCGCCGTGTACCGTCGCACGTATTACGCCATCGATCCTGACAGGGGGATGCTGCATGTCGATGCCGACGCATGACGGCGGGCCTGACGCCCGCGCCGACCTGACTCCGCATGAAGACCGCGCTGCGCTGCTGGCGACGCTCGACGAGTTGCTGGAGGCCGAGCGCGCGGTCGCGCGTGTCGCTTCCGAAATGGTCGTCGAGGTGAGCGACGATCCTGAACTGCATCGGCTGATCGCCCATATTCGCCAGGATGACGCGCACTGGTGCAGCGTGCTCGTCGATGCGATTCGGTCGCTCGATGCGGAACCGACGCGCGCGACCGGCGTGTTCTACGAGAAGGCGATGGCGATCGACGATCTGGCGGAGCGGATGGCGTTCCTGAATCGTGGCCAGCGCTGGGTGGTCCGCAAGCTGCAGACGCTGCTTCCGACGCTCGCCGATCGGGACATGCATCACGCACTGTCGTTGATGCTGGTGGCGCACGAGAAGAATATCGGGGCGGTCGATGTGCGGCTGCGCGGCGGAGCGGACGGGGCGCAACCTGCGCCGTAATCGCCAGGATTGCGGTTTCAGCCCGGAATACGTCCATGTCATTTGCCTCGCTTGGCCTGATCGAGCCTCTGCTGCGTCATCTGCAGGACCTCGATTACCAGACACCTGAGACGGTGCGGGTCGAGGCGATTCCTGCGGTGCCGAGTGGCGAGTACGTCATGGCCGCGGCCGAAAACGGCACGGGCAAAACGGCGGGTTTTGCGCTGCCGCTGCTGCAACGCCTCGTCCGACACGGCCCGGCGGTGTCGAGCAACCGCGCTCTTGCCGGCGCCTGCGCGTGAACCGGCCGAACAAGAACTGCAAAGCTTCGTCGAGTCCGGCAAGGGCCTCGAAGAAGCGGGCTCCGACTGTGATTGCGCGGCAACGGTGCTTGTGCCGAGACGGGCTGGGCCCCCATTCGCGGCCATCGCGTAATAATCGATACTATCCGGCGGGCGGCGGCATTCTCTGTCGATCATCGCCGCCGCCGGATGCCACGTACGCTGCTTGACCCACGCGCTGAATAATTACAACCGACCCATGAATCGATCGCTTCTATCCGTTGTCTCGGCAATGTTGTTGATTTCGGTCCCGATGACCGAGGTATTGGCTAGCGAGCCTGGCAAAACGGCAACCACCGACCCCTCGCTCGTATCGGCGACGGTCGATTCAACAAGCGCGCAACAGACAGCTGTCACGCTCGCTCAACGTGGGCAGGCAGCAGAAAAGGCCCGAAATTACCCGCTAGCCATCAGCTATTACACCGCAGCACTGAACTTGCACCCGCTTCTTCTTGACGCGCTGGTAGGGAGAAGTCTTGCATACGACAAGATCCACGAGCGGGAAAATTCCGCGGATGACGCCTTGGTTGCGGCAAAAATAATAAACGACGAGGGAAAAAATTATAAGCTTGCATCCTATCTTTACAGGTTCGCGGGTCTTGGATACTCCTTGTCGAACAAGTATGAAAAATCCGTAGTCGCCTTTACGGGGGCAATTAATATTGATCCATCGGATCCGGGCGCCTATGTACACAGGGCGGGTTCTTATAAATTAATGCTGGATTTCGATCATGCTCTCCTGGACCTGAAAAAGGCGTTGGAGCTCGACCCTGGGAGCATCGACGCAAAAGACAGTTATGCAATGGCTTTCGCGGATATGGGGTTGTATCAGGTCGCCATCGACAAATTGAACGAGTCGCTGGCCGCGGATAAAAATGCGTCGACGACCTACGTGAATCTCGGCCAGGTGTATATGTCGATGGGAAGGTATGACGACTCCCGCCGAAATTTGAACAAGGCGCTGCAACTCGATCCGCGAGATTGGGATGCTGTCTTGAAAGACGTAAAGCTGAATTTCTATACAAAGAATTATGCGGCCGCATTGCGTGGAGCCAATGCATGGCTGGACAACAACAGGGAAAACAGCAGTTCCGAAGATGTTGCATACATGCTGATCTGGAAGCATCTGGCATCGCAACGGCACGGCGTGGATGATCGGGTGAGCCTGGACGGCGAATCTTCGAGCTTGCGGAATCAGGAATCCTGGCCTCGCCCGATCATCGATTACTTCCTGTCGAAAATAGATGCCGACCAACTCAGGGTGGCAGCGGCCAAGGGTGATGACGGGCCTCCTGGGACGCGTCAATGTGAAGCCGAGACTTATATCGGGGAAGCGAATATGATGGCCGGCAAAATGGAGGATGCAACGAGAAATTTCGAAACGGCTGTTTCGCTATGTCCGGTTTCGTGGGCTGAATATGATTTGGCGAAATTCGAAATACAATCGATAAAGAATTTCGTCGCGTCACCGTAATTAAAGCCGGGATGGGGTGTGAGTCACCGAAGGCCGCATTTGCTGTTGGGCGCTTGCGCAGTCACCAGGTGACCGTCGTCGTGAAACCTGGCGGTCGCTTGCAGATCGTTTGGCGACATCCATCCCGATCCGCGAAGATAAAAAAGCCCGCCGAAGCGGGCAACCTCTCGATGCGGAGGGGGGAGATACGAATACGCAGGGCTGCGCGCGTTCAGCCTTTGGTCGCCCCGAACGTCAGCCCCGCCACAAAATGCTTCTGCATCGCGAAGAACATCGCGACGGACGGTAACGCCGCCAGGATCGACCCGGCCGACACGAGGTTCCACGACGTCGTCCATTGCCCCTTCAACGCGGCAACCCCTGCCGTGATCGGCGCAGCCTCATCCCCTTGCGTGAGACACAGCGCCCAGAAGTAGTCATTCCACACGAACGTAAACACAAGAATCGCCAGCGCAGCCAGCGCGGGCCGGATCAACGGCAACACGATCCGCCAGAACACCGTCCATTCCCCCGCCCCTTCGATCCGCGCCGCCTCGATCAGCTCGAACGGCAGTTGCTTGATGAAGTTGCGCAGGAACAGCGTGCAGAACCCGGTCTGGAACGCGACATGAAACAGGATCAGCGCCTCGACCGTATTGAACACGCCGAGCCTGAGCGACAAGTCCCGCACCGGAATCATCAGCACCTGCACCGGCACGAAATTACCCGCGACGAACGTGCCGAACAGCGCCGTGCTCCCGCGAAACTTGTAGGTCGCAAGCGCAAAGCCCGCCATCGCCGCGAGCGCGATCGAGCCAAGCACGGACGGCACCGTGATCTGCACGCTGTTCCAGAAGTAATGCAGCATCGGCGACGTGGTCAGTGCATCGCGATAGTTCTCGATCATCGAGAAGTGCCGCGGCCAGCCCCAGTAGTGGCCTTCGACGAGTTCCTCGGTCGAGCGCACCGACGTGACGAACACCGCGATCATCGGCAGCAGCCAGATCACGAGCGCGACGGGCAGCGACAGCTTGTACAGCCGGCGCGATACCGGCTTCCATTGGGCAACGGGTGTCGGAAACATGATGAAGGCATCCCCGGAAGGTCAGGTCACTGCTCGTTGCGCAGCAGGCGGCGCAACTGGAACACGATGTAGACGAGCATGATCGCGAACAGCACGACCGCGATCGACGCGGAATAGCCGAGCCGGTAGTACTTGATCGCCTGGTCGTACATGTAATACGCAAGCACGGTCGAGCTCTCGAACGGGCCGCCGCTCGTCATCACCGAGATCAGGTCGAAGCTGCGCAGCGCACCGATCACCGTGACGACGATCGCCATGAAGGTGGTCGGCCGCAGTTGCGGCAGCACCACGTGCCACAGCAGCGCGAAGCCGCGCGCGCCTTCCATGCGAGCGGCTTCGATCTGTTCCGGATTGAGCGACGTGAGGCCGGTGAGGTACAGGATCATGCAGTACGCGGTTTGCGGCCACAGCGCGGCGAACACGATGCCGAACGTCGCGTAGCGCGCGTCGCCGAGCACCGGGATGCCGTGTCCGGCGATCAGCGCGAGCAGCCCGAACGTCGGATCGTAGAACCACGAGAAGATCAGGCCGACGACCACACCCGACAGCACGAACGGCGCGAAGAACAGCGACTTCACGAGCCGGATGCCGGCGACCGCCTGGTTCAGGTACAGCGCGAGCGCGAGGCCGAGCGGCGGCGCGAGCATGAAGAGCGCGAGCCAGATCACGTTGTTGCGCAGCGCCGTGTAGAACGTCGGCGCTTGCAGCAGCTCCGCATAGTTCGCGAGACCGACGAACGTGCGCTCGGTCATCCCGTCCCAGTTGTATAGGCTCAGCCACAGCGTCGACAGGATCGGCCAGATCACATAGACGGCAACCATCGCGCAGGCCGGCGCGAGAAACAGCCACGCGGCGCGCCGTTGCCGCCGCACGGCGGGCGACGGGCGGCGCGCGGGTGATGCAACCGCGGCAACCGCGGCGGGCGCGCGAGGGTTCGACGGTTCCGGCGGCGCGGCGGGCGGCTCGAGGTGTCGGGACGAAATCGGACTGGACACGGCAGGGCTCCTGAACGAGCGAACGATGGGGCAGCCGCAGCGGCGGAGTACCGCCGCGCGGGTCACGGCGTTACTTCTTGTAGATCCGCTTGCGGGTCTGTTCGAGCTGCGCGAGCACCGTATCGAGCTGCGCCGGATTTGCGAGGAACTGCTGCATGCCCTTCATCCCCTCGTCGGCCATTTCCTTCGTCATGTCGCGGTCGTAGAACTGCGCGACGCCGCCCTTCGTGTCGGCAAGGATCCGGAAGCCGATGCGCGAGACCGGGTCGGCCGGCTCGGGCGACTTGCTGTTGGCCGACAGCGAACCGAGGCCTTCCGCGAGCTTCGCGCCCATCTCGGGAGTTTCGACGAACGCGAGGAACGTGTGCGCGTCGGCCTTGTTCTTCGCCTTCGTCGGGATATGCAGCGATTCGACCGGGCCATCCTCGGCGGTCGGCACCTTCGGGTCGATGATCGGGAAACGGTAGTAGCCCATTTCCTGCTTCACGTAAGGCGGAAAACCCGCCGCGATGAAGGTGCCCATCAGCATCATCGCGGCCTTGCCCTGGAACAGGAACGGCTGGGCGCCGTCGAGATCGTAGGACAGCGCGTTGTCGATGAAGTAGCCCGCGTCGATCAGCGACTTCCACGTCGTGTAGACCTTCTTCACGCGCGGGTCGGTGTACGGCACGTCGCCCGCCATCAGCTGCTGGTGGAACGCGTTGCCGTTCAGGCGCAGGTCGAGATAGTCGAACCAGCCGGCGAGCGTCCACGCGTCGCGGCCGCCGAGCGCGACCGGCGTGATGCCGGCCGCCTTCAGCTTCTTGCACGCGTCGAGAAACTGGTCCCACGTCTTCGGCTCGTCGGCGATGCCGACCTTGCGGAACAGGTCCTTGCGGTAGAACAGCCCCCACGAGTAGTAGACGGTCGGTGCCGCGTACTGCTTGCCGTTGTACGACGATGCGTCGCGCGTCGATGCATACATCGCGCCCCAGCCGTTCTTCGCCCAGTCGCCGCTCAGGTCCTCGAACAGCCCGCGCTTCGCGTAGTACGCCATCCGCTCGCCGGCGTGCCAGTTCACGACGTCCGGCGCGACGGTCGTGAGCCAGGCGGGGAGCTGCACCTTGTACGCTTCCTCGTCGACGAAGGTCGCCTTCACGTCGATGTCGGGATGCGCCTTGTGGAACGCGTCGAGCGTCGACTGCCAGACCGCGCGCTGGCTGGCGCCCTTGAACGCGATGTTGATCGTCAGCGTGCCGGCATCGGCGGGCGCCGTCGTGCCGAGCGATGCCAGTGCGACGGCGGCGGCCGTGGCGAGCCGGGCGGCGAGGCGAAGGGGGCGATGTGTCATGCGTGTCTCCATTCCTGTGTGTCGTCTTGTGCGTGACCGGCGCATCGCGGCGCCGGTGTCGGGGTGCTACGAACGGCTTCGATACACGGCCACGTCTTGCGGCCCGACTTGCGCGGTGCCGAGCACGAACGCCGACGGCGGTACCGCGTCGATCGTGTGCGGCGTGTCGCCATAGTTGAAAACGTAAGTCAGGCCGCCGCGCCGGCTCACGCGCACGCCGTCGCCGAGCGGCGTCGGCGTGAGGCCGGCTTCGGCCGCGACATCGGCGAACAGCCGGGCGGTGGTCGCGTCGTCGAACAGCGCGGCCCAGTAGTGCAGCGTGCCGTGCGACACGCAGGCCGGGTGACCGTCGGCGAAGCGCGCGCGCACGACGCCGCGCGTGTCGTCGTGAAGCTCGACGAAGTCGCGCCAGTGGCGCGCATGGCCCGCGAGCGGCGTACCGTCGCACAGCGTGCCGTCGATCCGCTCAGTCACGTTCGGCCGCAGCGATTCGACGCGCCATACGCGCACCGGCAGGCTCGATGCGAGCGGGCCGGGCGGCAGCGTCGGCGGAATCTGCAGGTCGACGGTCTTCGAGCCGGTGCGCGGCCCGAACACGGCGTGCGCGCCCGAGGCCGCGAGCCGCGCGGCGAAATCGTCCGGGACGACCGGCAGCGGCGGCACGACGACGAGCCGGTAGCCGTCGAGCGGCGCGTGCGCGGAAACGATGTCGACGTCGAGGCCGAGCGAACGCAGCGCCGCGTAGTACTCGAACGCGAAGCGCGGGTAGTGGAAATCGGCGCCTTGCGGCTGCACTTCGAACAGCCACTTCGCTTCGTAGTCGAACACGAGCGCGACGGGGGCACGCACCGCGCCGTTCGGGTCGGCATCGGCACCTGCGTCGCGTATGGCCGCGATCTCGCGCGCGACACGCTGCGCCTCGCGGCCGCCTTCGTCGAGCCGGTTGTCCGGCGTATTGAGACCCGCATGCATCTGCTCCTGCGCGAACGGCGCCTGACGCCAGCGGAAGTACGACACGCAACCGGCGCCGTGCGCGAACGCCTCCCAGCTCCACAGGCGCACCATGCCGGGCAGCGGCGCGGGGTTCCACTGCGCCCAGTTCACGGGGCCCGGCTGCTGCTCCATCACCCAGAACGGCAGCTTCGACATGCCGCGATAGAGGTCGTGATTGAACGACGCGAAATCGGGATGGCCGGTGCGCAGCCAGCGCGCCTTCACGTCGGGCGCGAACCATTGCTCCTCGAGCGCGCCGAGCGGATAGCTGTCCCACGTCGCGACGTCGAGGTCGCGCGCCACTTCGTAATGGTCGAACTCGGTGAACAGCTGCATGAAGTTGTGTGCGACGGGCCGGCCCGGCGAGTGCGCGCGGATCACGTCGACCTGCATCCGGTGATAGCGCGCGACTTCGTCCGACGCGAAGCGCCGGTAGTCGAGGCGATGCGACGGGTGCGCTTCGGTCACGGTGCCGACGGGCGCATCGACCTCGTCGAAATGGCGATACTCCATGCTCCAGAACACGGTTCCCCACGCGCGGTTCAGCGCGTCGATCGTGCCGTAGCGCGCCTTCAGCCACGCACGGAATCGCACGAGCGCGGCCGGCGAATAGCTGACGACGGTCTGGTGGCAGCCCAGCTCGTTGTCGGTCTGCCAGTAGCGCACGGCCGGGTGCCGGCCGTAGCGCTCGGCGACCGCCGTGCAGATCTGGCGCGACGCCTCGAGATAGGTCGGCGACGAGAAGTCGTAGTGGCGGCGCGAGCCGAACGCGCGCGGCCGGCCGTCGGCGCCGATCGCGAGGATGTCCGGATGGCGGTCGACCAGCCATTTCGGCGGCGTCGCGGTCGGCGTGCACATCACGATCTCGAGGCCGGCCGCGCCGAGCACGTCGACCGCCCGATCGAGCCAGCCCCAGTCGTATTCGCCCGGCGACGGCTCGATACGGCTCCACGCGAATTCGGCGATCCGCACCTGCTCGATGCCGAGCGCTTTCATCCTGCGGGCATCGTCGGCCCACATCGATTCCGGCCAGTGTTCCGGGTAGTAACAGACTCCGAGGCGCATGCCCGATCCTTATGCGTAGTGGTGAACGTGGACGTCGGCGCACGCGGGCACCGCGCGGCCGTCTTCGGTGAAGAGATGGCAGGCCGCGGCCGGTGCATGCACGAGCACGCGTTCGCCGCTGCGCACCTGCGCGTCGCCGGGCACCTTCGCGATCAGCGAGTGGCCGCCGGGCTGGTCGAGGTGCACGTAGGTCTGTTCGCCCAGGCGTTCGACGAGCGCGACGTCGCGTGCGAGTGTCGTGGCGTCGTGCGCGGCGCCGAGCGTCAGGTGTTCGGGGCGAATGCCGAGCGTCACGGCGGCGCCGGCGCCGAGCGCCGAGCCGTCGCGCGGCAGCGTGAAGGTTTCGCCGGACGGCGTGAGCGTGACGGCCGTGCGACGGGCATCGCACGCCGTGACGACGGCCGGCAGGAAGTTCATCCGCGGCGAGCCGATGAAGCCCGCGACGAAGCGGCTGGCCGGGTGGTGGTAGAGGTCGAGCGGCGCCCCGACCTGCGCGATGCTGCCGTGCTGCGCGGTGTCGGCACCGGCGTGCAGCAGCACGATCTTGTCGGCGAGCGTCATCGCTTCGGTCTGGTCGTGCGTCACGTAGACGACGCTCGCGCGTTCGAACTGGCGGTGCAGCCGCGCGATCTCGATGCGGGTCTGGCCGCGCAGCGCGGCGTCGAGATTCGACAGCGGCTCGTCGAACAGGAACACGCCGGGCTCGCGCACGATCGCGCGGCCGATCGCGACGCGCTGCCGCTGGCCGCCCGACAGCGCCTTCGGCTTGCGCTCGAGCAGCGTGTCGAGCTGCAGGATGCGCGCGGCATCGCGCACTTTCCGGTCGATCTCGGCTTTCGGCACGCGCGCGAGCTTCAGCCCGAACGCCATGTTCTCGTAGACCGTCATGTGCGGAAACAGCGCGTAGCTCTGGAACACCATCGCGACGCCGCGTTCGGCGGCCGGCACGTCGTCGACGCGGCGGCCGTCGATCGACAGCTCGCCCGCGCTCAGGTCCTCGAGCCCGGCGATCATCCGCAGCAACGTCGACTTGCCGCATCCGGACGGCCCGAGGAACACGCAGAACTCGTGCGCGCCGATCTCCAGATCGACGTCGCGAATGACCGGTGCGTGATCGCCGTAGGCTTTCTGCACGCGCCGCATCGAGATGCTCGCCATTGTCTCCGCTCCATGTTTTAATGCGCCATCGTCGTTGATTAAGCGCTTAATCATCGCGATCAAAAAAAGAGGCGATGCGATCGCGGCCGAGTCGCGCCCGTCGGTCGGGCGGCAGGGTGTGCGGCGATAGTGCGCCGCTTCGGTGAGCGAAGCAAATACTGGATAGACGTCTCATATAGTGAGCAAACGATGGCAACCCTGGATGAAGTGGCGCGCCGCGCCGGCGTGACGGCCGCGACCGTGTCGAACGTGCTGCGCGAGCGCGGCCGGGTCGGCGAGGCGACGCGTGCTCGGGTGCTGGAAGCCGTGGAGGCGCTCGGGTATCGGCCGCATCTCGCGGCGCGTGCGCTGGCGGAAGGGCGCGCGCCGACGGTCGCGCTGATGGTGTCGAGCATCGCGAACCCGTTCTACCCGGAGTTCGCGCTGGCGGTCGAGCGCGCGGTGCGCCGCAACGGACAGTTCCTGATCGTCTGCAATACGAATGAAGACCCGCTGCAAGGGCGCGCGTATCTCGACCAGATTGCCGGCACGATCTCCGAAGGGATTCTCGTGACCAACGCGAACCTGCATCTGCCCGATCTGCTCGACGTGGCGGCGCGCGGTGTGCCGGTCGTGCTGTGCCTGTGGGAGCGGCCGGAGGCGCCGCCCGACGGATTGCCGTGCGTGGCGATCGATTTTAGGGAGGCGGGGCGGATCGCGACGCGGCACTTGCTCGAGCTGGGCCACGAGCGGATCGGCGTGATCGTCGGCGGGTCGGCGAGCGGCGTGCAGGCGGCGCGCTACGACGGCTTCGTCGACGTGATGCGTGAAGCCGGGCTCGATGCGTCGATCGTCGCGGCGGAACCCGATTCGATCGAAGGCGGCGTGCGCGCGGCGGGTCGACTGCTCGACGCGCATCCGCGGCTGACCGCGCTGGTCGCGACCAACGACCTGCCGGCGATCGGGGCGATGCATGCGGCGGCCGATCGCGGCCGGCGTGTGCCGGACGATCTGTCGATCGTCGGGATCACCGACATTCACCTGGCCAGCGACACGCGCCCCACGCTGACGACCGTTGCGATCCCGACCGCCGAGGCCGCCGGGCTCGCGGTCGAATTGCTCAATGCGCTACGCGACGCGGGCGAGCGCAGCAGCGCTGCGTCGCGCGTGCGGATCGCGTCGCTGCCGAAACTGGTGGTGCGCGGGACGACCGGCCGCGCGCCCGGCGGGAGCGCGACGCGGTCGATTTGACGTATCGATGTGTTGAACGTCGCGACGGAGGGTGCCGCCGCGATCGGCGCGACTCGACAAGGCAGGACAAGACCGGCCCGGCCCGCGCACGGTGCAGCAGGCGGCACGCGCAGCGCCGGCTTCAGTCGCCTTCGACGAGCCCCATCACGATGCGCCTGGCCGATTCGAGATGCGCGACCGTCATCGACCGAGCGGCACGCGCATTGCGTTCGCGGCACGCCTGCAGGATCTCCTCGTGCTCGACCTGGAACGACGGCGTATCGGCGAGCAGCGTGGCCTGCAGGCGCTCGTACCGTTCGACCTGGCTGCGCAGCTCCGCGATCGTCTTCAATTGCCGTGCGTTGCCGCAGCACGAATACAGCAACGCATGGAATTCGCGGTTCAGTTCGCCCTGCCGGCGCGGCACGGCCGTATCGCCGAGCAGGCGATGGACGAGTTCGGCACGCGCGAGCGTCTCGTCGTCGAGCCGCTTCACGCTTCGGTAGATCGCGTCGCCTTCGAGCAGCACGCGCAGGTCGTAGATTTCCTGCACGTCCGATGCGCCCAGCATGCGCACGACGGCGCCGCGATTCCTGAAGATGTCCAGCAACCCTTCGCGCTCCAGGCGCTGGATGGCCTCGCGCATCGGAATCCGGCTGATGCCGAACCGGTCGGCGAGGTCGCGCTCGACGAGCCGTTCGCCCGCTTCGAACTCGCCGTTGATGATCATGTCGCGCAACGAGGTGGCGACCGCGTCCGCCGTGGAATCGAGTTTGGCTTCCATGCCTGTGTGTTCCGTCAATTTGGAATAATGGTATACCAAACGAAAATCCGGTGCCAAAATGGCGAACGCAGGCGGGCCCCGTACGACGAAATCCTGCCCGGTCGAAGCAACCCACATCAATGGAGAGCGAGATGGCATCTGGTGAACACAAGTATCGCGTCGCAGTCGCGTGGACGGGCAATCTCGGCACCGGCACGTCGGGGTATCGCGAGTACGGCCGCGATCACGTGATCCGGGCCGGTTCCAAGCCGGATATTCCCGGTTCGTCGGACCCGGCGTTTCGGGGCGACGCGTCGCGCTGGAACCCCGAGGACCTGTTGCTGGCGTCGGCATCGGCGTGTCACAAGCTCTGGTACCTGCACCTGTGCTCCGAAGCGGGCATTCGCGTGCTCGCTTATGTCGACGACGCGGAAGGCACGATGGTCGACCGTGACGAGCCGGGCCGCTTCACGGAAATCGTGCTGCGCCCGCACGTGACGATCCAGGCCGGCGACGATCGCGAGCGGGCTGAACATCTGCATCATGATGCGCACGCGAAGTGCTATATCGCGAACTCGGTCAATTTTCCGATCCGCTGCGAACCCACGATCGAATTCGCCGCGGCATGACGCCGACACCCGCCGGACGAAATCGACGATGAAGCTTTTCTACTACCCCGGCAACGCCAGCATGGCGCCGCACTTCGTGCTCGAGGAAATCGGCCAGCCGTTCGAGCTTGAATACGTCGACCGCACGCACGATCGACACAAGTCGCCGGACTACCTCGCGCTCAATCCGAACGGGCTCATTCCGGTACTGATCGACGGCGACCTGGTGCTGTACGAGGCCGCCGCCATTTGCCTGCATCTCGCCGATACGCATCCCGAGAAGCGGCTGGCGCCCGAACTCGGCACCCCGGAACGTGCACAGTGCTACAAATGGCTGATGTGGCTCACCAACACGCTCCAGGCGACGTTGATCGCGTATTTCTATCCGGAGCGCTGGGTCGACGTGGGCAACTCGGCTGGTGCCGCGCAGGTGAAGGCGCACGCGGAGGCGAAAATCGCGGCGCTGCTCGATCAGCTCGACCGTCAACTGGAAACGAGCGGCGGCCCCTGGCTGCTCGGCGCGCATTACTCGGTGCTCGATCCATATGCGCTGATGCTGTGCCGCTGGACCCGCGGCTTTGCCGAACCGGCGCGACAGCGCCCGGTACTCGGCGGTTATCTGCAGCGGGTGCTCGCGCGCCCGGCGATCCAGCGGGCGCTGCAGACCGAAGGGATCGCGCCGCCCTGGGTGTGACGCTCGACCCGGGCCACGCGCGCGTCAGCCGGCGCGCACGTGCTCCGGGAGCGCCGATGAAGCTGCGCCGTTACGGCACGACGCCATAAACCCCCCGCGCCGCCACCCGAATCGCATCCACCATCACCGCGACGGCCGGCGAATGCAGCCGGTCGGTGCGCGTGATGATCCCGAAATCGTCCATCCGGCAATCCATCTCCAGCGGCAGCACCGTGACGATCCCGTGCCGCGCGTAGTAGCGCGCTACGTCCTCGGCCAGCACCGCGATCATGTCGCTCTGTTCGAGCAGTTGCGTGATGAACAGCAGCGCGGACGTCTCGACGAGGTTCGCCGGCGGCGCGAGGCTCGCGCGCTGGAACACGAGCTCGAAGCGATGGCGCAGCACGCTGCCGGCCGGCGGCACGACCCACGCGGCGCGCTGCACGTCCGCGAGCGCCAGCGGCGCCTGCGCGAGCAGCGGATGGCCGGTCCGCACGACGGCCGCCACCGACTCGCCGGTCAGCGGCTCGTAGCGCAGCCGCAGCTTGTCGTGTTCGGCGGAAAGCCGGCCGACCACGATGTCGATCTTGTCCTGCGCGAGATGTTCGAGCAGCACGTTGCTGGTGTCGATCTCGACCGATACGTGCAGGCCCGCATGCGTGCCCTTCACCGCGGCCACGGCCGGCGGCACGAGCCGCAAGCCCGGCGACGTGATCGCCCCCACCGCCACGTGGCCGAGATGGCCGGCCTTCAGCGCGGCCAGTTCCTCGTGCGCCTGGTCGAGGCTGCCGAGCGCCGCGCGCGCGTGACGGATCAGCGCGTCGCCGTACAGCGTCGGCCGCATCCCGCGCGGCAGGCGTTCGAACAGCACCGCACCGATCGATTCCTCGAGTTCGCGCAGCAGCTTCGACGCGGCCGGCTGCGTCATGTTCAGCGCGGCCGCCGCGCGGTGAATGCTGCCTTCGTCGGCAAGCGCGACGACCAGCAGAAGCTGGCGCGTCTTCAGGCGGCCGCGGTTTCCCCACGGGCTGGCTTCGGGCATCGTACGGGTTTATATCGATATCGGAATCGATATCGTAATCGCCAAAAACGTCATTAGCCAGTTATCAAAATTCTGCCTAGACTGCGCCGGTATCCCGTCACCACAGGACTGACGATGTCGGCAACAAAACCCAGGCTGCGCTCCGCCCAATGGTTCGGCACGAACGACAAGAACGGCTTCATGTACCGGAGCTGGATGAAGAATCAGGGCATTCCCGATCACGAGTTCGATGGCCGTCCGATCATCGGCATCTGCAACACGTGGTCCGAACTGACGCCGTGCAACGCGCACTTCCGCAAGCTCGCCGAGCACGTGAAGCGCGGGATCTTCGAAGCGGGCGGCTTCCCGGTCGAGTTCCCGGTGTTCTCGAACGGCGAATCGAACCTGCGCCCGTCGGCGATGCTCACGCGCAACCTTGCATCGATGGACGTCGAGGAAGCGATCCGCGGCAATCCGATCGACGCGGTCGTGCTGCTCGCCGGCTGCGACAAGACGACACCTGCGCTGCTGATGGGCGCGGCGAGCTGCGACGTGCCGGCGATCGTCGTGTCGGGCGGGCCGATGCTGAACGGCAAGCTCGAAGGCAGGAACATCGGCTCCGGCACGGCCGTGTGGCAGCTGCATGAATCACTGAAGGCCGGCGAGATCGACCTGCATCACTTCCTGTCGGCCGAAGCCGGGATGTCGCGCTCGGCCGGCACCTGCAACACGATGGGCACCGCGTCGACAATGGCGTGCATGGCCGAGGCGCTCGGCGTCGCGCTGCCGCACAACGCGGCGATCCCGGCCGTCGATTCGCGCCGCTACGTGCTCGCGCACATGTCCGGCATCCGCATCGTCGAGATGGCGCTCGAAGGGCTGGTGCTGTCGAAGGTCCTCACGCGCGCGGCGTTCGAGAACGCGATCCGCGCGAATGCGGCGATCGGCGGCTCGACGAATGCGGTGATCCACCTGAAGGCGATCGCCGGACGCATCGGCGTGCCGCTCGAACTGGAGGACTGGATGCGCATCGGCCGCGACACGCCGACGATCGTCGACCTGATGCCGTCGGGGCGCTTCCTGATGGAAGAGTTCTATTACGCGGGCGGGCTGCCGGCCGTGCTGCGCCGGCTCGGCGAAGGCGGGCTGCTGCCGCACCCGGACGCGCTGACGGTGAACGGCAAGTCGCTGTGGGACAACGTGCGCGAAGCGCCGAACTACGACGACGAAGTGATTCGCCCGCTCGACCGGCCGCTGATCGCGGACGGCGGCATCTGCATCCTGCGCGGCAACCTCGCGCCGCGCGGCGCGGTGCTGAAGCCGTCGGCGGCGAGCCCCGAGCTGCTGAAGCATCGCGGCCGCGCGGTCGTGTTCGAGAACCTCGACCACTACAAGGCGACGATCAACGACGAGGCGCTCGACGTCGACGCCAGCTCGGTGCTCGTGCTGAAGAACTGCGGGCCGCGCGGTTATCCGGGGATGGCCGAGGTCGGCAACATGGGGCTGCCGCCGAAGCTGCTGCGCCAGGGCGTGAAGGACATGGTGCGGATTTCCGACGCGCGGATGAGCGGCACCGCGTACGGCACGGTCGTGCTGCATGTGGCGCCGGAGGCCGCCGCCGGCGGGCCGCTCGCGGCCGTGCGCAACGGCGACTGGATCGAGCTCGACTGCGAGGCCGGCACGCTGCATCTCGACATTCCGGATGACGAACTGCAGCGCCGCCTGTCGGACGTCGATCCGACCGCGGCGCCGGGCGTGGCCGGGCAGCTCGGCAAGGGCGGCTACGCACGGCTGTACATCGATCACGTGCTGCAGGCCGACGAGGGGTGCGACCTCGACTTCCTGGTCGGCACGCGCGGCGCGGACGTGCCGAGCCATTCGCATTGAGCGGCAGGCGGCGCGAGAGGTGCCACAAACGCGCGCCGCAGCCGGTTGCGGGCCCGCCCGGGCCCGCTTCGTGAAACCGTGAACGCATGACGGCGGTCGCCACCGACGCCGAAGCAGGACGCGAACCATGACATCGAGCAGCACGCCGCGCTATCGCGGCATCTTCCCCGTCGTCCCGACGACCTTCACCGACACCGGCGAGCTCGACCTCGCGAGCCAGAAACGCGCGGTCGATTTCATGATCGACGCGGGTTCCGACGGGCTGTGCATCCTCGCGAATTTCTCCGAGCAGTTCGCGATCACCGACGACGAACGCGACGTGCTCACGCGCACGATCCTCGAACACGTCGCGGGCCGCGTGCCGGTGATCGTCACGACGTCGCACTACGGCACGCAGGTGTGCGCGGCGCGCAGCCTGTGCGCGCAGCAGCTCGGCGCGGCGATGGTGATGGCGATGCCGCCTTATCACGGCGCGACGTTCCGCGTGCCGGAAGCGCAGATCTTCGATTTCTATGCACGCGTTTCGGACGCGATCGACATCCCGATCATGATCCAGGATGCGCCCGCGAGCGGCACGGTGCTGTCCGCCCCGTTCCTCGCACGGATGGCGCGCGAGATCGAGCAGGTCGCGTACTTCAAGATCGAGACGCCCGGGGCGGCGAACAAGCTGCGCGAACTGATCCGGCTCGGCGGCGACGCGATCGAGGGGCCGTGGGACGGCGAGGAGGCGATCACGCTGCTCGCCGACCTCCATGCCGGCGCGACCGGCGCGATGACGGGCGGCGGGTTTCCGGACGGCATCCGGCCGATTCTCGAAGCCTGGCGCGAAGGGCGCCACGACGACGCTTTCGAGCGCTATCAGGCGTGGCTGCCGCTGATCAATCACGAGAACCGCCAGTCCGGGATCCTCACCGCGAAGGCGCTGATGCGCGAAGGCGGCGTGATCGCGTGCGAGCGGCCACGGCATCCGATGCCGGAACTGCATCCGGACACGCGCGCGGAACTGCTCGCGATCGCGCGCCAGCTCGATCCGCTCGTGCTGCGCTGGGCGCACTGAACGACCACCGAACGATTCGCGAAGGAGGCATGCACGATGAGTGATCAGGTTTCGCTGGGTATCGTCGGCGTCGGCAAGATCGCGCGCGACCAGCATCTGCCGGCGATCGACGCCGAACCGGGCTTCAAGCTGACCGCATGCGCGAGCCGCCATGCGGAAGTCGCCGGCGTGCGCAACTATCGCGACCTGCGCGCGCTGCTGGCCACCGAGCGCGAGCTCGACGCCGTGTCGCTGTGCGCGCCGCCGCAGGTGCGCTACGCGCAGGCGCGCGCCGCGCTCGAGGCCGGCAAGCACGTGATGCTCGAGAAGCCGCCGGGCGCGACGCTCGGCGAAGTGGCCGTGCTGGACGCGCTCGCGCGCGAGCGCGGGCTCACGTTGTTCGCCACGTGGCATTCGCGCTGCGCGAGCGCGGTGGAGCCCGCGCGCGCGTGGCTCGCGACCCGCACGATCCGCGCGGTGCAGGTGCGCTGGAAGGAGGACGTGCGGCGCTGGCACCCGGGGCAGCAATGGATCTGGGAACCGGGCGGCCTCGGCGTGTTCGATCCGGGCATCAACGCGCTGTCGATCGTCACGCGGATCCTGCCGCGCGAGCTCGTGCTGCGCGAGGCGACGCTCATCGTGCCGAGCGACGTGCAGACGCCGATCGCCGCCGAACTCGATTGCACGGATACCGATGGCGTGCCCGTGCGCGCGGAATTCGACTGGCGGCACGGCCCGGTCGAGCAATGGGAAATCGCGGTCGACACGGCCGACGGCGTGCTCGCGATCAGCCGCGGCGGCGCGCAACTGTCGATTGCGGGCGAGCCGGTCGAGATCGGGCCCGAACGCGAGTATCCGGCGCTGTATGCGCACTTCCATGCGCTGATCGCGCGGGGTGAAAGCGACGTCGACGTGCGGCCGCTGCGGCTCGTCGCCGATGCGTTCCTGTTCGGCCGGCGCGTGCAGACCGACGCGTTCGGACGCTGACTGCGCTGACTATGCGGGCGCGCTGCGGCGCGATCGCGCACGACGAATCATTACGGCACAAGCCGACATCAAGGAGACACCGCATGAACCGCACGACCCAAACGATTCGCCGACACACCCTGCGCGCGCTGCTCGCCGCGCTGTGCATCGCGCCGCTCGGCATGCAGGGCGCCGCGCGCGCCGACGCGCCGCTGAAGATCGGCTTCCTAGTGAAGATGCCCGAGCAGGCTTGGTTCATCAACGAGCAGAACGCGGCGTCCGCGCTCGGCCAGAAAGAGAATTTCTCGGTCGTGAAGATCGGCACGCCCGACGGCGAGAAGGTGCTGGCCGCGATCGACAACCTCGGTTCACAAGGCGCGCAGGGCTTCGTGATCTGCGCGCCCGACGTGCGCCTCGGGCCGGCGATCGCCGCGCGTGCGAAGCGCTACAACATGAAGTTCGTGACCGTCGACGACCAGCTCGTCGATTCGACCGGCAAGCCGCTGTCGAACGTGCCGCACCTCGGGATGTCGGCGACCAAGATCGGCAACCAGGTCGGCCAGGCGATTTCCGACGAGATGAAGCGACGCGGCTGGAAACCCGAGGAAGTCGGCGCGCTGCGGATCACGAACTACGAGCTGCCGACCGCGAAGCTGCGCACCGACGGCGCGACGCAGGCGCTGCTCGCGAACGGCTTCCGCCAGGAGAACATCTTCGATGCACCGCAGAAGACGACCGACGACGAAGGCGGCTTCAGCGCGGCCGCGCCGGTGCTCGCGCGGCATCCGAACATCAAGAAGTGGGTAATCTACGCGCTGAACGAGGAAACCGTGCTCGGCGCGGTGCGCGCGACCGAACAGCTGCATATTCCGGCCGCCGACGTGATCGGCGTCGGCATCAACGGTGCCGGCGAGGCGTTCGCCGAATTCCAGAAGAAGGAGCCGACCGGCTTCTACGGGACGATCGCCGTCAGCTCGACGAACCACGGCAAGGACAGCACGCAGAACCTCGTCGACTGGATTCGCAACGGCAAGACGCCGCCGGCCGACACGCAGACGAGCGGCAAGCTGATGACGCGCGCGAACTGGCAGGCCGTGCGCGCCGAACTCGGCATCTGAGCGTGCGGGGCGAGCAAGCGATGACGACGCAGACGATGACGACCGTATCCGCCGGCAGCACGGCCGCCGGCGCAGCCGGCGTGGCGAGGCCGGACGCGGCGCTGCTCGCGCTCGACGGCATCACGGTGACGTTCCCGGGCGTGCGCGCGCTCGACGCCGTGTCGCTGTCGGTGCGCGCGGGCGAAGTGCACGGGCTGATGGGCGAGAACGGCGCGGGGAAGTCGACGCTGCTGAAGGTGCTGTCCGGCGTGAACCAGCCGCAGGCCGGCACGCTGACGCTGAACGGCGCGGTGCAGCACTTCGCGTCGACGCGCGCGGCGCTGGAGGCCGGCATCGCGATCATCTACCAGGAACTGCATCTCGTGCCCGAGCTGACGGTCGCGGAAAACCTGATGCTCGGGCAACTGCCGAGCCGGCTCGGCGTGGTCGACGAACGCGCGCTTGCCGTGCGCGCGCTCGATGCGCTGGAGCGGCTCGGCGAGCACATCGATCCGGGCATTCCGGTGAAGTATCTGTCGATCGGCCAGCGCCAGATGATCGAGATCGGCAAGGCGCTGATGCGCGATGCGCGCGTGATCGCGTTCGACGAACCGACGAGTTCGCTGTCCGCGCGCGAGACCGCGCAACTGTTCCGGATCATCCGCGCACTGCGCGCGGAAGGCCGCGCGATCATCTACGTCACGCACCGGATGGAGGAAGTGTATGAACTGTGCGACCGCGTGACCGTGTTCCGCGACGGCCGTCGCATCGAGACGTTCGAATCCGTGGCCGATCTCGATCGCGACCGGCTGATCGGCTGCATGGTCGGCCGCTCGATCGAGGACGTGTACGGCTACCGGCCGCGCACGCCCGGCGACGTGCTGATCGAGGCGAAGGGGCTGGCGGGGCCCGGGCTCGCCGAGCCCGTGTCGTTCACCGCGCGGCGCGGCGAGATCGTCGGCTTCTTCGGGCTGGTCGGCGCGGGCCGCTCGGAGCTGATGAAGCTGCTGTACGGCGCCGCGCGCCCGAGCGCGGGGCACGTCGAGCTGAACGGGCGGCGGGTCGCGTTCGGGAGCCCGCGCGACGCGGTGCGCGCCGGCCTCGCGCTGTGCCCGGAAGACCGCAAGCAGGAAGGCATCGTCGCGATCGCGTCGGTGGCCGACAACCTGAACATCAGCGCGCGCCGGCATTTCAGCCCGGCGCGCGTGCTGCTCGACGGGCGGCGCGAGCGTGAACTCGCGCAGCGCTATATCGAGCGGCTCGCGATCAAGACCCGCGACGGCGACACGCCGATCGGCGCGCTGTCGGGCGGCAACCAGCAGAAGGTCGTGCTCGCGCGCTGGCTGGCCGAGCGCATCGACGTGTTCCTGATGGACGAGCCGACGCGCGGCATCGACGTCGGCGCGCGCGCGGAAATCTACAACCTGTTCTACGAACTCGCGGAAGCGGGCCGCACGGTGATCCTCGTGTCGAGCGACCTCGCCGAGGTGATCGGCGTGTCGGACCGGATCATCGTGATGAAGGAAGGACGGATCGCGGGCGAGGTCGCGAAGGCGCAGGCGACGCCCGACGTGCTGATCAAGCTCGCGCTGCCGCGCTAGCGGCCTGCAGTCAACCGGAAAGCAACTGATATGAGCCAGGCAATGCAACCCCAACGCACTTCCCCGTCCCCCGATGCCGCGGCCTCGACCGCGCCCGCGCGCGCGCGCGGCGGCGTGTGGCAACTGATCAACCGCTCCGGCATCGTGATGGTGTTCCTCGTGCTGTTCGCGACGCTGTCGCTGACCGTGCCGGACTTCCTCACGCCGCGCAACATCCAGGGCCTGCTGCTGTCGGTCACGCTGATCGGCTCGATCGCGGTGACGATGATGTTCGTGCTCGCGCTCGGCGAGGTCGACCTGTCGGTCGCGTCGATCGTCGCGTTCTCGGGCGTCGTCGCGTCGACGCTGATCACCGCGACGCACAGCGTCGTGCTCGGCATCGCCGGCGGCGTGCTCGCGGGCGGCGCGGTCGGGCTCGTCAACGGCGTGCTGATCGCGCGCTGGCGGATCAACTCGCTGATCGTCACGCTCGCGATGATGGAAGTCGTGCGCGGGCTCGCGTTCATCACGTCGAACGGCGACGCGGTGATGATCTCCGAGGAGCGCTTCTTCGATCTCGGCGGCGGGTCGTTCCTCGGCATCTCGTATCCGATCTGGAGCAACATCGTCGGCTTCGTCGTGTTCGGCTTCCTCTTGCGCCGGACGGTGTTCGGCAAGAACGTGCTGGCCGTCGGCGGCAACGGCGAGGCGGCGCTGCTCGCGGGGCTGCCGGTGATGCGCATCAAGATCACCGTGTTCGTGCTGCAGGGGCTCGTGACCGGCTTCGCCGGCGTGATGCTCGCGTCGCGGATGAGCCTCGGCGATCCGAAGACCTCGGTCGGCCTCGAGCTCGGCGTGATCTCCGCGTGCGTGCTCGGCGGCGTGTCGCTGACGGGCGGCGTCGCGACGATCTCCGGCGTGCTGGTCGGCGTGCTGATCATGGGCTCCGTGCAGGACGCGATGAGCCTCTTGAACGTGCCGACGTTTTACCAATATCTGATACGCGGCGGAATTCTGTTGCTCGCGGTGCTGTTCGACCAGTATCGTCGCAACCAGCGGCGCGCGATGAAGATCTGACCCTGACGAACGCGCGGCCGCCTGCGAAGGCGACAGACATCGGGAGACGGCATGCAACAGATTCATCCGGGCGCGGCGGCGCTGCTCGTGGACAGCCGCAACACGCTCGGCGAAGGCGCGACGTGGTGCGACGCGACGCACGCGCTGTACTGGACGGACATCGAAGGGGCGCGGCTGTGGCGCTGCCGCGCGGACGGCTCGGGCCTCGCGCAGTGGCCGATGCCGGAACGGCTCGCGTGCTTCGCGCTGACGCACGATCCGGACGTGCTGCTCGTCGGGCTCGCGACGCATCTCGCGTTCTTCGACCTGCGCAGCGGTGCGTTCACGCGGATCGTCGACGTCGAACCCGATCTGCCGACGCGGCTGAACGACGGGCGCTGCGATGGGGCCGGCGCATTCGTGTTCGGGATGAAGGACGAAGGCAGCGAGCCGCCGCAAGCGGTCGGCGGGTTCTATCGGCTCAATCCGGATCTCACGCTGCAGCGGCTCGCGCTGCCGCCGGCCGCGATCGCGAACAGCATCGCGTTCTCGCCGGATGGGTCGAAGATGTATTTCTGCGATTCGCTGGTGCGCGAGATTTTCGTGTGCGATTACCACGCGGGCGGCGATGTCGCGAATGTGCGGCCGTTCGCGCGGCTGACCGATGCGGACGGCGATCCGGACGGCTCGACGGTCGATCGCGACGGCGGCCTGTGGAATGCGCAGTGGGGCGGCCGGCGGGTGGTGCGCTACGGGCCGGACGGCGTTGAAACGGAGCGCGTCGAAGTGCCGACCGCGCAGCCGAGCTGCGTGGCGCTCGACGGCGAAGGCCGGCTGTACGTGACGAGCGCGCGCGTCGGGCTGAGCGACGACGCGCTGGCGAGCGATGCCGACGCCGGCGGCGTGTTCGTCGCCCGCACGCGTTACGCCGGGCTGCCGACCGCGCGGTTCGCGGGCAAGCCCGCGAACTGAGCGCGCCGGTGCGTGCGGCGGCGCGCTGCCGGCGCCGTCATGGCCGGACGGGTCACGACTGCTGCGCGGCCTGCAACCCCAGCAACGCGACCGCGTTGTCTTTCAGAATCAGCGAATGCACGTCGGGCCGGAACCCGGCGCCCTGAAAATCCTCGAGCCAGCGGTCCGGCCGGATCAGCGGAAAATCGGACGCGAACAGCACCTTGTGCCTGAGCAGCGTGTTCGCGTATTTCACGAGCTCGGGCGAGAAGTACTTCGGCGACCATCCCGACAGGTCGATGTAGACGTTCGGCTTGTGCAGCGCGATCGACAGCGCCTGCTCCTGCCACGGCCATGAAGGGTGCGCGATCACGATCTTCATGTCCGGGAAGTCGGCCGCGACGTCGTCGAGGTGAATCGGTTCGGAATACTTCAGACGCAGCCCGCCGCCGCCGCGCATCCCCGACCCCATCCCCGAATGCCCGCTGTGGAAGACGGCCGGCAACCCGTATTCCGCGATCACCTCGTAGATCGGATAGGCGAGCCTGTCGTTCGGGAAGCATCCCTGCATCGTCGGATGGAACTTGAAGCCCTTCACGCCGTGCTCGTCGATCAGGCGGCGCGCCTCGCGCGCGCCGAAGCGGCCCTTGTGCGGGTCGATGCTCGCGAACGCGATCATCACGTCGGCATTGTCCTGCGCGAATTGCGCGATTTCCTCGTTCGGAATGCGCCGCCGGCCGATGTTCGTCTCGCAGTCGACGGTGAACATCACGAAGCCGATCCGGCGCTCGCGGTAATGCGCGATCGTCTCCGGAATGGTCGGCCGACGGCCCTGCTTCAGCACGGTGCCGAAGTACTTGTCGGCCGCGTCGTCGAATGCCTTCGCGAACAGGTCCGGCGGCTGGCAGCACGACACTTCGGCGTGCACGTGCGTGTCGATGGCGATCAGGTTGTCGATGTCCAAGCGTGTCTCCTCATGTCGTGATGCGTCGGCCGGCACGGCGCGAAATCGGCTGTCCGGGCCCGTTTAGGGGTTTGTCCGGAGCCGCTACCATTCTACTTTACATATCAGGTTACCTGATAGTAAATTGGTCGCGAGTCGCACAGGGCGGCATCGTCATTGGAGAACGAAAATGGGTTACGAAGGGCGCTGGAAAACGGTGAAGGTCGAGGTCGAGGGCGGGATCGCATGGGTGACGCTGAACCGTCCGGACAAGCGCAACGCGATGAGCCCGACGTTGAACGCGGAGATGATCGACGTGCTGGAGGCGATCGAACTCGATGCCGAGGCGCAGGTGCTCGTGCTGACCGGCGAGGGCGACGCCTGGACGGCCGGGATGGACCTGAAGGAATATTTCCGCGAAGTCGACGCGGGCCCGGAAATCCTGCAGGAAAAGATTCGCCGCGACGCGAGCCGCTGGCAGTGGCAATTGCTGCGCATGTATGCGAAGCCGACGATCGCGATGGTCAACGGCTGGTGCTTCGGCGGCGGCTTCTCGCCGCTCGTCGCGTGCGACCTCGCGATCGCGGCCGACGAAGCGGTGTTCGGCCTGTCGGAAATCAACTGGGGCATCCCGCCGGGCAACCTCGTCAGCAAGGCGATGGCCGACACCGTGGGCCATCGCCAGGCGCTCTACTACATCATGACCGGCGACACCTTCACCGGCCCGCAGGCCGCGCAGATGGGGCTCGTCAACAAGAGCGTGCCGCGCGCGCAGCTGCGCGACGAGGTGCGCGCGCTGGCCGCGAAGCTGCTCGACAAGAACCCGGTCGTGATCCGTAACGCGAAGCACGGCTTCAAGCGTTGCCGCGAGCTGACCTGGGAGCAGAACGAGGACTACCTGTACGCGAAGCTCGACCAGGCGAACTACCGCGATCCGGAAGGCGGGCGCGAGCAGGGCCTCAAGCAGTTCCTCGACGACAAGAGCATCAAGCCGGGCCTGCAGGCGTACAAGCGCTGACGCGCGCCGCCGCACGCAACCGGATCCGAGTGGAGACACGGAAATGCACGAAGTGAGTTTGTTGATCGACGGCGTGTCGCGCGGCGCGTCGGACGGCGGGACCTTCGACCGGATCGATCCGGCGACGGGACGGGTGGCGTCGCGCGCCGCCGCGGCGACGCTTGCCGACGCGGACGCCGCGGTCGCGGCAGCGGCGCGCGCATTCCCCGCGTGGGCCGCGCTCGCGCCGACCGAGCGCCGTCGGCGGCTGCTCGCGGCGGCCGACCGGATGGACGCGCGCGCGGGCGAATTCATCGAAACCGGCCGCGCGGAAACCGGTGCGATGGCGAACTGGTACGGCTTCAACGTGATGCTCGCGGCGAACATGCTGCGCGAGGCGGCCGCGATGACCACGCAGATCGACGGCGCGGTGATCCCGTCGGACGTGCCCGGCAGCCTCGCGATGGCCGTGCGCCAGCCGTGCGGTGTCGTGCTCGGGATCGCGCCGTGGAATGCGCCGGTGATTCTCGCGACCCGTGCGCTCGCGATGCCGCTCGCATGCGGCAACACGGTGGTGCTGAAGGCGTCCGAGGGTTGTCCGGGCGTGCACCGGCTGATCGGCAGCGTGCTGCACGACGCAGGGCTCGGCGACGGCGTGGTCAACGTGATCACGCATGCGCCGCAGGACGCGCCGGCGATCGTCGAGCGGCTGATCGCGAACCCGGCGGTGCGCCGCGTGAACTTCACCGGTTCGACCCGCGTCGGCCGCATCGTCGCGACGCTCGCCGCGCAGCACCTGAAGCCGGCGCTGCTTGAACTCGGCGGCAAGGCGCCGGTGCTCGTGCTCGACGACGCCGATCTCGACGCGGCGGTCGAGGCGGTCGCATTCGGCGCGTTCCTCAACCAGGGGCAGATCTGCATGTCGACCGAGCGCGTGATCGTCGATCGCAAGGTCGCCGATGCGTTCGTCGAACGGCTCGTCGCGAAGGCACGCACGCTGAAGGCCGGCAACCCGGCCGCGCCGGGCGTCGTGCTGGGCACGCTCGAAAGCGCGGCCGCCGCGCAGCGGATCGCGGCGATGGTGGACGACGCGCGCGCGCACGGCGCCGCGCTGCCGCTCGGCTGTGAAGTCGACGGCGCGGTGATGCAGCCGACGATCGTCGACGGTGTCACGCGCGACATGCAGCTGTATGCGGACGAATCGTTCGGGCCGGTGGTGACCGTGCAGCGCGTCGACGGCGACGCCGCCGCGCTCGCGGCCGCGAACGACAGCGAGTACGGGCTGTCGGCGGCGGTGTTCAGCCGCGATATCGCGCGCGCGATGCAGGTCGCGAAGCAGATCGAATCGGGCATCTGCCACATCAACGGGCCGACGGTGCACGACGAGGCGCAGATGCCGTTCGGCGGCGTGAAGGCAAGCGGCTACGGCCGGTTCGGCAGCAAGGCGTCGATCGCCGAGTTTACCGACCTGCGCTGGATCACGGTCCAGACCACGCCGCGTCACTACCCGATCTGAGCAGTCCCGGGCGCCGCGGCGCCCCAGTTAAGACAACGACACAATGAAGTCCCCGCCCGGCGCGCGCACGCGCGCGGGGCGGAACCGACCGGAGACAGAACTTGGATGCGGATCCGACCCAACTGCGCGACGCGGCTGCCGCACAGCGCGTTTCCGCCGGCTATCGCCCCGTGGCGATCGGCACGGCACCGCCGGAGATCGTGCAACGCGACGGCTGCTGGACCTTGCGCGCGACGACCCCGCTCGGCGCGTACCCACACCGGCTGACCGACCGGCTCGCGAGCGGCGCGCGCGCGCATCCGGACCGCTGGCTGGTCGCGCGGCGCGGGCCCGACGGTACGTGGATCGGCATCACGTATGCGCAGATGCTCGAGCGCGCCCGCGCGATCGGCCAGGCGCTGCTCGATCGCGGGCTGTCGGCCGAGCGGCCTGTCGCGATCCTGTCGGGCAACGACCTCGACCATCTGCAACTCGCGTTCGGCGCGATGTGGGCCGGCATTCCGCATGCGCCGCTGTCGCCTGCGTATTCGCTCGTGTCGAGCGATTACGGCAAGCTGCGCCACGCGCTCGCCGTGCTCACGCCGGGGCTGGTCTTTGCGTCGGACGGCGCGGCGTTTCGTGCCGCGCTCGACGCGTCGGTGCCGCCTGATGTCGAGCGCGTGGTCGTGTCGGCACCCGACGGGATGGATGGCGTCACGCGTTTCTCGTCGCTGCTCGACACGACACCGGGCAGCGTCGATGCCGCGCACGGTGCGATCACCGGCGACACGATCGCGAAATTCCTGTTCACGTCTGGGTCGACACGGCTGCCCAAGGCGGTGCCGACCACGCACCGGATGCTGTGCAGCAACCAGCAGATGCTGCTCGAGACGTTTCCGCAGTTCGGTCTGGAGCCGCCGGTGCTGGTCGACTGGCTGCCGTGGAATCACACGTTCGGCGGCAGCCATAACGTCGGCATCGCGCTGTACAACGGCGGCACGCTGTACATCGACGACGGCAAGCCGGTCGTCGGCAAGTTCGGCGAGACGCTGCGCAACCTGCGCGAGATCGCGCCCACCGTGTATTTCAACGTGCCGAAGGGCTGGGAAGAGCTGACCGCGGCGCTCGAAACGGATGCCGCGCTGCGCGAAACCTTCTTCTCGCGCGTGAAGATGTATTTCTTCGCGGGCGCCGGACTGTCGCAGGCCGCGTGGGACCGGCTCGAGCGCGTGACGCTCGCGCACTGCGGCGAGCGCATCCGGATCATGGCGGGCCTCGGGATGACCGAGGCCGCGCCATCGTGCATGTTCACCACCGGGCCGATGTCGGGAGCCGGCTACATCGGCCTGCCCGCGCCCGGCTGCGACGCGAAGCTGGTGCCGGTCGACGGCAAGCTCGAGGCGCGCTTTCGCGGGCCGAACGTGATGGCCGGTTATTGGCGTGCGAGCGGCGACGACGCGCGCGAGGTATTCGACGAGGAGGGTTACTACCGCAGCGGCGATGCGGTGCGTTTCGTCGATCCCGCGCGGCCGGAGATCGGCCTGATGTTCGACGGGCGCATCGCGGAGGATTTCAAGCTGTCGTCGGGCACCTTCGTGAGCGTCGGGCCCATGCGCGCGCGGATCGTATCGAACGGCGCGCCGTACGTGCAGGACGCGGTCGTCACGGGGATGAACCGCGACGACGTCGGCGTGATGATCTTCCCGCGCGTCGACGATTGCCGTCGCCTGGCCGGCGCGGCACCGGATGCCGACGTGCGCACCGTCCTGCGGGCGCCCGCGGTGCGGGCGTTCTTCGCGGACCTGCTCGAGCGCCTGAACCGCGATGCGACCGGCAGCGCGACGTTCGTCACGCGGCTGTGCGTGCTCGATACGCCGCCTTCGCTCGATCTCGGCGAAGTCACCGACAAGGGTTCGATCAACCAGCGTGCGGTGCTCATGCACCGTGCGGCGGTGGTCGACGCGATGTACGAACCGGGCGCGGCCGACGCGGGCGTGATCGTCGCCGGCACGGCGCGCCGCGCATGAGGCGCGCGCGATGAGCAACGCGTATTGCGCGCCGTTGCGCGACATGCTGTTCGTGATCGGCGAATGGCTCGATGCGCCGGCGCTGTGGCGCCGCGTGCCCGACTGGGCGGAGCTCGACCTGTCGACCGCCGGGCAGGTGCTCGACGAAGCCGCCCGCTTCGTGGTCGAACGCATCGCGCCGCTCGATTCGACCGGCGATCTCGAGGGCTGCCGGTTCGACGGTGCCGGCGTGACGATGCCGGCGGGCTTTCGCGATGCGTACCGCGACTACGTCGACGCCGGCTGGCCGACGCTGGCGCTCGACGCCGATTGCGGCGGCCAGGGGCTGCCGCATCTGCTCGACGTCGCGCTGCAGGAGATGCTCGCGGGGGCGAACCATGCGTGGCTGATGTCGCCGGGGCTCACGCACGGCGCGGTGGCGTGCCTGCGCGCGCACGGCGGCGAGCGCCTGAAGCGCGACGTGCTGCCGAAGATCGCGAGCGGCGAGTGGCTGACGACGATGTGCATCACCGAGCCGCAGGCGGGCAGCGATCTCGGCCTGCTGCGCACGCAGGCAGTGCCGGACCCGGCCGCCGACGGCTACCGGATCAGCGGCAGCAAGCTGTTCATCACCGGCGGCGAGCACGACCTGACCGACAACATCGTGCACCTCGTGCTCGCGCGGCTGCCCGATGCGCCGGCGGGAACGAAGGGGCTGTCGCTGTTCGTCGTGCCGAAGTGGCTCGACGCGCCGGGCGGCCGCGTGCGCAACGGCGTCTGGTGCGACGGCATCGAGAAGAAGATGGGGCTGAAGGCAAGCCCGACCTGCACGATGCGTTTCGACGCGGCCGCGGGCTGGCTCGTCGGCGAGCCGCATCGCGGGCTCGCATCGATGTTCGTGATGATGAACGCGGCGCGCCTGCAGGTCGCCATGCAGGGTGTCGGGCATGCGCAGAGCGCATGGCAGGCCGCGTCGGCCTATGCGCGCGAGCGCGTGCAGGGCAGGGCGGCGCCGATCGCACAACACGCCGCGATCCGCCGCATCCTGCTCGATGCGCAGGCGATCGTCGAAGGCGAGCGCGCGATCGGCTACTGGATCGCGCACTGGCTCGACGTCGCCGCGCACGATCCGCAGCCGCCGGCACGGCTTGCGGCGTCGCGGCTGGCATCGTTGCTCACGCCGGTTGCCAAGGCGTTCTTCACCGCGAACGGCTTCGCGGCCGCGTCGAACGCGCTGCAGGTATTCGGCGGCTACGGCTACGTTCACGAATACGGGATCGAACAGACGGTGCGCGATTGCCGCGTGTCGATGCTGTACGAAGGGACCAACGAGATCCAGGCGATCGATCTGCTGGTGCGCAAGGTGCTGGGGGATCGCGGCGAGGCGCTGCATGCGCTGCTCGAGCGAGGGACGCCGGGGCGCGCGTCGCCACGCTGTGCGCGGAGCTCGAGCGCGTGACGGCCGGCGTGATCCGCGCGAGCGAGCACGATCCGGATCTGCCCTACCGGGTCGCGGACGACTATCTCGCGCTGGTCGGCTGGCTGCTGCTCGCGTTCGCGTGGGCGCGCACGCTGCGCATCGTCGGCGATGCGCCGGGAGACGATTCGTTCCGCGCGGGCAAGCGCGCGGTCGGCACCTACTTCTTCGACTATCCGCTCGCGGCATTCGCACACCGGCTCGCGCTGGTGGACGCGGGCTGCCGCGCGGCGTTGCCGGTCGTCGCGGCATAAGGTTCGTCCGAGCCGGGCGTGGACGGCCCGGGGCGGCTCGCCGGCCGGCACGAGCCGCCGTGCGGGCAGATTACGGGCCGATATACGGGCTGATTACGGCCTGATATACGGACCGCGTGAGGTAAGATGGCCCGCGATCCTCCTTCCGACACGTTCATGAGTTCGACACCCGTCAAACCGGCCGGCACGAAACGCACGGCCCGCGCCAGCGAAGCCAGGCCGCGCATGCGTTCGCAGCAGCGGCTTACCTACCTGATCGGCAATCTCGACCGGCTGCTGCGCCGCCAGATGAGCGATGCGCTCGTGCCGCTCGGTGTGACGCTTGCGCAGTACACGGCGCTGTCGGTGCTCGAGGCGCGCGGCGCGCTGTCCAATGCGCAACTCGCGGTGCGTTCGTTCATCACGCCGCAATCCGCGAACGAAGTGATGGTTGCGATGGCCGCCCGCGGCTTCGTGACGCGCGAGGCCGATCCCAGCCATGGCCGCGTGATCCTGCTGCGCCTGACCGACGAGGGTTCGGCAATCCTGCGCGAATGCGAGCAGGTGCTGCGGCCGCTCGAACGCCGGATGCTCGGCGACGACGTGAGCGCCGACGACGTCGCACAGGTTCACCGCACGCTCGAGCTGTTCGTGCGCAACCTGCGCGACTGAGCACGCCGCCGCGTCTTTCGTTCCGGTTTCTCCGGCCGCGCCGGGCCATGCCGCGGCATGGCGCGGGTCGCGAACGGGTTGCGGGTTAACACCGCGCTCGCGACACTTGAAATATCAGGTTACCTGTTATTAAATCATCCCGTCCCTCGACGGGATTTTCTTTCGGGTTCTTAATCAGGTTACCTGATAAATAGACGAGACCCGATCACGATAAAGCAAGGACACCGCGCATGCGTTCAGCGTATGCCGCGCGAGTCACGGTTAGGAGACGACATGGACACTTCCGTTGCCGCAAGGCCGGCCGTCGCGACGACGCTCGGCCTGTGTTTCGCGATCGCATTGCTCGAGGGGCTCGACCTGCAGTCGGTCGGCGTCGCGGCACCGCGCATGGCCCACGAATTCGGGCTCTCGGTTTCACAGATGGGGCTCGCGTTCAGCGCGGGCACGTTCGGCCTGCTGCCGGGCGCGATGCTCGGCGGCTGGCTGGCCGACCGGGTCGGCCGCAAGCACGTGCTGATCGCGTCGGTCTGCCTGTTCGGGCTGCTGTCGATCGCGACCGCGCAGGTGTCGAGCTTCGCGATGCTGGTCGCCGTTCGCGCGCTGACCGGCCTCGGCCTCGGCGGCGCGATGCCGAACCTCATTGCCTTGTCGTCGGAAGCGGTCGACGCACGCTCGCGCAGCAGCGCGGTGGCCGTGATGTACTGCGGGATTCCGTTCGGCGGCGTGATCGCGTCGCTGATCGGCGTGCTGCTCGCAGGCGACACCGAATGGCGGCACATTTTCTATGTCGGGGGCGTCGGCCCGCTGCTGCTCGCGCCGCTGCTGCTCGCACTGCTGCCCGAATCGCGTGCGTTCCTCGACGTCAGCGCATCGGGCGCGGCGCGCCCCAGCGTCGGACAGACGCTGTTCGGCGGCTCGCGCACCGGCACGACACTGGCGTTGTGGCTCAGCTACTTCTGCACGCTGATCGTGCTGTATTTCCTGCTGAACTGGCTGCCGTCGCTGATGGCCGCGAAGGGGCTCGCGCGCAGCCAGGCCGGGATCGTGCAGATCTTCTTCAACATCGGCAGCGGCCTCGGCGTGCTCGGCATCGGCATGTCGATGGACCGCTTGCGTCCGTCGCGCGTGGTCGGCGGCATGTACGCGGGGATCGTGCTCTCGCTCGCCGCGCTGGCGATCGCGCCCGGACTCCTGTGGCTGTCCGCCGCCGCGTTCGCGGCCGGGATGTTCGTCGTCGGCGGCCAGTCGGTGCTGTATGCGCTGGCCGCGATCTATTACCCGACCGCGATGCGCGGCACCGGCGTCGGCTCCGCCGTTGCCGTCGGCCGCCTCGGCTCGGTGGTCGGGCCGCTCGCCGCCGCCGAACTGCTCGCCATGGGCCGCAGCGCGTCGGTCGTGATCGGCGCGAGCATTCCCGTCACGCTCGTCGCCGCCGTCGCTGCGCTGATGCTGATCCGGCGCCCGCAGGCGCACGACTGATTTCTTCCCATTTCAACCACGAGCGCCGGTAGAGCGCGATTACGACACAGGTCTGGAGACGAACACCATGAAGCACACCAAAGCCTTGCTGGCGGCCGGCGCATGCGCGCTGGCCGCGACCGGCGCGCACGCGCAGTCGAGCGTGACGCTGTACGGGATCATCGACACGGGCGTCGAGTTCGTGTCGCACGCGAACGCGGCCGGCGACCACGTCGTGCGCATGCCGGGCGTGACGGGCGAGCTGCCGTCGCGCTGGGGCCTGCGCGGCACCGAGGATCTCGGCGGCGGCTACCAGGCGGTGTTCACGCTCGAAAGCGGCTTCAACGTGCGCGGCGGCGATCTCGGGCAGGGCGGCCGGCTGTTCGGGCGGCAGGCGTTCGTCGGGCTGAAGGGCGGTTTCGGCACGCTCGCGTTCGGCCGCCAGTACACGATGACCTATCTCGCGCTGCAGGGCGCGGACATCATCGGCCCCGACATCTACGGGCTCGGCTCGTTCGACGCGTACGTGCCGAACGGCCGCTCCGACAATGCGGTGACCTACGTCGGCACGTATCGCGGCGTGACGCTCGGCGCCGCGTACTCGTTCGGCCGCGACGGCGCGGGCACCGGCAACTCGCCGGGGCAGGGCACGTGCGCGGGGCAGGTGCCGGGCGACGCCACGCAGTGCCGCAACTGGTCGGTGATGCTCAAGTACGACAGCGCGTATTTCGGCGCGGCGGCGTCGTACGAGGAGCAGCGCGGCGGCACCGGCGCGGCCGCCAACTTCTTCGACGGCGTGGCGCCCGTTCCTTTCACGAGCAGCGGCGGCAAGGACGCACGCACGCACGTGAGCGCGTATGCGCAGGCGGCCGGCGCGCGGATCGGCGCGGGCTGGATCGGGCGGCGCGTGTCGACCGGTTCGCCGGCCGCGCCGGGCGCGCATTCCGACCTGTTCTTCGTCGGCGCGTCGTATGCGGTCAAGCCGGATTTCGTCGTCGACGGCGAGGGCTACCGGATCGTCAACAGCGCGCACGACACGCGCGCGACGATGGCCACGCTGCGCGCGACCTATCTGCTGAGCAAGCGCACGGCCGTCTACGCGCAGTCGTCGTATCTGTGGAACAGCGCGCATGCACGCTACGCGGTCAGCGGCGGCGGGCCCGGCACGACGCCCGGCGAAGGGATGGGGCAGCTCGGCGCGATGGTCGGCGTACGGCACATGTTCTGATTCGGCAGCCTGACGAACGAGGGATATCTTGAACAGAAAATCTGCATTCCTGTGCATTGCGCCGCTGTCCGCGGCGGCGATGCTCGCCGGGTGCGGCGGCGACGATTCGGTCAACGCCACGCCGACACATATGAGCGCCGCGACGCCGGCCGCGATGGCGCAGACCTGCGACGCGCTCGCCGCGAAGCTCGCGTATGCGAACACGTCGTTCACGTCGGTGACGACCGCGGCCGCGGGCGCGCTGAAGGTGGCCGGCAAGCCGGTCGCCGAGCACTGCGTGATCGAAGGAAAGATGAACGAGCGCGTGAGCGCGGTGGACGGCAAGACCTACGCAATCGGCTTCGAGATGCGCTTGCCGAAGGCGTGGAACGGCCGTTTCTTCTACCAGGCGAACGGCGGTCTCGACGGCAATGTCGTAACCGCGACCGGCGAGATCGGCGGCGGCGGGCCGTTGAACGATGCGCTGAACATGGGGTTCGCCGTGATCAGTTCGGATTCCGGGCACAGTGCCGCGCAGAATCCGCTGTTCGGCCTCGATCCGCAGGCGCGCATCGACTACGGCTACGGTGCGGTCGACGCGCTCACGCCGATGGCGAAGCAGGTGATCCGGCTCGCGTACGGCAAGGCGCCCGACCGCAGCTATTTCGGCGGCTGCTCGAACGGCGGCCGTCACGCGATGGTCACCGCCGTGCGCAACCCGGCCGACTACGACGGCATCATCGCGGGCGATCCGGGTTTTCATCTGCCGAAGGCGGCGATCGGCGAGATGTACGGCGCGCAGCAGTTCGCGAAGATCGCCTCGGCGACCGGGACGAACGGGCTGCCGGACATCCGCAGCGGCTTCACCGACGCGGAGCGGCAGTTCGTCGGCGCGAAGATCCTCGAGAAATGCGATGCGCTCGACGGCACGGCCGACGGGATGGTGCAGGACGTCGCCGCGTGCCAGGCGCACTTCAGCGTCGAGTCGGACGTCCCGACTTGCGCGAACGGTACGCGCACGGGCGCCTGCCTGACGCCCGCACAGAAGACCGCGCTCGAGAACGTGTTCACGGGCGCACGCAACAGCGCGGGCACGGCGCTCTACGCGGGTTTTCCGTACGACCCGGGCATTGCCGGTGGCGGCTGGGCCGCGTGGAAGCAGTCGAATTCGATCACGCTCGATCCGGCTGCGATGGCGTTCACGTTCACGACGCCGCCGAAAAGCGCCGCGACGCTCGCGAACCTGCCCGGTTTCGCGCTCGGCTTCGACATGGACAACGACGCACCGGCGATCTTCGCGACGAACGGTGCGTACACGCAATCCGCGTGGACGTTCATGACGCCGCCCGACGAGACGAACCTGTCCGCGCTGAAGGCGCGCGGCGCGAAGCTGCTCGTCTATCACGGCACGGGCGACCCGGTGTTCTCGTTCGACGACACGCGTGACTGGTATGTGCGGCTCGCACAGGCAAACGGCGGCGATGCGTCGGATTTCGCGCGCCTTTATCCGGTTCCGGGAATGAACCACTGTTCGGGCGGGCCGGCGGCCGACCAGTTCGACCTGCTGACGCCGCTCGTCGCGTGGGTCGAGCAGGGGCAGGCGCCCGCTACGGTGGTGGCCGCCGCGCGCGACGCGACGAACGCGGTGCCGAGTGCGGATGTGCCGGCGTCATGGGGCGCGGGTCGTACGCGCCCGCTGTGCCCGTATCCGCAGGTGGCGCGCTACAACGGTTCAGGCGACGTGAATTCGGCGGCGAGCTTCAGTTGCCGCTGACGTAGCCGTCGATGGGAAACGGCCGGTGCGCGCGCGATCGCGTGCCGGCCGCTTCATGTGTGCAATCGCTCACTCGTTCACTCACTCATTCGCCCGGATCGACCGGCACCTCGAGCCCGACCTTCACGCGGCTCATGCTCACCAGCGTCTTGAACCGCTTCACGTTGTTGTTCGCGAAGAACAGCTCGCGCGTGAGCGCGTTGTACTGATCCATGTTGCGCACCGCGACGATCAGCACGAAATCCCATTCCCCCGTCACGTAGTAGCACTGCTGGATCTGCGGGCAGCGCTCGAACGCACGTTTCATCGCGTCGAGCTGGTCGATCTGCTCGCTTTCGACCTCGACGTTGACGACGATCGTCAGCGGATGATCGACCTTGTCCGGTGCGACGACGGCGGTGTAGCGCTCGATCACGCCGTCGTCCGCGAGACGTTTCAGGCGCCGGTTCACGGCCGCGGTCGACAGGTTGACGCGCGCGCCGAGTTCGCTCTGCGGCGTCTGCGCGTCGCGCTGGATTTCCATCAGCAGCTTGCGATCGAACGCATCGAGTGGGGTGGTCATGATGGGGCGTGAAACCTCGAAAGAATGAGAAATTTTTGCGTCTAGGCGGTCGATTCGGCGATTTTATTGACCGGGATGCGCAATATTATTTTTCGGACCGACGGCGAACGCAACCCGCGCTTTGCCCGATCCGACCCACCCGACGGGCCGCCGGCGCGGCCCTGTTCCCGAGCCTTTCGCCATGCTGATCGCCAACCCCCGCGCGTCGCGCGCCACCTATCCCCACGCGCTGCGCCGCGTGATGAACATCGCGTCGGCCGACGAAAGCGGCGCGTGGCTGTCGCACTGGCCGCTCGTCGGCCACGCGCGCACGCCGCTGCGCGTGCTGCCGGATCTCGCCGCGCGGCTCGGCGTCGCGAGCGTCAGCGTGAAGGACGAGTCGTGCCGCTCGCCGCTCGGCAGCTTCAAGGCGCTTGGCGCGCCGATCGCGCTGGTGAGGCTCGTGAAGCGGCTGCGCCGCCAGCAGGATCTCGATCCGCAAGGGCTCGTCACCGGCCGCTATGCGTCCGAACTGGCCGACCTGACGGTGATTAGCGCGACCGACGGCAATCACGGCCGCGCGCTCGCCGCCGCCGCGCGCGCGATCGGCTGCGGGTGCGTGATCGTGCTGCACGCGAACGTCGAGGCGGAGCGTGAGCGCGCGATCTCCGCGTACGGCGCGCGGATCGTGCGCATCGCGGGGAACTACGACGAATCGGTGGTCTGCGCGGCGCAGCTCGCGCAGGCGAACGGCTGGTATGTCGTGTCGGATACGTCGTACGACGGCTACGAAGCGATTCCGCGCGACGTGATGCAGGGCTACGGCGTGATCGCCGCCGAGGCCGCCGCGCAGGCGGCGCCGGACGGCGGGCGGCCGTTCACGCATGTGCTGCTGCAGGGCGGCGTGGGCGGCCTCGCCGCAGGCGTCGCGAGTTATCTGTGGGAGCGCGACGGCGTGGAGCGGCCGCATTTCATCGTCGTCGAGCCGCGCCAGGCCGACTGCCTGTACCAGAGTGCACTGGCCGGGCGCGCCACCAAGGCGACCGGCAGCGTCGATTCGGTGATGGCCGGGCTCGCGTGCGGCGAGGCGTCGCCGCTGGCGTGGGATTTCCTCGAGATGTGCATCGACCATTTCATGCTGATCGACGACGAAGACGCGGTGCAGGCGATGCGCGGCCTCGCGGCCGGCAGCGAACGCGACGTGCCGGTCGTGGCCGGCGAATCGGGCGCGGCCGGCGTCGCGGGGCTGGACGTGCTGATGCGCGACCCGGCACGCGCGCGGCAGGTGGGGCTCGACGCGCATTCGCGCGTGCTGGCGATCAATACGGAAGGCGCGACGGCGCCGTCCGTGTACCGGAGCTGCGTCGGCGAGGCGGCCGACGCCGTGCTCGCGCGGCAGCGCGACTGGCTGGACCGCGCGACGGTGGCGGCCTGAACGACATCACGACCGACGACGACCGACGAGGCAAACGCAATGGACGCAATGGACGCAATCGACGCAATCGACGAAAGCACGCTGCAGGGGCAACTGAAGACCTGGCGCCGCCACCTGCACCAGCATCCGGAGACGGGTTTCGAGGAAGTGAACACGTCGGACTACGTCGCGCGCATCCTGACGACACTCGGGCTCGACGTGCATCGAGGGATCGGCGGCACGGGGCTCGTCGCGAACCTGACGGCCGGCACCGGCAAGCGCGCGATCGGCATCCGCGCGGACATGGACGCGCTGAACATCGCCGAGCACGCGCCGGGCCGCGAACATGCGTCGCGCACGCCGGGCAAGATGCACGCGTGCGGGCACGACGGCCACATGTCGATGGTGCTCGGTGCTGCACGACTGCTGGCCGAGCGCAAGGATTTCGACGGCACTGTGCGTTTCATTTTCCAGCCGGCCGAGGAGCATGGCCGCGGCGCGAAGGCGATGATGGCCGACGGGCTGTTCGAGCGCTTCCCGGTCGACGCGATCTTCGGCGCGCACAACATGCCGGGCATGCGCGCGGGCACCTTCTCGACGCGCGCGGGCGGCATCATGGCGAGCGAGGACAACTTCGTGATCCGGATCGACGGGCGCGGCACGCATGCGGCGCGCCCGCATATGGGCATCGATCCGATCGTGATCGGCGCGCAGGTCGTGCTCGCGCTGCAGACGATCGTGTCGCGCAATCTCGACCCGGGTCAGCAGGCCGTGGTGTCGTGCACCGAATTCATCACCGACGGGCTGCGCAACGTGCTGCCGTCGACGGTGACGATCAAGGGCGACACGCGCAGCTATTCGCGCGACGTGCAGGCGCTGCTGGAAACGCGGATGCGCGAGATCAGCGAAGGGATCTGCCGCACGCACGGCGCGGCGTGCACGTTCGAGTACACGCACGAGTTCGCGCCGACGGTGAATTCGCCGGAGTGGGTCGATACGGCGGTGCGGGCCGCGGCGCAGGTCGCGGGCGCGGAGGCGGTGAATGCCGACGTGCAGCCGATGATGATCTCGGAGGATTTCGGCGCGTTCCTGCAGGCGGTGCCCGGCAATTTCGTGTTCATCGGCAACGGTGAAGCGGGTGGCCTCGGCGGCGTGCCGCTGCATAACGCGACGTACGACTTCAACGACGCGATCCTGCCGGTGGGCGCGCGGTATTTCGCGGAAGTGGCGCGGCGGGCGTTGCAGGCAGCCTAGCGGATCGTCAGCCGGCAGCCTTCACGCGCCCGGCCGAGCGCTGTTCCGGCGCGTCGGCCGTGCCCGTGCGATCGAGGATCGCGAGCACCTCGCGCGCGGTGTTTTCCGAATGGCTGCGCAATACCTGCGGCAGCACCGCATGGTCGGGGTCGGCGAGCGCGGCCATGATGTCCTCGTGCTCGTGCAGCGACTCGGCCCAGCGCAGCGTGTCCGTGTTCGCGGCGCCGCGTGCGCGGTGCACCTTCGACATCAGCGACGCATAGATGCCCGACAGCACGGGGTTGCCGGCCGCGTCGACGATCATCTGATGAATCTGCTGGTTCAGCCGGAAATACTCGATGCGCTTGCCGGCTTCATGACACTCCACCATCTTCCGGTGCTTCGCCTGCAGCGCGGCGAGCGTCGCCGTGCCGATCCGCTTGCGCAGCAACTCGCCCGCCATCGCCTCGAGCCCGTGCAGCAGCTCGAACGTCGAGACCAGGTCGTCGAGGTCGATCGACGCGACGCGATAGCCGATGTACTGGCGATGCGTGACGGCGCCTTCCGCGACGAGCACCTTCAGCGCTTCGCGCAGCGGCGTTTTCGACACGTCGAACGCGAGGCTGAGTTCCTTTTCGTCGATCCGCGCGCCGGGCGGCAATTCGCCCTCGTCGATCATCACGCGCAGGCGCGCGGCGATCTCGGCGGCCATGCCGCGCGTGCGCAGAAGCAGAGGATTGCGGGGTGTCTGGCTCATGATGGTGCGAGCTTATCACGATATCGGGGCTTACCCTGCACCAACATCGTGATAAAAGAATCTCAATCAAACCAAGTGTTTACGCTAACGGTAATTATAAATTTCTAATCCTATACTCGGCTCCACGTTGCGCGACGTCTTGATCATCCTCGTCCACTCCTGGAGTCCGTCCATGTCTTCAACCTCCGGTGTCGCCGCCCTGACGGTCGGCAAATCCGCTGTTCGCTGGAAGATATTCGTCGTGATGCTGAGCCTCATCGCGATCAACTACGTCGATCGCGCATCGCTGTCCGTCGCCATGCCTTACATCTCGCAGGAGTTCAATATCGGGCCCGCGATGGAGGGTCTGATCCTCAGCTCGTTCTTCTGGACCTATGCCGTGATGCAGATCCCGGGCGGGATGCTGGCCGACCGGTTCAAGCCGCGTATCGTGATCGCGACGGCGACCGTGTTCTGGGGCTTCTTCCAGGCGATCGCCGCGTTGTGCACGAATGCACCGTCGCTGCTGCTCACGCGCCTCGGCCTCGGCGCGGCCGAAGCGCCGATCTACCCGGCCGGCGGCAAGCTCAACGCGATCTGGATGACGCAGACCGAGCGCGGCCGCGGCGCCACGCTGCTCGACGGCGGCGCGCCGCTCGGTGCGGCCCTGGGCGCGGTGCTGATCGCCGGGCTGATCGCGGTGCTCGGCTCGTGGCGGCTCGCGTTCGCGGTGGCCGGCATCGGCACCGTGCTGGCCGGGCTGCTCGCGTGGCACTACATCCGCAATTCGCCGCGCGAGCATGCGGGCGTCAACGACCTCGAAGCCGAATACATCGAGGCGTCGCATGCGAGCGATCTCGCGGCCGAGCCGGCCGGCGCGTCGGGCCGTTCGCGCGACTTCTTCAAGTACCGCTCGGTGTGGTGCATGTTCTTCGGCTGGATGTGCTTCAACAGCGTGTTCTACGGGCTGCTCACGTGGATGCCGAACTACCTGCACAAGGTGCACGGCTTCGACATCAAGCAGATGGGCGGCTCGACCTTCATCATCTTTTTCAGCGGCTTCGTCGGCGAACTGCTCGGCGGCTGGATCGCCGACAAGTGGAAGGCCGCGGGCGGCCGCCCGAACGTCGTGATGCGCACGCTGTTCGGCATCGCGGCGGTGATCGCCACCGTGTCGATCTTCTCGGTCGCGTATGTGAAGGACGCCGTCGTGTGCGTCGCGCTGCTGTCGTCGACGCTGTTCTTTCTGCGCTGGTGCGGGCTGTACTGGTGCATCCCGTCGTCGCTCGGCACGCGCAACAAGATCGGCTTCCTCGGCGGCCTGATGAACCTCGGCGGCAACATCGGCGGTGTCACCGTGCCGATCGTCGTCGGCGCGATCGTGCAGTTCACCGGTTCCTATTTCCTTGCGCTGATGGTGTTCGCGGCGGCCGGCGTCGGCCTGCTCGTGTGCTCCAGCGCGATCGACTACGAAAACAAGCTCCCCGTCTGACCGACCCCTTTCACTGCATCGACTGCATTCACTGGTAGAGAGAAACCCGTCATGAAAAAACGTACCCTGCTCGGCATGCTCACCCCGTCCTCCAACACGTCGCTCGAACCGCTGACGAGCGCGATGGTCGCCGGCCTGCCGGGCGTGTCCGCGCACTTCGCGCGCTTTCCGGTCACCGAGATCTCGCTGACGGGCCAGGCGCTCGGCCAGTTCGACGATGACAAGATCATCCAGGCCGCGCTGCTGCTCGCCGACGCGAAGGTCGACGTGATCGCGTGGAACGGCACGTCGTCGGGCTGGCTCGGCTTCGAAGCCGACGAGCGGCTGTGCGAGCGCATCACCGCGGCGACCGGCATTCCGGCCACCACGTCGGTGCTCGCGCTCAACGAGATCCTGAAGAAGACGAACGCGCACGAGTTCGGCCTCGTCACGCCGTATCTCGACGACGTGCAGACGAAGATCGTCGACAACTATCGCCGTTCGGGGCTGAACTGCATCGCCGAGCGTCACCTGAACCTGAAGGTCAATTTCTCGTTCTCCGAAGTGACGGGCGACGAGATCGGCAACATGGTGCGCGAAGTCGCGGCGGCCGGCCCGCGCGCGATCTCGATCTTCTGCACGAACCTGAACGCCGCGCACCTGGTGCCGGCGCTCGAGGAGGAAACGGGCATCCCGATCTACGACACGATCTCGACCGTCGTGTGGAAGTCGCTGCAGCTTGCCGACTACGACACGCGGCAGGTGAAGGGCTGGGGCCGTCTCTTCAGCGAAGTGATCTGAGGCGGGCGCCATGTCGAACGATCTCGATTTCGTGATCCGGCACGCCGACGTCGTCACGGCGGCGGACCGGTTCTCGTGCGACATCGGCATCCGCGCGGGGCGCGTGGCCGTGCTCGGTCACGGGCTGCCGCGCGCGCCGCGCGAGCTCGATGCGAGCGGCATGCTCGTGATGCCGGGCGGCGTCGATGCGCACTGCCATCTCGACCAGCCGATGCCCGACGGGCTGCGGATGGCCGACGATTTCCTGTCCGGCACGCGCTCGGCGCTGTGCGGCGGCACGACGACCGTGATCCCGTTCGCCGCGCAGGCGAAGGGGCAGTCGCTGCAGGCGGCCGTCGACGACTATCACCGGCGCGCCGACGGGCGTGCGCTGGTCGACTACGGCTTTCACCTGATCGTCGCCGATCCGACGCCGCACGTGCTGGCGGAAGAATTGCCGCGGCTGATCGCGAACGGCTACACGTCGTTCAAGGTGTACATGACCTACGACGACCTGAAGCTGAACGACCGCCAGATGCTCGACGTGCTGTCGGTCGCGCGCGAGCACGGCGCGCTCGTGATGGTGCATGCGGAGAATTCGGACTGCATCGGCTGGCTCACCGAGCGGCTGCTCGGCGACGGCCACGTCGCACCGCGTTTCCATGCGCATGCGCGGCCGGCCGTGGTCGAGCGCGAAGCGACGCATCGTGCGATCGCGTTCGCGGAACTCGTGGACGTGCCGATCCTGATCGTGCACGTGTCGGGCGCGGAGGCGATCGAGCAGATCCGCTGGGGGCAGTCGCGCGGGCTGCCGATTCTCGCCGAAACGTGCCCGCAATACCTGTATCTGACGGCCGCCGATCTCGGCCATGACGATCACGGTTATGAAGGCGCAAAGTGCGTATGCAGCCCGCCGCCGCGCGATCCGGCGAACCAGCAGGCCGTGTGGAAGGCGCTGAAGCAGGGCGTATTCTCGGTGTTCTCGTCCGACCATGCGCCGTTCAGCTACGACGATCCGTGCGGCAAACATCCGGGCGGGCAGGCCGTTTCGTTCGACCATATCCCGAACGGGATTCCGGGGCTCGAGACGCGGCTGCCGCTGCTGTTCGACGGCGTGCGTCGCGGGCGGCTGTCGCTGCACCAGTTCGTCGAGCTCACGTCGCTGCGCCCCGCGAAGCTGTACGGGCTGTATCCGCGCAAGGGGACGATCGCGGTCGGCGCCGATGCGGACATCGTCGTGTGGGATCCGGACAAGCGCGTGCGGATCGCGAATGCGTCGCTGCATCATGCGGTCGACTACACGCCCTACGAAGGGATCGAGGTGACGGGCTGGCCGCGTCATTGCCTGTCGCGCGGCGAGCTGCTCGTCGAGGATGGCCGCCTGCTCGCGGCCGAGCCGGGGCGCGGGCAGTTCGTGCCGGCCGGCAAGCCGTGCCTCGATTGACGTCCATCGATGTGAGCGCCCGTTCCACGCGGCAGGCGCGGTTTCAGCAGGAGCAAGGATGAGTATTTCCAACGCAATGCGCGGCATCGCGGCCGCAGCGATCGTCGCCGGTTCATGCGGCGGGCCGGCGCTGGCCGCCGGCGGCGCGCCGCAGGACATGCCGAGCGTCGTACCCGAATCGGCCGGCGTCGATTCGGCGCCGCTCGTGCGGCTGTCCGAATGGCTGCGCCGCGACCGGATGGACGTGCGCAGCCTCGTCGTCGTGAAGGACGGCAAGATCGTGTTCGAGCGCTACGGCGATGGCCTCACGCGCGATCACAACTACGAGCTGTATTCGGTGACGAAGACGATCACCGCGCTGCTCGCCGGCATCCTCGACGGCGAGGGCAAGCTCGCCCCGTCGACGAAGGTCACGCCGCTGATCGCGGCCGCGCGGCCCGATCTTGCGAGCGAACTCGCGGACAAGCGGGACATCGAGCTGCGCCACCTGATGTCGATGTCGAGCGGGCTGCGCTACACGACGCGCGAAGGCACCGATCCGCTGTACTACGAAGCGCCCGACCGGCTGAAAGTCGCGGTGACGAGCCGCGCGGCGCGGCCGCCCGGCACGCAGTTCGACTACATCGACGTGAACCCGGTGCTGGTCGGCACGGCCGTGTCGATCGCCGCGCGCGAGCGCGAGGACGCGTTCGCGCGTTCGCGGCTGTTCGAGCCGCTCGGCTTCGCGCACTACCGCTGGAGTGGCGCCGACGGTACCGGCGCGGTGGCGGGCGGCTGGGGACTGCGGCTGCGTGCGGTCGACATGGCCAAGATCGGCATGCTGCTGCTCGACAACGGCCGCTGGAACGGCAAGCAGATCGTGCCGGGCGGCTGGATCCGGCAGATGACGACGCCGTCGCCGGCCGCGGCCGATTACGGCTACTACTGCTGGATCAGTCACGTCGTCGAACACGGCACGCCGGAATTCGGCGCGATGGGCTTCAAGGGGCAGTTCATCACGGTGCTGCCCGCGCAGCGCGCGGTCGTCGTCATGACGAGCTTGCTGCCGACCGACGGCGGCTTGCGCGACGCAACCTACCTGAACCTGTATCGACGGATGGTGAACGACTACATCCTGCCCGCGCTGACGCCGGCGCAGCCGCCGGTCGAGCGCGCGGAAACGACGCAGGCGCTGCGCGACGAGCTGGCGCGCAGCCGCGAGACGAAGGGCGTGCCCGGCACGGCCGCCGCATTCAACGATGCGCCGGAGATTTGATAAAGATGACGAACATGATCGCCAATCCGGATGCATGGCCCGATTCGCGGCGGCCCGCATCGCGTGCCGCGCCTTTCATGCGCCGGCTGCTCGCGCGGCTTGCGACGCTGCTGATCGGCAGCGGTGCGCTCGCGCCGGTGCCGACGCTGGCGGCAGCGCATGCGGCCGATGCACTGCCGCCGCTGCATGAAACCGGTATCGAAGCCGCTGCGCCGGAGGACGCCGGCGTCGATTCGCGCAAGCTCGTCGAGCTGTCGCGCTGGATCCGCGAGCAGAAGCTCGACGTCTACAGCCTGCTCGTCGTGAAGGACGGCAAGCTGATCTTCGAGCGCTACGGTGCGAACGCGTCGCGCGATTCGACCTACGAGCTGTACTCGGTGACGAAGGCCGTGACGTCGCTCGTCGCGGGCATCCTGGTCGATCAGGGCGCCGTGCATCTTGACGAGCCGGTGGCCGCGCGGCTCGCCGCGTGGCGCCCCGACCTCGGCGGCGCGCTCGCGGACAAGCGAGGCATCGAGCTGCAGCACGTGCTGTCGATGTCGAGCGGACTGCATTACGACTTCAGCCCGAAGGACGATCCGATCTACTACACCGCGCCCGACCGGCTGAAGCTTGCTGTCTCGGCCGCGCCGAAGGTCGCGCCCGGCACCGCGTTCGACTACACCGACGTGAACCCGATCCTCGCGTCGGCGATGTTGAGCGCGGCGGCCGGCGAACCCGTCGGGCGCTATGCGCAGGCGCGTCTGTTCGCCCCGCTCGACATGAAGCGCGCGACATGGGAGCGCGCGGATCGCACGGGGCTCGTGTCGGCCGGCTGGGGGCTGCGGCTGCGCGCGGTCGACATGGCGAAGATCGGCATGCTCGTGCTCGACGGTGGACGCTGGCAGGGGCGGCAGGTGGTGCCGCAGGCGTGGATCGCGCAGATGACGTCGCCGCGTGTGTCGGCGCATTTCGGCTACTACTGGTGGATCAACAACATCGTCGAGAGCGAGCCCGAATTCGACGCGATGGGCTTCAAGGGGCAATTCATCACGGTGCTGCCGAAGCGCAACACGGTGATCGTGATGACGGGCGTGCTGCCGGTTGACGGTGGCCTGCGCGATGCGGAGAACGTGAAGCTGTTCCGCCGGATGGTGAACGGCTACATCCTGCCGGCGCTCGATGGCGGGCGGGCGTCGGGGCCGGGCTCGGGCGGCGCCGATACGCGTGCGGCGCTGCGCGACGAGCTTGAAGTGAGTGCGCGCTCCGCAGGCGTGCCCGGCGCGCAGGTCGATCCGACGGATCTGCCGAAGTAGCCATGGCGATACGCGTGAGGCGCAGCGTGTGGAACCGGAAGCGAGTGCGCGCGCCGACTGATCTGCGGAAGTCGCGCCGGGCGTGCGTCCGGCCGCGCCGCTGCGGGTGGGCCGGACGCGCGATGCATCACATCACGCCAGTTCGCCCAGGCACGCGTCGAATTGCGTGACGAGCCGGTCGACATCGTCGGCCGTCGTTTGCGGACACACGAGCATCATGTTGTGGAACGGCGTGATCAGCACGCCGCGATTCAGCAGGTACAGGTGCACGATGTGCTCGAGTTCGCTGTCGAGTTGCGCGCCCGCGATCGTGCCGTTGCGCGGCGGCACGGGTGCGAACTGGAACTCGGTGCGCGCGCCGATACGCGTCACGCACCACGGCAGCCCGTGTTTCGCGATCGCCTGTTCGAGCCCCGTCGCCAGCCGCGCGGCGAGTTCGAACATGTGTGCATACGCGGCGTCGGTCGCGACTTCGGCGAGCGTCGCACGCATCGCATGCATCGCGAGCATGTTCGCGGTGAGCGTCGTGCCGATGCCCGAATGGCCGGGCGGCGCGTTCAGCTTCGCCTGCTTCGCGCGTTCCGCGAATTCGGCGCTGAAACCGTACACCGCGCACGGCACGCCGCCCGCGATCGGCTTGCCGACCACCAGCATGTCCGCGTCGAGATCGTGCGCGACCGCGTAGCCGCCCGGGCCGCTGCTGATCGTGTGCGTCTCGTCGATCACGAGCAGCGTGCCGTAGCGGCGCGTCAGCTCGCGCGCGGCCGCCCAGAAGCCCGGGTCGGGCAGCACCATCCCGATGTTCGTCATCGCGGGCTCGGCCAGCACGCATGCCACGTCGCCATCCTTCAGCGCGGCTTCGAGCGCGGCCAGGTCGTTGAATTCGACGACGCGCGTGTTCGCGAGCAGGTCGTAGGATTGGCCGAGCAGGCTGTCGCGCTGCACCGGGCGGCCGTCGACGAGATCGACGAATACGTCGTCGACCGTGCCGTGATAGCAGCCGTTGAACACGACGATCGTGTTGCGGCCGGTGGCCGCGCGCGCCCAGCGCAGCACGAAGCGGTTCGCGTCGCTGGCGCTCAGCGCAAATTGCCAGACCGGCAGCTTGAAGCGGCGCGCGAGTTCGCGCGACACCCATGCGGCGTCTTCGCTCGGCAGCATCGTCGTGTAGCCGCGCGTCGCCTGTTCGACGAGCGCACGCGCGACCGGTTCGGGCGCGTGACCGAACATCGCGCCCGTATCGCCGAGGCAGAAATCGACATAGCGATGGCCGTCGACGTCGGTGAACGTCGCGCCGCGCGCCTCCTTCACATACAGCGAGAACGGCGTCGACCAGTCCTGCATCCAGTGCAACGGCACGCCGAACAGCAAGTGCTCGGACGCTTCCGCGGACAGGGCGCGGGAGACCGGCATGGCTTCGGTGAACGCTTGGCGCTCGCGATCGAACAGCGCGCGGGCGCGGATGAGGTCGACTCCGTGGCGGGAAGGCAAAGGCAGCTCCTGGGCTGTGAAGAAGGAGAAACGATAGCGCGGCCGGCAGGGGGCTGAACAGAGGCGGAATTACCGAGGCGGGTTGGGGGCGGGCGGAAATTGGTGCGATCGACTCCCGTGTCCTATTTGATTCCGAGATGGCATCGGTGAATGGAATCCTGAAAGAACCGTGCAGGTTTCCATGGATTTTTAGTGGACGTTCCGTGACCTATCGTTATTGCATGCCGTGACGAGAGGAGCGCGTCGGAGCCTGCCGGTAAAGGCTGGCGATCGTATCCTGGCGGCGTACGAGATGGCATCCGCCGACTCGGCGCGTTCGCGTATGCGGCTGGGTATATCGAATTCCACGGGGATATTGCCGGCTAATTTTGGGATAAATGAATCCCGGATTTTCCTGCGATGACGGAATCAGGTGCCCGAACGACAACCATCCGGAAAACGGAGCACTCCAATGAAGATCGGAACACATCTCACCGCACTCGTCGCATGCGGCGCATTGGCCGGCATTGCCCACGCCGGCCCGACGTCGCCGCAAGCCGTCGTCAAGCGGATCACGTTGACCGCGCACATTGGTGACAGCCTGTTCGTTTCGAGGCCGGACAACGCCGCATACGACGTGGTCGAACTGACCGCGACGGATCGCGACCAGCGGGCCCTCGGCGCAACGCTGCCGATCCGCGTACGGACGACGAATCCAGACATCAACGTCACATTGCTGCAGCCGCTAAGGCTGTCGAATGGCCGCGACGACCTGACCAACGCGAAGGTCGTGCTGGCGGGCAGCGCGGCCGACGCCGAAATTACTGTCGACGCCGCTCGCGTGCTCACGCTGGGAAAGCGTGGGCACGACGGCTTCGACGGTTATGACGAAACCCGTCAGGTGAAGGTCAGCGCGCAAGCGCGGGCTGCCGGCGACGCGGCGCCAGCCAATGGACGTTACCGTGGCGACATGGTGCTGATCTTCGAGCCGGCCGCCTCCGCAGGGCGCGAGCCGGCGACGGGAACGATCGCGGCGACGGGTGAGTGAGCAATCGACCCGGTGGGCATCGCTTGGCGCGCGTTTTTCAATAAAAGTTTTTGCGCATAAATATTCACAACATCTCGTCGGGGAGGCGCCGCCAGTAGTCGGCGCCGACGAACGAGACGATTGCCGGGCAGGCATGCCGGCATGCGCACGGGCGAGAGGGGGCGAGCGTTTGCGTCCGGGCGCGGCCGGCAAACGCGATCGCCAGACCGGACGCGTCAAGCCAGCGTCTTGATCATGTGGTGTTCGTCGTAGAACCGCCCGTCGACGAACAGCGAGCGCGGTTCCGTGCCGAACCGGACGAACCCCTGCGACGCATACAGCCGCTCCGCGTTGGCGTTGACCTCGTTCACGCACAGCATCAGTTGCTTGCAGCCCCACGCCTGCGCCGCATGCGCGGTCGCGTTTTCGAGCAGCGTCTGCGCGATGCCCTGCCCGCGATAGGCGGGATCGACGAACACGCCCCAGATCGTCGCCTTGTGCGCGATCTTCGCGCGCGCATCGCGGCGCACGCCGGTGATGCCGACGAGCGTATCGCCGTCGAATGCGCCGAACACGGCACGTTCGTGGGTCGGCGTGATGCGTATCGCGAATTCGTCGACCGGCACCTGCGATTCTTCGTCGGGCGTCGGCAGGAAAGAAGTGGGCGCGGTGTCGACCGCACGCAGGCGAACGGTCTGGAAACGGGCGGCGTCGGCCGCGTCGAGCAGGCGAGTCGTGATCGTCATCGAGGGGATTCCGGTTGAGGGTCGTGCATGCCGGCGCGGGCCGATATGGCCGCTATGACCGATACAGCCGCGGGATGCATCGTACTGATCCTAACGGGAATCCGGATCGCGCGTGTCGGCGTTCGGCGCACCGCTCGCCGTGGCCGCGCCGTTGCGTTCAGATCGCGTCGCGCGGCCGCCGCGCGTCGCCGTCGACGCAGCACGCGAGCACCTCGGCATCGGTGTCGCCGAGGCTCAGGTACACGTGCCCGACAGCGCTGTCGAAGTACAGGCTGTCGCCGGCGCCGAGCCGGTACGCGTGACCGTTCTCGAAGCGCAGCTCCAGCTCGCCGCTTAGCACGAACACGAACTCCTCGCCGCTGTGCCGGATGTAGTCGGCGAAGTCCGACAGCTTGCGCGCATGGATCCGCCCGCGCACGGGCACCATCCGCTTGCCGGTCAGGTCGTTCGCGAGCATCCCGTACGCATAGTTCGGCGTGTCGTAGACCATCTGCTGGCCGGCCGGCGTGAACGACGGCGTCATCGCGCCGGCGGGCGCGGGCCGGCCGAACATCGTGTCGAAGTCGAGCGCGAGCGCATGGGTGAGCGCCGCGAACTTGTCGTAGGTGAGTGCAATGTCGCCGCGCTCGGCCTTTGAAATCGTCGACACCGCGATACCGGAACGCTCGGACAGTTGCGCGAGCGTCAGGCCGCGTGACTTGCGCGCGTCGCGCAGCCGCGCGGTCGACGCGCGTCGGGCTCGGCATCGAGCGGGTGTGACGGCCAGGCGCGGGAGCGCGGGCGTTGATGCGGGTGAGCGATCGCGCGACGGGGGCGTTGAGGGCGACGGTGTCGCGGCAATGTCGGCGGCGCATCATGTGCGCCGCACCGGCACGAAGGATGAGGATGGGGTGAAGCAGGTGCGCCGTCGTGCCGAACCGGCCCCGACGTCAAGCGCGCGAAGACGCGCCCGATCAGGTCAGGCGCACCGCGTCCGAATCAATACCGCGCCAGCTGATTGCCGTTTATCTGCACGCGATCGCCCGGCCGGAGGTTGCCCGGCGACTGCACGTCGAACGAGCGCATCGTGCCGTCGCTGACCTGCACGTCGATCCGGTAGCTGCTCGGGCCTTGCGCGGCGCCCATCTGCTGGCCGATCTGGTTGCCGGCCACCGCGCCGCCGAGCGCACCGATCACGGTCGCCGCATCGCGGCCGTGGCCGCGGCCGAACTGGTTGCCCACCAGGCCGCCGACCAGCGCACCGACGACGGTGCCGGCGACGCCCGACGGGCCGACCGAACCGTTGACCGGCTGGATGTTCGACACCGTGCCGTACTGCGTGCCGTAGCCGTTGCCGTATTGCTGCTGATTGCCGTACTGGTCATACGGCTGCGACCCGTATTGCTGCTGGTTGCCGTACTGATCGTACGGTTGCGGCGCCTGGTTCGGATACGGCTGTTGCTGCTGCACGTAGCCCGGTTGCGAATACGCGGGCTGCGCGTAGCCGGGCGTCGCGTATTGCTGTTGCTGCGGATACCCCGGCTGCGCGCCGTAGTAACCCGGCGCGACGCAGGCGGTCAGCGGAAGCGCCGCGACGGCGACGAGCGAGGCGAACAGAACGGTCTTCGTGGAAGGCATGCGCATCATGATGATTCCTGCATCGGCAACGGGTTCGCCGACGAATTCCAGGACGGGTGGCGAACTCGGCGTGAGTATAAGGAATGGCAGGTGGCGCGTCCGGTGCGGCCGGGTAACAACGTGTAAAGTCTGTTGCCGCGTAAATCGCCGCCCGGGCAGGGCGATCGCGCAATGCCCGGCGAGGGCGGCGGCGCCCGTTCGGCAACTGCGATGACGCGGATCGACAGCGATCCGGCGGCTTATCCTGCGAGGCAGTCGGCCCCTCGATGCCGGCGCGCGAAACTTCGGCTTCGGCGACGTCACCCGACGCGCCATCGGCATGCGGGCCGTCGCCGACGAGATCGGACCCCGCAGCCGCACGTGGCTGGCACGGCGTTTGCACCGCGCATCGCGAAATCGAATGCGCGGCATCGCGACATTTAATTGGCCTCGGCCGGCGCCGTCCGATATCGTGGCCGGACTCCCTGCCAACGGTTGCGCCGTGCCGGCTGCGGTTCCTTTCCCTGTCCGCGCCGGTGACGTGCCGCGACCGCCCCACATTCCGAGCCATGACTGATCGTATCTTCATCAACGCCGTCGATGCCGGCGGCCAGCCCGTCAACCTCGTCGTCCGTGACGGCCGCTTTACCGCGATCGGCGCCGATCGTGCGGCCGCGCCCGGCGCGGAAACGATCGACCTCGACGGCCGCGTCGTGCTGCCCGGTTTCGTCGATGGCCACATCCACCTCGACAAGAGCTTCGTCGGCGATCGCTGGGTGCCGCACGAAACGGTCGGCACGCTGCGCGAGCGGCTCGTGGTCGAGAAGCGTCAGCTCGCAGCCGCGCCGCCGATCGTCGAGCGCGCGAATGCGCTGATCGCGCAGGCCGCCGCGTTCGGCACGGTCGCGATGCGCAGCCACGTCGACGTCGATGCGACGACGGGCCTGTCGAACCTGCAGGCCGTGATGGCCGCGCGCGAGCAATGGCGCGGCATCGTCGATATCGAACTCGTCGCGTTCCCGCAGGCCGGCGTCGTCACGTGCCCCGGCACCGCGGAGATCCTCGACGCAGCGGTGCGCGAAGGCGCGGACGTGGTCGGCGGGATCGACCCGACGACACTCGACGGCGACGCGGACGGCCAGCTCGACATCGTGTTCGGCATCGCCGAGAAGCGCGGCGCGAAGATCGACATCCACCTGCACGAGCCGGGCGAGACGGGCATCGCGCAACTGCTGCGGATCGCGGCGCGCACGCGCGCGGCGGGGCTCGGCGGGCGCGTGAACGTGAGCCATGCATACGCGCTCGGCCAGGTGAGCGACGACGACGTGCGGCGCACCGCGGCGGCACTGGCCGAAGCCGGCGTGTCGATCCTGACGAATGCGCCGGGCGACTGCGCGTTTCCGCCGGTACAGCCGCTGCGCGACGCGGGCGTGCACGTGTTCGCGGGCAACGACAACATCCGCGACGCATGGTGGCCGTACGGCAATGGCGACATGCTGCAGCGCGCGATGATGGTCGGCTATCGGTCGGGCTTCTACAGCGACGAAGCGCTCGGCATCGCGCTGGACATGGCGACGCATGCCGGCGCGCGCGTGATCGGCAAGGAGAACTATGGAATCGCAGTCGGCTGCGACGCGACGTTCGTCGCGGTGCGCGCGCCGAATGCGGCGGCGGCCGTCGCGGGCGTGCCGGCCGAGCGCTGGGTATTCCGCCGCGGTGAAAGCGACACGGGCGCGCCGTTCGCCCCTGCGCTGCGCTTCACGCGCTGACCGACCCGGCCGGCGGCACGGCACGCGCCGTGCTCCGATGCACCGACTGTACCGACCGCACTGACTGACCACACCGGAACCGACATGACGAACCTGCTGATCCGCAACGTCCGCCCCAGCGCTGACGCCGCGCTCGACATCCTGATCGAAGGCGATCGCATCGCGCGCATCGGCCCGTCGCTCGACGCACCTGCCGGCTGCGCGATCGAGGACGGCGCGGGGGCGCTCGCGCTGCCCGGCCTCGTCGAAGGCCACACGCACCTCGACAAGACGCACTGGGGGATGCCGTGGTATCGCAACCAGGTCGGCCCGCGCCTCGTCGACCGGATCGAGAACGAGCGCCACTATCGCGCGACGAGCGGCCACGACGCCGGCGTCGCGTCGCTCGCGCTGGCGCGCGCATTCCTCGCGGCCGGCACGACGCGTATCCGTACCCACGTCGACATCGATACCGAAGCCGGGCTGCGGCATCTGCACGGCGTGCTCGCGACGCGCGAGACGCTGCGCGGGCAGGTTGAAATCCAGATCGTCGCGTTTCCTCAATCGGGCGTGCTCAAGCGGCCCGGCACCGACGCACTGCTGTCCGACGCGCTCGCCGCCGGCGCCGATCTGCTCGGCGGGCTCGACCCGTGCGCGATCGAAGGCGATCCGGTCGAGGCGGTGGACGTGCTGTTCGCGATCGCCGAACGCCACGGCCGCGGGCTCGATCTCCACCTGCACGAGCGCGGCTCGATGGGCGCGTATTCGCTCGACCTGATCCTGCAGCGCACGGCGGCGCGCGGCATGCAGGGCAAGGTGACGATCAGCCACGGGTTCTGTCTGGGCGATATCGCCGAACGCGAGCGCGATGCGCTGCTTGCCCGGATGGCGGAACTCGGCGTCGGGCTGGTCACGACCGCGCCGGCGGCGGTGCCCGTGCCGCCGGTGGCCGCGTGCCGTGCGGCGGGCGTGACGGTCATCGGCGGCAACGACGGCGTGCGCGATACGTGGACGCCGTACGGGTCGCCCGACATGCTCGAACGCGCGATGCTGATCGGCATGCGCAACGATTTCCGCCGCGACGATGCGCTCGAGGTCGCGCTCGACTGCGTGACGCACGGCGCGGCGCGCGGTTGCGGCTTCGACGGTTACGGGCTGCAGCCGGGCAGCCGCGCGGACGTCGTGCTGGTCGACGCGCTGACGTTCGCCGAGGCCGTCGTCGCACGGCCGGTGCGGCGGCTCGTCGTGTCGTCGGGGAAGATCGTGGCGCGTAACGGCGCGCTGGTCTGAGCGAAACCCGGGTGAAGCATCGCCCCGGTATGATCCGGTTTTCAGCCGGATTTCCCGGGAGAAGATGATGCGACGCACGACCGCGGCACGGGCCGCACGATGGATGGCGGCGGCCCTGTTCGCCGTGAGCGCAGCGCATGCGGTGGCGGCCGGGCCGACGGACGCGCAGCAGGAAGCGAACCGGCGCACGGTGCTCGCGTTCTATGAAAAAGGCCTGAACGAGAAGGATGCCGACGCCGCACTCGCGTATGTCGGCGATCGTTACGTGCAGCACAACCCGAACGCGGCCGACGGCCGCGACGGCTTCCGCCAATTCGTCGCGTTCCTGCGCGACAAGTATCCGCGGTCGCACAGCGAGATCAAGCGCTCGTTCGTCGACGGCGACTACGTGATCCTGCACGTGCACGCGGTGCGCGAACCCGGCACGCGCGGCAGCGCGATCATGGACATCTTCCGGCTCGAGAACGGCAAGATCGTCGAGCACTGGGACGTCAATCAACCCGTGCCCGAGCAGGCCGCGAACGGGAACACGATGTTCTGACGGGGATCGGGCGCGCGGACGTGCCGATGCACCCGCGATCGCGTCGCATCGGTCGTGCCGGCGGCGTCGCAGCGTTCGTTCGCTTGCTTGCAGCATCAGGCGTTTTCTTTCCTACTGCTCCTCGTGCTCCAGCATGGCCGCGAGCGCCTTCGTCAGTTCGCTGACCATCGGGTCGGCCGTCGGCCGATGCAGGATCGCGATGTCCATGTGTTCGATCGGCGCGAAACCCTGCTTGGCGGTCAGCACGACGTGCTCGTCCGTCACCACGCGCGCGGGCAGCACGCTGATGCCGAGCCCGTCGGCGACGGCGGCCTGGATGCCGCTCAGGCTCGACGTCGTGAAGCTGATCCGCCAGCGGCGGCCGCGCTCCTCGATCGCCTTGATCATGTCGTCGCGATAGAGCCCGCGCGGCGGAAACACGACGATCGGCACCGGGTCGAGATCGATCGACGGATGCGCGGCGCTGTCGATCCAGCGCAGCTTCTCGGGCCAGCGCACGACGGCCTCGCGGCTGTCGCGGCGCTGCTTGATCAGTACGAGGTCGAGTTCGCCGCGGTCGTATGCGGCGCTGATGTCGCGGCTCAGCCCGCACATCACCTCGAGCTTCACCTGCGGATGCTCGCGCTTGAACGCGGCGAGCGCATGCGTCGTGCGGCCCGCCGCGAAATCGTCGGGCACGCCGAGCCGGATCGTCAGAGCGACCGTCGCACCCGACAGCGCTTCCAGCATCTCGTCGTTCAACGCGAGCATGCGCCGCGCATAACTGAGCACCGTCACGCCCGCGTCGGTCGGCCGCACGTCGCGCGTGCCGCGGTCGAGCAGGCGGTGCCCGGCGATTTCCTCGAGCCGGCGCACCTTCTGGCTGACCGTCGACTGCGTCGAGTGCAGGCGCGCGGACGCCGTCGTGAAGCTGCCGCAGTCGGCGACCATCACGAGCGCGCGCAGCAGGTCGATGTCGAACAGGGGTCTATTCATTTCTGCACTTCTGTGGATTCGAACATTTCGTTTTCAAATGCATGCGACGACTTTTAACATGGCCGGATGCCGTGGGCAATCGCGGTTTCGCCGGACCCGGCGCGGCGTCGGGTGGCGTCGCGGGGGCGCCTGACGGATCGAATCGACCGAGTATCGGCGTGCGCCGCACGCACGGAGGACACCGGATGTTTTTCAAACGGATCGCGATCATCGGCTCGTTTGCGTTGACCGCGCTCACGTCGGCCGCGGCCGCCGCCGACGGCGGCGCGCTCGAGGGCCGGTTGCGCAGCGCGGCCGACCGTGGCGACGCGGGCGAAGTGCGCACGCTGCTCGAACGCGGCGCGCCGATCGATTCGCGCGACGGGCAGGGCCGCACGGCGCTGCTGCTCGCGACGCACGGCAATCATGTTGAGGCGGCGCGCGTGCTGATCGACGCGGGTGCGGACGTCAACGCGAAGGATGCGATCCAGGACAGCCCGTATTTGTACGCCGGTGCGCGCGGCCATCTCGACATCCTGCGGATGACGCTCGCGCACGGCGCCGACCGGAGCAGCACGAACCGGTATCGCGGCACCGCGCTGATTCCGGCAGCGGAGCGCGGCCATGTGGAGACGGTGCGCACGCTGATCGACGCGGGCGTGAACGTCGACCACGTGAACCGGCTCGGCTGGACCGCACTGCTGGAGGCGATCATGCTCGGCGACGGCAGCGAGCGTTATGTGCGGATCGTGCAACTGCTCGTCGACGGGCACGCGAACGTCGATCTCGCGGATTCGAACGGCGAGACGCCGCTGCGGCATGCGCGGCGGCGCGGGTATGCGGCGATCGAGCGGGTGCCTGTATAGACATCGTTATTTCACGGAAATCCGGAAAAACGCGCCCCTGTGGCGGGCGCGCGTCTCGTAGGGTAAACACCCGAAAATCTCGTAAATCCACGCTATGCGCGTGTGTTCAGGGCGTCATTTCCGGCCTCTCACCGTCTCCCGACCTTAATCCGCGCATTCTGCCTTCCCCCCCGCTTGCGCTCGAAATTTGAGCGGTCTAGACTGCATCGCAGTTCCATCGAAGTCCCAGTCTTTCGCGCACCGCGCCGGGCGTTCCGGCGCAACGCCACCCACCGGACGCCGGCGCTTGCGCGCCGCGTCGAGACCATCAAGGACACGCCATGAACCGCACTGCAAGGCTTCTCGTTACCGCGCTGGCGTTCGCGCCGCTCGTGTCGTTCGCGCAGGACACGTCGACGATCCGCTGGGGCATCGACCCCACGTATCCGCCGTTCGAGGCGAAGCAGCCCGACGGCTCGCTCGCCGGCTTCGACATCGACCTGCGCAATGCGATCTGCGAGCAGCTGCGTGCGAAGTGCGTCTGGGTCGAGCAGGGCTTCGACGGGATGATTCCGGCGCTGCGCGCACGCAAGTTCGACGTGATCATGTCCGCGATGACGGCCACCGACGAGCGGCTCAAGCAGATCGACTTCTCGAACAAGCTGTATGCGTCGCCGGGCGCGCTCGTCGCGCCGGTCGGCTCGAAGCTGCTGCCGACCGCCGCGTCGCTCGCGGGCAAGCGCGTCGGGATCGACCAGGGCACGACGCAGGAGGCGTACGCGAAGGCCGAATGGGCGACCAGGGGCGTGACGATCGTCTCGTACCAGAACCAGGACCAGGTGTACCAGGATCTCGTCAACGGCCGCCTCGACGCGACCTTCCAGGACAAGACGCAGGCCGGCTACTCGTTCCTGAAGACGCCGCGCGGCAAGGGCTATGCGTTCGCGGGCCCCGACGTGACCGACGTGCGGATCACCGGCTACGGCGTCGCGATGGGCGTGCGCAAGGGCGACGACGCGATGAAGAAGCGGCTGAACGACGCGATCGTCGCGATCCGCGCGAACGGTACGTACCAGAAGATCGCCGCGAAATATTTCGACTTCGACATCTACGGTGCGAAGCAGCAGCTGACTTCGGCACCGTGATTCGGTGATTCCGTGATTCACTCAATCGACAGGCACACCATGACGAGTATCGAGGATCGCGTCGCGCAAGCCGTGACGCCCGAACTGATCGCCGCGTTCCGCGAGGAAGGTGCGGTCTGCATCAAGGGGATCTTCTCGCCCGACGAAGTCGCCGCGCTGCGCGCCGGCATCGACGCGAATCTCGCGCAGCCGAGCCCGCGCGCGAAAGTCGCGAGCCGGCCCGACGATCCGGGCTGGTTCTTCGAGGATTTCTGCAACTGGCAGCACAACGACGCGTATCGCGACTTCATCGTGCGCTCGCCCGCGCCGTCGGTGGCCGCCGCGCTGATGGGCACGGAGAACGTGCGGCTCCATCACGACCACCTGCTCGTGAAGGAGCCCGGCACGCGGCAGCGCACGCCGTGGCACCAGGACCAGCCGTACTACAACATCGAGGGCGACGACAACGTCAGCATGTGGATTCCGGTCGATCCGGTGCCGCTCGAATCGACGCTGGAATTCGTCGCGGGCTCGCATCGCGGGCCGTGGCTGATGCCGCGCACGTTCATGGACAAGGAAGCGAAGTGGTTTCCGGAAGGCAGCCTCGCGGACCTGCCCGACATCGAAGGCGACCGCGCGGCCTTCCCGATCCGCCATTGGGCGCTCGAGCCCGGCGACATGGTGTGCTTCCGGATGCTCACGCTGCACGCGTCGGGCGGTACGCAGAACCGTCGGCGCGCGTTCTCGATCCGCTTCGTCGGCGACGATATCCGTCACGCGCCGCGCCGCTGGAAGACGTCGCCCGATTTTCCCGGGCTCGCGGAGCAACTGCCCGACGGCGCGCCGCTCGACCATCCGCTGTTTCCGGTCGTGTGGTCGCGTGGTGCGGGGCAGGCCGGCACGCTCTGACGCCGGCGGGCGCGCGTGAAGGACGCGGCGGCCGTTTTCTGACGAAACGGCCGCCGCGCGCTTTTGTGCGGGCCGGGATGTGACGAAAGGTATGTGACGAAGGATCAGGTCGGGTGGCGCCCGGCGCCCGGCTTGAAGCGCGAGCCGAGCCGGTAGCGGTTGCCCGGATGCAGGAAGTGCACGAACGTGACGGGCAGCCCGTTCGTCCAGGTGCGGCGCGTGAGCGTGAGGCACGGCTCGTCGGCGCGCATGTCGAGCAGCCGCGCCTGTTCGCCGGTCGGCAGCGACGCATCGACCACGTGCTCGATTTCCAGTTCGTAGTGCGACACGTTGTTGTACAGATACTCGGACGGCGGCTCGACCTGGAAATCCTGGTCGATGAAACCGGGCGCGGCGGCCGGGTTCACGTAGCGATCCTCGAGCTGGATCGGGCGGCCGTTTTCCTCGTGCACGCACACCACGTGAAAAACCGGCGTATTGACCGGCAGGCCGAACGCGGCCGCGACGTCGAACGACGCGGGCTCGCTCGACTGGCTCAGCACGCGGCAGCGGTATTCGTGCCCGCGCGCGCGGATTTCGTCGCGGATGTGCGCGATCATCAGCAGGTTCGACTGCGGCTTCACCTCGGCGACGAACGTGCCGACGCCCGCGATGCGCTTCAGCACGCCTTCCTCGGTCAGCTCGCGCAGCGCGCGGTTGACCGTCATGCGCGCGACGCCGAACTGCGCGGCGAGATCGAGCTCGGACGGAATGCGGTCGCCGTGGCGCCAGTCGCCCGAGTCGACGTTCTGGCGAACGAGCGTCTTGATCTGCTGGAACGGTGCGGTGGCCTTCGTGACCATCGGGGATCCTTGCGCGAAGAGGTGGCGAGGCTAGTCGTCGTGACTGACGATGACCAGGATCTCCGCCTGCGCGGCGCCGAGGCTGCGCGTGCGGTGCGGGATGAGTGCGTTGAAATAGACTGAATCGCCGGTCTTGAGTTGCACCGTCTCGTTCGGGAATTCGATTTCGACGCGCCCCTTGTGCACGAACAGGAATTCCTCGCCTTCGTGCTCGCGGAACGTCGATGCGACGAATTCGTGCGGCGGATGCACGACGAACGGCAGCATCTTCTTCGGCGCGACGCCGGCCGCGATGCTCTCGAAGCGGTGTGCGTGGCGGTCGGCCGCCGCGCCCATCGCCGTGCGCTCGCCGGCGCGCGTGACCGTGATCAGCTCGCGGTTGCGGCTTTCCGAGAACAACTGTTCGACATCGACATTCAGTGCCTTCGACAGCTTCAGCGCGACCGCGATCGACGGCACGCTCAGGCCGCGCTCGACTTTCGACAGGTAGCTCTTGGTGAGGCCCGTCTCGTCGGCCAGCACGTCGAGCGTCCAGCCCTTCTGTTTTCTGAGCAGCTTCAGGCGAATCGTCATGGGGCGCCAGGTGTCCTTCGAAAAACGGATTGTAACGCATGACACAAAGTGTCCTGTGGTGTATCGTGTGTCACGTGTTCCCGGGAAAGCGGCGCGAACGGCGTGACCGACCCGGCCCATTCAGGAGGTGAACATGGCGGAAACGCTGAATTTGACGAAGGAGGCGCTGGTCGCGCTGGCGGAGCGGCGTCTCGACAACGAGGTGGGCGACAGCGGCTGGTCCGCGCGGCAGAAGCTCGCGCTCACGTGCCGGATCCTGTTCGACGCCGGCCACGATTCCGGCCTGGCCGGGCAGATCACCTGCCGCGCGGGCGACGTCGGCACGTACTACACGCAGCGGCTCGGGCTCGGCTTCGACGAGATCTCGGCCGCGAACCTGCTGCGCGTGAACGAGGATCTCGACGTCGTCGACGGCGAAGGCATCCCGAATCCGGCCAACCGGTTCCATACGTGGATCTATCGCGAGCGCCCGGACGTGAACTGCATCATCCATACGCATCCGGCGCATGTCGCGGCGCTGTCGATGCTCGAGCAGCCGCTCGTCGTGTCGCACATGGATACCTGCCCGCTGTACGACGATTGCGCGTTCCTGAAGGACTGGCCCGGCGTGCCGGTCGGCAACGAGGAGGGCGAGATCATCTCGAAGGCGCTCGGCAGCAAGCGCGCGATCCTGCTGTCGCATCACGGCCAGCTCGTGGTCGGCAAGACGATCGAGGAAGCGTGCATCCTCGCGCTGCTGATCGAGCGGGCCGCGAAGCTGCAACTGCTCGCGATGGCGGCCGGCGAGATCAGGCCGGTGCCGCCGGCGCTGGCGCGCGAAGCGCACGACTGGATTTCGAAGCCGAAGCGCGATGCGGTGACTTTCGACTACTACGCGCGCAGGGCATTGCGCACGCATCGGGACTGCGTCGCGTGAGCGGGCGATTCGCCGCTGCCGTATCCGACCATCACTGAGGATTACCTATCGTGTCCATCCTGCTGAAAGGCATCATTGCCTACCCGGTTACACCGTTCTCCGCCGACGGCGGCGTCGACCTCACGGCGCTCGACGCGCTGATCGAGCGCCTGATTGCCGACGGCGTCCACGCGATCGCGCCGCTGGGCAGTACCGGCGAGAGCGCGTACCTGTCCGACGCGGAATGGGAGGCGGTCGCCACCGCGTCGATCCGCGCGGTGCGCCGGCGCGTGCCGACCGTCGTCGGCATTTCCGATCTCACCACGGCGGGCGCGGTGCGCCGCGCGCGCTTCGCGGAGCAGGCCGGCGCCGATGCGGTGATGGTGCTGCCGGTGTCGTACTGGAAGCTCGGTCACGACGAGATCGTCGCGCACTATCGCGCGATCGGCGCCGCCATCGGCATCCCGATCATGCTGTACAACAACCCCGCGACGAGCGGCGTCGACATGTCGCCCGACCTGATCGCGACGATCTGCCGGACCGTCGACAACGTGACGATGGTGAAGGAGAGCACGGGCGACATCGGGCGGATGCACCGTCTCGCGCAACTGAGCGACGGCGCGATTCCGTTCTACAACGGCAGCAACCCGATGGCGCTCGCCGCCCTCGCGGCCGGCGCGGCCGGATGGTGCACGGCCGCGCCGAACCTGAATGCGGCGTTGCCGCTGGCGCTGTTCGACGCGATGCGCGCGGGCGACCTGGCGCGCGCCCGGACGGTCTTTCAGGCGCAGCTGCCGCTGCTGCAATTCATCGTCAACGGTGGGTTGCCGGTGACCGTGAAGGCTGGGCTGCGCCTGTGCGGCTTCGATGCGGGCGAACCGAGAAAGCCGCTGATGCCGCTGGGCGACGCGCGCACGCGCGAACTCGAACGCCTGCTCGCGGCATTGCCTGACGGTGTGACGACATGAGCGACGCGGCGCGGCCGGCGATCTCGGCCTCTATCGGCCCGGTGCGGATCGGCACGAGCCGGCCGCTGGCCGGCACGCCGCACGCCAGCGCGATCGACAAGCAGCCGGTCGGATCGCGCTTGTGGCTGGGTGCGCTCGGCTTTGCCGGCGACGAGCAGGCCGATGCGCGGCATCATGGCGGCCCCGACAAGGCGGTGCACCACTATGCGCACGATCACTACGCATGGTGGGCCGCGCAGATCGGCGCACGCGACGTGCTCGCGCGACCGGGTGCGTTCGGCGAGAACCTGTCGACGCATGGCGTGACCGAGCACGACGTGTGTCTCGGCGACGAGTTCACGCTGGGCGGCGCCGTGCTTCAGGTGTCGCAGTCGCGGCAGCCGTGCTGGAAGCTCAACGCGCGCTTCGATCATCCGCGGATGGCCGCGCTCGTGCAGCAAAGCGGCCGGACCGGCTGGTATTACCGCGTGCTGCAGGCGGGCTGGGTGGCGCCGGGCGACGTGCTGGCGCTGTATCGGCGCGCCTATCCGCAATGGACGCTGTCGGCGGTGCTCGACGTGCTGTACCGGCGCACGCTCGACATGGCCGCGCTCGACGCGCTGTGCGAGGTCCCGATACTGCCGGCCGGCTGGCGCAGGATGCTCGACAAGCGCCGGGCGGAGCGGCAGGTCGAAGACTGGACGAAGCGGCTCGAAGGACGTTGACGTCCGGCGTGGCTCAGTGGCTCGGCAGTTCCCGCACGTCGGCGGTCGGTACCGAGCCGAACGCGTCGCTCAGCGCATAGCCGATCAACTGGCGCGCGGCTGCCTCGGGCGTCGCGAGCGCGCCGCTCGACTTCAACTGGTCGAATTTCTCGCGCATCGGGAAGTTGTCTTCGCTGGTCGAGCGGATCGTTGCCTGCATGCCCGTGTCGACGACGCCCGGCGCGACGCTGCAGACCCGCAACGCGCGGTTCGCGTCGAGCGCGACCGCGCGCGCATGGTGATCGAGCGCGGCCTTGGTCGCGCAGTAGACGCTCCAGCCCGCGTACGCGTTGCGCGCCGCGCCGCTCGACACGTGCAGGATCCGGCATTCGGTCGTGGCCGATGCCGCTTGCGCGAGCGCGGCCGACAGCATCAGCGGCGCCGCGACGTTCACGCCGACCGCGCGTGCGACGATCGCCGGATCCTGCGCGGCGAGCGGGCCGATCGGATCGACGATGCCCGCGTTGTTGAACAGCAGCACGATCGACGCGCCGTCGACGAAGCGGCGCAGCGTGTCGCCGGCCAGCCACGCCGCGACGGCCGGCGTGTCCGACAGGTCGAGTTCGATTTCGGAGAATCGGTCGCCGGCTTGCGACGCCAGCGTCGGATGACGGCTGCGCGATACGCCCAGCACGGCGATGCCTTCCAGCAGCAGCTGTTCGGCGAGCGACGCGCCGAGGCCGCGCGTGTGTCCGGTGACGATGGCGCGCACGTGCGGTGCGGAAGAGGATGCGGTCATGGCGGTGAGCGGGTCGAAGGGGTGAATGGATGAACGGATGAGCGGCGTCGACGGGCGACGCGCATGCATGGCGGCATGGCGTGCGGGACGGGCGATGCGTGGTGATGCGTGCGAGAGCGCTCGCGCCGCGCCGCGGACGTCGGGGTGACGCATATCGTAGCGCCGGCATGCGTGTCGCGCAAACGCCGCCGCGTGCGAGGCGGCGGAATCGCCGGCACGGCGCGCATCCGTTGCCGCGCGGCACCGGCCGGCAGGCAGGCCGGCCGGACGAAAGCCGGCTGCGGCAAGTGCGCGCGGCGGTTGGCGAGTGGCGCCGGGCCGAGCGACGCGAGCTATCATATGGCTCGCCCGTGCGCGATGCCGGACGGGCCGCGACTGTTTCCCTTCACCTGCTGCACGCTGCGACGCCACTCATGACCACCACGCCGGATACGCCCACGCCACGCGCCCTTCGCGAACTCACGCCCCTCGAGGCCCGCATTCTCGGTGTGCTCGTCGAGAAACAGCACACGGTGCCGGACACCTATCCGCTGTCGCTGAATGCGCTGACCGCGGGCTGCAACCAGAAAACCGCGCGCTCGCCGGTGATGAACGTCAGCGAGGACGAAGTCACGACCGCGCTCGACGGGCTGAAGCACCTGAGCCTCGTGATGGAAGGCAGCAGCAGCCGCGTGCCGCGTTTCGAGCACAACGCGAACCGCGTGCTCGGCATCCCGAGCCAGGCGATCGCGCTGCTGACGATCCTGCTGCTGCGCGGCCCGCAGACGGCCGCCGAGTTGCGCCTGAACAGCGCGCGCCTGCACGGTTTCGCGGATATCTCGTCGGTCGAGGCGTTCCTCGACGAACTCGCGGCGCGCGCGCAGCCGCTCGTCGTCCGGTTGCCGCGTGCGCCGGGCGCGCGCGAGAACCGCTGGATGCACCTGATGTGCGGCGAAGTGAACGTGGCCGACTTCGCGGGTGCGGATGCCGGCGGGGCGGATTCCGTGCCGCCTTCGGAATTCGAAGCGCTGAAGGCCGAACAGAAGCGCCTCGCGGATGAAGTGGCGCGGCTGAATGCGCTGGTTCTGCGAATGGCCGGCGAGCTTGGCATCGACGTCGACGCGCAAGGCGACGCGTCCTGACGTAAATGACGGCGATGCATGCGCGTCGCCCGGCCCCGTCGCCACGCGGTGGGGCCGGGGTGCGACGCGGATAGCGCCCGCGCCGCCGCGTTACTTCAGCTTGACGCCCGGTACGAGATAACGCGCGCCGCCCGGCCTCAGGATCGGCGCGAGCGCCGCGAACGGCACATCGAGTTGCGGCCCGAGACAGGCGCCCATCGCGTGCCCGATTCCGGATACGACGAACGAGAGCTTGCCGGGTGCGTCGAGTTCGAACGCCAGATACTCGGGGAGCACATCCGCGCACGACAGCGAGACGTCTTTGCCGTCTGTCACTTGCAGACCGTGTGTTGCCTTGTCGCGCAACTGCGTAATGAAACTCACCAGCGCGGGGCTCGTTGCCGGGGCGCCGTCCTTGCCTGCCTTAGCCGCGTCGATCACGCGATTCCAGTCGAGGTACGTACCGCGCAGCAGGTCGAACGTGACCGGATCGTAGTGATTGTCCGGGTACGCGCCGCCGCAGAACAGACTGCCCGATTCCACGATACCCAACACCGCGCGCGACAGCCACGTGACCGTTACGTGCTCGTCGTCGTAACTGCCGAGCGTACCGGCTGCCGGCCCGTCGTCCGTATAGCGCGTCGCCGCGCATTCGAGCGCCGCGAGACTCATCTGCCAGTGCCGTTGTTCCAGCAGATGGTTGACCCGTGCCATCACGGCCGGATCGGGATGGCGGCTCAGCCGCGGATACGCGAGCACGGTGCGCGGGTCGCTCCACATCCGGTAGGCAACCAGGCCGTCGCCGATCTCGGCGCCCACCGGCCGTACGTGCCCGGCAAGCTTCAGCGTGGCATAGGGGGCGTGCTGCATGTCGATCTCCGCGCTGCGCGCGATGCCGCTGCCGACACCCCCCGCGGATACCGCGGTGATCGCTTCGACCGACCCGGGCGCAACCGCGTCGGGATCGTATTCAGCGACGCGCCGCAGCGTGAAGCTACGCGTCTTGCCGGAGCGCGCATCGGTCCAGCGGCCGCGATAGCCGGCTTTGTCCCGCGTGCCTTGCCAGGTGGCCGCGGAATGATCGAAATCGGCTTGCTCGCGGTATCCCAACGGACTGCGCGCGTCGTCCGGCAACTGCGTTCGCACGAGCGGTTCGACCAGTTGCGCGGGCGTGCCGTGCAGCGGAATATCGACGCCGTGCTGCGCATAGAAGTAGCGCCCCGAGATCGAGCCGTCCGCGGCCGGGCGATCGTCGAGTTCCATCACGACGGCTCCGGCACCTTGCAGCGTGCCTTCGTAGACCGTGCGCGGCGCGGCATGCGCGAAGCCTGCGTGCAGCGCGACCAGCACCAGGACAATCCGGATCAGCGGGCGCATCACCAGCGGCACCCGGTCTGTTCGGACGCGTCGACATCCAGCGCGCGGCCGAACGCGGTCTGCTTGCCGGTGCGCGCGTTGGTGTAGGTCATCGAATAGACCATCGCGCCCTGGGTCATCATTTCGTAGCGCCCGTTGACCTTGCCGCCGACCATTTCGACCCAGGTCGTCGTGTACTGGTGCGGACGGCTTTCGTCGAGCACTTCATCCTCCTCATGTTCGATCACCAGCGGCAGGGCCGTTTTCGATTGCGCGTACCGGACCATGCCGCCCGACCATTTGACTGCATCGTCATAGTAGGTGCGCATCTCGAAGCGCACGGGTTTGTCGCCGTTCGACCTGAAGCAGAACACGTCGGTGGACACCTTGGCGAGTGCCGGAAGCGACACGCAAAGCAGCACGGTTGCGAAGATTTTTTTCATGGTGGCGTAAAGGAAACGGAGCGGCCAGTCAACCGATGCTGATCCGCGAAGCGCCCGCATCGACGAGCCGGAACAGCAGATCCTCCACGGCCGTTTCGGGCGCGGAGCCGAGATCCGCATTGACGCGCCACCCCTGTTCCGCGCGAACCGGCTCCGACAGGTAGTGAACGATCCCGTGCAGGCCGTCTTCGGCCGGCGTGTTCTCGTCGTCGGCATCGAACCACGCGAAGAACCATGCCTTGAACGCGTCGGCCGCCGCGCTTTCGTCGAGACCGTCGGCCTCGATCGCGGCCCAGTCCCACACGAACGGGCGGATCGACACGGCCGCCGTGTCGAGATCGAACGCGAACGGCTCGAAATCCAGCTGCGTGGCGGAATCGACCATCGCCGGCTGGCCGGCCGATTCGCCTTCGGTCGCGATGATGTCGGCCCGGCACGGCAGCGCGAGCGGCCCTTCGGTGGCGAGCGTGCCGTCGGCACGCCGGTAGGCCGGTTCGGCGATCACGGCCGGCTGTGCGGCCGCTTTCGCGAGCAGGTCGGCATACGGTTGGCGAATGGCGCGGAGCAGTTCGGAGACGGTCATCGTGGCGTGTCGGTTGGGCAGGAAACGATCGGTCACAGGCAGGCGGTGCGCCGTGCGGCCGGCATCGCACGACGCGGCCGCTTCGGTACCCGACAGCCGTGATCGTACGGTACTTCCGCGAAACGCGGACAGTCGGCCGAATGGCCGGCGCGCTCCGCATCGTGCGGCGGCGGGTTTAGGCGTTTACCTTCAAACAATGGAAAACGCCCGTCGAGCGCGTTCTCGATGTGCTTCAATTAATCCGGTTTGCACTCCTACTAAAACTACGAACTCGGAACAGGCCGGATCATTCTTTCACAGGAGACAGTCGATGGCACGGAAACGGTTTTGACGCGGCGCACACGATGGTCTGCAACACCGCCGAACTTCCTTCGATGAAAGCAGGTTATCCCAGGGGCCCCAACCATGTCCTCCAGACGTTTCATGCTGGCCGCGGCAGCCGTATCCGCCGCGCTGGCGGTCGCCGCATCGCCGGCCAGCGCCGGCGCACCGGCCGTGTCCGATCCGTTCTATACCTACGCCGGCACCACGCCGCTGGCATCGATTCCACCGGGCACGGTGCTCAAGACGCGCAACGTCACCTATCACGTGGCCGGCATCCCGACCGCGCTGACCGCGCAGCAGTTGCTGTATCGCACCAATAACGCGCTGAACCAGCCGGTCGTGAACGTGACGTCCGTGATCCGGAGCCAGGTCAGCAACGGCCGGGCCATCTCCTACCAGTCGGCTTACGATTCGCTGAACCCGTACGACGAGCCGTCGCAGGTGATCGCCGGCGATCGCGACGTCACGAAGATCATCAACGTCGGCACGCTGCTCTACAGCGCGGAATCGATTCCGCTGTCGACGCTGCTGCTGCTCGGCTACAACGTCATCGTGCCCGATACGGAAGGCCAGACGGCCGACTTCGCCGCCGGTCCCGAATACGGGATGACGACGCTCGATTCGATCCGCGCGGCGCTCAATACGCCGTCGACTGGCCTGAGTCCGTCGAGCAAGGTCGCGATGATCGGCTATTCCGGCGGCGCGATCGCGACGAACTGGGCCGCGCAGCTCGCGCCGAGCTATGCGCCCGAGATCAACCGGCAGCTCGTCGGCGCGGCGGAAGGCGGTGTGCTGGTCGACCCCGCGCACAACCTGCGCTATGTCGACGGCAGCATCGTGTGGGGCGGCGTGGCCGCGGCCGCGCTGGCCGGGCTGTCGCGCGGCTACGGCTTCGACCTGACGCCCTATCTCAGCGATACCGGCGTCGCCGTGTTCAACGACATCCAGAGCCAGTCGCTCGCGTACATCCTGCCGAAATACACGGGGCTGCACTGGGGCACGCTGTTCAAGCCGCAATACGCGAACGACATCAACAGCATTCCCGCGTACGTGACGTATGCCAACAAGGTGAATGCCGGGCTGGCCGCATCGCCGACGATCCCGATGTTCATCGGCCAGGGCACGGCAGGCGCGCTGGACGGCACCTTCAGCAGCCAGGTGGGCGACGGCGTGATGCTCGCGTACGACGTGCGCGCCCTCGCGCAGAAGTTCTGCGCCAGCGGCACGCCGGTCACGTACACCGAATATCCGCTCGAGCATGCCGGGGCGATCGTGCCGTGGGTGGCCGGCATGCTGCCGTGGCTCTACGACCGTTTCAACGGGAAAGCCGCGCCGAGCAATTGCTGGCTGACGTCGCTGCTGCCGAGCAATTCGCTGGCGCCCGAAACGCTGCATTAGCCGCACCGCACCGTACCGCACCGCGCGACGCGGCGCGGCGCATGGCCGGGCGACCCTTCACGGGTCGCCTTTTTTCATTCCGGAATTGACCCTGGTCGCGTCAACGCGGCCTTTGCCGCGCTCGCCCTCCCGCCGGAACCCTTCGCCGCCCCGCCCGGGTGCCATAATCGAGCCTGCTCATCATTACAGACGTCCCCCGGAGAATCACCATGCAGAACCTCGACAATCCTTCCCACGATCGCGAGGTAGGCAGCGCCGACGCGACGCAGGACACCACGCGCATCGACGACGTCCGCATCGGCGCCGTGCGCCCGCTGATTTCGCCCGCGCTGCTGCTGGACGAGCTGCCGGTGCCGGCCGCCACGCAGACGCTCGTCGAGGATACGCGCCGCGCGATCGGCGACATCCTGCACGGCCGCGACGACCGGCTGCTGCTCGTCGTCGGCCCGTGTTCGATCCACGATCACGACCAGGCGCTCGACTACGCACGCCGGCTGAAGGCCGCCGCCGATGCGCTGAAGGACGACCTGCTGATCACGATGCGCGTCTACTTCGAGAAGCCGCGCACGACGGTCGGCTGGAAGGGCTACATCAACGACCCGCGCCTCGACGGCAGCTTCCGCATCAACGAAGGGCTGCGCGCCGCGCGGCAATTGCTGCTCGACATCAACGCACTGGGCCTGCCGGCGTCGACCGAATTCCTCGACCTGCTGAGCCCGCAGTACATCGCCGACCTGATCGCATGGGGCGCGATCGGCGCGCGCACGACCGAGAGCCAGAGTCACCGCCAGCTCGCGTCGGGCCTGAGCTGCCCGATCGGGTTCAAGAACGGCACCGACGGCGGCGTGCAGGTTGCGTCCGACGCGATCGTCGCGGCGGCCGCGAGCCATGCGTTCATGGGGATGACGAAGATGGGGATGGCCGCGATCTTCGAGACGCGCGGCAACGACGACGCGCACGTGATCCTGCGCGGCGGCAAGAACGGCCCGAACTACGACGCCGCGCATGTCGACGCATGCTGTGCGGTGCTGCGCAAGGCCGGGTTGCGCGAACAGGTGATGGTCGACTGCTCGCACGCGAACTCGAACAAGTCGCACGACCGCCAGATCGACGTCGCGCAGGATCTCGCGCGGCAACTGTCGCAGGGCGAGCACCGGATCGTCGGCGTGATGGTCGAGAGCCATCTCGAGGCAGGGCGGCAGGACCTGAAGCCGGGCGTGCCGCTGAAGTACGGCGTATCGATCACGGACGCATGCCTGAGCTGGACGCAGACGGAGCCGGTGCTCGACGTGCTGGCGGAGGCCGTGCGACATCGGCGAGTGTATTCGCGCAATGCGTGAAATAACGGCGGCGGGTTGACGCCCGCCGTCGTCATAGGCGAGGTGGTACATCAACGAAGATGGGTGCCGGGCAAATCGCTTCATTCCGCCAGATACGCGCTCGCCCGCGTTTTCGACGTCACGTCGCGCGACGAGCATCCTGCCCGCGCGTCTTCCCGCCTCGATTGTCCGATAGCCGCGCTCGGCGGCTCGGAAATGGCTCGCTTCGGAAACTTCTCGCGAACGAGTTTGCCCTGCAGACCATCACGTTCCATCTCACTATGCGGATCGCGGGTAGTTAGGCCTTTATAGGCGAATTAGCCCTGTCGATTGGTGCAGAAGCATCAAATTTAGGACGAATCCTATATTCCGTGCCCCCCTGATTAGTCAGAATCCTAATCAAGCAATGCGTTGGGATAGCCGGGGTGCTTGACATGGCACCTCATACGCAAACGCGCTGGAGATTTTGCGGTCGCCGGAAAGATCGGGCTGCCGCTTCCATCCCAAGTCGACGAAGGGCTTCATGACTCGTGCCGCGTTCGTCGCCGACGACTCGGCGGCTCGGGTGTCACGCCGGCCCGTATCCGCGGTGGAAACGACTGGCTGAGCCATGTCAGGCATGTCGCAAGTCATTGGGAAGCCGCCTGGAATTTGCGTCGAGCGACGCGTGATGGCTCGCTAATGCGTGAAATAGCGCGAAATTGATTCCGTATAGATAAGGTATGCAAATTATTTTCAACGAGAGATACCACCCGTATCGGGTGTTGCTTGTCGCAATTGCCCTGTCGCTTGCCTCATCGGTCGCCAGCGCAAACATGCTGGTCTATCCCATGGCGGCATCGATCGGGGGCGGCAAGGAGTCGGCCGCGGAGCTGCGCATCTATTCGAAGTCCGATGCGACGCAGTACGTGAAGGCGATCGCGAAGCGCGTGATCGATCCGGCGACGGATCACGAGCGCGAGGAGGCCAGCATGAATTCCGGTGACGACGCGATCGTGATCTCGCCGGCCAGGTTCGCGTTGCCGGCCGGCGGCACGCGGCTCCTGAGGGTGATTCCGCTGGGCGTGCCGAAGAAGGAGGTGCTGTATCGCGTCTACCTGCAGCCGGTGGCGGCGCCGTCCGACGACGATTCCGCGGCGACCGGCGATGTGTCCGGCAAGGTCGACTTCAGCCTCGTCTGGGCGCCGCTCATTCGTGTGCTGCCGAAAACGCCGGTGCCCGATTTCGACGTGTCGCATGGCGTGCTGGCCAATACCGGCAACGTGCGGATCGGTTTGCTCGAGGCCGGCGCGTGCCGGTCCGAGAAGGACGATGCTTCGTGCCAATGGACGAAATTCGACCGCAGTGTCTATCCGGGCCAGCACTTCAGGCTGGAGGGGCTGCATTCCGCACCTTATGTGCGAATCCGATATCGAGTGGGGGGAATGGCAGGTGTACAGCAGAAGGTTGTGCGCACGCATTCCGTCGACGCGATGAACGCGCCGAGCGCGAATAACGAGACCCTGTCGGGTCATACCATTGTTTCAACCAACCAGAAGGACTAACCCATGCTGAAATACGTTCCGATCGCTGCCGCCGCCCTGATGTCGATGTCGGCTCACGCCGTGCAGAAGGACATCACCGTCACCGCCAACGTCGACACGACGCTCGAGATGCTGTCGGCGGACGGGTCGGCGCTGCCGACGACCATGCAGATGCAGTATCTGCCGGGCTCGGGTCTCCAGGCGGCTGAAATGAACACGAAGATCTTCACGAACGACAAGGCGAAGGATCTGCAGATCCGCCTCGCGGCCGAGCCGGCGCTGAAGAACCAGACGAGCCCGGGCGCCAAGGAGATTCCGCTGGCGGTCAAGCTGGGCACCACCGCGCTGAGCACCACGGCGACGACGCTGAAGGCGTCGGAGATCTTTACCGGCGAACTGGCGCAGGGCTCGAACGTGCTGCCGCTGTCGATCGGACAGAAGACGGCCGGTGCCATCACGGCTGCCGGCAGCTATCAAGGCCTCGTCAGCGTGATCGTCACGCAGAGCGCGGCATCGGGTAGCTAAGCTCCTGCACGGTATCGACGGGCGCGCCTGAACGGCGCGCCCTGTTTTTTGTAGCACTCCTTTGGAAATCTTCCTTATTCCCGCATGATTCCATTCGACCTCAAGAAGACCGTTGTCGCATGCCTGGGCGCTATCTGTGTGATGGACATCGTGTCCGTCGCACACGCCGCTTCGGTTGTGCCGCCTGGGTTCGAGGACATCGTGACGGGGCAGGACGAGCGCATCAACGTCAACTTTCTGGGCAAGCCGCTCGGCTTGTTCCGCGTGTTCGTGACGCCGGATGCGGTGCGTTTCGAGGATTCCGCCCGCCTGTTGCAGGCGCTCGGCTCGCAGCTGAACCCGGCGACGGACGTGTCGACGATCGGCGACGCGCTGTCGAAGTCGATGGCGCGCAACGGCAACCTCGCCTGCGCGGGGCCGGCGGGCGTGAACGGCTGCGGGTATGTCGACACCGACAGCGCGGCCGTGATCTACGACGAAAGCGAAGGCAACATCGAGCTGTTCCTGTCGCGCGACTGGGTGAGCGTCGAAGAGCGCGACCAGCGGTTTCGCGAGCCGTCTCCGATGACGGAAAACGCGCTGATCCATCAGCAGACGATCAACCTGTCGGGCGGGCGCGGCTACGAGAGCCTGTCCGTGTCGGGCACGGGGGCGCTCGGCATCACGCCGAAGAGTTTCATCGGCGGGAACTGGAACTTCACCCATACGGGCTATTCGAGAGGATCGGACAGCCACGTCCAGCTTCAGGATCTCTACTACCGCCACGATCTCGGCACCGAGCATTACGCGCAGGCCGGCCGGATGGACAACCGCAACCTCGCGAGTGCGCTCGGCGGCAACTTCGGGTTCACGATGCTGCCGGTCGGCACGCTCGACGGCATGCGTGTCGGCACGACGCTGGCCTACGTGAACCCGGAAGTTGCGCAGCAGGGCACGCCGGTCACGCTGCTGTTGCCGCGTGATTCGCGTATCGACGCGTACCGCGGGAAGGAGCTGCTGGGCACGTCTTACATGAAGGCCGGCGTCAATGCGCTCGATACGTCTCGCTTTCCGGAAGGCACGTATCCGCTGACGCTGCGCGTGTTCGAGAACGGCGTGCAGGTGCGCACGCAGACAACGCCGTTCACGAAGACGGGCGGCGGTGTCGATTCGCGCACACGACAATGGTTCGCGCAGGCCGGCCGCCCGTCCGACCGGGACGCGCCGGACGGCATGGCAGCGGCAGCCGGCGTGCGGATTCCGCTGTCGCGCGAAATGGCGCTGACAAGCGGCGTCGCGAGCGTCGGCCGGCACGTGTACAACGAGACGGCGCTGGAGTGGCGCCATGCATTTCCGCTGGGCGTGCTCTCCGCCGGCGGTTCGTTCTTCTTCGGGAACGACGGTTCGCGCGGCAACACCCAGCAGATTTCGTTCGCCGACGGCGTGTCGTGGAGTGTGTACCGCTACCAGATGCGCGGCGCGGCGTGCAACGGCCCGGCCGTGTCGTATCGCGACATCGGTTGCTACGACATGCTGAACGTGACCGTGTCGTTTCCGATGGGAAACTGGTCGGCGATGCTTGGCTACACGTACAACAAGAGCGTCGGGCGGTCGCAGGACTGGCAGCCGGACACGCCGGATCGTCCGTGGGCGACACCCGTCTTTCGCCAGGGCGACCAGGTGTCGCGTGCGCTTCAGGCATCGCTATCGCGATCCTTCACATGGCGCAAGGTCAGCACGAACCTGCGCGTCGGCGCGTACGCGAATCGCAGCACAGGTGCCCGCAGCGAGTATGGCGGTTACGTCGGCGTGACGCTGTCGATGGCCGAACCCGCGAGGCAGCTCGGGCGCGCGTCCGCTTACACGTCGGCGGGCGTCGACGTTCGAACGGATCGCAACAGCACGACGACGAACTACACGCTCGACCGCAACTGGAACTGGCAGGGCGACACCTACCGGGAAGTCGCGATCGGCGTGTCGGGCTATGGCACCGAGAGCCTGACCGGTACGGTCCAGGGCCGCTGGAAGGGGCGCTACGGCGACGTCGCCGCGTCGGTCGCGAACAGCTACAGCCGCGACAGCGGCGGCAACAATCCATCGGTGACGGCGAGCTATTCGTCGTCGTTCGCGGTGGCGCGGCAGGGCGTGTTCCTCGGCGCATCCGCGTCGCAGTCGGATCCGCTCGCGGGGTTCGCCGTGCGGGTCGGCAAGCGCGACGATGCGAGCGGCATGGCGGCCGAGGTGCGCAGCGATTCGAGCGCGCGGATCAAGGTGGGGTTCGGGCAGCGCGCGCTGCTGCCGGTGTCTGCCTTCACGCCCGTGACGACCGAAGTGAACGACGCGGGCGCGCAGGCGTCCGCGGGCGCGACGAGCGTGACCGAGGGGCTCGGCAAGCGCACGCTGTTCATGGTGCCGGGGCAGCTCGCGTTGCGCAAAGTCGAAGCGAAGGTGACGTACACCTATGTCGGCCAGGCATTCTCGAAGGGCGGCATGCCGCTGTCGGACAGTGTGATCCTCAATGGCGCGATGCCGCTGATCGACAACGAAGGCGGCTTTATTGCCGAGCTTGATCATAAGGAAAACGAGCTGTTCGTTGTGGATGGTCCGACGCTGATGCGTTGCCCGCTGCACGTGAAGCAGCAGCAGGACGTGCTGATGATGGTGGGCAAGGTGCGCTGCGAAGTGGCCGGACCCGATGCGCTGCCGGCGTCGCTGCGCAAGCAGGCTCGCGTGCGCAAGCTGCTGGAGCATCGCTACGTGATGTCGATGCGGGCGCAGGCATTGGACGTAATCAACGCGGCGCAATGACGCGCACGCACGGATGCCGCGCGGCGCGACCCGCGATTTCGAGTACACAAGGAAGCAGTCATTCAAATGATTCAGATCAGTCGAATTCGCTGTCGGGCAATCGTCCTGGCGGCCGCGTCGAGCGCGATCGCGTTCGATGCATCGGCGGCCTCCCAGCAGCCGGCCAACCGCAACGATACTGTGGAAGCCACGCTGGATCGTGGCGCGCCGACGGGGGACGTCGTGGTATTCAACTACGCGTCGGGCGGCTATGACACGACGGATTTCAAGCGATGGGGGCGGAATTCGTGGACGTGCGAATCGGACACCGCCACGGCGACAGGTGCGTGTCCGAAAGAACCGGTCTGGATCGTGGCGGGCAGTTCGACCACGATCCGGCTTACGTTCAAGGAGGAAAAGACGGGCGCCACGGCCGTGCTGGATCTTCAAGGAGAAAGTGCATACAGTCGCCACCGCGATTGCAACGGCAACGCCATATCGGAAGGCTTGTCGGCCGGGCGAACGCCAATCGAGATGGCGCAATCCGCTACCGTGGCAAATTGCCCAGCCATAGGCTGGGATGGGCGAAATATTTTCGTCAAGATCCCCGTCGCGGAGCTGAAGAAGCTCCCGTCGGGCGGAACCTGGAAGGCGAACCTGAAGCTGAACCTGAGGCAATGGGACGTCGGCGGAGTCAACCCGAAGATCGCCACTTTCGTGGCGTCAATCAAGCTGGACGTCACCGACAAGAACAACATCCAGGTTTATCTGCCGGAGTTCACGAGCGCGACGCCCACGGTCGACCTCAAGCTGCGCAAGCTGCCGAACGGCAGCCGAATGTCGGGCACGTCGAACGTCGATATGTGCCTGTACGACGGCTACAACTCGCAGAGCACGTGGTTCGACGTGTCGGCGAGCGACGGTTTGACGGTCGACCGTCGCGACAAGGGCCAGTATTCCGTGCTGCTCGCGTCGGACAAGAGCGGTGCGTACGAATCGCGTATCGACTACAACGTGAGCCTGACGTACGCAGGCAAGAACATCGTGCTGCCGAACAACGAGACGGTGCGGCTCCAGGGCGTGAACAACAGCGCCGGTCGCTCGGTATCGCTGCCGGGCATTTCGGTGCCGGTCGTCTGCACGCCGACGCCACTGACACTCGAGACACCGGAATTCCAGTCGGCCTGGAAGCGTCCGGGCAAGTACACCAACAAGCTGACGATCACGTTTACGCCGTCGTCAGCCAGTCTCTAGCGCGTTCGGCGCCCGTGAAGCGGCGCCGAGCGCCTTTACCCCAAACGAATCGATCATGGAAGCAAGGTTCTCCGCGCATCGCCCGGTGTGGCGCATGCTTCGCCACGTATTGACGACGATGCTGCTGACCTTCTCGGTCGGCACGGGCGCCGCGACCGCCTGCTGGAAGCCGATCTTTACTGAAGAGGAGCTGCGCTGGATCGGCGACCACCCGGTCGTCCATATCGCGGTCGAGGCGAACTGGCACCCGATCGAGTACATGCGCAACGGCAGACACGCAGGTCTTGTCGCAGGCTATCTGAGCGCAATCTCGAAGATGACCGGACTCGCGTTCCAGACCGTGCCGGGCACCGAATGGGGACACGCGTACAAGGCGCTCGCGTCAGGCAAGGTCGATTTGCTGCCGGGTGTCTGGCGCGAGCTGGTTCCGGACCGCATCGGCGCCGGTGCGCTGGTCAGCGCGCCCTACCTGGTCGGGCGGCTTACCGTCGTGACGCGCAACGATTCCGCGATGATCTTTGGTCTGCAACGGCTGAAGGGGCGGCGCATCGCGATCAAGGGGCACGGTGCGGTCGAGTACTTCGTCCGCCACAGTGGCGTGCCGCTCCATGTGCTCACGTTCGACACCGAGGAACTGGCGCTTGGCGCGGTCGCCAACGGCGAAGCCGATGCCGCGCTCGGCATCGACGTCACGATCCTGCCGATCGTGCGGCGGCAATTCACCGGGCAGCTTTACATGTCCGGCATGCTGGCCGACCGCCCGGTGTCGCTCGCGATGCTCTCGCGCGCCGACCTGCCGGTGCTCGCGTCGATCATCGACAAGTCGCTCGCGGCCATTCCGGTCAGCGAGACGGCCGAGATCACGCGGGACTCGATCGAGCTGGGCGACTACGGCAAGCCGACGATCCGCTCGATCGTGCATTATCGTGCGCCGGTGGTGCTGGCCATCGCCTTGACGTTGCTGACGTTCGCGGTGCTCGCCTACCTGATGTGGAAATCCCGTGCGGCGGCCATCCGCAGCAAGCGCGACAAGGCGATGTTCCTGGCTTTCGTCAGTCACGAAATCCGCACGCCGATGCAGACGGTCCTGTCGTCGCTCGAATTCCTGCAGCGCTCGCGGCTTCCCGTGCTGCAGGCCGGCCGCGTGGAGGCGGCTGCATCGGCGTCCGAAACGCTGCTGACGCTGCTCGACGACATCCTCGAATATTCGCGCCTCGAATCGCGCAAGGTGACGCTGGCTCCGCAAACGACCGAGCTCGAGGCGTGGGCTCATCAAACCGTCGACATGGTGCGCTGGCGTGCGGAGCGCAAGGCGCTGGCGCTGAGGCTCGAGATTTCGGGGGCGCCGTCGTTGCACGTCCTGATCGATCCGGTTCGCGTGCGCCAGATTGCGCTGAATCTGCTCGTCAACGCGATCAATTTCACGGCGGCCGGCGCCGTTACGCTGCGCGTCCGCTATCTGGCGGCCCGCCACGGGCGCAACGGCGTGTTGCACCTCGAAGTGCGCGACACCGGCATCGGTATCGCGCCCGAACGGTTCGGGCGGGTCTTCGACACCTACTGGCAAGCCGATCGTGCGCCGCAACAGGGGATCGGCGGCAGCGGGCTCGGGCTCGCGATCTGCCGGGAACTCGTCGAGTTGATGCACGGCTCGATCGCGGTCGAAAGCACGCCGCACGTCGAAACGGTATTCACGGTGCAATTGCCGGCGACCGCAGTGGACGGCGTGCCGTCGACACCGGCCGTCGCGGCGCCGCCGACACTGGCCGACGCAGCGGCAGCGCCGGTGCATCGCGGCGCACCGCGCGTCCTGATCGTCGACGATCACGAAGCCGTGCGGGCCGCGCTGCAGGATCAATGCGACGCGCTCGGCTGTGTCGGCATCGTCGCCGGCGCGGGCGACGATGCGTTGCGGCATCTCGCGCAGGGCCGGATCGACATGGTGCTGCTCGATTGCAATCTGCCCGACATCGACGGTTATGCACTCGCGCGAATGATTCGTCAGGAGGAAACCGCGCGAAAGGCCACGCATGTTCCGATCATTGCGATTTCGGCAGAGTCCGGCGATGCGCACAAGGCGCGTTGCCTGGAAAGCGGCATGGACGGCGTGCTGGGCAAGCCGCTGCGGCTCGAAACGCTCCGGCAGGCGATCGCGACCTGGTGTCCGGCCGATGCGGATGGCGCACCGGTTGCGTCGACCGCGCCATAGGGCCGCGACGCGCGCCGGCAGCCGGGGCCCGGGTTTCCGGCCACGCGGGCCATCTATGTTTCTGCGTTGCCCGAATCGTGCCCGCGGGCGTCCGATCCGGCCATGTCGGCGCGATGCAGGCGCAACAGTTCGTCGCCGAGCGCCCGGATGCCTGGCGGCATGGGGCCGGATGCGAACTGCAGCCGGCGCTCGAGTTCGGCTGCCAGTTCGCTCGTCGCCGCATGGCCGGCAACGGCAGCGGCACCCTTGATGCGGTGCGACGCATGACGCGCGCGATCGGCATCGTCATTCGACAGCGCATCGCCGAGCACCGCCAGATCCGCGTCGACGCTTTGCCGATAGATCGCCCGGAAATCGGCTTGTGCCGACCGCGTGTCCTGCGCCGGTGGCGCGATTTCGTCCGCCGTGCCGGCCGGACACCACAGGTCGATCATCTGGCGCAGCGCATCGAGCCGCAGCGGCTTGCCCAGCACGCCGTCCATGCCGCTGTCGAAGCACCGCTCGCGATGCGCGTCGCCGGTCGACGCCGAGATCGCGATGATGGGCGTGCGCGCCCGTTCTAGCAGGCGTTCGCTGTCGCGCATGCGTCGCACGACCGTATAGCCGTCGATGTCGGGCAGGTCGCAATCGAGCAGCACCATGTCGAATGCCGTGCGCTCGAACTGCGCGAGGGCCTGCTCGCCGGTGCAGGCAACCGCCGAGCGGCACGCGAGCGCGTCGAGTTGATGTGCGATCGCATGTTGAACCGCTTCGTGATCGTCGACGACGAGAATCATCGGGCCGCTCCCGGCCGGCTGCCGCGTGTCGGCTTCAACAGGCGCCAGTCCGTGCGCCGGCGGCGACGGGTCGGACGTCGTCTTCTGTGCCCCGGTCGTGTCGGACGCCTGAATGTGAGTGATGCGCCGTGCCGGCACGATCACCGTGAAGATGGTGCCCTTGTCGGGGCTGCTGCTGACGGTAATCACGCCTTTCATCAGGTCGACCAGTTCGCGACAGATCGACAGTCCCAATCCGCTGCCGCCGACGCGACGGTTACCCGAATGCTCGACACGCTGGTAGGGCTCGAAGATGCGGCGCTGGCGTTCGGGCGGAATGCCGATGCCGGTATCGCGGACCTCGATCACGAGCGAGCCGGCATGGTCCGGCTTGCCGTCGAGATAGTCGACGCGCAGCGCAACCGAACCGGCCGACGTGAACTTGATCGCATTGACGAGCAGATTCAGCACGATCTGCCGCGTGCGCACCGGGTCGATCAGCACGCACAGCCCGGGCGGGCACGCGAGTTCGAGTGCCAGGCTCAGCTTCTTCTCGTCGATTCGCCAGCGCACCATGTCGGCGCTGCGCCGCACCCAGGGCTCGACGTGCGTGGGCTCGGGCGCGAGCGTCACGTTGTGCGATTCGAGGCGCGAGTATTCGAGGATGTCGTCGAGCAGCGTCAGCAGCGATTCCGATGCGGCCATCGCCGCGTCCGCGCGACCGGCCTGCTTCGGCGGCAGCGCCGAGCGTTGCAGCAATTCCAGCGACGACAGGATCGTATGCATCGGCGTGCGGATCTCGTGGCTGATGAAGGCGAAGAACATTGCCTTGTCGCGCTCGCTGCGCACCGCCGCGACGCGCGAGCGCCAGGAAACGAATGCGATTGCGGCCAGCGCGAGCAGGCCGGCCCCGGCCGCGGTGACCTGCCAGCGCCGGTAGTAAAGGATCGAGTGCAGCGACGGCTTGCCATAGTCGGCCGATTCGATCCATTGACGTGCGATGTGCTCGGCGTCGCGCGCCGGGATCGCCGCGAGCGACTTGTCGAGAATCGAGGCGAGCACCGGCATGTCGGGGCGCGTGGCGATCGCGAGCGCATACGGGCTGTCGGGCAGGCCGCCCGTTACGAACAGCTTGTCGCGGTATTGCCGCTGCAGCAGCGGCAGGATGGACATGTCGGGGCCGATGGCGACGTCCGCGTCACCGTGGGAGACGGCCTCGAGCGCGTCGCGTTCGTCGTCGTAGGTCAGCAGGGTCACGGGGATGTCGCCATGGCGGATCGCGATTTCCAGTGCGCCCCCGCCCTTGATCGCGACACGCCGGCCGGCGAGATTGCGGGAGTCGACGAACAGGTTCTGGCGTTCGGACGCAATGACGAAAACGGTGCCGACGAAATAGGGGCGGCTGACGATGAGGTCGCTGCGGAGCAATGTGGCGCCGCCGCCCGCCGTCGCACCGGAGGCGGTGCCGGGGCCAGGCATTTGAAGTGCATCGGACGCGCCGCGCCAGGTCACGTCGGGAACGACGTCGATCCGGCCGGAGCGCAATGCGTCCATCGAGTCGCGCCAAGTGACGTCGTCGACATACTCGAAGCGCAACCCGCTGATCCGCGCGATGGCGTCGAGAAACGACGGCACCACGCCGACGACTTTGCCGTTTTCACGAAATTCGAACGGACGCCACCTCGAATCGACGCGGGTGCGCACCACCGGATGCGCGGCGATCCAGGCCTTTTCCTCCGCCGTAAACCGCGGCGCATCGGCCGCGTCTCCGGGCACCGGCAGCAACCCGATCATCATGCCGATCAGGACGGCGCAACCCTTCAAACTCACCATGCTCACGTCCTTTCCTCGCTTGCGTTATCGTTCGGGTTGCAACCGAACCGGCCGCGATACCGGCGTGGCCGCGGCGGCGCCGGCCCGCTCCGGCGTCGTGGTTCCCGTCCATCGCGGCGCGCGGCGGCCGGGTCCACATCGGTCGCCCCGACGAACCCGGGAGCCGCCGAAAAACGGGCTCGCCATCATAGGTCGCGCGCCAGGGAAGCGCAACGCCGCCCTGCGGCGGGGGACCAGGCCGAAAAGCCTCGGCCCCGTTTAGCCGACAGGGTTAAAAATTAGCCGGAAAGCCGGTAAGCTAACTCCAATAACCGATGACATCGATGGCCGCTTGCGACGACAAGCAGTAACGCACAGCCGGCTACGGTCGTACCGAAATAAAGAAAGGGTTAGCAATGAGGCCAAAGCACCAGCCGATCCGGGTCGTGATCCTGGACGACCACGCCGTCGTCCAGCACGGGATCGCCAGTTACCTGACGGAGAAAACCGGCATCGAAGTGGCGGCGAGTTTCGCGAAGTCGCGCGACCTGATTCGCTGGCTCGAAGCGAATCACGCGGATGTCGTGCTGCTCGACTATACGCTCGGCCCCGGCGAGATCGACGGCCTCAATCTCGTCAAGCTCGTCAATACGCGCTTCCCGAAATGCCGGATCCTGATGACATCGAGCAGCGATACGCCGGCGACCGTCAACATGACGATGCGCGCGGGGGCGCTCGGCTTCTTCGGCAAGAGCGAGGATCTCGGCGAGCTTGCGCATGCCATCCGTGTCGTCGCGGGCGGCCGTTCGTACATCAGCGCCGAACTGGCCGCCCGGATGGAATCGAGCGCGACGCCCGACCCGCGCATGGCCGACACGAAGGCGGCGGGCGACGGCACGCTGCCGCCCGAATCGGCATCGTCTGCCGAGCTGCGCCTCAGCCCGCGCGAGCACGAGGTGCTGCGCTGCTTTCTCGCCGGCATGTCCGTATCCGACATCGCGTCGAAGTTCTCCCGCAGCCCCAAGACGATCAGCGCGCAGAAGCAATCGGCGTTTCGCAAGCTCGGCATTCGTAGTGATGCCGAACTTTTCGCATCCCGCAAGCTGATCGAGGAAAGCCGGACGGTTTGATCGACAGGCCGCCGCCGCGCGGCATCGAATATCCGCGCGTTCGTTGATCTCGGTCCGGATCGCCCCACCTGCCACGTTGCACCCCGAACGCATGATCCGTCGAATGCGGCTAACATGAACGTCGTGTTGCACGCTGCGGCCCGGCCATGCCGGTCCGTCATGCACGCACGCAGTGGCGGTGCGGCCGGCCGCCACGCCACCGACGAAGCGCGGGGTGCTCACCGATCGGCCGTTGCGCCTGCCTCGCTTCGCCCCCGGAATCAACAACAACCGAACCGGAGTGCAATACACATGAAGTTCTACAAGACCCTCATCGCAGCAACCGTCCTCGCCTCGAGCGTCAGCGCGCACGCGCAGATCGCGGGTGCGCAGCCGATCAGCGTCACCGTCGAGCAATCGCAGGCGCTGCTCGAAGGCTGGAGCGTGAAGAAGAGCGTGCTCGGCAAGGCCGTCTACAACGACGACAACCAGAAGGTCGGCACCGTGCGCGACCTGATCGTCGCGCCGGACGGCTCGGTGTCCGCGGCGATCGTGTCGGCCGGCGGCTTCCTCGGCGTGGCCGCGCACGACGTCGCGGTGCCGATCGCGTCGCTCGACGTGCGCAAGGGCAACATCTACCTGCCGGGCGCGACGAAGGAAGCGCTGAAGGCGACGCCTGCGTTCCAGTACGCGAAGGTGCCGTCGCCGCCGAAGCCGAAGAAGGTCGACGAAAAGCACTGATCGTCGATTCGATGTATCGCAGCCCGGCGCGCACCGCGCCGGGTCCGGCGACCGCCGTTCGTCGATGACCATGCGAGTCGGCGCAAGTCGGCGGGGGCTCGGCCTCGCATCATGGCTCCGGGCGAATTGCCTCGACGATCGATGACGATGCGGCGGCGCATCGCGCGCGGACCGGCGCGGTGCGCCGCCACACGCCGTGAATGCCGCGCATGCCGGCGATCAGATCGCCGGCTTCTCTTCGTCCACCCATACCCCGTCGAACCCGAACGAAACCGGCCCGCTCAGGAGCACGCTGCCGGCGCCGTCCCATCGAACGGTGACGTCGCCGCCGTCGCAGGTCACCCGCACTGTATCGTCGAGCAGCCCGCGCCGGATGCCGTTGACGACCGCACCGCACGAACACGATCCCGAACCGAGCGGCACGCCGCCGCCGCGCTCCCAGATGCGCAGGCGAATATGCGTGCGATCGATGACCTGAACGAAATGCACGTTGGTTTTCTGCGGAAACAGCGGATGCGTTTCGATGGCGGGGCCGAGCGCCGCGACGTCGATCGTGTGGAGATCGTCGACGAAGAACGTGCAATGCGGGTTGCCCATGTTGCAGGCGGCCGGCGCGCCGGGCAGCGGCAGCGCGAGGGTGTCGAGTGCGTCGGCGACCGGCACGTCCCGCCAGCCGGTGAGCGGCGTGCCCATCTCGACGGTGATCAGGCCGTTCGTCTCCCGCGAACACACGAGATACCCGCGGCGGGTCCGCAGCACGAGCGACGCCATGCCGGTTTCCCGCATCAGTTGCCGCGCGACGCCGCGCGTTGCGCTGCCGCAGGTGTCGAGCGGCGAGCCGTCGGCGTTCCAGAACGCGACGCGGGCCGCTGCGTCGTCGCAGTCCGACACGACGGCAAGCTGGTTGAAGCCGATGCCTCTGTGCCGGTCGCCCATGCGCCGCACGAGGTCGCGGTCGATACGCGGCGCGTGTTCCTGATCCTGACCGCGCAGGTCGACGATGACGAAGTCGTCGCCGTTTGCGTTCATCTTCTGAAATCCGATCGGCATGGCGGTTCCGGCAGGGAGACAGGCGATCACTGTACGTGACTCGCCGTTCCCGATCAATCGCATGCCGGACCGGCGGTTTGCATGAATTTGTTCTTGTCGCGGCTGCGTCGATAGGGCGGCTGCGGGGTTTCCTGCCTTTGCGTTCCTGTCGGGCCGCATGGAGGGGGCCGGCGATCGCCGCATCGAGGGACGACGTCAGGACCTCGAGCGTCCATTCACACGATGGCTTTTTCGTTAAAACCGCCTCTATTCCAGGGGATTCGGTGATTTCATCCGGACGACGTGCTGGCCACCGCCACGCCGCCGAATCCCGTGCAAGCTGCCGATCAGCTATACGGGAGCAGGCAATCTCGGCATCGGCGGCGGATCGGTCACATCCGGTGAGTGCCGGGCAGTAACCGATGAAACGCTTGGGCAACATGGCGACGATTCCGCTGCGTGCGCAATACATCCGTAGCGGCGCCGCCGAGTTGACGTTCACGTTTCCGTGAGGGCAGCTCGATTCGCGGGCCGCGCCCTGCGAGATGGAGGGATGTCGACACAATGCGAGATCACAGCATGCGCTTCAACACATCGTTCTTCGACACGAAATGATGCTTGAGCGCGGCACCGGCATGCGCCGCCACCAGGGCCGCCAGCGTGTAGCAGGCGATCTTGTGGAGGGCGAACCAGTGCTCCGTCACCGGCCCTGCCGAGAACGGCGTCTTCACGAATACCGTCCAGAACAGCCAGTACCCTTCGGGCACCATCAGGTAGCCGCTCACGAGGACCACGGCGATGAGCGCATAGATCAGCGAATGCACCAGATGCGCGACCGCACGTTGCTTTTCCGGAATCGACTGAAGATCCGGCGGCGCCTTGCGGAAGAACGACCAGAGATACCGCAGCGGAAACAGCGCGATCAGGCAGGTCGCGAGCGACATGTTGAGCGTCGACACGAAGCCCCAGATCGCCGGTTGCGTGATGAAGTGAAGCGAGATGCCGGCAACCATCGTGTAGAGAATGATGGCCGCGAAGATCCAGTGCATCGCGCGGGAGAGCCGATCGTATCGGCGGACCTGGGGTGATCGGTGCCGCACGTGCGGCAGGGAAACGGAAGACATGATTCAACATCCTTGATCGGGTGTCGATCGGTGGATCGACATGATTTAAAGATGAGAATTATCTTGACCGTGCCGCGCGACGTAAAAGTTCATGAAGGATTTCTCAACGCGCGCGGCGCCTGCCCGTCGCGGCCGCGCGGGCCGCGTTCGGCTGCGAACGGCTCAGGTCCGCTCGAGCCGATACCCGTAGTTGTAGATCGTCGTGATGACGAGCCCGTTCTTCGGCCGCAGCCCGAGACTCCTGCGCAGCTTGCTCACGTAGGTCGCCAGCGTCGCGTCGTATTTCCGGTCGACGACGCCCCATACGTGCTTGATCATCATGTCCTTCGACACGATCCGGCCGACACTCTCGAACAGCATCAGCGCGAGATCGAACTCGCGCCGGGCCAGTTCGACGGGCGCGCCGTCCACGGTGGCGACGTGCGTACCGGTGTCGAGCGCGAATTTACCGACCTCGACGATCTTCGCCCGCTGCGTTTCCGGATAGTACTTCCGCGCCTGGGCGCTCACGCGCGCGATCAGTTCGCGTTCGCGCAGCGGCTTGACGAGATAATCGTCGGCGCCATTGTTGAGGCCGAACACGATGTCGTCCTCGCCGTCGTGCTGCGTCATCATGATGATCGGCAGCGCGTCGGCGAACGAATCGCGCGCCCAGCGCATCACGTCGATGCCCGACATGCCGGGCACGTCCCAGTCGAGCAGCAGCACGTCGACGCGCGTCGAGCGTACCAGTTCGACGAAGCTCTCGCCGTCGTGACGGACCTCGGTTTCGTAGCCGGCCTTCTCCAGCCAGCGGGCCACGACACCCGCCTGCGTCACGATGTCTTCCAGGATTGCAACGATCATGTTGTTTCCGCTTTCAGTGTGCGGCTCCGGTTGCCGACGTGCCGGCCGCGTTTGCAGCACCGTCGCCGGGCGCCGGCGGCAGGTAAACGAAAATCCATTCGCCATACGTGTCGCGGTCGCCGAACGACTCGTAGCGGACCGGGAACCCCTGGCGTTTCAGCGGCCGGCCGGCCGCTTCGCTGAACACGCCCATGATGCCGCCGTCCGGCGCCTTCACGAGCCCCCATCGGGTCGACCCGGTCAGCGGGTCGGCATACAGGCGTCGCAAATGGCGCTGGGTCGGCAAGGTCCGGCGATCCTCCAGCAACGCGTCGAGCGACTCGGGATAGCGGTTTTGCCCCGCTGCGCCGTAGTAGCGTTCGATCGCCGCGCGATACTGGTCGCCGACGAACAGCAGCTCGGCTTCGCGGTCGCGTTGCTGAACGGTGCTCCAGATGCGCGTTGCCTCGGTCATCCCGAGGCCGAGCGCCGCGACGAGCATCAGCACGCCGAGATACGCGATGCCGCGTTGGGTGCGCGGGCGTTGCCGCAGGTTACCACGTCTCATAGCTGCTTCCGTCGAGCGCGTTTCCCTTTGCGCCGCTCTTGATGTCGGCCACGCCGCCGCTGTCGCCGGCCAGAGGGCGCCACGAATTGCGCTTGCCCGTCACCGGGTCGAGCGGCACTTCGCGCAGGTAGCGATTTTCGACGAGCGCCTCGAGCGAGGCCGGGTCGCGGCCGTGGTCGGCGCGATAATCGTCGATCGACTGGCGCAGCGTATTCAGGTTGTGGCGCAGCACGGTTTCCTTCGCGCGGTCGCCCTGCTTCAGATAGCCGGGCGCGACGAACGCGGTCAGCGCCGCGATGATCGCCATGACGACGAGCAGTTCGACGAGCGTGAAGCCGGCGGTGCGACGCGCACGTCTACCATTGGTTGTACGGGACGCCATTGATGCCCTCCTTGCGGTTGGTGGAACGGATGTCGAACACGTCATCGCCCGACGAAAAGGATGCCGGATCGCTCGCGTAACTGCGCGTTTCCCACATCTCGTCGGGCGCCTTGCCGTCGCATTCGCACATCGGATCGGCGGGAATCTTGCGCAGGAAATACAGCCGCGCGCCGTTCGGGGACGTCTTGTCCTCGACGCCCTCGACCAGCGTGCGCAGATCCGGCGGATAGCCGCTCGCGTCGGCGCTGTGCTCGATCCGTCCTTCGCCGGCCGCCGCCTTGTAGGCATCGAGCGCCGACCGGATGACGACCAGCGCGCGGCGCAGCTCGGTTTCGTCGGCGCGGCGCCTGGCGAGATCGGTCAGCGGCAAGGCGACGGTGGCGAGCAGCGCAAGCAGCGTCAGCGCGACCATCATCTCGATCAGCGTGAAGCCGCGCGCGCGGCGGCGCCGTGCGGCGCTCATGCGATGCTCCAGGGGCTGGGCAGCCGTCCGGGCGCGTCGGCGTGCAGGGTCGATCCGGGAACGGCGCCGCCGTTGACGGACGCCATGAACGACACCAGCGAGCCGATCAGCGAGCGCACCATGGCCAGCAGCCCGCGCTTTTCGGTTGCGGACGCCGCCGCGTCGGCCGGCAGGTCCGCGGCCGCGACGACGGCGGCCTCGGCCTTCGGCGGCGGCACGGCGCGCGCGGCCGAGGCGGGCTCGATCGCATGCGCGCGAGGCAGCGGCAAGGCGGCCGCTTCCGCACGCACACGCATCATGCTGCCGCCTTTCATCGTGGGCCTGCCCGATACGGCCCCGGCGTCGCCCGATTCTTCGGCCGGGGAGGCTTCAGCGCCCTGCGCGGTATCGACGGCCTCGTCCGGGCCCGGTTGCGCGGCAGGCGCGGCGTCCGCGACGGGTGCCGCCGGTTCGATCGGCGCATCGAGATCCGGGCCGTTCGACGAAGCCGACGAAGCCCTCGGGGCCGGCGCGGCCGATGCGGATTCGAGCGTCAGCGCCTCGGTCGTCACGCGCGTCTCGGTCCCCGACAGGAACGTGGTGACGGCCGACGTCGGCAGGTCGAGGTTGCGCTCGATGTGCGGGGTAATCAGCAGCACGATTTCCGAGCGCTCGTTGCTGCGGCCGTTCGAGCCGAACAGGCGGCCGACGACGGGCAGGCCCGACACGCCGGGCAGACCCGAGACGTTCTCGATCTCGTTGCGCTTGACGAGGCCGGCGAGGATCTGCGTTTCGCCGTTTCGCGCGGTCATCAGGGTTTCCGCATTGCGCGTCCCGAGCGAATAGGCGACGAGGCCGGTCTTGGTCGTTTCCTTCGACAGGATGCTGCTGACTTCCATGTTGACCTTCACGCTGACCTCGTCGTCGAGGCTGATGCGCGGCTCCACCTTCAGCATCAGGCCGACGTCCTGGTAGCTGACGGATTCCGTGACGACGCCGTTGGCGTTCGTGGTCGTGACGATCGGCACGCGTTCGCCGATCTTGATGTTGGCCTTCTCCATGTTGCGTACGCGGATCTTCGGATTCGCGAGCGTCTTGGTCTTGCCCTGCTTCTGCAGCATGTCGATCGCGAGCGACAGCGCGCCGGATTCGCTGGATACGCCGATCCGGTCGCGGTTCAGGCGCAGCAGGTCGCCGAGCGTCAGCGCCGCGCCCTCCGCGCCGCCGAGCGCGCCGAACTGCACGCGGCCCGGGTACTGGATGCCGAGATCGAGGCTGTCGTTCATGTTGACCTCCAGCACCTGCACGTCGAGCGTGACTTCGGACTGGGGGATGTCCAGCCCCATCACGACGCGCTCGGCCACCTGGATCGTTTCGGGCGTGTCGCGCAGGACGACCGCGTTGACACGCTCGTCCACGTAGATGTCCTTCGGCTTGATCATCTGGCGCAGCGCCGCCATCACCGATTTCGCGTCCGCGTGCGACAGGAAGAAGGTGCGCAGCGCGAACTCGGTATAGGTGCGGCTTTTCTCGGGCTGCGACGGGTAGACGAGCAGCGTGTGCTTGTCGAGCACCTTCTTCTCGAGCTGGTTCGTGCGCAGCAGCAGGTTGATCGCATCCTCGGCGGTGGTGCGCTCGGCGAACAGCGTGGCGGGCTGGTTCGTATCGACGTCGCGGTCGAACACGAAGTTCACGCCGGACACGCGCGAGATCACGTCGAAGATGTTCGACATCGGCTGCTGCTTGAAATTGAGCGAAACCGGCTTGCGCAGCGCGTCGGACAGTTGCGGGCGCACGGGACGGCTCGCCTGCGACGCGCGCAGCAGCGCATCGCGCAGCCGCTTGGCTTCCGCGTGGTTCGGCTGTTCGGCAAGGATGCGCCGCGCGATCTCGAGGGCTTCCTGAGGTTGCTCGCCGCGGATGCGCTGTGCGCGCGACAGCTCGACCGCCATTTGCTGGCGGCGCTTGACCTGCTCGAGTTCCTGACGGGCGCGCAGATTGCCGGCGTCCTCGGCCAGCACGTTGTTCAGGTGATCGATCGCCGCGCTGTGGTTGCCCTGCGCGTTTTGCCGGTCGGCGGCTTTCAGCTCGGCGCGCACGTATTCCTGCCGCGTGAGTTCGAGGGAAGTGGCGATCCGGATGTCTTCCGGTGCGGCTTCCTTCTGCTGCTGGAGCGTGCCGAGGCGTTCGGCGGATGTCCCGGCGGCGGACGGGCTGCCGGCCGGGAGGCTCGAGCATCCCGCCAGCACCAGCGCCGAGGTCAGGAGCAATAGACTGATGGTTCGTTTCATCATGGTGTTCGATAGAAGTTCGATTCGCAATTCAATGGGTCGGCGACGGCGGCGACAGCTCGATGTCCGAGCCGTTTCGGGTCATGACGACCGGACCTGTTTCGCCCAGCGTTTTCAGCCGGTAGCCGTCGGCGATCTCGCCGCCCGGCAATACGGCATCGCGGACGCCGCAGCGGCGCCCGCACAGCAGGAATGTCTTGCCGTCGCCTTCCAGCACGACGATGCGCTGCCCTTGCGTGCGCCATTCGCCGGCAATCTCGAACGGCATCGGCGGCGCGGCGGCGGCGTCGATCGGATCGCTCAGCGCCGGCGGCTCCGCCGCGGGCGGTTCGACAGGGTCGGGCGTGGCGGGGGGCGCGTCTTCCGCGCCGAGCGACACCCAGCTTTGGGCCGGGAACACGTCGACGATGCTCGGCTGGCCGACGGACTCGTGCGCCAGGCTGCCGCCTGAGGCGGCAACGGCCAGCGCCGCCGCGACGCGTATGAAGGTGCGGCGCATCATGCGTCGGGCCCCAGCAGGCTGACCCGCAGATCGACGTTGACGACGGGGCTGTCGATCTTTTCGCGCTCGATCGTGACGCTCTCGATACGCACCATCGGCTGGTCGGCGATTTTCCGCATCGCTTCGCGCAATCCGGCGTAGCTGCCGCTCAGCGCGATGCTGATCGTGAGCCGTCGCAGCTTGCCCTTCACCTCGGCCTCGCGCCGGTAGGTCGCGTGCTTCCGTTCCAGGCCGTTCTGCGACAGGATCTCGAACAGCGAATACGCCTGCTCGCGGCTGCGCAGCTGCTGGACGTCGTGCAGCGTCATGCCGCCGCCGCCGGCCTTCGGGCCGGGCTTGGGCAGCGCGGCCAGATCCTTGGCGAGCGCGCCGCGCGTCGCGTCGAGTCGCGCGCCGCCCGGTTGGATATAAAGCGCGTGCAGGCCGAGCAGGGCGACGACCGCGCCGGCCGCCAGCAGCCCGGGCACGCCGAGCTTGCGGGTCGCGACATAGCGCCCCCAGCGCAACCGCGCAGCAAGCGCCGTTTTGTCGATTGCATTCAGGTGGGTCATGGATGTTCGATGCTCAGGCTGAAGTGAAAAATGGCCTTGCCGTCCTCGGTCTTCATCCGATGCTGGAGCAGGCCGATCATGCGGTCCGGATGGCGGTCGTGCAGGCGGTCGACGAACAGGTAGACGTGCGACAGCTCCGCGGCACCGCCTTCGATGCGCGCCTCGCGGCCCGCCTTGTCCACCGTCAGCGACTTCAGCGCGATCTGTGGGGTCCAGGCGTGCTCGATCCAGTCGATCACCGACAGGCCGGATCCCTTGTCGGTCATCGTCTGTTCGGCCAGCACGCGCTCGATGCGCCGCTGCTCGGGCGTCTTGGCCTTCTCCCGCCGCTGTTCGCGCTCGATGACGCGCTGACGTTGCTCGATGCGCTTCTCGACCTGCTCGACATCGTCACGCAGTGCTTCGACGCGGTTCCATTCGCTGCCGGCGAAGAGCCCGGCAGCCAGCGCGCAGCACAGCGCGATGCCGGCCCACGGCGTCAGGCGCGTGCGCGGCGCGGCGAAGTTCAGTTCCGACAGGCGCTTCATGCCGGATCCTCCGCCGCGACATCCATCGGTTCGGCCGTGCGGCCATCCGCCGGCGCGCACGCCGCGTCGCCATCGGCGAACATCGAACCGTCGAACCGGCAGGCATGCGCGTCGCCGCCGGCCGGCTGCCCGGCGATCAGCGCCGCCGCGGCGAACCAGTCGTCGGGGCGGTCGCCGGCGCGCGGCAACGTGACGATGTCGGCCCATTCGCCCGAACGCCGGAAAATGCACGTCACGACGTGCGGCTGGCGAAGCGCGAAGCGGAAATCGTCGCCGACCAGCCGCGCGGCGTGCGACGCGAGCGACGCCGACAGCGCGTCGCGGAAGCTGGCGAGCCGCCAGCCGGCCGCGCGGCTCGCGTCGACGAGCGCCGCGAGGAGTTCGTCGCAGGCCGCGACCGCAAGGCGCGCGCGGCCGCGCCGTTCGTCCTCGATGAGGATGCGCAACGCGCCGCGCTGCGCGCGCGCGGCGAACAGCATGCGGGCATACGCATCCCACGCGGCGTCCGACACCAGGCCTTCCTGCCAGGGCAGCACCACACCGTGCGACCACGGATGCCCGACGACGACGTGGAGGCGGTTGCGCATCGGCAGGCGCGCTTTCGGCAGGCCGGCGAGCACCTGCACGAGCGCGTCGGCTGGCCGGCCCTCGTGGGCGACGACGGCGAGCGGCGCACCGGTGCGCCGTGCGCGCCGGCTTTCATGCGCCCGGACGTGCAGCGTATCGGCGTCGATCAGCACGGTGACGTCATTCCAGAGCGATTGCACGCTGCACCTCCTGGAATGTCGTCATTCGTGCGCGCACCGCCGCCAACCCCGCATCGCGCATCGACTGGTAGTCGGGGCTTTCCGCGAGTGCGCGCGCGCGCTTCTCGATCGAGCGCTCGAGCAGGGCCGCCTTCAGCGGCGCATCCAGCGCAAGCACTTCGGCAAGCCCGATCCGGCCGTGATAGCCCGTGCCGCGGCACGTGTCGCAGCCGGCGCCGGGCGCCACCTCGCGCCGAAGCACGTCGGGCGGCGCGTCGGCCAGATCCGCGCCGCTCGTCGCCGGAGCGCCGCAGGTCGCGCAGATCCGTCGCACCAGTCGCTGCGATACGACGCCGTTGAGCGCCTCGAGAAAGGTCGACGGTTCCACGCCCATGTAGATGAAGCGGTCGATCACGCTGAATCCGTCGTTCGCGTGCACGGTCGACAGCACGCGGTGGCCGGTGAGTGCCGACTGCACCGCGATCGACGCGGTTTCCTCGTCGCGGATCTCGCCGACCATCACCGTGTCCGGATCGTGCCGCAGGATCGAACGCAGCCCGCGCGCGAAGGTGAGGCCCTTGCGCTCGTTGACCGGAATCTGCAGCACGCCCTTCAGCTCGTATTCGACCGGATCCTCGATCGTGATGATCTTGTCGTCGCCCGTGTTCACCTCCGACAGCACGGCATAAAGCGTCGTCGACTTGCCGCTTCCGGTCGGCCCCGTCACGAGCATGAGCCCGTAGGGGCGATGGGCGAGCGCACGCACGCGGCGGGCGGTCGACGCGTCGAAGCCGAGCACGTCGAGGCTCACGCTGTCGCCGCGTTGCGACTTGTCGAGCACGCGCATCACCGCGTTCTCGCCGTAGGTGCCGGGGATGATGGAGACGCGGAAATCGATTTCGCGCCCCTGCATCACGATCTTGAAGCGGCCGTCCTGCGGCACGCGTTTTTCCGCGATGTCGAGGGCCGCGAGCACCTTGAGCCGCGACATCGTCTGCGTGGCGACTTCGATGCCGGGAATGTGGCGGATCGACTGCAGGACGCCGTCGATCCGGTAGCGGATCGACAGGCCGTCCGCCGCCGATTCGAGGTGAATGTCGCTCGCGCGGCTCTGCAGCGCGTCGTACAGCGTCGAGTTGACCAGCCGGATGATCGGGCTTTCGTCCCGGGCGATGCTGGCGAGCGAAATCGATTCGGTCACGCGCGCGAGCGTGTCGCCCGATGCGTCGATCGTCACGTCGTCCATCGCGCGTTCGTTCGATTCGAGATCGCCGAGCAGGCGCTCGACTTCGCCGGGGGTGCTCATCGCGAGACTGACCGGCCGCGCGCCGACGCGCGCGAGCAGTTCGTCGCGCACGCTGCGCGCGACCGGATCGGCGACGACGATGCACGGTGCACCGTTGCGCTTGATCGGCAGCGCGCGCAGCGCCAGCGCGTCGTGCAGCGGCAACAGGTCGAAATGCGTCGGCGCGGCGCGCAGCGTGTCGGCGTCGATCGGATCGATGCCGAGGCAGGCCGCCACTTCGGCGAGACGCGTCGCGTCGGCGCGCATCAGGTCGTTGACATACTCGGCGAAACCGATGCCGGACGCCTCGCTTTCCGCGTGCCAGCGTTGAATCAGGTGTTGCGTAGTCATCTTGAATTCTCCAGTTGGGGAGCGGGAAGGCGGGCATCTGGCCGGCCGGGACCGCTATCCGACGCTGCCGGCCAATTCGAAGATCGGCATGTACAGCAGCAGAACCACCGCGCCGACCGTTGCGCCGACCGCGAGCATCAGCACCGGTTCGAAAACCTTGCTGATCATTTCGATCGACCGGTCGAGCGCGCCGTCGTGGAATTGCGCGATGTGCTCGCACATTCCGCCCAGGTCGCCGCTCTGTTCGCCGACGCGAAGCAGCCGCTCGGCGACGGAGGTCGTCAGTGCATGGGCCGCGAAGACGGTCGATACCGATCGTCCGGCACGCAACTCGGTCAGCGCGGCCGCGAGGCGCGTCCCGAAATGCGCGGGCAGCACCTTGCCGGACAATTCCAGCGCGTCGATCACGGGCGTGCCGCCCGCGATCAGGAGTCCGACGGTTCGATAGAACCGGGTCAGGGCGAACAGCGCACAAACGTCGCGCACCTTCGGCGCCCGCCACATCAGCCGCTGCGCCGCGCGCTTCGCGGCGGCCGAGCGCACCGCCAGCCCCGCGCCGACGGCCGCCGCGGCGACCGCCATGCCGACCGCCGCGCCGTTCTCGCGCAACAGGGTCGCCCACCAGAGCATCACCTGCGCGGTCGGCGGCAGCGTGGTCAGCGACTCGAACACCACCGCGAAACGCGGAATCACGAAAAAGGCCATAAACAGCAGGATCGCGATGCCGACGCCGATCACGACCGCCGGATAAATCAGCGCGCCGGTGACCCGCTTGCGGATCTGCTCGATCCGCACTTCGTATTGCTGGTAGCGCTTCAGTACGGCGGGCAACTGGCCGCTGTCTTCCGACGACGCGATCGTCGCGACGAGCAGCCCCGGAAAGACGTCGGGCTGTCGCGCAAGCGCCGCGGATAACGGCTGCCCTTGGTACATCACCGACAGGATCCGGTCGATCACCTGCTTCGACGCCTTGCCGGCATCGTTCTTGTCGCGCAGCGCCTCGAGCGCTTCGATCAGCACGAGGCCCGCATCGAGCAGCGTCGACAGTTCCTGGAGGAACAGCGCGAGCGCAAATTTCGGTGCGCGCTTGCGTCTGGCGAGGCGTGCGCGGCGAATGTCGAGCGCGACACCGCCTTGCGCCGCGATCCGGGCCCGCACGTCCGCTTCGCTCGCTGCTTCGATCGTCTGCAGGGCGACCTTGCCGTCGGCAAGCACCCGAACCTGAAACGATTGCATGGCTACCTCCGCCATTCGTCGAGCAACGCCGAGCTGGCGACGCGATTGCTGGTCAGCGTCTGGTACTCGCGCCAGACCTTGGTCGCATACGATTTGCGCACCGGTTCGCGCTTCGCCGACGATCCGGCGTTGTAGGCGCCGACGGCATTCCATGTGTAGCCGTGCCGTTCGATGAAGCCGGCGAGAATCGACGCGCCGGTGTCGATCGACGTACAGGGCTCGTTGATCAGGCGCCCGTGCGTGACGCCTGTCTTGATCAATCGCGGCAGGTGCGAGCTGTTGATCTGCATCAGCCCGATGTCGTAGGTGCCGTTGCGGTTGTAATTGATCGCGCGAGGATTCAGCGACGATTCCACTTTCGCGATCGCGACGAGCAGGAGCGGATCGATACCGTGCCGCTCGCCTGCCTGGGTAAAGCAATCCTTGGCTGCGGCGCCGGACGCGCAGACGGCGATCGCCGCCGCGACGGTCCAGCGACGCAGGCCCTTACATGCCGTAGACGAGGTCCGCATCGTTGCCGCTCCCTCCGACACGACCGTCCCGACCGAGCGACACGATCTCCGCCTCGCCGTCTCGGCCCGGCACGTTCCACTGATAGGCCCGGCCCCAGCCGTCCTTCGGCACGGCCTTCGCGAGATAGGGGCCGTTCCACCCGTCGGTGTTCTGCGGCTGCTTGACCAGCGCATCGAGCCCTTCGTCGGCGCTCGGATAGCGGCCCGTGTCGAGCCTGAACTGCGTGACCGCGTCGCCGAGCGTCTTCATCTGCGATTCGGTCGAGCGGACCTTCGCCTTGTCGACCTGCGAAAAGAGTTTCGGGCCGACATAGCCTGCCAGCAGCGCGATGATCAGCAGCACGACCAGCAATTCGAGCAAGGTGAAGCCACGCTGGCCTCGCTTCTTCGTCCATTTCGGATAGTTCGATTTCACGTTGTATGCCCTCGGTTTAAGTTCCGACGCGATTCGCGGGTCGGAGTGTCGTCGTATTGCGGACGACTGATGAATGGCGCGCTGTGGGGAAGGGGGCTTGTTCGGGCCCGGGCGCCGTTTGATAACGTCATTTTGCAAACGCGATGCAGGCGCCGCAATTTTCATGAAGGATGTCTCAACAAACTTCGAAACACGCCGCGCATGCACCCGTCGAGGACGGGCGAGCCGCACGCCTTTGGCGCGCGGCTCGCGGGATTCATACGGGAATCCTTACTTGCTGCATGCGCCGAGATCCTTCCAGACCTTGCCGGTGTGATCGGCGCCGGTCGTCGCGGGCGAGCCCGGCACGTCGTTCTGGGTCCACCAGCGCGCCTCGTAGGTGCGGCCGTTGTGCTGCACCTTCGCGCCGCCCGTATAGGCCGTGCCCTGCTTCCACGCGGCCTGGCACTGCGCGCCTTCGCCGCCGCCCGTGCCGCCGGTCAGCTTGAACGTGACGGTTTCCTGCTTCAGCGTGCCGCCTTCGATCTGCGACGTCGCCACGGCCGTGTGCGCGCCGGCCTTCGCATTCGCGATGTCGACGCCCAGGTCGCCCTGCATCCGCATCGTTGCCGACTTCGAGCCGACCAGCGAATTGGCCGCGTCGTACACCTTCATCGTGACGCTGGTGTCCTTCGCGTGATTGAACTTCAGGAAGAACTTCGCGGTGGCCTTGCCGTTCTCGATCTTGAATTCCGGGTTGCTCGTGACGCTGAAACCTTCGTCGATGCCCGATTCCGGCTTCTTCTCGACCGTCGTCTCCGTGCGCACGATGCCGCTGCCGCTCTTGGCGAACACGTTGTTCGCGCCCAGCCCCGGCTCGATGCGCCCGTCGCGCTCGATGCCTGCCAGCAGGCTGGCCGACTGCACGCGGTTGATTTCCTTCGCGAGCAGCATCGGCCACATGTTGCGTTCGCCCTGTTCGGCCGTGCCGATCGTGACGGTCGTCTTCATCGACGGTACTTCGCCGCCCGACTTGAACACGCGGTTCATGACCTTGTCGCCGGCCTTCAGGTCGACGGTCGGCGCGATGGTGCCGACGGACGACCAGCTCGGCTTGCCCGGGTCGGTCGGGCCGCCGTCCGCCTTGATGTTGAGGTCGGCCACGTTGTAGAACATGCCGGCCGTGTCGCCGACGTGCCACGTGCTCAGCATCACGTGATGGCCGGTGCGGTCCGACGGAATCGTGCAGTTGTGCGGCCCGATCGCGTCGGCCTTCTGCATGCCGCCGTCGACCGTGCAGAACGGCGTCAGGTCGAACTGGTCGCGCGTCAGCGGCAGGTTCGGGTTCCAGCCCTGCTTCGTCAGGTAGTACTTGAAGTTCTTCGTCACGTGCGGCGCGGTGAACGTCCACTTGAACTGCTGCGCGCCCGGCTTGATGTCGTTGGTTTTCCAGCGGTCGACGGATTGCTCGTTCAGTTCGCTGAACTGCACGACGCCGCCGCTTGCGATCTGTCCGTCGGGCGCACCGGCCTGAGGGAAGCCCTGCTTGCCTTCGACGCTTTGCGGCTCCCATGTGACCGAGCCGCAGTTGAAGTTTTGCGCCGGGCCCTGCTTCGAGCTGCACATCAGGTTGCGCGACGGCGGATCGGAGAGGTAGCCGTGCGCGAACGCATGTTGCGCGAAGAACATGGATGCGCATGCGACCAGCGGCGAAAGTTTGAAGAGCGTTCGGCTCGCGGTGTGTTTGTTCATGGTGTGTAGGAGATGGATCGTATCTGTCGGTACTGCTTTCGAAAGAGCGGTTGATCGAAGCCGGCACGGTGCCCGGCGTTTGCGCGTCGTGCATCGGGTGGGATGCGACACGGGTTGCAGTTTCCGCGAGCGCGGCGGGGACGGGAATCTTCCTGAACGATTCATCAAGAATCCGGCTGCCGGTTTCCGAAAAACCGGCATTTCTTGAGACATCCTTGAGATTGATTGGCGCGGGGCGGCGGGGAAAAAACAATGCAACGGTCGATTCAGACACTCTTTCAATTTCTCAAGGATGACGATCAAATTGCGCCTGAATAAACTCAACCTCAATCCGTCGCGTATCGGCGTTGCATCCGGCCGCACCCAGACGCTTGCATTCGCGACGATCGCCACGGCCAGCGCGCTGTGTTTCGCGAACGCCGCGTTCGCCGCCCCCGGCAAGCCCAGTCTCAAGCAATACGAAATCACGTCGAAGCCGCACGGTTTCGTCGAGATCGATCTGCAGAGAGCGGGCAGCGCGCCCTACAAGGACCTCGTCAAGCTCAACAAGAAGGTCGACGTGCCGCTGCCGTTCGACATCTGGAGCAACGGAACGGCCGTGAAGGCGGTCGCGGTGGTCGACGGCGCGGTCGATGCCGCGTCGGAACTCAAGCTGACGCCCGGCGGCACCCAGAGCGGCACCGTCATCGCCAACGTCAAGACGCCGGGCGTGAAGAAGATGCAGGTCCGGGTGATCGACGCGAACGGCGCGTCGACGGACAGCGCGCCGATCGACGTGGTCGTGTTCGACACGATTCCGGAACTGGCCGATACGCTGCCCGACAACGCGAGCAAGGCGCACAAGCGTTTCAAGAACACGTCCGGCTCGGTGGTCGGCACCTACTTCGCGACGTGGTCGGTCTACGACCGCAAGTTCAACGTCGACAACGTGCCGGTCGAGAACCTCACGCACATGCTGTATGGCTTCGTGCCGATCTGCGGCGGAGCGAACATCAACGCGTCGCTCGCGCGCGACGTGCCGAATTCGTTCCGCGCACTGCAGCAGACGTGCGCGGGGCTGCCCGACTTCAGCGTGGCGATCCACGATACGTGGGGCGAGATGGGCATGACGCTGCCCGGACAGACCGCGAACTCGAAGCTCAAGGGCGTGCTTGGCCAGATGATGGCCGCGAAGAAACGCAATCCCGACCTCAAGATCCTGCCGTCGATCGGCGGCTGGACGCTGTCCGATCCGTTCTTCCAGCTGCACGACCCGGCCAAGCGCAAGGTGTTCGTCGATTCGACCGAGCAGTTGCTGCGCACCTGGAAGTTCTTCGACGGCGTCGACATCGACTGGGAATTCCCGGGCGGCAAGGGCGCGAACGGCGCGATCGGCAATCCGCAGACGGACGGCGCGCTGTATGTGACGCTGATGAAGGAACTGCGGCAGATGCTCGACCGCGTGTCGGCGGACACCGGCAAGACCTACGAGCTGACGTCGGCGATCGGCGCGGGCAAGGACAAGATCGACGTGGTGAACTACAAGGAAGCCACGAAGTACATGGACTACATCTTCGACATGACGTACGACTACTACGGTGCGTTCAGCCTGACGGAGCTGGGTCACCAGACGGCACTGCACGCGCCCGCATGGCGACCGGACACCAAGTACACGACCGACAACTCGATCAAGGCGCTGCTTGCGCAGGGCGTCGATCCGAAGAAGCTCGTCGTCGGCGCGGCGGCATACGCCCGCGGCTGGAACGGCGTATCGGGCTATACCGACGGCAATCCGTTCACCGGCACCGCGAAGGGGCCGCACAAGGGGCAGTGGGAAGCCGGCATTCTCGACTACAAGAAGCTCAAGGCGGAGATGATCGGCCCGAACAACGCGGGCATCAACGGCTACGAGTACCACTACGACCAGACGGCCGAGGCGCCGTACGTGTTCAACAAGAGCACCGGCGAACTCCTCACGTTCGACGATCCGCGCTCGGTGAACGCCAAGGGCGACTACGTGCGCAAGCAGCAGCTCGGCGGCATGTTCTCGTGGGAAATCGACGCGGACAACGGCGACATCCTGAACGCGATGCACGAAGGTCTCGGCCACGGCGACGGCGGAAGCGGCGTGGAGAATCGTCCGCCGATCGCGAACGCGGGGACGGCCATGACGGTCACCGGGCCGCAGACGGTGACGCTCGACGCGTCGAAGTCGCGCGATCCCGACGGCGACAAGCTGACCTTCAAGTGGGAACAGATCGGCGGCGATCCGCTGAAGATCGGCAGTCCGGACAGTGCGAAGGCGACGGTCGACGTGCCGGCGGTCAAGCAGGACACCCGCTACACGTTCCGCGTGACGGTGACCGACCCGGCCGGGCTGAAGAGTGCCGCGCAGGTCGTCGTGACCGCGCAGGCCGAAGCGTCGGTCGAGCCGCCGCCGGCCGAAAACCGTCCGCCGGTCGCGCGACTCAGCGGCCCGGCGCAGGCGGAAGGCGGTCAGGCCGTGGCCCTGTCGGCCGAGAAATCGACCGATCCGGACGGCGACAAACTGACGTTCCAGTGGACGGCTCCGTCCGGCATCGACGTGCAGCCTTCCGGCGCGACGCTGCGCTTCACCGCGCCGAAGCTTGCGAAGGACCAGTCGTTCACGTTCTCGGTCAAGGTCGGCGACGGCAAGCTGTCGTCCACCGCTCAGCACACGGTACTCGTGAAGGCGACGGAGACGGGCGGCGGCAATGGGGGCGGCGGCAACGGTGGTGGCGGCAACGGCGGCGGTGGCGAAGGCGGCCAGTACCCGGCCTACAAGGCCGGGACGCAGTACAAGGCCGGCGACGTCGTGTCGAACCTGGGCAAGCTGTACCAGTGCAAGCCGTTCCCGTACAGCGGCTGGTGCTCGGGTGCGCCGGCGGCCTACGAACCGGGCAAGGGCTTCGCGTGGAGCGATGCGTGGACGATCTTCGGCAACGGTGAAGGCGGCGGTAACGGCGGCAATGGCGGCAATGGCGGCAACGGCGGCAACGGCGGCAACGGCGGCGGCGAAAGCGGCGGCAACCATCCGCAGTACAAGGAAGGCACCAAGTACGGCGCCGGCGACATCGTGTCGAACAACGGCAAGCTGTACCGTTGCAAGCCGTTCCCGTACACCAACTGGTGCTCGATGGCTGCCTGGGCCTACGAGCCCGGCAAGGGCACCGCGTGGGATCAGGCCTGGGAGGAACACAAGGACTGACGCCCGCTCCCCGGTTACGCCGGCCCGCGCTGCATGCCCGGGCCGGCGTCGAACCCGTATCCTCGAACCGGCATCGACCGATGCCGGCCCGGCCCTCGCCTCGTGCGGGGGTTTTTTGTTTCCGGCGGCCGCCGGGCCGCTATGCGGCGTCGTCCGTGCCCGCGCGGGTCATCGGCAAGTGCACGGTGAAGCGGCTGCCTTGCCGTGGCGCGGACGTCACGTCGATCGATCCGCCGTGGCGCTCGACGACCGTCTTGACGAACGGCAGCCCGAGCCCGACGCCGCCGCTTGCATCGCGATACGTGCCGTCCACCTGGAAGAACGGCTCGAACAGCCGCGGCATCGCCTCGGCCGGGATGCCGATGCCGTTGTCCGCCACTGCGATGGAGACGTGGCGCTCGTCGGAGGTGATCCATACGTCGACGACCGTGCCTTCGTCCGAATACTTGATCGCGTTGTCGAGCAGGTTGGTCAGCGCGCGGAGCAGCATGTCGCGATTGCCGAGCACGAACGCTTCGTCGCCGTCTTCATGCGGCCCGTCGACGCGAATCCGCTTCGCGCCCGCACTGTGCCAGACCTGATCGACCGCTTCCATCGCCAGGTCGCTCGCGGACACCGGTATGTAGGCGCCCTGGTCGAGATGCTCCGCGCGCGAGAGCTGGGTGAAATCCTGCGCGACGCGCAGGCTGTAGTCGACGAGCTTGTGCAGGTCCGCGAGGAAATCGGGATCGGTCGAACCGTCGGCGGCGCTGTGCTGCTCGAGCAGCGACAGCACGGTCGAGAGCGGATTGCGAAGATCGTGCGCCATGTGGCGCAGTGTCATGCGGTCGCTTTCGACCGCCGCCGTGATGTTGTGGATGTCGACGAGGCAGATCATGCTGGCCGTGGAGCGATGACGATCGCCGTCGCCGAACGGCGTCACCATCATCATGTGCGTGCGCGCGTTCAGCGTGAGTTCGGCCGAGTGGATCCGCCCGGTTTTCTTCGCGGCGAGGATTTTGTCGTAGGCGATGCCGATCACCTGCCGGGCGGCCGCATCGCTGTCGACGTCGATCGATTTCAGCATCGCGTTGCCGCGTTCGTTGCACATCAGCAGGCTGCCGTCCTGTTCGACGAAGATGGGATAAGGCAGCGTATGGATCACGTCGACGTAGGTCGACTGCCATTCGCGGATGCGCGACATCGCCTGCGCGACGTCGTCGTCCGTCGGCGCCGCATCGTCGGCGTCGCCCGTTTGCGCAAGGCCCGCGAACGTGTGCCGGCCCGCCAGCCCGCGCAACCCGCGGTATTCCTTCATCAGCGCGGCGCGCAGGCTGCCTGCGCGCCGCCAGCCGCAGACGGCGAAGATCGTCACGCACACGGCAAGCGACGGCCCGACCGGTGTCCAGTATGCACCGTACACGAGCAGCGCCGTTTCGCCGGCGACGTAGGCAGCCAGCCACGCCAGCGCGAATCCGTACATGCGTCGGCCCGGCACGAGCAAGCAGATCAGCAGCATGCCGATCGCGACCGCCATGCTGACGACCAGCTGGATCCCGGCCGGCACGCGCCGCATCAGGTGCCCGTCGAGCAACGCTTCGGTGGCGAGCGCATCGACCTCGACACGCTTCACCCTTCCGCCGCTTCTCGTCGACAGATAGAACACGCCCGTCATCTCGGACATCCCGTCGCCGATGAACACGATGCGGTCGCGCCATGCCGACGCGGGCACGCGGCCCTTCAGCACGTCGACGAACGAGTAGCTCGCGAGGTCGAAGCGCAACGGAAGGCCCAGCAGGATCGTGCCGTCTTCGACTCTTCCCATCCGGGTGACATGCGGCTGCACGTGGCGACGCACGTCGCTGTCCGGCAGCGGCACGTTGGCGACGCGGATCGCCTGCAGGCCGACATGGGGAATTTCGTCGCCGCTGCTGCTTTTGACATAGGGCACGATGCCCTGCACCAGATGGTCGCTGCCCAGCACGATGCTGCGCTGGCCGATCGCCGCGGCCGCCTCCCGCAGCGACCGCGCCGGCAGGATCACGGTATCGGCCCGGTCGTGAACCGGCGACATCTGGGCGGGCAAGACCACGCGGCCGTGCCTCGCGATCGCGGCCGCCAGCACCCCGTCGTCCTGCGCCGGCGAGATCATCGTCATGTCGAGGACGACGCTCGACGCGCCGGCGACGCGATCCAGCACCCCCGCATAGGCCGTGCGCGTGTAGCTCCCGCTGCCGCCCAGTTCGGCGAGCGTCTTCTTGTCGACCATGATCACCGCGACCTTGTCGCGCGGCCCGCGATCGATGCCGGATGAAACGGCGTGCCAGTAGAGTCGATCCACGGGCGAGAGAAGCGTCTCGACGGCGGCAGTGCAGCTCAGTGCCGCAAGCGCGGCGACGCCGGTCAGCAGCAGCCATGTGGACGGGCGTGCCGACGCTGCGATTCCCGGAACCTGGCGGAGCCTGTCGAGCATAGGGCGGCGTTTCCTCGAACAAGATGTTGTTGGATGTCGACCGGGATGCTGCAGCGCCGGGCGCCCCGGGCAAACGATGCTTGCCGGTTCGCGCCATGCGGGTTTTCCCGTCGGGAGAGTCTAGCGTTGTTTGCGCCGTTCGGGAGCAGGCGGCGGGGCGAAATCGCTCCGGAACGAAACCGGCGGCGCCGGGCGGCGCGTTGAGAATGGGTTGAGGATGTTTGAGCGGGGAGCGGGGCGTCGCAACAATGCGGATTCCTTTCCATTCGCGCCGTTTGCGCCTTGCCATTCCATGATCGTGAAGAACCTCAGCCATGCCTTCGCACTGACCGCGCTGTCCGCGGCCGTCGCGGCCATCCTGGTACCGTCCGGCGCATCCGCCGCTCCCGCGTACGCGCCGATCAAGCACTACCAGGACGGTGTCGAGCAATGCCTCGCGTGGCAGCCGGGCAGCGCCGATCCCGTCGTCGCGGCCTGCGACGGCACCGCCGCGCAGGACTGGGCGTTCGTGCCGGGCGCGGGGTATTACCAGATCCGCAATGCCGGGGCCACGCAGGCACGCGGCCAGGACATGTGCCTGCGCACCCGGGCCGGCAATACCGGCATGGGCGGCGTGTCGATCGACGCGTGCGCCGGCGGCGACGCGAAGATGTCCCAGTGGCGCTTCGAGACGGGGCCGGCCGGCCGTCTTGGCATGCTGAACGCGCACCGGATCTCGACGGGGCGAGACGAAGTGCTCGCGATCCGGGCCGGGAGCCAGGGCGTCGCGATGCAGTTCGCCCGCGGCGAGGCATCGGCGGCGTGGGTGTCGGCGGCGACGTTTGCGCCGCCGCAGCGCCCGCTGGTGGGCAACAAGACGGCGCTGGCATTGACCGCGCACTTCGGCAACGCCGCGGCGAACGATCCCGGGATCATCCGCAAGGCCGTGTTCGGCGACGGCGACGACTATTCGTCGCTGCGCCGCTATATCGAAGTGGCGTCCCACGGCAAGGCCACGCTGGGCGGGACCGTGCTCGGCGACGTCGACCTGGGCGCCCGCCCGGCGACCTGCAGCTCGGGTGCGTTGCTCGACTCGGCCCGCAAGGCCGCGCTGGCGCAGGGTACCGATCCGGCGCGATTCGACTACCTGCTCGTCGATTTCTCGAAGCTCGGCAGCTGCGGCTGGGCGGGGCTGGCGGCACAGCCGGGCAACTGGATCCTGTCGAACGGCAATGGCCACGGATACTGGATGTGGACACACGAATTCGGTCATTCGCTCGGCGCGTCCCACCCCGATTCGCTGATCGACTGCCCGACCGTCGGCGGCACGGTGCAGGTGGGTGCCGCGTGCCGCACGGGCAAGGTCGACGATCCGTCCGACACCGTCGGCGGCGGCGGCCGTCGCCTTTATCCCGGCAGCTACCAGCTGTTCTCCGGCTGGCTCGATCAAGCCCAGGTGCCGGAAATTCGCGAGTCCGGCACCTACAGGCTGATGCCGCTGTTCGGCGACCAGGCGGGTGCGAAAGGCTATCGCATCGCGCGCAGCGACGGCACGCAGCTGTGGCTCGAATTCCGGCAGCCGCTGCGCGGTTTCGACGACTGGAAGGCGGACGATCCGTTCGTCAACGGCGTGATCGTGAGGACCGTCCGGTATCAGGGCAGCTCGCTGAAGAATACGCTGGTGGATACGACGCCCGGCAGCGCCGGCGGCATGAAGGATGCCCCGCTGATGCCGGGTCACGCGCTGCACGACACGCTGTCCGGCAAGATCGTCACGGTGAACTCGGTCGGGCCGGACGGCGCCGTGGTCACCGTGAAGAACGACGGCGTGCTGCTGCCGGAGGCCGCCATCACGGGGCCCGCGCAAGCCGATGCGAACACAACGGTCACGTTGTCCGGCGACGCATCGGTCGGCGATCGCCTGCGATACCGGTGGAGCGCGCCGGCCGGCGTCGCGCTGGAGCAGAACGGCAGCCGTGCGAGCGTGGTCGTCCCGCCGGCCGACCGGGATCGCGAGTACGCGTTCGGGCTGACCGTGATCAACGGCAACGGGTATGCGGCCGGCACGACGCACGTGCTCAAGGTGAAGGCGCAGGAGGCGATTGCGCCGCCGGGCGCGTCGATCGCCGGTCCGACACGGGCCGTGGGCGGCGAACGCGTCACGTTGTCGAGCGCGCAATCGACCGGGAAGGGCCTGTCGTACGCGTGGACGAGCCCGCCCGGCGTGCAGCTCAGCCAGCAGGGGGCGACGGCGAGCTTCGTCGCGCCAAAGGCCGGGAGCGAGCGCGGATATGACTTCCGCGTGACGGTGACCGATGCGCTGAACCGCCAGTCCGTGGCCACGCACCGTGTGACGGTCCAGGCCGATGCCGGCGAGGCGGTCGAGTCATGGGATCCGAAGCGGACCTACGCCGCCCCTTGCCAGAAGGTCGCTTACGCCGGCAAGCGCTGGATGAACGGCTGGTGGGTGCTGGGCGACGTGCCCGGCCAGGGCGGCGAATGGGGCCCGTGGCGCGAATTCGGGGTGGCCAACATGCATGCGCAGTGCAAGGTCAAATGATCGAGGGCGCGCGCCGGACGGGCGGCGAAGCACCCGTCTGGTCGCCGCGCGCGATGGCCGGAATACCGGCATCGGCACGGTGGCGCGCCTGCTCGCGGCACCGTTGCGCACGGCGAGGTGCCGGTTTCCTCGCCCTTGGGCAGCAAACCGGGCGCAGCGATCAATGCCTGCCGCAGTCCCACGCACGGTTCGGCCGGAACGCAGTTCTACGTAATTCTACGTAGCTCCGCGTACGTAGTTAACCGCTTGTAAGCCTCCCCGGTCACACGGAATACTACGGCCCATCGCCGCGGCCTTTGCGAGACCGCGGCACGACGCATCGACGTCACGCGGGTTCGGCGCCTCGCCGCATCCACTCAAAAACACATTGGAGACCAGGAGACGCCATGAATCGGGCTTCCAGTACCCTGCTCTGGATTGCGGTCGCGCTGCTCGGCGCGTTCGCGTTCGGCACGATCGCACTCGCACACGGCGAGCGCGTCAGTGCCCTCTGGATCGTGATCGCCGCAGTCTGCGTGTATCTGATCGCGTATCGCTTCTACAGCCGTTTCATCGCCAGCAAGGTCATGCAGCTCGACGGGCTGCGGATGACGCCGGCCGTCAAGTACAACGACGGCCTCGACTACGTGCCGACCAACAAGTACGTGCTGTTCGGCCATCACTTCGCCGCGATCGCCGGCGCCGGCCCGCTCGTCGGGCCCGTGCTCGCCGCGCAGATGGGCTACACGCCCGGCATGCTGTGGATCCTGGCCGGCGTGGTGTTCGCCGGCGCGGTGCAGGACTTCATCGTGCTGTTCATCTCGACGCGCCGCGACGGCCGTTCGCTCGGCGATCTCGTCAAGATGGAGCTCGGCACGGTGCCCGGCGTGATCGCGCTGTTCGGCGCGTTCCTGATCATGGTGATCATCCTCGCGGTGCTCGCGCTGATCGTCGTGAAGGCGCTGACCAATTCGCCGTGGGGCACGTTCACCGTCGCCGCGACGATTCCGATCGCGCTGTTCATGGGCGTCTACACGCGCTACATCCGTCCGGGCCGCATCGGCGAAGTGTCGATCATCGGCTTCGTGCTGCTGATGGCGTCGATCGCGTTCGGCCAGCACGTGCACGATTCGCCGACGCTCGCCGCGTGGTTCACGTTCACCGGCACGCAGCTCACGTGGATCCTGATCGGCTACGGCTTCGTCGCATCGGTGCTGCCGGTGTGGCTGCTGCTCGCGCCGCGCGACTACCTGTCGACGTTCCTGAAGATCGGCACGATCCTCGGCCTCGCGATCGGCATCCTCGTCGTCGCGCCGGAACTGAAGATGCCCGCGCTGACGAAGTTCGTCGACGGCACGGGCCCGGTGTGGTCGGGCAACCTGTTCCCGTTCCTGTTCATCACGATCGCGTGCGGCGCCGTGTCGGGCTTCCATGCGCTGATCTCGTCGGGCACGACGCCGAAGCTGATCGACAACGAAACCAACGCGCGCTTCATCGGTTACGGCGCGATGCTGATGGAATCGTTCGTCGCGATCATGGCGCTGGTTGCCGCGTGCGTGATCGAGCCGGGCATCTACTTCGCGATGAACGCACCGGCGGCCGTGCTCGGCTCGACGCCGGAAGCGGTGGCCAACACGGTCACGCAGTGGGGCTTCGTGCTGACGCCGGACATGCTGACGCAGACCGCGAAGGCCGTCGGCGAAACGACGATCATCGCGCGCGCGGGCGGCGCGCCGACGCTGGCCGTCGGCATGGCGCACATCCTGCACCAGGTGATCGGCGGCGAAGCGATGATGGCGTTCTGGTATCACTTCGCGATCCTGTTCGAGGCGCTGTTCATCCTGACGGCCGTCGACGCCGGCACGCGCGCGGGCCGCTTCATGCTGCAGGACCTGCTCGGCACGTTCCACCCGGCGCTCAAGCGCACCGAGTCGCTGCCCGCGAACCTGGTCGCCACCGCGCTGTGCGTGGCCGCGTGGGGCTACTTCCTGTACCAGGGCGTGGTCGATCCGCTCGGCGGCATCAACACGCTTTGGCCGCTGTTCGGCATCTCGAACCAGATGCTGGCCGCGATCGCGCTGGTGCTCGGCACCGTCGTGCTGTTCAAGATGAAGCGCGAGCGCTATGCGTGGGTGACGATCGTGCCGACTGCGTGGTTGCTGATCTGCACGCTGACCGCCGGCTGGCAGAAGATTTTCGACGCGAACCCGAAGGTCAGCTTCCTCGCGCACGCCGCGAAGCTGCAGGCCGCGGTGGACGAAGGCAAGGTGCTCGCGCCGGCGAAGTCGATCGCGCAGATGAAGCGGATCATCTTCAACGACTACATCGATGCGGCGCTGGCCGGGCTGTTCATCTTCGTCGTCGTGGCGATCGCGGTGTACGGCGTGATCGCCGTGCTGCGCGCGCGCCGCGAGTCGAAGCCGACCGTGCGCGAGACGCCGTACGAAGCGATGCCGGCCGCGCAGGCGCTCGGCAGCGGACGTTAAGGGGAGGCCGCGATGTTCAGCGATCTTGGCAGCGACCTGCGCAGCGCGGGGCGTTACCTCGGGCAGGCGTTGCGGCTGATGGTCGGCCTGCCCGACTACGACACCTACGTCGCGCACATGCGCGAGACCCATCCGGACCGCGAGCCGATGACGTACGAGGAATTCTTCCGCGAGCGTCAGAATGCGCGGTACGGGTCGGGGGCGGGAAAGTGCTGCTGAGCGGTTGAAACGGCAGGGAAGAACGAAAAAGGCGTCATGGCGTGAGAGCCATGACGCCTTTTTTCATGCCGACGCAAGGCGACCGGCTCGTGCAACGCATGCCGTCGCGTGCGGCCGTCAGTCGTCGTGACGGAGCGCAAGCACCGCGGCGGCCCCCGCGGCGAGCGCGATCAGCGTCAAGGCGACGGCGAAACCGGTCGCGCCTGCCGTGAAGCCGACGCGATCGATCGCGTACCCGGTCATCACGGGCATCAGTCCCGCCGGAAGGTAGCCGCCGATGTTCATGACGGCGTTCGCCTCGGCGCGCCGCGCGTCCGATACGTGCAGGCCGATCAGCGTCAGGCCACCGAGCTGCCCGAGTCCTTGTCCCGCGCCCGCGAAGAGCGCCGCCGCGACGAGGACGGCGGCCGACGACGCATGCACGGCGATGCACAGCATCACCATCGACAGCGTGGTGGCGACCGTGCCGGCAACGAACGTCGTACGGATCGATCCGCGCCGCGCGACGAACTGGACACCGGTAGCGGCGATGAACATCGCGCAGGCCATTCCGCCCGCGAGCAGCGGGCTGCGCACGTGAAGCAGGCGTGCCAGCAACGACGGGCCCAACGCAAGCACGAAGGAGGTCGCGGTGATGCCCGGCCCGAACACGGCGACACCGCCGGCGACATGGCGCCGGTTGTGAACCGGCACGGACGGCAGACGTAGCGGCGGCGCGTCGCCTGGCGCCTGCGCGGGCCGGTTGCGCGGCAGCCGCAGGGCGACGGCCAACGCGCTTAGCAGGATCACGAACTCGACGCCGAACACGAGGGCGACCGGATGCGCGGCGGTTTGCGCGGCAATCCCGGCGAGCAACGGCCCGAGCCCCGCGCCGAGCACCATGGCGACCGACGCGAGCAGCGCGGCCTTGCGCCGCTCGGTGCCCGCGAGATCGATCACCGACGCCATGCCCGCCGACACGATCACGCCGACCGCGATGCCCGTCAGCAAGCGGGCGACCGCGAGCAGGGCGACGGACGACGCGGTCGCGAACAACGCGCACGCGATCAGCGCCGCGGCGAGGCCGGGCAGCAGGACCGGCTTGCGCCCGTAACGGTCCGAAAGCTGGCCGGCGACGAGCAGCGTACCCAGCAGGCCGGCGATGTAGAGCGCGAAGATGACGGTCAGCGTGCCGGACGAGAAACCGAGTGCGCGCTGCCAGGACACGTACAGCGGCGTCGGCGAGTTGGACAGCATGAACACGGCAGTGACCATCCAGGCGGCGTGTGCCATGCGGGGCACGGAACGCGAGCCCGCGGGTCGCGATTGGGGGACGGCGGTGTCGGACATGAACGCACTCCTTGTACGAGTTTTTTCGAACTATAGCTTAGTTCGAAAAAACTCGTACAGAGTGATATGCTTGCCGACATGAAACGCACCCACCCTGAACGGGCGGCCGGCCTCGCGCCGGCGCCTGCGGATTTGCCCGATCCGCTGCCGGAGCCGGACGTCGCCGAGCTGCGGCTCGAAACCATTCTTGGCGCGCTGGCCGATCCGTTGCGACTGACGATCGTGCGGAAACTGATGCTGGAATCCGAGGCTTACGACCATCCTTGCGGCTGGTTCGGCTTCGATCGCCCGAAATCGTCGCTCACCCATCACTTCAAGGCGTTGCGCGACGCGGGCGTGCTGCGCCAGCGTCAATACGGGCTCGAGCGGCGCAGCCGCGTGCGCACGGAAGATCTCGATCTGCGCTTTCCCGGCCTGCTGAAGCTCGTGGCCGAGTGGGCGCCGCCGGCAGACAGCGACGGTTGACGGCGGGTGGAGGGTGGATGGTGGATGAGCCGCCCGGCGGGACGCGCCGGTTCGCCAAGCGGCGGCGAGCGTGACGCGCCGGGCGCGCTGCGCCGCGGAGCCGTCCGAGTGCCGGGTTTGATCTGCCTGCAACCCGGCTTCGTTTCCCGGCCGGTATCATGTGAACCATTCACCCCGATGAACCCGCACAGGAGGAGCCCGTCGTGCACGCCGGTGAGCGTTTCAACAGCATTACCCATCTCGTCGGCGCGGTGCTATCGGTGGCAGGGCTGGTAACACTGGTGACGATGGGCGCGCTCGAAGGCGACGCCTACAAGGTGGTGAGCTTCAGCGTGTACGGCGCGATGCTCTGCGTGCTCTACGCGATCTCGACGCTGTATCACAGCGTGCGTAGCCCGCGCCTGAAAGCCATCCTGCAGAAGTGCGACCACTCGGCGATCTACCTGCTGATTGCCGGCAGCTATACGCCGTTCACGCTGGTCACGCTGCGCGGCCCGTGGGGCTGGTCGCTGTTCGGCGTGAGCTGGGGGCTGGCCGTGTTCGGCATCGTCCAGGAACTGACGCTCGGGCGGCGCACGCGCATGCTGTCGATGATCCTGTACGTGGCGATGGGCTGGCTCGCGCTCGTCGCGGTACGTCCGCTGATTCACGCGCTGCCGCCGGTCGGCACCGCGTGGCTCGTGGCCGGCGGCCTCATCTACAGCGCGGGCATCTACTTCTTCATCAACGACGAACGCATCCGCCACGGGCACGGCATCTGGCATCTGTTCGTGCTGGCCGGCAGCCTGTGCCAGTTCGTCAGTGTCGCGATGTACGTTGCGTGAGCGGAAGGCGGCGCCAGCCGCCGCCGGCGCCGAATCGACCGCTTGCTGATCGGCGATCGCACCGGCACTCGAGGTCGTCGTGTTCGCAACGCGGAAGTCGACGTATCGCGATGAATCCGGGGGCGCGCCCAGGAAGATCCGCCGGCGCGCGGCGCTGTTCGTCGTGACACGCTGTCGCGTCGGGCGAGTGAACTACTCGCCTTCCGCGACACGAATCCCGGCCGTGTGAGCGCCGACTTTCGGCGCTTTGCCTGTCCTTGTCGCGATCCACCACATCGGCATCGCAGACGCGGATATTGCCACGGCAGCCAGCAACGCCACCCGCATCGCCACCTGAAACGGCTGCACGGTCGCGATGCACGCGCCGAAGATCGCGACACCGAGCGCCGACCCGCTCTGCCGCGCCGCGTTCAGCGCGGCCGCCGCCACGCCCGCGCGGCGGCGGTCGACCGTCCCGAGTGCCGGCGACGTCGCGGCCGGCGAGACGAATCCCGATGCAAAGCCGATCGCGAGCATCGGCGCGACGGCGAGCCATGCCGGTGTCGCCGCACCGATGCCCGTCATGCCGAGCGCGCCGGCCGCGTAGAGCGCGAACGCGGCGCACATCGAGCCGCGCGCACCGAAGCGTGCCACGAGCCTGCCCGAGCACAGTCCGCCGAGCGCGACCATCGCCGTCATCGGCAGGAACGCGAGCCCGGTGTCGAGCGGGCTCGCGCCGCGGATCTGCCGATAGAACAGGCTGAGGACGAACAGCAAGCCGTAGAACACGAACGCCGATGCCATCGACACGAACGTCGATCCGGCGAACAGCCGGTTGCGGAAGAACGCGAGCGGCAGCATCGGTTCGCGGCGCCGCGCTTCGATCGCGATGAACGCGATCCACGCGACGGCGCTCGTCGCCGCGCCGCCGACGATCGGCGCCGAGCGCCAGCCGAGCGACGGGCCTTCGATCAGCGTGCCGATCAGCGTGGCGATCGCGACGATGGCCGCGGCCTGGCCGCCCCAGTCGAAATGTCGCGACGCGTCGCCGACGGCGCGCGTGACCGTGCGGGCGAGCCAGATGCCGGCAAGCCCGAGCGGCAGGTTCACGAAGAAGAGGCTGCGCCACCCGGACAGGTGGATCAGCAGGCCGCCGATCAGCGGGCCCGACGCCATCGCGATGCCGCCGCAGCCCATCCACAGGCTGATTGCCGATGCGCGCGCGGCCGGCTCGGGGAACGCGCGGTTGAGCAGCGCGAGCGAGCAGGGCACCAGCATCGCGCTGCCGACGCCTTGCAGCGCCCGGGCGATCGCGAGCGCCGGGAGGCTCGGCGCGATGCCGCATAGCGCGGATGCGGCGACGAAGATCGCGAGCCCCGCGACATAGACGGTGCGATCGCCCAGCCGGTCGCCGAGCGTGCCGCCCGTCATCAGCAGGCTCGCGAACGCGAGCGTGTACGCATTCACGATCCACTGCAGGCCGGCTATGCGGCTGCCGAACGTGTGGGCGATATCGGTGAGCGCGACGTTGACGATGGATGCGTCGAGCAGCACGAGCGTGTAGCTCACGCAGGTCGCGGCGAGCACGCGGCGGGCCGCGGCCCGGTTCGGCGCGGCGGCCGTCATGCGTGGTCGGGTGCCGGCGCGGCGGCCCGCAGCGCGAGAAAGCCGACCCATCCCCAGTACACGCGATGATGCGCGATCAGCCCGTCGCGCAGGTCCATCACTTCGACGAGATCGACCTGATCGCCTTCCGGCGTCGCGCGCGGATATTCCCACGTGAGCTGGCGGCCGTTCGAGAAGAACGACCCGGTGCGGTACCAGCGCCCGAGCCGGTTGCCCGGATTGCGCAGGCCGGCCGCGAAGAACGCGCTGATCGCGGCCTTGCCGTGCAGCACGCCTGAGCCGTGATCGGGCAGCGTGACGACGATCAGCGGCGTTTCGAGCACCGCGTCGTCGGTATACAGCGCCATCAGCGCATCGACGTCGCGTGCGACGACGGCCGCGTGCCAGCCTTCGTAAATGTGCCAGGCATCGGCATCGGGGTGTGTCATGGCGGGTTCCGGAAGTGTCGATAACGGAACCCACTGTATGAGCGCGCCGTCGCGGGACGTTTCACGTCGACCCGAAACGTGGATGCCGCCGCGGCGAAGGCGGCGCTTTCCGGCCGATTTTCGGCCGTTATCCGGCCAGCGCGTCGAGATTCAGCACGTACGACTTCCCGATCCACACTGCGCAGTCGCGATGGTCGCGCAGTTCGTCGCCCGTATTCGGATGCAGGAAGATGTCCAGCGCGCCGTGGTTCAGCACGAGCCACGGCACGATTTCGTCGAAGCGCGTGGTGTCGAACGCGATCTGGTACGACCACGCCGGGTGCGGGCCGACAAGGCGTTCGTGAAAGCGGCCGAGTTCGATGACCGCGCCGAACCGTTCGTCGACGACCTGGCGAAACGCCCACGCGGCGTCGCGGCTGGCCGCATCGAAATAGACGTGCGCATGCCAACTGTGGATGGCGGTGGTGTCGAGGGCAGCCATGGAAGGACTCGATAAAAATGGGAATGCATGAGGTGCCGTGCGAAACGGCCGATGCGTGATTATCGCGCGTCCTTGCTGCGCACGTCGTGTCGCTATCCGGCAATCCGGATGCGATGCTTGTCCTGAATCACGAGAACCGTTTGATCCGGCAAGGCCGCGGTTCGAGATATCCGCGGGTATCCGCACGCGCGATATCACGCCGGAAGCCTTGCCGGAAGGTGCGCCCGCTGCGATCGCATCGGCAACACGTCATTTCGGAAATTGAAAAAGCGCTGTGTGCACGGCTTCGGATCGTCTGAACAAATGCGATCAGGGCATTGAATGAAATAAAGAAATTCCGATTGAGAGGGATTCGCGCATGACGTGGTTCGCGCACCGAATTCCGAAGCCGAAAATATCAATTGCGGAATCGGCTATTCAAGCGGCATGCAGCGCGACATACGATGCTTTCAACGCATCGTCGAACACGATCGATGCGGGGACAACCATCTGGAGGCCACTATGCGATCCCTCGTTCCCGTTGCCGTACTTTCCTGCGCACTCGTTGCGCTGCCCGCCGTCAGCTTTGCGCAGTCGGCCGTTTCCGATGGGGCATCGAATGCCTCGCTGTCGAGCTGGTCGGCGGCGCGTGCCGAAACCAACGCGCAACTGATGCAGATGACGCGCGCAGGCTATCGCGCGACGTCGGCCGGCAACCAGAACTATCCGCTCGCGATGCAGCGTGCGCTCGAACGTGTCCGCAATCCGGTGCCGGACCGGTCGCGCGAAGAGCGGGCCGAGATGGAGGCGCGCGCCGCACGCGACGCGCAGGGCGGCCATCCGGTCAAGGCGTTCTTCGTGAAGACCGCGTACTACCTGAAGGGCGAGAACACGTTCTGATACAGGAGACGAGCATGGCTTGCCCGATCCGATTTGCCTGCGTCGTGCGCGCGTCGGCGCTGCGCCGGCTGGCGGCCGCGCGAGCGTCGCAGCGGCGGGACGATGCGCGCGGCGCGCGAGGTCGCGCGAAACACCGCCGCCTTGCGCACCGTGCTGCCGTTGCGTGCCGTACCGCGTGGCCGGCCGTCGCGACGAGCGATGCGCCCGCAAGCGGGAGCCCGTCATGAAGGGCTCCCGGAAGCACCGCCGCCACGTGCCGCTGACCCGCGAGTGGTTGCTGCCGCTGCCGCCGGTGCATGCACGCGACATCTCGCTGAAATGCCACATGGCGCTCGTCGCGCTGCGCGGCGGGCATGGCAACGAGGCGCTGCTGATGCGGTTGCGCACGAGCGTCTACCTGGTGTTCCTGGCGCTCGACGATGCGGTGTGCGCGGATGCCGACATCGACCTGTGCGTCGACGCGGAGCGTGCGCTCGACGCGGGCGTGGCACGCGCGGCGCAAGGCGGCGCATGGACGCTGCACGACGACGAATGCGCGGTGCTCGAGCAGGTGCTCGCGGCGAACGACACGTGCGTCACGACGCTCACGCGGCGTCGGCTGGCCGAGCTGTGGGAGCACGTCTGCGCGTTCGCGTCGAGCGGCCGGCCGGCGATCGTCGCGGGCGCGGCGGAGAAGATGCGCATGCACGCGGTCGAATCGCTGGCCGCGTAGCGTCTCACCGGTTTCGCCGGGAGTCTGGAGGAGACAGGGCCGGCCGCACCGGCACGGCCGCCGTCAATCGCCGAAGCAGCGATTGCACGGCTGTCGCGGCCAGTCGTGGCCTGTCGTGGCCATACGGTGACGGCGGAACGCGACTCGACACCTCGGCCCAAAACAAAAGCGCCACGGAGCAGGCTCCGTGGCGCTTCTTTTTTTCCCGCCGGCGCGGAGGGCAAGCCCCCCGCGTGGCGAAACGCGCTTAGGCGGCGGCTGCCGGCTTCGCCGGCTTCTGCAGCTTGCCCTTGCCGGCGCGCTGGATTTCCTCGAGCTTGATCTCGACGTGGCGCGAGAACACGTACTCGGCCGGACGCTGCTTGTCGATCGGAATGTCCGGTGCGAACGGGCCGTCGGTCTTGATGCCCTTGCGGCTCACGGCGAACGCCTTCAGCGGATGCGCCATCGTGTCCATCACGGCGGTCGCCTCGAAGCCGCAGTGGACCATGCAGTCCGCGCACTTCTCGTAGTTGCCGACGCCGTAGTTGTCCCAGTTCGTGTCTTCCATCAGTTCCTTGAAGGTCTTCACGTAACCTTCGCCGACCAGGTAGCACGGCTTCTGCCAGCCGAACACCGTACGCGCCGGGTTGCCCCACGGCGTGCACTTGTACGTCTGGTTGCCGGCCAGGAAGTCGAGGAACAGCGACGACTGGCTGAACGACCAGCGCTTGCCGCCTTCGCCGCGCTTCAGGATCTCGCGGAACAGGTTCTTCGTCTTGTCGCGGTTCAGGAAGTGCTGCTGATCCGGTGCGCGCTCATACGCGTAGCCCGGCGACACGGTGATGCCGTCGACGCCGATCGGCTTGAGCGTATCGAAGAACTTCGCGACGCGCTCGGGGATCGCATCGTTGAACAGCGTGCAGTTGATGTTCACGCGGAAGCCGCGGCGCTTCGCTTCCTTGATCGCCGCGACCGCCTTGTCGTACACGCCTTCCTGCGACACCGAGTGGTCGTGCATCTGCGCGTCGCCGTCGAGGTGGACCGACCAGACGAAGTACGGGCTCGGCTGGTAGTCGTCCATCTTCTTTTCCATCAGCAGCGCGTTCGTGCAGAGGTAGACGAACTTCTTGCGCTTCATGATGCCGCGGACGATTTCCGGCATTTCCTTGTGCAGCAGCGGCTCGCCGCCGGCGATCGACACGATGGGTGCGCCGCACTCGTCGACCGCTTCCAGGCATTCCTGGACGGACAGGCGCTGGTTCAGGATGGGATCCGGGTAATCGATCTTGCCGCAGCCGTTGCAAGCGAGGTTGCAGCGGAACAGCGGCTCGAGCATCAGCGCGAGCGGATAGCGTTTGTTGCCGGACAGGTGTTGGCGCGTGATGTACGCGCCGACGCGGACTTGCTGGAGCAGCGGAATAGACAAGAGATGTCCTCCTTAAACTTCGCGGGCGACAGCTTGCGTGAGCTTCGCCGGCAACTTGAATTCGACTTTTTCTTCACGGCCCGCCATCGTCGTGACGTCGACGGGGCCCAGCGCGCGCAACGCGCCGATTACATCTTCGACCATTTCCTCGGGCGCGGACGCCCCGGCGGTCAGGCCGACGGTCGTCGCATTCGCGAACCATTCGGCCTTGACTTCCGAACCGTCGGCGACGAGATAGCTCGGCACACCGCTTTCGGTGCCGATCTCGCGCAGGCGGTTCGAGTTCGAGCTGTTCGTCGCACCGACCACGAGCAGTACGTCGACCTGTTCGCTCAGTTCGCGCACGGCAGCCTGGCGATTCTGCGTGGCATAGCAGATGTCGCGCGTGTCCGGGCCGACGATGTCGGTGAACCGGCGCTGCAGCGCTTCGATGATGCCGCGCGTATCGTCGACCGACAGCGTGGTCTGCGTGATGTACGCGACCGGCGTGTCGACGGGCAGCGTCAGCGTATCGACTTCCGCTTCGCTTTGCACGAGGATCACCTCGGCCGGAATCTGGCCGATCGTACCCTCGACTTCCGGGTGGCCCGCATGGCCGATCAGGATCAGCCGGCGGCCCGCCGCGACGTACTGGCGGCCTTGCACGTGCACTTTCGTGACGAGCGGGCAGGTGGCGTCGAGCACGTCGAGCCCGCGCGTTTCCGCATCGCGCTCGACCGTCTGGGCGACACCGTGCGCGCTGAAGATCGCGACAGCGCCGTGGGGCACCTCGTCGAGCTCCTCAACGAATCGCGCCCCTTTATTACGCAGGTTTTCGACGACATGCCGGTTATGCACGATCTCATGACGCACATAGACCGGCGCACCGTGCTGTTGCAGCGCGCGATCGACGATCTCGATCGCACGGACAACTCCCGCACAAAAGCCGCGGGGCTGGGCAAGGATGACTCGCATAAGTGAGCGAACTCCGACGACAGACGCCGGGGTTCGAGGAGCTGGCACTCGCTCGCTCGCCCCGGCTTGATGTTATGAAGGCAGGAACGAACCGGCCGGCCAGGCCCCGGAACCCCGAATTAATCGCGCATTTTAACTCTATCGGGCCGTCCTTGCTTTGGTGCTGTGTCTGCCGTGTTGCATTTGCGGGAGAGCCGCGTCGGCGCTGGCGCGTGCGGAACCCAGTAAACTATGCGGTTTCGCGGGCAGCCGCTCCGGCTGCCCGGCGCCGCGCTCATTCCAAGGCCATTCGATGACCGTCGATTCTTACGCGTATTACCCGGCCGCCCGTGCCGTTTCGGGCGTTTTGTTCCTGACCCCCATTGATTTTGCCGAACCCGGCGCCCGGCAGGAGGCGCGCCGATGATGCTGGTTCTCGCTTTCCTGGTGTCCGGGCTGTCGCTGATCATCTGGATCGTGCTGCTCGTCGCGCGCGGCGGTTTCTGGCGCGCGGTGCCCGCGCGGCCGCTGCCGCCTGAAGCGCGCGGCGCCGCGGCCGAGGCCGGCTGGCCGGCCGTCGTCGCGGTCGTGCCGGCGCGCAACGAGGCCGACGTGATCGCCCGGGCGGCGACTTCGCTGCTCGAGCAGGATTATCCGGGCGAATTTCATCTGATCATTGTCGACGACCACAGCGACGACGGCACCGCCGACGCGGCCCGCGCGGCCGCGCTCGCCATCAACCGCGCCGACCGGCTGACGGTGCTGGCCGCGAAGCCGCTGCCGGCCGGCTGGTCGGGCAAGGTGTGGGCGCAGTCGCAGGGGATCGCCGCGGTGCAGGCGCTCGGCCTGCCGGCCGACTACCTGCTGCTGACGGACGCCGACATTGGTCATCCGCCGGACGCCGTCGCACAGCTCGTCACGCGCGCGCAGGCCGAGAACCGCGATCTCGTGTCGCTGATGGTGCGGCTGCGCTGCGATTCGTTCTGGGAAAAGGCGCTGATCCCGGCGTTCGTGTTCTTCTTCGCGAAGCTCTACCCGTTCTCGTGGATCAACAACCCGCGCAACCGGACGGCCGGTGCCGCGGGCGGTTGCATGCTGGTGAAGCGCACGGCGCTCGAGGAAGCGGGCGGCATCGAGTCGATCCGCGGCGCGCTGATCGACGACTGCAGCCTGGCCGCGCAGATCAAGCACCGCGGCAGCGGCCGCCACCCGATCCGGCTCGACCTGGCCGACCGCAGCGTGTCGCTGCGCCCGTACGACAGCTGGCGCGACATCTGGAACATGATCGCGCGCACGGCGTTCACGCAGCTGCACTACTCGCCGCTGCTGCTGGCCGGCACGCTGCTCGGGATGACGATCATCTATCTCGTGCCGCCCGCCGCGGCGCTCGCGTACGGCGCGCGCGCGTGGCCGGCGTGGCTCGCGTGGGCGTCGATGTGCGCCGCGTATGCGCCGATGCTGCGCTACTACCGGCGCTCGCCGCTGTGGGCGCCCGCGCTGCCGCTCGTCGCGCTGTTCTACGTCGGCGCGACGTTCGCGTCCGCGTGGCGCTACTGGCGCGGCAAGGGCGGCCAGTGGAAGGCGCGCGTGCAGGCGCCGGTGGAGCGCTGAGCGGCTGCCGGGAGGCGTGCCTCCCGGCAGCCGGAAAGCAAACAGCCCGATCGTGGAAACGGTCGGGCTGTTTCGTTTTCGGCGGGGGCTGCCTGCCGGTGCCTAGCGCTGGGTCAGCATCATGTACATCTGGATCACGACGTCCGGCGAGAACGTGAACGGCACCCAGCCGTAGCCCGTGTGACGGGCGACCAGCAGGCGATCGCCGTTCGACTGCTTCTGCACGGCCATCATCGGGTTCTTCGTCGTCACGAAGCGCCAGCCGGCCGGGATGCCGGGCGGCGGCTCCGGCTGCATCGACGCGCGCGCATGCGCGAGTTCCTCGATCAACTGGCCCAGTTGCTCCGGATGCAGCGTGATCGATTCGCCGTTGATGGTCAGCGTGAGTTCGTTCTGCGTCGGACGCGACACGTGCAGCGTCGATTTGTCGGACGGCGCCGGCGTGTTGGCGGCGTCGGCTTCGACTTCACCTTCAACCGGCGTGTCGGCTTGCGCCGTCGCGACGATTGCCGTCCCGGTGTCGGCCGTTGCCTCCGCCGCTTCGGCCACGGCCGGCTCGGGCGCGTTCACGGCCGGTTCCGCCGCCGGCGTGTCGGCCGGCGCGGGTTCGACGACTTCCGCCGCAACGGCCGTGGCGGCCACCGCGCTCGTCGCGGCTTCCTTGACGACGGCCTCGACCAGCGCCTCGGCGTCGGCGATGGCCTTCGCGTGGTGCTGCGCAGCCGCTTCGGCTTGTGCGATCGCTTCGGTATGGCGTTGCGTGACGGCCTCGGCCTGCGCGGCGGCATCGGCGTGGCGTTGCGCGGCCGCCTCGGTCTGCGCGATCGCTTCGGTATGGCGTTGCGTGACGGCTTCGGCCTCGGCGGTGGCGTCGGCGTGACGCTGCGCGGCGGCCTGCGCTTCCGCGATCGCCTGCGCGTGCTGCTGCGCGAGCGCTTCGGCTTCGGCGATCGCGGCCGTGTGGCGCTGGGCCGCGGCTTCGGCTTCCGCGATGGCGGCCGCGTGGCGCTGCGTGGCCGCTTCGGCTTCGGCGGTCGCTTCCGCGTGACGCTTCGCGGCGGCCTCGGCTTCGACGGTCGCGGCCGCATGGCGCTGGGCGGCCGCTTCGGCTTCGGTGGCTGCGGCGTGATGACGCTGCGCGGCGGCCTCGGCTTCGGCGATCGCGGCCGCGTGGCGCTGCGACGCCGCTTCGGCATCCGCGTGACGCTGCGCGAGTGCTTCGGTCAGCGCGGTGGCTTCCGCATGGCGTTGCACGGCGGCTTCGGCTTGCGCGGTGGCATCGGTATGACGCTGGGCGGCGGCTTCGGCGGCGGCGGTCGCGCTGGCGTGGCGCTGCTGCGCGGCCTCGGCTTCGGCGGCGGCGGCCGTGTGGCGTTGCGCGGCGGCCTGCGCTTCGGTTTCCGCGGCGGCGTGACGCTCTGCCGCGGCCCGGGCTTCCGCTGCTGCGGCGCGCGCGAAGGCTTCCGCGCTGCGGGCCGCCTGCTGCGCGGCGTGGTGATCGTGGAGGAGCTGATCGACGCCCACGGTGAGCGAAGCGATCTGATCGTTCAGGTTCATGCGTGTCTTCTCTGCGTAAGACCCGCGATTTTAACCGCTGCGCCGGTGCCGGGCCGTGCGCGACGTGTAACAAAGTGCGCAAAGCGGCGTGAAGTACGCCGCTTTGTGTTACTTCAGGTAGCCTGCGGAGCCGAACCAGTCGAGCGCATCGCGCAGCCCTTCGCGGTACGGGCGCGCACGGTAGCCGAGCTCGCGCTCGGCCTTCGCGGACGTGAAATACATCTTGTTCTTCGACATCCGCAGCCCGTCCACGGTGACGAACGGCTCCTTCTTCGTGAACTTCGCGACCGCTTCCGCGCCGACTGCGAGCGGATAGAGCGGCCAGCGCGGCAGCGCGATCGTCGGCGCCTTGCGGCCCGTCATCTGCGCGATGTCGGCGAGCATCTGCTGCAGCGGCAGGTTCTCGCCGCCGAGGATGTAGCGCTCGCCGATCCGGCCGCGCTCGAGCGCGAGGAAGTGGCCGTGCGCGACGTCGTCGACGTGCACGAGGTTCAGCCCCGTGTCGACGAACGCCGGAATCTTGCCGAGCGCGGCCTCGACGATGATGCGGCCGGTCGGCGTCGGCTTCACGTCGCGCGGGCCGATCGGCGTCGACGGATTGACGATCACGGCCGGCAGCCCTTCGTCGGCGATCATCCGTTCGACCGCGCGTTCCGCGAGCACCTTGCTGCGCTTGTAGACGCCGATCGCCTGCTCCGCCGTGAGCGGCCGGTTTTCGTCGGACGGATCGCCGGCACTCGTCACCTTCAGCGTCGCGACGCTGCTCGTGTAGACGATCCGCTCGACGCCTTCCGCGCGTGCCGCGCGCATCGTCGCGACCGCCCCCTCGAGGTTCGCGCGCTCGATTTCGTCGGGATCGGGTGCCCACAGCCGGTAGTCGGCCGCGACATGCAGCAGGTAGCGCACGCCGCGCAGCGCGGCGCGCATCGACGCCTCGTCGCGCATGTCGCCGGTGACGATCTCGGCGTCGAGATCCGCCACGTTCGTGCGCGGGCTGGTCGGGCGCACGAGCACGCGCACCGCATAGCCTTTCTGCTGCGCGATGCGCGCGACGGCCGAGCCGACGAAACCGGACGCGCCGGTGACGAGAACGAGATCGCGGGAGGTATCAGTCATGCGTTTCCTTCAGGGCCGCGCGCGGGCGGCGCGGCGGTTGAGCGTCGGCGAGATTGTACGTGGTCGGCGCGCGCGGCGACGCAAGGCCGCGTCGGGTGCGGGCATGTACGAAGCGGCCGACGCGACTACAATGCCGGGCTTGAACGCAACGGGAGGACGACGCGATGAGCCGCAATGAACTGGACGAACGGATCGAGACCTACTACGTACGGGTGCGCGGCGTCGTGCAGGGCGTCGGCTTCCGGCATGCGACGGTGCGCGAGGCGCATGCGCTGAAGCTGCGCGGCTGGGTCGCGAATCTCGAGGACGGCACCGTCGAAGCGATGATCCAGGGCCCCGGCGCGCAGATCGACCGGATGCTCGCGTGGCTGCGTCACGGGCCGCCGGCCGCGCGCGTGACCGAGGTGACGTTCGAGGAACGCCGGACCGAGAAGCGCTTCGAGCGCTTCCAGCAGCAGTAAGCGGCACGGAACGATCATGACGGGGTATCCGGAGGCCGGGCGCGGCCTCATGCTGTCGGTGGCGGCATCGACGCTGTTCGCGCTGATGTCCGCCTACGCGAAACTGCTCGCGCCGCTCACGGGGCTCGACATCTTCGCGTGGCGCGTGTTGTGGACCGCACCGGGCGCGCTCGCGCTGATCGCGCTGCGCGGCCGCTGGCCGGCGCTCGTCGACCTCCTTCGGCGCAGCGTGCGCGACTGGCGCCTGCTGATCGCGGTGCCCGTGAGCGCCGCGCTGCTCGGATTGCAGTTGTGGCTGTTCCTGTGGGCGCCGCTGCACGGGCGCATGCTCGAAGTGTCGCTCGGCTATTTCCTGTTGCCGCTGACGATGGTGCTCGTCGGCCGCTTCTACTATCACGAACGGCTCGATCCGCTGCAATGGACGGCGGTCGCGTGCGCCGCGCTCGGCGTCGCGCACGAAGTGTGGGCGACGCGCGCGTTCGCGTGGCCGACGCTCGTCGTCGCGCTCGGTTATCCGCCGTATTTCGTGCTGCGCCGGCGGATCAACGCCGATTCGCTCGCCGCGTTCGCGGTCGAGATCGTGCTGCTGTGCCCGGTCGCGTTCGCGATGGTCGCGACGAGCGCGACGCGCGTGGCCGGCCATCCCGTGCTGTGGGCCGCGCTGCTGCCGGGGCTCGGCGTGCTGAGCACGCTCGCGCTCGCGAGCTACCTGAAGGCCAGCCGGATGCTGCCGATGGCCCTGTTCGGGATTCTCGGCTACGTCGAGCCCGTGCTGCTCGTCGCGGTGTCGCTGTTGCTGCTCGGCGAAACGCTGAGCGTCGCGAAGCTCGCGACGTACGGGCCGATCTGGGTCGCCGTTGCGCTGACCGCGTGGCACAGCGCCATGCTGATGCGGCGCCTGCCCGCGCGCGGATAGGCACGCGGATAGGCGTCGATCGCGACGCGGCGGCGGCGCGGAACGTGGCGCATATCGCATCGGCATCGCCATCGCCCGGCGGTCAAACCCGTCGATGCTGACCGCAAACTGGCGTCGCGCTGGCGTGAATCTGGCGACGCCGCCTGCTTCGCATTACAAGGCTCGCGCGTGTAATCGAACAGAAGATTCGGTTGCACTTTGTTACTTAGGGTCTCTCCTGATCGGCTACTAGACTGGCCTCACCGACTTCCCTTCGTATGCAGCCTTTCAATGAACGGTCCTCTCCGTGCCTGGCCGGCCGGGTTGGCGCGATGCGGGCATACGCGTATCGCGGCTGATCCCGCGCGCCTTCTTCTTCCCGATCCATTCCCCGGTGCGTGCCGCACCGCCGTCGTGCGGGTGCGCTCATGTCGTTGAGCGTGCCGCCCGCCACCGCTCGGCCGCCGCGCGGCGGCCGCCTGATCGAAGTCGATTTCTTCCGCGGCATCGTGCTGTTGATGATCGTCGTCGATCACATCGGCGCGAGCGTGCTGTCGCGCGTCACGCTGCACGCGTTCGCGCTGTGCGACGCGGCCGAGGTCTTCGTTTTTCTCGGCGGTTTCGCGACCGCGAGCGCCTATGGCGCGATCGCCGAACGGCACGGCGCGCGCGCCGCGCAACGGCGGTTCGTGCGCCGCGCGATGCAGATCTACCGCGCGTTTCTCGCGACCTCGACGCTGATGCTCGTCGTGTCGGCCGTGCTCGACCATTACGGGATCGATGCGCCGAACCTCGCGCTCGACGACGTCAGCGTGATGCTCGCCTCGCCGCTCACGGGCCTGGCCGAACTGCTGACGTTCCAGCGCCAGCCCTATCTCGCGTCGGTGCTGCCGATGTACGTGCTGTTCGCGCTCGCGTCGCCGGTGCTCGTGCCGTTCGCGCGCCGGCATCCGTGGCTGCTCGTCGCGCTCGGCGTCGCGTCGTGGATCGCGGCGGGCTGGCTCGGCCCCGAGCTGCTGGACACCGACGGATTCCGCTGGAGTTTCAATCCGTTCGCGTGGCAACTGATGTTCGTCGCCGGCGTGCTCGCGCGCTGCCAGCCGTTCTACCGGCGCATCGCGCTCGGCCGCTGGGGGGCCGCGGCGACCGGGCTGGCCTGCGCGGTCGTGCTCGGCTGCGCGAGCTACAAGCTGTTCTCGGGGCTGCCGCTGCCGGAAGGCGTGTTCAAGCGCGATCTCGCGCTGCCGCGCGTCGTGAGCTTCGCGGCCATCGCGTGGCTGATGGCCGATTGCGTGCGCTTCGGCTGGATCGCGCGGATCGCGCAGGGCGTGCGGCCGGTCGTGGCCGTGGGCCAGCGCGGGCTGATCTGCTTCGTCGCGGGCGCGGCGATCTCGCTCGTCATCGATTCGCTCCTGCATCCGGTCGTGGGCAGTGCCGACCTGCGGCACGTCGGCGTGGGCCTCGTGGCCGACGCGTGCGCGCTCGGGCTGATGATGGCCGTGGCCGGTTCGGGAACGTGGATCGCGCGGTGGCGCGGTGCGGCCGCGTGAGCGGCGCGGGCGGCACGGAACGTGCGGCGCGGCGTCAGTGAGGTGAGCCGATACGGGAGCGGGGAACGGCGGTGGGGTCGTCGGATTCGGCGTCGTCGCGCTCGTCGGGCGCCGGATCGTCGCGTTCCGCGAGTACCGCGTCGGCTTCGGCTGCTGCCCGGGCGGCGCGCAGTGCAGTGCATCGCTGCGCGTACCGGATGTCCGAGAGGATCCGGAGGAGCCTCGTGGTCTTGCTTTTCATGGTCTTCTCCCGCCAGCGCGCATCGCGGCGGATGCACTGCTTTGCAACCAGTGTAGGACGCAATCGCGCAACCGGCGGGAGAATGTGGCGTGCAGGCCGCACGCCGAGGGATAGTCCTTACTGGGCCGTGGCGGCACCCTGCGCCTGCAGCGATTCCTCGCGGCGCTCTTCCGCACAACGTTGGTGCTGGCGCGACAGGCGGTTCATCAGCGGCAGCAGCAGCAGCGCGAGCAGCATGCCGATCGCGGCGAGCCAGCCGAGCTTCTCGAACAGCGACAGGTAGAGCGGCAGCGATTCGGTGGCCGGCAGTTCGTGCGACGGCATCTGCGCGAAGTTCGCGACGACGCTGCCCAGATACTGCGACACGCCCGTCGCGACGAAGTACGCACCCATCATGAAGCCGCTCATGCGCGCCGGCACGTAGCGGGCGATCATCGCGAGGCCGAGGCCGCTCACCAGCAGTTCGCCGAGCGAGTAGAGGCCGTAGCCCCACACCATGAACCACGACGACACGCGGCCGTCCACCGCAAAGCGGCCGCTGATCGTGAACACCAGGTAGCCCGCGGCCACTGCGCCGAAGCCGAGCGCGTACTTCGCGGCGACCGGCAGGTCACGGCCGCCCTTCGCGACGGCGTTGTAGACCCACACGAGCACCGGGCTGAGCAGCATGATCCAGATCGGGTTCAGCGCCTGGAACTGCGCGGCGCTCCACGTGAACAGCGTCGTGCCGAACAGCATGAAGCGCGGATCGACGTTGCGCAGCGCGAACAGCGTCAGCGACGTCGACATCTGCACGTAGAAGATGAAGAACAGGATCACCTGGCCGATCAGCACGAGCGCCGCGATCAGGCCGGCGCGCTCCGAGCGCTCCGATTTCGCGATCATGTACGCGAAGATCGCGAGGATCGCGAACGCGGCCGTCCACACGCTGGCGACGGCGAGCTGCTTGTGCTGCAGCACGTACAGCGTGACCAGCGCGAGCCCGACACCGCCCAGGGCGACCGCGCCGAGGCGCTTCCAGCGGATCGGCTGGTCGTCGGGCAGCGAGCCGACGTGTGCGAGCGTGCGATGCATCAGCATGAAGTTGAGGATCGCGAGCAGCATGCCGCCGCAGCAGACCGCGAACGCGGTGTGCCAGCCCCAGTGATCCTTGATCCACGGCGTCGCGAGCATCGACACCGTCGAGCCGATGTTGACCGCCATGTAGTAGATCGTGAACGCGCTGTCGATGCGCGCGTCGTCGCCTTCATAGATGCGGCGCACGAGGTTCGCCGCGTTGGCCTTGAACAGGCCGTTGCCGACGACGATCACGCCGAGCGACGCGTACATGTACGTCAGCTGGTCGTTCGGTACCGACAGCATCAGGTAGCCGGCGCAGAGCACGGACGCGCCGATGATCATCGTGCGGCGGGCGCCGAGCACCTTGTCGCCGATCCAGCCGCCGATCGACGGCGCGGCATAGACGAGTGCGGTAAACGCACCCCAGGTCAGGTTCGCATGGCTGTCGGTGAAACCGAGCCGGTCGACCATGAAGAGGACCAGGAGCGCGGCCATGCCGTAGTAGCCGAAACGCTCCCACATTTCGATGAGGAAGACCGTCGTGAACGATCGGGTTTGTGAAACAGGTGGTTGCATCATCAATCTCGTTTGAAACGGACGGCACGGATCGCGCGTCGTCTTGGGGTCGAACTGGCGCCGATGCACAATGGGCCGGGTAAGCTTTGCGCTGGCGATGGAACAGTCGGGCGGTTAGCCCGGGCCGGGGCCTGACTCCGCCTGGTGTGGCGGGGAGGGGCCCCGACCGGCGCGCGCATGGTAACGGCAGCCGGTCCGGTGCGTCTGGTATCCGCCACTTAGGGAAACTCCTAATGTGGCAGTAGCTTTCAGGAACATTCGTCTCATCATTTACTTGTAAGCTTTCATGCCGGCTCTCCGAATATTCCCGGAGAGCCGCTTGCAGCTTGCCTGTGAAGCCGGCGAGTCTGGCAAGATAGCGCGTCGTTTCGCTCGCTTCGTGTCCCGTTTAGTGCACCGGGCTCAACACCGAAGACGGGTGCGAACCCGAAGACTAAGCTATATCGTTCTAACTTAGTTATTTTCCATCAAACATTTTTTGACGATCACTTTTCGGCCTGCTATGGTTCCCCCCACTGAAAACTCGCGGTCCGCAGACGCTGCCGCCGCTCTGGGCAGCAAGATTCGCGCGTTGCGCCAACGACTCAAGCGCACGCTCGACGACACCGCTACCGCCGCGGGGATTTCGAAGCCGTTTCTGTCTCAAGTCGAACGCGGGCTCGCGTCGCCGTCGCTGACATCGTTGGCCGGTATCGCGCACGCGCTCGGTGTGACGGTGCAGTACTTCGTGGATACGCCGAGCGAGGAACGCTCGGTCTGCCGAGGCGAGCAGCTGCGCTTCTTCGGGTTTGCCGATTCGGCGAACCTGTTCGCGAGGCTGACGAACGTGTCCGAAGGGCGCCAGCTGGAGGCGATCCTCGTGAGGATGCCGCCGGGGCAGAAGCGGTCTGAGGTGACGACACATGCAGGAGAGGAGTTCCTGTATGTGATTGAAGGGGAAGTGTCGCTGACGCTGGAAGGCAAGACGTTCGTCCTGCAGGCCGGTGACAGTTCGCACTATCAGTCGACGGTCCCGCACAGCTGGGTCAACACCGCGAAGATCGAGTCGGTGGTGGTCTGGGTCGGTACGCCGAGGCTGTTCTAACGCACAGGTATTCCTTCGTTTCGAAGACGGAATACCTGTCGAAAGAAACGTAAGGAATACTAAAATGCAATACGAGAATCACGGGCCTCCTCAATCGCTGCGCCCGTCAGCGTCTCACGCGTAAGCCGCGGCATCCGCCGCGCGACGCTCACCGAACAACCCTTCTCAAGACTGCCACGATGAAATCCTTGCATGCCATGTCGGCCGTGCTGGCCGCGCTCGCCCTGACGCCTGTCGCCCACGCCGTTTCCGTTCCGTCGAACGTCGCGCTCGCTCCTCAACAGGACCTGACGCGCCAGGTGCCCGCCGAAGTCGAGTCGCTCGACCCGGCGCACATCGAATCGTGGACCGGCAACACGATCGGCCTCGACCTGTTCGAAGGGCTGGCGCGCATCGACGCAGCCGGCCAGGTCGTGCCGGGTGTCGCGCTGTCGTGGGAACGCAAGACGCCGACGACGTGGATCTTCAAGCTTCGCCGCGACGCGAAGTGGAGCAACGGCCAGCCGGTGACGGCCGCCGATTTCGTCTATGCATGGCAGCGCCTCGTCGATCCGAAGACGGGCTCGAAGTACACGATCCTCGTCGAGTTCGTGAAGAACTCGAAGGACATCATCGCGGGCAAGGCCGCGCCGTCGACGCTCGGCGTGCGCGCCGTCGACCCGTACACGCTGGAAGTGACGACCGACGTGCCGGTCGCGTTCTTCCCCGAGCTGACCGCGATGGTGCCGCTCGCACCGGTGAACAAGGACACGGTGACGAAGCTCGGCGACGCATGGACGCGCCCGGGCAACATCGTCAGCAACGGCGCCTACCAGCTCGTCGACTGGCAGCCGAACAACCGCATCGTGATCTCGAAGGATGCGAAATACTGGAATGCGCCGAAGGTCGTGATCAACAAGGTCACGTACCTGCCGATCGAGAGCGACGAGACGGCGATGCGCATGTACCAGGCCGGCCAGATCGACTACAGCTACTCGATCCCGTCGGGGATCTTCCAGCAGGTCAGCAAGCAGTTCGGCGGCGAACTGCGCCAGGGCCTGCAGCTCGCGACGTACTACTACTACCTGAACAACAGCGATCCGGCACTGAAGGACAAGCGCGTGCGCCAGGCACTATCGATGGTGCTCGATCGCGACGTGCTGACCCAGAAGCTCACGCAGGCCGGCGAGAAGCCGATGTACGGCCTGATGCCGAACGGCACGAAGGGCGTGCAGCCGTTCACGCCGGACTGGGCGTCGTGGCCGATGGCCAAGCGTGTCTCGACCGCGAAGGACCTGCTGAAGCAGGCCGGCTATTCGGACGCGAAGCCGCTGTCGTTCACGCTGACCTACAACACCAACGACCTGCACAAGAAGGTCGCGCTGTTCGCGGCGTCCGAATGGCGTACCAAGCTCGGCATCAACACGAAGCTCGAGAACGTCGAGTTCAAGGTGCTGATGAAGCAGCGCCATGACGGCAAGGTGCAGATCGCGCGCGACGGCTGGTTCGCCGACTACAATGACGCGATGACGTTCTTCGACCTGCTGCGTTGCGGCAGCGCGCAGAACACCGTCGGCTACTGCAACAAGCAGGTAGATGCACTCGTCGACGAAGGCAACCAGAAGCTCGACGACAAGGCGCGTGCCGCGCTGCTCACGCAGGCACACGATCTCGCACTGAACGACACGCCGATGGTGCCGCTGTTCCAGTACTCGGCCGACCGTCTCGTGAAGCCGTACGTCGGTGGCTACTCGCTGAAGAACGTGATCGACATGCGTGCGTCGCAGGACATGTACGTGATCAAGCACTGAGCGGAGCGATCATGCTGGCCTACGCATTGAGGCGTACGTTGTGGGCGGTGCCGACGATCCTCGCGGTCGTCACCGTCTGCTACCTGCTGCTGCACCTGACGCCCGGTGGCCCGTTCGATACGGAAAAGCAGCTGTCCGCGGCGACGCTCGCGAACCTGAACGCGAAGTATCACCTCGACCAGCCGCTGTGGAAGCAGTACCTGATGTACCTGAACGCGCTGCTGCACGGCGATCTCGGTCCGTCGTTCCGTTACGTCGACTGGTCCGTGAACGACCTGGTGCGCAAGGCGCTGCCGGTGAGCCTCGGCGTGGGCGGCCTGTCGATCCCGATCTCGATCGGGCTCGGCGTGCTGCTCGGCACCGTCGCGGCCGTGCGCCGCGACAGCTTCATCGACCGCATCGTGATGCTGATCGGCAACATCGGCAACGTCGTGCCGCCGTTCGTGCTCGGCCCCGTGCTCGTGTGGATCTTCGCGATCCTGCTGAAGACGTCGGCCGGTAACGGCTGGCTGCCGGCGGGCGGCTGGGGCGACGGCGGCTGGCAGTACCGGCTGCTGCCGATCGTGCTGCTGACCTTCATCAACATGTCGCTGCTCGCGCGCGTGATGCGCGGCTCGATGATCGAGACGCTGTCGAGCAACTACATCCGCACCGCGCGCGCGAAGGGCCTGCCGGGCTCGACGATCGTGCTGCGCCACGCGCTGAAGCCCGCGCTGATGCCGGTCGTGTCGCTGGTCGGCACGGTCTGCATCTCGTCGATCACCGCGGCCGTCGTCACCGAATCGGTGTTCGCGCTGCCGGGCCTCGGCCAGCTCGTCGTGAACGGTGCGATCAACCGCGACTACACGCTCGTGCTCGGCCTCGTCGTGCTGACCACCGTCTGCGCCGTGCTGTTCAACCTGCTGGTCGACCTCGCGTACGCGTGGCTCGATCCGCGCATCCGTTATTGAGCGAGGCACTGCGATGACTCCGACTACTCCCGTCGTCGGCCTGCCCGTGCAGACCGACACGCCGCCGCGTTCGCGCTCGCCGCTCGCGCTTGCCATGGCGCGCTTCCTTCACAACCGTGCGGCCGTGTTCAGCCTCGTGCTGCTCGCGCTGATCACGATCGCGTGTTTCGTCGGCCCGTGGCTGCTGACCGCCGACCCGGCCGCGAGCGACTGGGGCGCGATCAGCCTGCCGCCGACCTGGGCCAACCAGCACTGGTTCGGTACCGACGAGCTCGGCCGCGACCTGCTCGTGCGCACGCTGATCGGCGGACGCGTGTCGATCGAGGTCGGCTTGCTCGGCACGCTCGTGTCGGGCCTGTTCGGCGTCGCGTGGGGCGCGACCGCGGGCTTCGCGGGCGGCCGCACCGATGCCGTGATGATGCGCGTCGTCGACATGATGTACGCGATCCCGTACCTGCTGATCGCGATCCTGATGATGACCCTGTTCGGCCGCTCGTTCATGCTGGTCGTGCTGACCATCAGCGCGTTCTCGTGGATCGACATGGCGCGTGTCGTGCGCGGCCAGACGCTGTCGCTGCGCAGCCGCGAGTTCGTCGATGCGGCGCGCGCGATCGGCGTGTCGCCGGCCACGATCGTGCGGCGCCACGTGGTGCCGAACCTGCTCGGCGTGGTCGTCGTGTACGCGACGGTCTCGGTGCCGGGCATCGTGCTGACCGAATCGGTGCTGTCGTTCCTCGGCCTCGGCGTGCAGGAACCGATGACGAGCTGGGGCGTGCTGATCCAGGACGGCGCGCAGAAACTGGAATCGATGCCGTGGCTGCTGCTGGCCCCGGCCGTCATGCTGTGCGTGACGCTCTACTGCGTGAACTTCGTCGGCGATGGCCTGCGTGACGCGCTCGACCCGAAGGATCGCTGAAATGGGTGCACTGCTGGAAGTAGACAACCTCGGCGTGCGCTTCACGCGCAAGGACGCGCCGCCGGTCGACGCCGTGAGCGGCGTGTCGTTTTCGCTCGAAGCCGGCAAGACGCTCGGCATCGTCGGCGAATCGGGCTCGGGCAAGAGCCAGACCGTGATGGCGCTGCTCGGCCTGCTGGCCGGCAACGGCACGACGACGGGCGCCGCGCGCTATCGCGGCGACAACCTGCTCGAGATGGATGCACGCGCGCTGAACAAGGTGCGCGGCGACCGGATCGCGATGATTTTCCAGGACCCGATGACGTCGCTCAATCCGTTCCTGACGATCGAGCGGCAGATGACCGAGACGCTGCAGCTGCATCGCAAGCTGTCGCGCAGGGAGGCCACGAAGCGCGCGATCGAGGCGCTCGAATCGGTGCGTATCCCGGACGCGGCGCGCCGCATCCGCATGTATCCGCACGAGTTCTCGGGCGGGATGCGCCAGCGCGTGATGATCGCGATGGCGCTGCTGTCCGAGCCGGAGATCCTGATCGCCGACGAGCCGACCACCGCGCTCGACGTGACCGTGCAGGCGCAGATCATCGACCTGCTGCGCGAGCTGAACCGCGAGCGCGGCACGGCGATCGTGCTGATCACGCACGACATGGGCGTGGTCGCGGGCCTCGCGGACGACGTGATGGTCATGTATGCGGGCCGCACCGTCGAATACGCGCCGGCCGAATCGATTTTCGCGGCGCCGTCGCATCCGTACACGATCGGCCTGCTCAACGCGCTGCCGCGCCTGACCGACGCGGACGATGCGCCGCTCGTCGCGATTCCCGGCAATCCGCCGATGCCCGGCACCGCGCCGGCCGGCTGCGCGTTCGCGAAGCGCTGCACGTACGCGGAAGAACGCTGCGGCGCGGCGCGCCCCGCGCTCGAAACCTATGGCGCCGTGGGCGCGGTGCGCGCCTGCCACCGCCCCGTGGCCGATATGACGGGAGGTCTGCGATGAGCGTCGATGAACGCCGCAATACCGGCGCGACGGACGACACGCTGCTGTCCGTCGATGGGCTGAAAGTGCATTTCCGCGTGCCGCTCGGCGGCTATCCGTGGTCGCCGAAGGGCACGCTGCGCGCCGTCGACGGCGTGTCGTTCGACGTGAAGCGCGGCGAGACCGTCGGGCTCGTCGGCGAATCGGGCTGCGGGAAGTCGACGCTCGCGCGTGCGCTGATCGGGCTCGTGCCGATGACGGCCGGCGCCGTGAAATGGCGCGGCGAAGCCGTGGCGCCCGATCACCTGCGCGGCACCGCGATGCGGCGCGAAGTGCAGATGATCTTCCAGGACCCGCTCGCGTCGCTCGATCCGCGCATGACGATCGAACAGGTCGTCGCGGAGCCGCTCGTCACGCACCAGGCCGGCCTCGGCCGCACCGAGGTGCGCCGCCGCGTGGTCACGATGCTCGAACGCGTCGGCCTGAACGCGCATCACCTGCTGCGCTATCCGCATGAATTTTCCGGCGGGCAGTGCCAGCGCGTCGGCATCGCGCGCGCGCTGATCAGCGAGCCGAAGCTCGTGATCTGCGACGAACCCGTATCGGCGCTCGACGTGTCGATCCAGGCGCAGATCGTGAACCTGCTGCGCGATCTTCAACGCGAACTGTCGTTGTCCTATCTGTTCGTTGCACACGATCTCGCCGTGGTGAAGGCGATCAGCCAGCGTGTGCTCGTGATGTATCTCGGCCGCGTGATGGAGTTCGGCACGCGGCATGACGTGTACGGCGTCCCTCAACACCCGTACACGAAGGCGCTGCTCGATGCGGCGCCGACGCCGGAGCCGGCGCGCGAGCGTGCTCGCCGCCCGATGCTGCTGGCGGGCGAGATGCCCTCGCCGCTCAACCCGCCGTCCGGCTGTGCGTTCCGCACGCGCTGCCCGGTCGCGATCGATGCGTGCGCGCAGGACGTGCCGCTGCCGGAAGTTCGGCAGGGGTCGGCAGCGCGTGTCGCGTGCATCCGCGCGGGTGTGGCGTGAGCTGAAGTGACGCAGCAAACATAACCAAGGCAGGTCAACAGGGGTAGGTGCGGCGCGAACGATCTTCGCGCCGCGGGTACAGGCGCGTCCTTAACCGGGCGCGCCGGGGGGCCGGGAGCGGATCGCAGCCGGCGTGGACGATATCAACACAAGACGAGAATTACGATGAAGAAACAGAAGACGATCGGGACGGCATCGAAAATGCTGCTCGCATGGGGGCTGCCGGCACTCGCCGGTGTCTCGCTGACGGGCGTCGCGCACGCCGACGACGCGGCCCCCGCACCGCTGACGGTCGCCCAGGCCGCACCGGGCACGACCGTTGCGCAGGCAACGACCCCGAACGCCATTGTCAACGCCGAAGCGACCCAGGCCGTCACGCCGCCCGACGAGCCGTCGGCCCAGTCGCAGTCGAAGGGTTTCATTGCCGACAGCCACCTCAACTTCCTGTTCCGCAACTATGCGGACGTGCTCGACGCCAAGGGCGGCCCGCATCGCCACGCGTGGGTCCAGGGCGCGATGGCGAACTTCGAGTCGGGCTATACGACGGGCCTGATCGGTATCGGCTTCGATGCGTCGCTGTATGCGGCGCTGAAGCTCGACGGCGGCCAGGGCGCCGGCAGCATGGTGCACATCGCGAAGGGCGGCGGTGGCGGCAACCAGCTCGCATGGGCCTACCCCGGCATCTACGACGTGAAGGCGCGCATCTCGAACACGGTGGTCAAGTACGGTCTGCAGGCCGTCGACAACCCGTTCATGGAGCAGCACGACAACCGTGCGCTGCCGCCGACGTTCCTCGGCGCGACACTCGTCAGCAATGAATTCAAGAACGTGATGCTCGAGGCCGGCAGCTTCACGAAGACCGACGCGCGCGGTCACACGACGCTCACCAACCTGACGACGCAATACGGCGGCACGCGCATCAATCGCCTGTCGTACGTCGGCGGCACGTGGGATTACTCGCCGAACGGCGAAATCGCGCTGTACGCGAACCAGGCCGACGACGTGTGGCACCAGTACTACGCGTCGGTGAAGCACAGCATCGGCAGCCCGCAGACGATCAAGTGGACGGGCTTCGGCAACGTCTACTCGACGCACGACACGGGCGATGCGCTGCAAGGCAAGATCAACAACAACGCGTACAGCCTGTCGCTGGCCGCGCAGCACGGCCCGCACGAGCTGCTGCTCGGCTTCCAGCAGGTGCTCGGCGACCAGTTCTTCGACTACCTGAACGAAACGAACGGCATCTTCCTGACCAACTCGATGGACGTCGACTACAACGCGCCGCACGAAAAGTCGCTGCAGCTGCGTTACACGTTCTACGGCAAGGAAGCGGGCCTGCCGGGCTTCAAGGCGATGGTCTGGGGCGTGACGGGCTGGGGCGCGGACGGCAGCGCGAGCGCGGCGCTCGACCCGAGCAAGTCGAGCATCTACTGGAGCAACGGCGCGCCGGTGCAGGGCCGTCACCACGAGTTCGGCTTCATCCCGTCGTACACGTTCCAGAGCGGCAAGCTGAAGGACACGAAGGTCACGTTCATCGCGATGTGGCACGCCGGTTCGGCGCACTACTCGGACGCGACGAACACCGAGTACCGCCTGGTCGTGAACCTGCCGCTGCACGCGTTCTGATCGAAGGGGGCATGCGCCCCCGCGTCGCACGGCCGGCTTTCGATCGAAACGATCAGGCCGGCTTGTGCAGTCCCGCGACCGGATCGTTCGCGGCCGGCATGTCTTCCACGAGCGACGTGAGCTGGCGGCCCGTATCGCGCCAGGCGTCGAGGCCGCCGCGCAGCGCGAGCGCATCGGTGAAGCCGGCGTCGAGCAGGCGCTTCGCCATCAGGGCCGCCGTCACTTCGTTCGGGCACGAGCAGTACACGACGAACTTCTGCGAGAGCGGATAGCGCGCGACGATGTCGCCGATCTGGCGATCGTCGGCGAATTGCGCACCGGGAATCGTGAACGGGTCGAGCTTGCGGTGCTCGGGCGAGCGCACGTCGAGCACGACGGGCGCGGTGGTGTCGCGCAGCAGCTGGTCGAGTTCGTCGACGCTGATCCGCGCATTGGCCAGCTGGCGGATCAGCGCGCGGCGGCGCATCCAGCGGATGGCCGCATACACCGCGAGCAGCGCGACGATCACCAGCAGCACCGCGCGGCCGAGGCGGCTCGCGCCGGCGAACAGCCAGTCGATCTGCCGGTAGAACACCAGCCCGGCCACCAGGCCGACGATCGTCCACAGTGCGGCGCCGAGGGCATCGTAGCCGGCGAACGTGCGGTAGCGCGTGCCGAGCGCACCGGCCATCGGCACCGATACCAGCGACAACCCGGGAATGAAGCGCGCGACCGCGAGCACGCGCACGCCGTAGCGGCCGAAGAAGCGTTCGGTCTTTCTCACGCAGGTATCGCGCGACAGCGACAGCCGGCAGATCGTCTTCAGCGTCGTGCCGCCGTAACGGCGCCCGGCGACGTACCACACGGTGTCGCCGATCAATGCGCCGAGCACCGACAGCGCCACCACCGTCACCAGTTGCGAGCCGATCATCTCGGGATGCATCGCGGACATCGCGCCGAACAGCACGAGCGTCGGCATCGCGGGCACCGGCAGGCCGATGGCCGCCGCGAGCACGTTGGCGAAGACGAGAAGCGGCCCGTATTGGGCGACGAGGTCACGGAGCATGACGGCTGGCCGAAAAGGACATGCGTGGGCAGGAAACGCAGATGGGCCGATTATCGGCCTTTTTCAAGACAACGGCGGGAATGACGGAAAGCGCCTGACGGCGGCAGGGGTGCGGTGAGCCGGCGCGCTGCGAGCGGCTCACCGTTCGAAATCAGGAGGAGGTGCGGGCGAGCGACGCGGCGCCGTGGTTTTCGCCGGGCAGCTCGGCGCCGTGCGAGCGGATCGCCGCGATCAGTTCGGCCGGCGTGATCTCGTAGCGGACTTCGCGATGGATGCCGGGCTTGCGTTCGTCGATCTCGATCAGCAGCACGCTTTTGCCGTCGCCGGTTGCCTCGAGCCGGAGCGAGCGCAGTTCGCGGCCGTCGGCCGGGTCGTGTTCGGTGAGCAGGGTCATTGCCCCGGATGAGCCGGTAGTGCGCATCGAACCTATCCTCGTATCGTGGATGCCGTAGTGGCGAAGATGTCTTTGTTGAATACAGCTCGACGCAGTTTAACGCGAACGGGCCGCAAGTCGGAGCATTTTCGCAAGCTGAAATGAGGGCTGAACCATCGATCCTTCTGATGTTTGAGCCGCACGGGGCGGGCGTTTGCGCCGGATCGGGGCCGGCCGCGGCCGGCGCCCGGGCGTCGTTCCCGGCCGGGCCGGCGCGGGCGGCGACACGCGTACAACGTGGCGCAACGCGTGTCGCCGCGGCGGCATCAGAAGCGGTCGGCGAGCCCCATCGCCGGGTCGCTGACCGAGTGGCGGCCGGTTTCCACGCGGCCGGCGACCCGGCGCGAGAAACCCGGGTCGCTGTCCGCGGTGACGATGAAGTCGTACCAGTGGCCGGTCGAGTCGAGCTTCCAGTCCAGTTCGGCCTGGTCGCCGGCGCGCACCGTGACCGTCCACGTGGTACCGGTACCGCGACCCTGGCCGTTGCCGTCCTCGATGCCATGGTCATGGTCATGGCCGTGACCGCGACCGTCGTGTGCGCCGCGGCCCGGGAGCGGCCCGTAGACCTGGTTCGACTTCACGGTGAAGCGCACCGTGCCGCCGCCGTGGTTGCGCAGCCGCAGGTGGAGGTTGCCGCTCGCGCCCGCATAGCCGACGCGAACTTCCGGATGGGGCGCGCGTGCACCGGCCAGGCGGCTCAGGTCGCCGGTGAAGCGGCGGTGATAGCCGTTCGGGCCCAGCACCCACAGGTCGTATTTGCCGCCGTCGTCGGCGCGCGCCGCCCAGTCGCCGTGCAGCGTCTTGCCCGGTTCGACGACGTAGCGCCGCGGCAGGCGGTCGAGGTGCAACTTGTCATAGACGTGGAACACGGCGGCGGCGCGGCCCGTATTCGCGAACTTCAGCGTGAGCGTGCCGTTGCCGGCATCGGCACGCGCGCTCGCATGCAGCTCGTAAGGCAGCGCGCGCGACGGGCGCACGCCGGTGGCCTGCGCTGGCAGCGACGGCGCGGCCGGCGGCACGATCTTCGGTGCGGCCTGCTGCGCGGCGCTCAGCGCGTCGACCTGGCTTTTCGTCGTACGGCCCGCGAGCGTCGGCAGCGGTTCGTTGTTCGGCGAGCGGAAGTTGAACGCGCTCGTCAGGTCGCCGCACACCGCGCGGCGGTACGCGCTGATCTGCGGCTCGGCGACGCCGAAGCGCTTTTCGAGGAAGAGCAACGTCGACGTATGGTCGAACACCTGCGAGTTGACCCAGCCGCCGCGGCTCCACGGCGACACGACCCACATCGGCACGCGCGGGCCCGGGCCGTACGGGCGGCCGTCGATCGCCGGCTGGCTCGACGTGGCCGGCGTGAAGTCGTGGTACTCGACGGCCACGTCGGCGTCCCGCAGCGTATGGCCGCCCGCGAGCGTGCCGTCGGCGTTGCGCGACGGCACGGCCGGCGACGGCATGTGGTCGAAGAAGCCGTCGTTCTCGTCGTAGTTGACCAGCAGTACCGTCTTGCTCCACACCTCCGGGTTCGCCGTCAGCGCATCGAGCACCGCCTGTACGTACCAGCCGCCCTGCGCGGGGCTCGACGGCCCCGGGTGTTCGCTGTACACGGACGGCGGGATGATCCACGACACCTCGGGCAGCTTGCCGTTGCGGATGTCGTCGCGGAACGATTCGAGGAAGCCGTACGGCATCGTGTTGCCGAACCCCTTCGCGAGCGGGCTCAGCGGATCGTCGATCGCCGGATCGTAGAACGCGCCGGCCGCCGTCACGGGCTGCGTGATGTCCGTCGACGCGACGTAGGCGGGCCGGCGCGCGGGTGGCATCTGCTCGATCGCCGCGCGCCAGTGGCGGAAGCTCATCATCTCGTTGCAGCCGAAGTTGTCGATCAGGCTCTGGTAGACCTTCCAGTTCACGCCGGCCTGCTGCAGCCGGTCGGCGTAGGTGGTCCAGGTCCAGCCCTGGCTCGACGGGCCGATGTCGTTGCCGCCGTTGAACTGGTTGTTCAGCGCGGCGATCTTCACGCGGCTGCCGTCGGCCGGGCTGATGCCGTTCGGGCCGTTGGTGCCGCTCCAGTAGAACAGGCGGTTCGCGATCGTGCCCGTATGCATCCCGCAGTGATAGTGGTCGCACAGCGTGAACGCATCGGCGAGCGCGCGCTGGAACGGGACTTCCGCCGCGTCGTAGTAGCCCATCGACAGCGGCGTCTTCGCGTCGGGCCAGCGGTTCATCCGGCCATGGTCCCAGGCGGCCTGCGCATCGGCCCACGTGTGCGGCGTGCCGCCCGCGCGCTGTGCGTTGCCCTGGCTCGCGTCGAGGTGATACGGCGTGACGGTGGCGGCGGGCGTCGGTTTCGTGTACGTCTGGTAGAACACGTTGCGGCCGTTCGGCGACGGCACCGCAAAGCGGTCGCCGTAGCCGCGCATGCCCTTGAACGTGCCGAAGTAGCTGTCGAATGCGCGGTTCTCCATCATCAGCAGCACGACGTGCTTGACGTCCTGGATGGTCCCCGTTTCGTGAAACGCGGGAATCGCGAGCGCGCGGCGGATGCTCGGCGGAAACGCGGCGAGTGCGGCGGCGGCGAGGCCGGAAGTGGTGGTCTGCTGGAGGAATCTGCGGCGTGACGTCATGGCGTTCGGGTCCTGTGATGATGGGAGCGTTCGTGACTTCGTCTGGCGGTGCCCGTGCGTCGCCCGCCGGGGCGATGCGCGCGGCATGGGCGGTCGAGTGCGGCGGCCGCGCGTGGCGGAAGTGCGCGCGTCGCGCGCGATCCGTGGTGCCGCGCGGATGCCTGGGCCGTTGCCGCGATCCTGCGCGACGCGCGCTCGTGATGCGCGGGCCAGGACGTCGGCACGCACCGGCCGGGTACGTGCCGGATTGGGCGGCGCCCAGTCTAGGGAGTCGACGTGACGCCGACGTGATGAAGGCATGACATCGCATGTCGCGCGCGTGACGTTGCGTGCGCAACGATCGATCGGGAAGCATCGGGAAGCGATGCGTGACGGAAGCGGGTAAGGAATTACCGGTTTCCGGCCGCCGGGCCGGTCAGATTTTCCCTGCGCGTGGAGGCGTGGCTTGAGCGCTGGTCGTTGCGGGTGCAACGGCACCGCATGACGCCGATGTTTCAAATGCGTGAAATCGGATAAGCTCGATCCGTTGCTGCGCATGTGCGCAGCCCGCGCCGCGGGCGCGACTTTTCGGAACCGGCCCACCCATGACCGACATCAAGATCCGGCACAGCGAGACGCACGACGTCGACGCGATCCGGCAGATCGCCGCGCACCCCGCGGTGTACATGAATACGCTGCAGTATCCGTTTCCATCGTTCGAAAAATGGCAGAAACGGCTCGCCAACGCGCACGAGCGCGGCGCAAGCCTCGTCGCCGAAATCGACGGCGAGGTGGTCGGCCATCTCGGCCTCGAGTTCGAACCGAATCCGCGTCGGCGCCATGCGGCAGGGCTCGGCATGATGGTCGACGCGAGCCGGCACGGGCGCGGCATCGGCGGCCGGTTGCTCGCGGCCGCGATCGATCTCGCGGAAAACTGGCTGAACCTCACGCGCCTCGAGCTGACCGTGTTCACCGACAACCGCGCGGCGATCGCGCTCTACGAGAAGCACGGCTTCCGGATCGAGGGCGAATCGCCGGGTTATGCATTGCGCGACGGCGTGCACATGTCCGTGTATCACATGGCGCGGATCAAGGGCCGAGAGTGAACGCGCGGCGACGATGCCGCGCGTCATATTCATTCAAGAATTCGTTCGTTTCCCGCCGGCTGCGCGGATCGTATCGTTGAAGGATTTGCGCCGGCCGCTTCGGGCGGCGTTGACGGCCTCCGCATCGATGCGTGCGGCTTGCGTCGACGCACGCCGGCTTGCGCCACGCCGCACGCCGGTGCGCTTCATCGCTTCATGAATCTCGCTGCATGGGCGTCGCTTCAGGTTGTCGCTTCCCGTCGTCGCCTGGCGCGCCACTCCTTCCCGCAACCTTCTCTTTCAACGGACCCGCTTCGATGAAAACCGCTCTCCGGAATCTGACTGCCGCCTGCCTGCTCGCTGCCGCCGCGGGTGCGGCGTTTGCCGCCGCCGCGCCCACGGGCACCCCGGTCGCGAGCGCATCGCCCGACGGCGCGCACCTGCCGCCCGGCATCGCGTGGCAGCACGGCGACGTCGACGCCGCTTTCGCGTTGGCGAAGCGCACCGGCAAGCCGCTGCTGCTCTACTGGGGCGCGGTGTGGTGCCCGTCGTGCAACCAGGTGAAATCGACGATCTTCAGCCAGCAGGCATTCAAGACCCGCTCGTCGTTCTTCGTGCCCGTGTATCTCGACGGCGATACCGAAAGCGCGCAGAAGCTCGGCGAGCGCTTCAAGGTGCACGGCTACCCGACGATGATCCTGTTCCGTCCCGACGGCACCGAAGTGACGCGGCTGCCGGGCGAAGCCGATCTCGACCGCTACATGCAGGCGCTGTCGCTCGGGATGACGGCCGCGCATCCGGTGCGGCAGACGCTCGCGACCGCGCTGAAGAACGGTGCGTCGCTGACGCCGGACGAATGGCGCCTGCTGGCCGACTATTCGTGGGATACCGACGGCGCGCTGCCGGTGCCGGCCGATCGCGTGGCCGAGACGCTGCAGTCGCTCGCGCAACGCGCGCGGGCGGCCGGCGCGAAGGCCGAATCGGCGCGCTTCGCGCTGAAGTCGGCTGTGGTCGCCGCGTCCGACGATCCGGCGCAGGCCGGCGCGCTGGACAAGACGGCGCTGGCCGATTCGCTGCGCACGGTGCTGCAGGACCCCGCCTTGTCGCGGGCCGATTCGGACGTACTGGTCGCCGCGCCCGCGCGTGTTGTCGCGTATCTCGGTGGCGGCGACGCGCAGCGCGCGAAATTGCGCGGCGCGTACGACACGGCGCTTGCGCGCCTGTCGACCGACACCACGCTGTCGTCGATCGACCGGCTGATGGCGCTGCACGGCCGCGTGCTGCTCGCGCGCGGCGATGCACGCAAGGGCGCACCGCTCGCCGTGCCGGCGCTGGCCGATACGGCGCGCAAACAGATCCTGGCGTCGGTGCAGGGCGCCGCGAACGCATACGAGCGGCAGGCACTCGTCAGCGAAGGCGCGGACACGCTGACCGACGCGGGGCTGTACGACGAGTCGGATGCATTGCTGAAGGCCGAGTTGCCGCGCTCGTCCACGCCGTACTACTTCATGTCCGGGCTGGCCGCGAATGCGAAGGCGCGCGGCGACAAGGCCGCGGCGCTCGACTGGTACCGCAAGGCATACGATGCGGCGAGCGGGCCGGCGACGAAGCTGCGCTGGGGCGCGACCTATTTCGCGAATGCGGTCGAACTGGCGCCGGACGATTCGGCGCGCATCGAAGGGATCGCCGCGAGCGTGCTCGCGCAGGCCGACAAGACGCGGGACGCGTTCTACGGCGCGAACCTGCGCGCGTTGACCAAGGTCGTCACGCAGTTGAACCGCTGGCGCGGCAGCGGCGCGCACGACGCATCGGTCAGGTCGATCGCGAAGCAGTTCGACGGCATCTGTGGGAAACTGCCCGCCGGCGATCCGCAGGCAAGCGCCTGCGAGCGCCTGATCCAGCCGGTCAAGGCATAGATCCGGTGGCACTGCGTGGGCTTTCGGGATGCCGGCCGGCGTGTTTCCCGATACCGACGAGGCCACCGACCCCATGCCCCACCTGACGCTCGAATATTCCGCGAACCTCGACGGGTTCGACGCCGGCGCGACACTGCGCGCGCTCAATGCCGCGCTTGCCGCGTCCGGCCATTTCGACGAACGCGATATCAAGAGCCGCGCGCTGCGGCTCGATACATTTGCGGTCGGCACGTCGCCGGCGCCGCGCGCGTTCGTCCACGCGAAGCTCGCGGTGCTGAGCGGCCGGCCGACTGACGTCAAGCGGGAATTCTCGGAGCGGGTGCTGGCGGAACTGAAGCGGCACGTCGTCGCGCCGCCCGGCATGCACCTGCAACTGTCCGCGGAAATACTGGAACTGGAGCGCGAGTCCTACGCGAAAGCGGTCATCGAGCCGCGCTGACCGTGCAGCGCGGTGAGCGCTGCGCGCGCCGGGAACGTGGCGCTGACGCGAGCGCAGCCCGCTGGGTTGAAACCGGACTATTGGCCCGTGGCGGACACGCCGCGATTGCCGTAGCCGGCGCCCGCGGCCCGCGACGCACCTTGCTGCCGGGCGATCTTAGCTTCGGCGGCCTGGATGCTGGCAGGGTAGAACCAGTCGCTCGGCTGGAAGCCGGCTTTTCTCAGTGCAACCACCTCGGAATGAACTTCGGCGCGCGTGAGCGGCGAGGTGGCTTGCGCCTGCGCGGCGATGGGAGCGGCGAATGCGGCCGCGAGGGCGAGTGTGCGGAGCAGCGGGTTCATGAGCGGATACCTCCAGGTTTTCGACGGCGCCGATCACGTACGGTGACCGTCGAAAGCAGTGTAGGCCTCGCCTGACGCGCGAAAAATGCCGCTGCGCCCAACGTAGTGTTCTCCGGAAGACAACAATGAACGGCCGGCGCGCGCACCTGGACGGTGCCCGGCAAAAAGGGGAGGAGCGGGGGCGAAGCCGGCCGCAGCGACGTGGCCGGCGGCCGGCGGGCAGCGACCCGGAGACGGGCCGCCGCGCGAGGGGTATTACACGAGCCCCGTCATGTAGTACACGGCGATCACGAAGAACACCGCGAGCGTCTTGATGATCGTGACCGCGAAGATGTCGCGATACGACTCGCGGTGCGTGAGGCCCGTGACCGCGAGCAGCGTGATCACCGCGCCGTTGTGCGGCAGCGTGTCCATGCCGCCGCTCGCCATCGCGACGACCCGGTGCAGCACGTCCAGCGGGATATTGGCGGCCTGCGCGCCCTTGATGAACAGGTCCGACATCGCGGCGAGCGCGATGCTCATGCCGCCCGACGCCGAGCCCGTGATGCCGGCGAGCGAGCTGACCGACACGGCCGCGTTGACGAGCGGGTTCGGGATGCTCTTCAGGGCATCGCTGACGACGAGGAAGCCCGGCAGCGCCGCGATCACGCCGCCGAAGCCGTACTCCGACGCGGTGTTCATCGCGGCGAGCAGCGCACCGGCGACGGCGGCCTTCGAGCCGGCTGCGAAGCGCCCGCTGACGCGTTTGAACGCGGTCAGCACGACCAGCACGATGCCGAGCAGCAGCGCAGCCTCGACCGACCAGATCGCGACGACGGTCTTGATCGACGTCGTGACCGGCGCGTGCACGCCGGGCAGCACTTCCGGTGCGACCGTGTACGACGCGGCGCCGTACCACTGCGGAATCAGCTTCGTGAATGCGAAGTTCGACACGCCGACGAGGATCAGCGGCAGGATCGCGAGCGCGGGATTCGGCAGCGACTTCGCCTCGACGCGCTCCGGTTCGTTGACGAGCGACGTGCCGTAGCCTTCACCCTTTGCCATCGCCGAACGGCGGCGCCATTCGAGATACGAGAGGCCGACGACGATGATGAACAGCGAGCCGATCGTGCCGAGCGCGGGCGCGGCCCAGGCGGTCGTCTTGAAGAACGTGGTCGGGATGATGTTCTGGATCTGCGGCGTGCCGGGCAGCGAATCCATCGTGAACGAGAACGCGCCGAGCGCGATCGCGCCGGGCATCAGCCGTTTCGGGATGTTGCTCTGGCGATAGAGTTCGGCCGCGAACGGATAGACCGCGAACACCACGACGAACAGCGACACACCGCCATAGGTGAGCAGCGCGCACACCGCGACGATCACCGCATTCGCGCGCGAGCGGCCGATGTAGCGGATCGCAGCGTGGACGATCGACTCGGAGAACCCGGAGAGTTCGATCACCTTGCCGAACACCGCGCCGAGCATGAACACCGGGAAATACAGTTTGACGAATCCGACCATCTTCTCCATGAAGATGCCGGAGAAGACCGGTGCGACGGCGGCGGGTTCGGTCAGGAGCACCGCGCCGAGCGCGGCGATCGGCGCGAACAGGATCACGCTGTAGCCGCGATACGCGGCGAACATCAGGAACGCCAGCGCGGCGAGGACGATCACGAAAGACAAGGGAGTCTCCTAATGGCTTTGGTTGTTGTTCGATCGCGCGATGCGCCGCGGACCGGCTCAGGTTCGTGCAGGTTTCGTGCCATCGGCCGGATAGCGCCGCCGGACATGGATCCGCCGGGGACCGGCGGGCCCGCGCCGGTCGTTGTCTGACGATTCTACATAAAACGTCTCCATCCGGAGACGAAATGGCCGTCCGGCCAGCCCGTGTAATCGGGCAGGGCTTTCCCGGGCAACGCATTGCGGCGTGTCTCCGGAGTGAGATAATCCGTCTCGTTCCGGAGACAGCCGGTCGACAATACACGGAGACGAAGACACGATGATGAACGACTGGGCCCGCCTGCCCGTCAACTACGGCGACGTGCTGCGGCGCGCCGCCGAGTCGCTGTTCCGGACCTTCGAGGATTCGAGCGCGGGCACGGTGGTCGTCGATCGCGATGCACGTGTCGTGTGGATGAACGAGCGGTATGCGGCGCGCTTCGGTTTCGCCGATCCGCAACAGGCCGTCGGCCTCGACTGCGAGGCCGTGATCCCGAACAGCCTGATGCGCGAGGTGGTGTCGACCGGGCAGCCGATCCTGCTCGACATCATGGAGACGGGCCGCGAGCCGCTCGTCGTCACGCGCCTGCCGCTGAAGAACGAGGCCGGCGAGACGGTCGGCGCGATCGGCTTCGCGCTGTTCGACCAGTTGAAGACGCTCACGCCGATCTTTTCCCGCTACGCCCAGCTTCAGCAGCAACTGATCGCGACACAGCGTTCGCTCGCGCAGGCGCGCCGCGCGAAATACACGTTCGCGAGTTTCGTCGGCACGAGTGCGGCGAGTCTCGAAACCAAGCGCCAGGCGCGCCGCGCCGCGCAGGTCGATTCGCCGGTGCTGCTGCTCGGCGAGACGGGCACCGGCAAGGAACTGCTCGCGCATGCGATCCACGCGGCGTCGGCGCGTGCACTCCAGCCGCTCGTGACGGTCAACGTTGCCGCGATTCCCGATACGCTGCTCGAAACCGAATTCTTCGGCGCGGCGCCCGGTGCGTACACGGGCGCCGACCGCAAGGGGCGCGTCGGCAAGTTCGAGCTGGCCGATCGCGGGACGCTGTTTCTCGACGAGATCGGCGACATGCCGCTGCCGCTGCAGGGCAAGCTGCTGCGCGTGCTGCAGGACAAGGAGTTCGAGCCGGTCGGCTCGAACCGGATCGTGCGCGCGGACGTCCGGATCATCGCGGCCACGAGCGCCGACCTGCCGGCGCTGGTCGCAGCCGGGCGTTTTCGCGCGGATCTCTATTACCGTCTGAACGTGCTGACGATCCACGCGCCGCCGCTGCGCGAGCGCGCCTCCGACATCGCGGCGCTCGTCTATGCAACCCTCGAGGAACTGGCCGCGCAACACGGGCGCGCGGCCCATTGCGAGCTGACCGACGATGCGCTGCGGATGCTGTGTGCGTATCCGTGGCCGGGCAACGTGCGCGAGTTGCGCAATACGCTCGAGCGCGCGCTGATGCTGTCGGACCGGTCGGTGATCGATGCGCGTGCGCTCGCGCCGTTCCTTGGGCCGGTGCGCGTATCGACGGACGGTGCAGTACCGGCGCAGCCGGCGGCCGTGTCGACGGTCGAGCGGCGCACGGGCGAAATGCGGGCTGCGCCGGCAGCGTCGTATGCCGATGCATTGGCGGCGTGGGAGCGCCAGTTCCTGACCGACGCGCTCGCGGCTTGCGACGGCAAGGTGGTGGAAGCGGCCGCGCGCATCGGGATCGGTCGCGCGACGCTGTACAAGAAGCTGGCGGCGCTGGGCATCGACCGGTAGGCCGACCGGCAACGCCGATGCGGCCGGACGTGCGGCATCGAACAGGAGAGCACGATGAAACGGATCGGCATCGCAGGATGGCTGACGCTGTTGCTGGCGAGCGCCGCGCTCGCGCAGTCCGGCGACGCCGACGCGCCCGAGGCGCGGCGCAACTGGTACAACGATCCGTTCATCGCGCTGTCGCGGGACGTGGCCGAATGCCCGTTGCCGCTCGGCCCGTGGATGACCCGGGCCGAGATGACGGACGACGCGCATTACCGTGCCGAACGCGGCACCACGTGCTGGCTCGCACACCGCTGCACGAAGCCGAACTCCTACATGTATGACGCACCGATCGCCGACGCCGTGAAGGCACACTTCGCCGGCTCCGATCGACTGCACGGCACGAGCCTGTGGATCACGGTGCAGCGGCGTTTCATTTACGTCGAAGGATGTGCCGATACGGCGTTCGACCGGCAGGCATTCCAGCGCGAGCTCGAGGCGATTCCGGACGTCGAGCAGGTGTTCGTTCGCATCACCGACGATCCGCGCAAGCGCTTGCCGTACAAGGCGCGCGGGCAACCCGGCCGCACGCCGAACTGACGGAGAAAGGGTCGCGCATGGCATACTCGCGACATTCAAAAAAAGGTTGACGGGAAGAACAATGAAACACATGCTTGCGTCGGTCTGTCGGTGGCCTCGGGCGGCCGTTGTGCTGGGTCTGGTTGCCGGGCTCGGCGGGTGTGGCGGCAGCGCGCCGCTGTTCACTTCGGACGGGCGTCCGACTACCCAGGTGCAATGCACCGGCAGCGACTGGAGCAATTGCACGGACAATGCCCGGGCGATCTGCAACGGGGATTTCGAAGTGCTTCAGCAATCGAGCGATGACGCCACGCGAAATCTTCTCTTCGCGTGCAAGAAGAAGAGCGGTTATTGACCTCGAGATAACCGGCTGAGGAGACCACGATCGGGCGAAGCGCTTTTCTGTTTGCTGAGAGTCACCTATTTTTCACGAATAACACTCACGGAGTCCCATCCATATGGCGACCTACAGGCAACTGACCGCGCAGCTCGAACGGCTTCAGCAAAAGATCGACAAGGAACGCGAAAAGGCGATTGCCGATGCGATTGCCGATATCCGCGCGAAAATCGAGGAATACGACATTACGCCGGAAGAGCTCGGGTTCCGGGCCGCAGGGACGGCGGCTGCCGCCGCGAAGCCGAAGCGTACGTCGCCGCCGAAGTACCTGAACCCGAAGACGGGTGAAACGTGGAGTGGCCGTGGACGGTCGCCGACGTGGCTCGGCAAGAATCGCGCGCGTTTCCTGATCAAGGACTGACTCCCGAAAATTCTCACCTTTCGCGTGCCGACCAACGGTGCGAACGGCCATGCGGCCGTCGCACCGTTTTGTTTTTGTGCATTCCCGGCGCGATTTCCGACGGCGTATTGAACTGCGATGCCGCGCAATTAACGGATCCCGTTTTGCGAATTCGCTGCGATTCGGCTGCATATCGCGGCGATTTTCGGTAAACAGCGCCGCAATTTCACGGCACATCCGCATTGGCTCGCGCCATTCTCGCGGTGCACGCGCGCCGCGAATTCCGATCACCTTTCGCGTGTTTGCGCGTCGCGCCGTGCAATTCCCGAATTTACTCACCATAGCTCCTGTAAATCCTCACCTTTGACGAAGCGGACACGGCACCGCGCCGAATGCGAACGCCGGCTGCGTCGAGCGAATGTGGACGCCCGGCGTGCGGCGACGGCTTTCGTGCTCGCGTTGCAGACCCATGGTGCGTGCGTTGACGTCTGTCGAATAGTCGGCCGTCCGGCATATAGGCAGCCGCATGCGCTTCGCCTATGCTTGGGGTTCGCGTCGATCGGTGTACGGCCTGTCCGTGCCGCATGCCGATCGGGTCGTCTTTCGTTACCGCAGGGAGCCGATGTGACCGTTCGCCATCTCGATGCGTTGTTCCAGCCCAAGTCCGTTGCGGTCGTCGGCGCGTCGTCGCGCGCGGGCAGTATCGGCGCGATGGTGTGGTCGCGCGTGCTCGACGGCGCGTTCCAGGGGCCCGTGTGGCCCGTCAATCCGAAGTATCGTGACCTGCACGGGCATGTGGTCGTTGCCGATGTCGACCGGTTGCCCGCACCGCCGTCGGTTGCCGTGATCTGCACGCCGCCCGCGACCTGGGCCGGCATCGTGCGCAAGCTCGGCGAGCTCGGCACGCGCGTGGCGGTGATCGTCGGCGAGGCGCGCACGGATGCCGATCGCGCCGCGCTCGATCGCACACTGAAGGCGGCGAAGCCGTTCGTGCTCCGTATCGTCGGGCCGGGCAGCCTCGGCGTGCTGTCGCCCGGACGGCATGCCCATTTCGGCGCGCCGGCCTATACGGCGCGATCGGGCGGTGTCGCGTGGGTGTCGCAATCGAATGCGCTGACGAACGCGGTGCTCGGCTGGGCCGACGCACGGGGCCTCGGTTTTTCGCATGTCGTCGCGCTCGGCGGCGAGTCCGACGTCGATGCGGGCGACGTGCTCGACTATCTCGCGAGCGACCCCGGCACGCGCGCGATCCTGCTCGAACTCGATACCGTGCGCGCGGCGCGCAAGTTCATGTCCGCCGCCCGCGCGGCCGCGCGCAACAAGCCGGTGCTCGCCTTGCGCACCGGGCGTGCCGATCCCGGCGACGCGCTCTATACGGCGGCGTTCCAGCGCGCGGGGATGGTGCGGGTCGATGCGCTCGACGACCTGCTCGACGAGATCGAGACGCTCGGCGTCGGCCGCGTCACGGCGCGCGGCGCGGCCACGCTCGTGACGAGCGATGCCGGGGTCGCGAAACTCGCGGTCGACGCGGTGTCCGACGTGCGCGACGTACTGGCCGACTGGCCGTCCGCCGCCACGTCGGCCGTCTCGGCCGCGCTGCCGCATCTCGCGTCGCCCGGCAATCCGCTGACGCTGGGCGACGATGCGCGGCCCGAGCATTTTGCCGCGGCGGTCAAGGCGCTCGCGCCGTTCCCGCAAACGGGCACGCTGTTCGTCGTCCATTCGACTTCCCATAGCGCGCCGGCCGACGCGGTCGCGCACACGCTGATCGAAGCGCGGCAGTACGCGCATCGCGGCATCCTCGCGTGTTTCTTCGGCGCGGTCGACGCGGCGACGCGTGATGCATTGCATGCGAACGGCATTCCCGTGCACACCACGCCGCAGCGGCTCGCACGCGCGTATGCACGTCTCGTCGACTACAACCTCGGGCGGCAACTGCTGATGCAAACGCCCGAGGGCACGCCGCTGCAGCCGGCCGAGTGCGTTGCATCCGCACAGGCCGACGCGCGCCGGATGGTCGAAGCCGGCGAGCATGAGCTGACCGGCGAAGCCGCGCTGGGCTGGCTGTCCCGTTTCGGCCTGCAGGGCGAGCCGGCGGCCGAGCCGGCTGGCACGAAAGTCGTCGATGTCACGGTCGACATGTACGACGATGCGAACTTCGGCCCGGTGTTTCGCTATGCCGTGCCGCCCGCGGACGGCGTATCGGCGCCGTTCGTCGTCTATGGCCTGCCGCCGCTGAACACCGTGCTCGCCCGCGCGGTGATGGAACGCTCGCCGTATGCACGCCGCACACCCGTCGAGCCGACGCTCGACGCATTGACGGCGCTGTCGCAGGTCGTCTGCGACGTGCGTGAAGTCGTTGCGATGTCGGTCACGCTGCGCGTGCTGTCCGACCGTGCGCAAGTGATTGCGCCGCGTATCACGCTGGCCACGGGCCGCAGCCGGCTCGCGATCATGCCGTATCCGCGCCACCTCGAACAGACGCTCGAGTGGCGCGGCGAGACGGTGACGATCCGCCCGATCCGTCCGGAAGACGAGGCCGCGCACAACGAGCTGCTCGGCGCGATGACACCGGACGATCTGCGGATGCGATTCTTCGGTGCGGTGCGCAGCTTCGATCATTCGCAGGTGGCGCGCATGACGCAGATCGATTACGACCGTGAGATGGCCTTCATCGTGTCGTTCACCGATGTGTCCGGGCGCGACCACACGCTCGCGGTGGCGCGCGCGGTGGCCGATCCCGACAACGAGACGGCGGAGTTCGCGATCGCGGTACGACCCGACCAGAAGGGCAAGGGGCTTGGCCGGCTGATGATGAACCGGATCATCGACTACGCGCGTTCGCGCGGAACCGCATGGATGATCGGCGAGGCGCTGCGCGAGAACTCGGCGATGATCGCGCTTGCGAAGTCGTGCGGTTTCGCCGTGTCGACGACGGAGGAGCCCGGTGTCGTCGGCTTCAGGATGAAGCTGCAGCCGTAGCGTCCGTCGGCGGCTCGGCGCGCACGGACGCCGTATGCCGTCGATGTCCCCGGCTTCCCGGCACGTTGCGGATGTTTCCGGTCACGAATGCCGGGCATTCGAACCGGTCTCGCGAGCGAAACAACGGCGAACGTGTCGCTGCCTGTTCGCGATGGAAACAACGACACGCATACGGCAGGCATCGCGAGACGCGTTTCGTTTGCCGCGATATCGGTCCCGCGGCGCAGTTTTCCGCGCGGTGTCCACACGTATTTGCCGCCGTATTTCAGCCTCGAAAATTCGAGCCTGCCCAAAAGGTGAGATTTTTCAGGAGCCGCCGGTGAGCTTCTCCAGGATGGTCGAGGTGAGCCGATACGGGAGCATTCGGTGAGCCTTCCCGGGAGTGGCCGGTGAGTACCTGCGGGAGGCGTCGGTGAGCCTTTCCGGGGCGCATCGGTGAGGGGCTGCGGGACGTGTCGGTGAGCACATCCGGGAGGCTTCGGTGAGGGTTTCCGGGAGCCTTGGTGAGCTTTTTCGGGAAGTGTGGGTGAGCGCTTGCGGGACGCCAAGGTGAGACTTTTCGGGAGTGTCCGGACGCACGGCTTGCGCAAGCGCAACGCCGGCCAAGGTCGGCGTTGAGCAGGGGGCGGGCACGCATGAACCGTGCCCGCGCTTACATTCAGGCAGCGAGTTTCGCCGCCGCGTCGTTCACCTGGTCGCGCGAAATCGCGAGTTCCTCGAGGTGCGAATCGGCATAGACGGCGCCGGTTTCGCGCTCGAGGCGGGCGATCGTCAGCGCGCAGCGCGCGATGTCCTTCGGCATCGCGATGAAGCGCTTGACCGATTCGCCGGACGTGAATGCTTCGAACAGCGCGCCGCGCACGTCGTCCGGAAGCGTCTTGGTCCACTGGTACGGCTTGCCGTTGAACGTGATCGACGGCGGCAGCGTGCGTTCCTTCTTGGTCGCCGTGATGAGCCCGTAGCTGCGGGCCGCGTCGCCGATCTGCTCGGGCGAGAAGAGCTCGTCGGGCGTGATGTCGAACTGCTCGATGTAGTTCTCGATCGCCTGCATCGCGGCGGCACGATCGTCGCGCTTCTTCTGCGCGCGCGCGACGATATCGCGCAGTTCGTCCGCCTCCTCGGGCGTGATCGTGAAGCTTGCCTGCTTCTGCTGAAGTTCGGAGAAACGCTGGAATTCTTGATCGTTCAGAAGTTTGGCCATGACATCCATCGGACACGACGGCCGCGACAACCGGCCGCCGTAGTTTTTGAGAGGGCCGCTATTTTAGCGTAGCGCCGTGGGCGCACGATATGGCACCGTGCGTCGCGCCTCGCACCGGCGTGATCGCGGGCGACCGGGATCGGCGCAATCGCGCCGTACCCGGTGCGTTCCGACGAGCCTGCGTGTCGGCAGGCTCAGCTGTGTCAGCAGGTTTCGGTGCGGCACATCGACAGATGGGCGGCCGTTTCGCGCAACCCATCGACGACCGCGTCGACCGACGGCGCCATGTGCGCATCGATCCGGCGCATGTACGGGCAGGTCAGCACCGCGATCGCATGGCCGGACGGCCCGAGGATCGGCGCGGTCAGGTCGGTCACGCCGTACGCCTGGCGGCTGTCCTGACGCAGATAGCCGGCCTGCCGGATGGACTGGCACGCGTACGCGAGTTCCTGCTCGTTCAGCGGCGCTTCGCCCTTGACCTTGCGGTGCTCCGCGAGCATGTGCGCGCGCTGCTCGGCGCCCTGGAACGACAGCATCACCCGCCCCGATGCCGTATCGGCGAGCCCGATGCGCGAGCCGAGCCGGACCGACACACCCCACGGGCCGGGCCCGTCGACTTGCGCGATCACGAGCAGGTTGCCGCGATCGTAGACGGACAGGTGGCACGATTGTTCCGAGGAATCGGCGAAGCGCTGCATCGGCGGCAGCGCCTCGGCGATCAGCCGGCTCATCGGCGGATGCCGGTGCGCGAGCGAGAACAGCTTGAGGCTGAGCGTATAGCGGTCGCCGCCGGTCGAGCGCATCACGTAGCGGCGCGCGACGAGGCGTTCGAGCATCCGGTAGATCTCGCTCGCGTTGCGGCCGAGTTCCTTCGTGATTTCGGTGCGGGTGAGGCCTTCTTTCTGCTCCGACAGGAGTTCGAGGATGTCGAGACCCTTGTCGAGCGCGGGTGCGCGATAACGGTCGATTGCGCCCATCGATTCCCGTGCGTCGCAGCCGGGAAGCAGGTCGTTGGTTGTTTGCATTGTCGATGTGAGGTTGGGGGATTACTGTCGATCGATTGGCGACGCACGCTGACCGATTCTGCACTTCGCCTGTGTCGGGCTCGCGTGTGGCGACGCACGCCATCCGTCCGAGCTTAACAACAAACATTTAGTGTGCAATGCAGCGTCTTTTTACCGATCGTTACCTAACAAGAACGGATCAATTTGTTTTCAGGATGACAGGGAAGCTCCGAATACCCGGTATTCATGACAGGTGGCACCGGTTCAAGGTATTCGAAAGGAAATCGGGCTGCGCCGCCGCCCGCGATGCTGCGCCGCAGCGCCCGCGGGCGCACCAATAGTCGGTATCCGTCGCGTGTCATTTCATCGTGCGCGGCCGATGGTACAAAGACTGGCGGGCCAGCGACGGTGCGGCCGCGCGTGACGCCGGCCGGTACGGGCCGGGCCATGTCGCGGGTGCCGGGCCGTCGTCGCCGATGCGCAGACCGGCGGCCGCCCGTTCGATGCGCGCCATACTTCCGTGTGGCGCCACGATCGCTGCGCCCGCGCGACCCTCGCGCGTCGAACGGCATGCCGGATGCGGCGCCGACGCGCGCAATCGACGATCGACAATCAGTCCGGCACGCGGCCGCGAAGAGCGGCGTCGGCCGGTATCCTGTCCCATTCGACAACAGAGGTTGAGCACGATGAAACTGCTTCGTTATGGCCCGTCCGGCCAGGAAAAGCCCGGTATTCTCGACGCGGACGGCCGGATTCGCGACCTGTCGGCGCATGTGCCGGATCTGTCCGGCGATGTGCTGTCCGACGCAGGTCTCGCACGTCTGCGTGCAATCGATCCGGCCACGCTGCCGCTCGTGTCGGGCGAGCCGCGCATCGGCGCGTGCGTCGGCCACGTCGGCAAGTTCATCGGCATCGGCCTGAACTACGCCGATCACGCGGCCGAAGCCGGCATGCCGGTGCCGAAGGAGCCCGTCGTGTTCGGCAAGTGGACGAGCTCGATCTGCGGCCCGAACGACGGCATCGACATCCCGAAGGGTTCGGTCAAGACGGACTGGGAAGTCGAGCTGGGCGTCGTGATCGGCGCGACCTGCAAGGACGTCGACGAAGCGCGCGCGCTCGATTACGTCGCGGGCTACTGCGTCGTCAACGACGTGTCGGAGCGCGAATGGCAGATCGAGCGCGGCGGCCAGTGGGACAAGGGCAAGGGTTTCGACACGTTCGGCCCGATCGGCCCGTGGCTCGTCACGCGTGACGAGGTGCCCGATCCGCAGCGTCTCGACCTGTGGCTCGAGGTCGACGGCCACCGCTATCAGAACGGCAACACGCGCACGATGGTGTTCACCGTCGCGCAGCTGATCGCCTATCTGTCCAACTGCATGACGCTGCAGCCGGGCGACGTGATCACGACGGGCACGCCGCCGGGCGTCGGGATGGGCATCAAGCCGTCGCCGGTGTTCCTGAAGGCCGGCCAGACGGTGCGCCTCGGGATCGACGGGCTCGGCGAGCAGTTGCAGAGCACGCGCAACGCGCAGTAAACACGTCCCCGGCGCGGGCGGATCGCGGGGCAATCAGCCGCGAGCCGGCCGCGCCGCCCGGCATCGGCGTGCTTGCCTGCGGCGAGCGTCGCGACCGAACCTCGATGCAGCAAAAACAAGGACAAGGGCCCGATTCCGCGCGATGCGGAATCGGGCCCTTGTCGTTCACCCGCGTCGGTGCGAACCGGATCAGACGACGTTGTCCAGCTCGCAATGGGCTTCGAGCCGATATCCGTCGGGATCGACGACGAACGCCGCGTAATAGCCGGGGCCGTAGTGCTCGCGCTTGCCGGGCCCGCCGTTGTCCTGGCCGCCGTGCTCGAGCGCGGCGCGGTAGAACGCGTCGACCTCGACGGGCGACGCGGCCTTGAACGACAGGTGCAGCCCGGAGTCGGGATCGGCGGCGATGGGGCGAGCCGCATGCTGCAGCCACAGCACCGGCTCGGTCTCGCCGTACCCGATCGAGCCGTCGTCGCTATACAGCCGCTTGTAGCCGAGCGCGCCGAGCGTGCTGTCGTAGAACGTGCGGCTGCGGTCGATGTGGGCGACGCCGAAGGAAAGGTGATCGATCATCTGTGGGCTCCTTGAACTGAAGAGGGGACGTCAGTACGGCAAACCTGCCTACAAGCACCATGCCAGCCGCTTGTAGCGGAGCGCGCCGAGTGTGCTGTCGTCGAACACCCGGCTGCGGTCGTTGTGGATAACGCTGAAAAAAAGGCGATCGATCATCTGTGTCTCCTTGAACTGAAAGGGCGCAGTGCAGCCAACCGTTTTTAACCACCATGCCGGTTATGTTAGAAAGCGTCCGGATGCTTGTCAACCGGCATGCTGGTTAGATACGATCGCGTCATGAGCAAAACGCAACCTTCCGTCACGACGGACTGCCTGATTCCGGCGCCGCCGGAAACGCTGAGCATCGATTTCGCAAACACGCTGTACTGGCGCGGCGCCGACACGCCGACGGAGACCTTCGGGACGCTGGACGACCTGTTGACGTGGTGCCGCGAGCAGGCGGCCGTACCGGCCGGCCTGGCCGACGCGTGTCGAGTAAGGGACAAGGATGACGAGCCGGCGATGCTCGCGCGCGCGCTCGCACTGCGCGAGGCGCTGTATCGGCTGTTTCATGCGCAGGCCGAGCAGCGCGAGCCGCATGCCGACGACCTGGCGCTGCTTGGCGGCTTTCTGGCGGAAGCGGCACCGCGCGTTGCGCTGGCGCGCATCGACGGCGCCTATGCGTGGCGGATCGGCGGCGCAGGCGGCGCGCTCGCGGCGCTGCTGAGCCCGGTGCTGTGGTCGGCGATCGACCTGCTTGGCGGCGCGCGGCTCGCGAAGGTCAAGCGTTGCGCGAACGACGCCTGCCAGTGGCTGTTCATCGACGACAGCAAGAACGGCAGCCGCCGCTGGTGTTCGATGTCGTCGTGCGGCAATCGCGCGAAGGCGTACCGCCACTATCACAAGGTCGACTGACGTTCCTCGTTACGCAGGCGCGCGCCGGCGCGCCGCATCCGGCCTGCCTATTTCACCGACAACTTCCGCCACAGCGTCGTCTTGCTGATGCCGAGCATCGCGCATGCGCGATCGCGGTCGCCGCCGCACGCGTCGAGTACCGCGCGGATCTCGTCGGCTTCCGCGCGACGGCGGCGTGCGTGCAGCGTCTGCGCATCGTCGGCGTCGGCCGCGTCGGGGGGCGCCGCGAACAGCTCGGGCGCGATCGCCTGCAGCGCGTCGGGATCGAGCGTGCCGCAGGCGGCGGCCGGATCGTTTTCGTCGGCTTCCTCGGCCAGCTCCACCGCGATCCGCTCGATCACGTTCTGCAGTTCGCGCACGTTGCCGGGCCACCGGTAGCGCGTGAGCCCGGCCTGCGTCGCGCCGAGCACGCGCGCGGCATCGTCGGCGTCGCGCAGGCGCTCGGCGAGCCGCGGTTCGCGTCGTGCGGCCTGCACGAGCAGCGTGGCCGCGAGCGCCGGGATGTCGGCTGCACGCTCGCGCAGCGGCGGCAGGCCGACGTTCAGGATGTTGAGCCGGTAATAGAGATCCGCGCGGAAGGTGCCGGCCTCGACGGCGGCGAGCAGCGGACGGTGCGTCGCGGCGATCACGCGCACGTCGATGCGGATCGGCTCGGTCGAGCCGAGGCGGATCACCTCGCGCTCCTGCAGCACACGCAGCAGCCGGCTCTGCAGCGACGGCGGCATCTCGCCGATCTCGTCGAGAAACAGCGTGCCGCGGTGTGCGGCTTCGAACAGGCCGGTCTTGCCGCCGCGCCGCGCACCGGTGAACGCGCCTTCCTCATAGCCGAACAGCTCGCTTTCGAGCAGGGCTTCCGGAAACGCGCCGCAATTGACCGCGACGAACGGGTAGCTGCGCCGCGCGGACAGCGCGTGCAGGCTCTGCGCGATCATTTCCTTGCCGGTACCGCTTTCGCCGAGCACGAGCACGGTCGCGTCGGATTTCGCGTAGCGGCGCACGAGATCGCGCACGCGCGCCATCGGCGCCGATGCGCCGACCACGTCGTCGAGCGCGTAGCGTGCCGCGAACTGCTGCGTGGTGGGCTGCGAACGCAGTGCGCGGTCGAGCCGTTCGACCGCGCGCGATTCCTGGAAAGTCAGCACGCTGCCCGACGTGACGCCGCGATCGACCAGCGGCCCGCGGTGCACGACGTAGCGCACGCCGCGCACGGTCGCGAGCGCGTCGCCGTCCTCGCCGCGCAGCGTGCGCAGCTCGGGCCGCAGGTCGACGAGCGCGCGGCCGACGGCCGCCGCGGGTTCGACCCCGAGCGCCGACGCGAGCCGCTCGTTGATCGCCTCCACGCGGCCGCGCGCGTCGAGCGCGACCACGCCGTCGCGCAGGTGCTGGAGCAGGTTGTCGAGCCGCTGGCGGCGGAACGCCTCGGCGTGCGTCGCGTATGCGACTTCGAGCGCCGTCTCGACGGCCTTGCGCACTGACGCGTGCGAATACAGGAACACCGCACCCATGCCGGCGCTGGCGGCGAGATCGGTGACGAGGCCGGGGCCGACGATCGTCTCGATGCCGCGGTCGCGCAGCTCGTGCACGCAGGCTTCCGCTTCCTGCGCGGACTGATATGACGCAAACTGCACGTCGAGGCCGTATGCGGCGACGAAGCGGCGCACTTCGGGCGGCGTTTCGCCGGCACTGACGAGCGCGATCCGCGACGCGTCGCGCCGGGCGCGCGCGAGCGCCTGCATCACGTCGAAGCCGGTCGGCGACACGACCACCACCGGCACCTGCGCACGCGTCTTCAGGAAGCCGCCGTTCGAGCCGGCCGCGACGATCACGTCGGGCCGCGCGGTGCCGGCCTCGGCGATCGCGCTGAGCGCATCCTCATAGGCGCGCGTCACGATGCGCACGTCGGCGCGTTCGTCGAATTCGCCGGCGATCTCGCGAAAGAGTTCGCGCAGGCGGCTGATGCCCATCGCCCAGATGCGCGGGCGCGCCGCGCGATCCGCCGGGCCGACGGGCTTGGTCGAGGAGAGGTCCATGACGGTCGATTATGCGCGCGTGATTTCATTTTTGAAACGTGAAATTGCTGAATTGAAATCGCCGGGTGCGGCATCGCCCGTGCCGGTTGCTTAAGAATCAGAGGGTTAGCGACATTCCGCGAGCTGGCCCGGTCCTTGCTGTTATCGGGCATTCCATCAGGAGGCCGTTCATGAGCAACACGCATCTTCAGAGCGCCGGCGCGAAATTCCGCGCGGCAGTCGCGGCCGAGCAGCCGCTGCAGGTGGTCGGCGCGATCACCGCGTACGCGGCCAAGATGGCGCAGGCCGTCGGCTTCAAGGCCGTGTACCTGTCGGGCGGCGGCGTCGCCGCGAACTCGCTCGGGATCCCCGACCTCGGCATCAGCACGATGGAAGACGTGCTGATCGACGCGAACCGGATCACCAACGCGACCGACCTGCCGCTGCTGGTCGACATCGATACGGGCTGGGGCGGCGCGTTCAACATCGCGCGCACGGTGCGCTCGTTCATCAAGGTCGGTGTCGCGGCCGTGCACCTGGAAGACCAGGTCGGCCAGAAGCGCTGCGGCCACCGTCCGGGCAAGGAAGTCGTGCCGGCCGACGAAATGGTCGATCGCATCAAGGCCGCGGTCGACGCGCGCACCGACGATCAATTCGTGATCATGGCGCGCACCGACGCCGCCGCCGCCGAAGGGATCGATTCGGCGATCGAGCGCGCGGTGGCCTATGTCGAGGCCGGCGCGGACATGATCTTCCCGGAAGCGATGAAGACGCTCGACGACTACCGCCGCTTCAAGGCGGCCGTGAAGGTGCCGATCCTCGCGAACCTGACCGAGTTCGGCTCGACGCCGCTGTTCACGCTCGACGAGCTGCGCGAGGCGAACGTCGACATCGCGCTGTACTGCTGCGGCGCGTATCGCGCGATGAACAAGGCCGCGCTGAACTTCTACGAGACGCTGCGCCGCGACGGCACGCAGAAGGCGGCCGTGCCGACGATGCAGACGCGCGCCGAGCTGTACGACTTCCTCGGCTATCACGAATACGAGCGCAAGCTCGACGAGCTGTTCGCGCAGGGCAAGAAGTAACGCGGCCCGCGCGCCGGGCACGATTCCCGGCACGCCTTGCATGAAACCGGGCCGCGCGCACCCGTGCCGCGCCCGGCGGACATGACACCCACGATACATATTGGAGAACGGAAAGATGAGCGAGACGAAAGACGCAGCAGCACCGGCCGCCGCAGGCGCATTCAAGCCGAAGAAATCGGTGGCGCTGTCGGGCGTGACGGCCGGCAACACGGCGCTGTGCACGGTCGGCAAGACCGGCAACGACCTGCACTATCGCGGTTACGACATTCTCGATGTCGCCGAGTCGTGCGAATTCGAGGAAATCGCGCACCTGCTCGTTCACGGCACGCTGCCGAACCTGACCGAACTGGCCGCGTACAAGGCGAAGCTGCGCGCGCTGCGCGGCCTGCCGAACGCGCTGAAGGCCGCGCTCGAGCAGATCCCGGCATCCGCGCACCCGATGGATGTGATGCGCACGGGCGTGTCGGTGCTCGGCACCGTGCTGCCGGAGAAGGACGACCACAACCTGCCGGGCGCGCGCGACATTGCCGACCGCCTGATGGCCTCGCTCGGTTCGATGCTGCTGTACTGGTATCACTTCTCGCACAACGGCAAGCGCATCGAGACGGAAACCGACGACGACTCGATCGGCGGCCACTTCCTGCACCTGCTGCACGGCAAGACGCCGTCGAAGTCGTGGGTCGAGGCGATGCACACGTCGCTGATCCTGTACGCGGAGCACGAATTCAACGCGTCGACGTTCACCGGTCGCGTGATCGCGGGCACGGGTTCGGACATCTACTCGGCGATCACCGGCGCGATCGGCGCGCTGCGCGGGCCGAAGCACGGCGGCGCGAACGAAGTCGCATATGAAATCCAGAGCCGCTACAGCTCGCCGGACGACGCCGAAGCCGATATCCGCCGCCGCGTCGAGAACAAGGAAGTCGTGATCGGCTTCGGCCACCCGGTCTACACGATCTCCGATCCGCGCAACAAGGTGATCAAGGGCGTCGCGCACAAGCTGTCGAAGGAAGCGGGCGACCTGAAGCTGTACAACATCGCCGAGCGCCTCGAATCGGTGATGTGGGAAGCGAAGAAGATGTTCCCGAACCTCGACTGGTTCAGCGCGGTGTCGTATCACATGATGGGCGTGCCGACCGCGATGTTCACGCCGCTGTTCGTGATCTCGCGCACGTCGGGCTGGAGCGCGCACATCATCGAGCAGCGCATCGACAACAAGATCATCCGCCCGAGCGCGAACTACACCGGTCCGGAAGACCTGCAGTTCGTGCCGATCGAGAAGCGCTGAAACGCCTGCCGCGCGCGCCGGCGCCCGTGATGCGGGCCGCCGGCGCGCGCGGAACGTCTTACCCCGAATTCCGCCCCACATCATGAATACCGCCAACCGCAAACCCCTGCCCGGCACGTCGCTGGACTATTTCGACGCGCGCGCCGCGGTCGACGCGATCGCGCCCGGCGCCTACGACACGCTGCCGTACACGTCGCGCGTGCTCGCCGAAAACCTCGTGCGCCGTTGCGATCCGGCGATCCTCGCCGATTCGCTGAAGCAGATCATCGAGCGCAAGCGCGAACGCGACTTCCCGTGGTTCCCGGCGCGGGTCGTGTGCCACGACATCCTCGGGCAGACGGCGCTCGTCGATCTCGCGGGCCTGCGCGACGCGATCGCCGATGGCGGCGGCGACCCGGCGAAGGTGAACCCGGTCGTGCCCGTGCAGCTGATCGTCGACCATTCGCTCGCCGTCGAGTGCGGCGGCTTCGATCCGGACGCGTTCGCGAAGAACCGCGCGATCGAGGATCGCCGCAACGAGGATCGCTTCCACTTCATCGAGTGGACGAAGAAGGCGTTCGAGAACGTCGACGTGATCCCGCCGGGCAACGGCATCATGCACCAGATCAACCTCGAGAAGATGTCGCCGGTGATCCAGGCGCAGGACGGCGTCGCGTACCCGGACACCTGCGTCGGCACCGACAGCCACACGCCGCACGTCGACGCGCTCGGCGTGATCGCGATCGGCGTCGGCGGGCTCGAAGCGGAGAACGTGATGCTGGGCCGCGCATCGTGGATGCGCCTGCCCGACATCGTCGGCGTCGAGCTGACCGGCAAGCGCCAGCCCGGCATCACCGCGACCGACATCGTGCTCGCGCTGACCGAGTTCCTGCGCAAGGAAAAGGTGGTCGGCGCGTATCTGGAATTCCGTGGCGAAGGCGCGGCGAGCCTCACGCTCGGCGATCGCGCGACGATCTCGAACATGGCGCCCGAATACGGCGCGACGGCCGCGATGTTCTTCATCGACGGCCAGACGACCGACTACCTGCGCCTCACCGGCCGCAGCGACGAGCAGGTGAAGCTCGTCGAGACCTACGCGAAGGCGGCGGGCCTGTGGGCCGATACGCTGAACGATGCGCAGTACGAGCGCACGCTGACGTTCGACCTGTCGAGCGTGGTGCGCAACATGGCCGGCCCGTCGAACCCGCACAAGCGGCTGCCGACGTCCGACCTCGCCGCGCGCGGGATCGCCGGCCAGTGGGAAGAGAAGGCGGGCGAGATGCCCGACGGCGCGGTGATCATCGCCGCGATCACGAGCTGCACGAACACCAGCAACCCGCGCAACGTGATCGCCGCTGCCTTGCTCGCGCGCAACGCGAACGCGAAGGGCCTTACGCGCAAGCCGTGGGTGAAGAGCTCGCTCGCGCCCGGCTCGAAGGCGGTCGAGCTGTACCTGGAAGAGGCGAACCTGCTGCCCGAACTCGAGAAGCTCGGCTTCGGCATCGTCGCGTTCGCGTGCACGACCTGCAACGGGATGTCGGGCGCACTCGACCCGAAGATCCAGCAGGAGATCGTCGATCGCGACCTGTACGCGACGGCCGTGCTGTCCGGCAACCGCAACTTCGACGGCCGCATCCACCCGTATGCGAAGCAGGCGTTCCTCGCGTCGCCGCCGCTCGTCGTCGCGTATGCGATCGCCGGCACGATCCGCTTCGACATCGAGAAGGACGCGCTCGGCCACGACCCGGACGGCAAGCCCGTCACGCTGAAGGACATCTGGCCGACCGACGAGGAGATCGATGCGATCGTCGCGTCGAGCGTGAAGCCCGAGCAGTTCCGCAAGGTCTACGAGCCGATGTTCGCGCGCAGCGCCGATGCGGGCGAGCGCGCGGCGCCGCTGTACGACTGGCGCCCGCAGAGCACGTACATCCGCCGTCCGCCGTACTGGGAAGGCGCGCTGGCCGGCGAACGCACGCTGCAGGGCATGCGCCCGCTCGCGGTGCTCGGCGACAACATCACGACCGACCACCTGTCGCCGTCGAACGCGATCCTGCTGGACAGCGCGGCCGGCGAATACCTCGCGAAGATGGGCCTGCCGGAAGAAGACTTCAACTCGTACGCGACGCACCGGGGAGACCACCTGACCGCGCAGCGCGCGACCTTCGCGAACCCGACGCTGATCAACGAGATGGCGGTGGTCGACGGCGCGGTGAAGAAGGGCTCGCTCGCGCGCGTCGAGCCGGAAGGCAAGGTGATGCGGATGTGGGAAGCGATCGAGACGTACATGAATCGCAAGCAGCCGCTGATCGTCGTGGCCGGCGCCGACTACGGCCAGGGCTCGTCGCGCGACTGGGCCGCGAAGGGCGTGCGGCTCGCGGGCGTCGAGGCGATCGCCGCCGAAGGCTTCGAGCGGATCCACCGCACGAACCTGATCGGGATGGGCGTGCTGCCGCTCGAGTTCAAGCCCGGCACGAACCGGACGACGCTCGGCATCGACGGCACCGAAACCTTCGACGTGATCGGCGAGCGCACGCCGCGTGCCGACCTGACGCTCGTGATTCACCGCAAGAACGGCGAGCGCGTCGAGGTGCCGATGACGTGCCGGCTCGATACGGCGGAGGAAGTGTCGATCTACGAGGCGGGCGGCGTGCTGCAGCGCTTCGCGCAGGACTTCCTCGAATCGTCGCAGGCGGCCTGACGGGCCCACGGAGAGAACACGGACATGGCTCACATTCCTCAAATCAGGGTTCCCGCGACCTATATCCGCGGCGGCACCAGCAAGGGTGTGTTCTTCCGGCTGCAGGACCTGCCGGATGCCGCGCAGGCGCCGGGCGCCGCGCGCGACGCGCTGCTGCTGCGCGTGATCGGCAGCCCCGATCCGTACGGCAAGCAGATCGACGGGATGGGCGGCGCGACGTCGTCCACCAGCAAGACGGTGATCGTGTCGAAGAGCACGCGGCCCGGCCACGACGTCGACTACCTGTTCGGGCAGGTCGCGATCGACAAGGCGTTCGTCGACTGGACCGGCAACTGCGGCAACCTGTCGGCGGCCGTCGGCCCGTTCGCGATCGGCGGCGGGCTCGTCGATCCGTCGCGCGTGCCGCGCGACGGCATCGCGACCGTGCGGATCTGGCAGGCGAACATCGGCAAGACGATCGTGGCCCATGTGCCGATCGTGAACGGCGCGGTGCAGGAGACGGGCGACTTCGAGCTGGACGGCGTCACGTTCCCGGCCGCGGAAGTGCAGCTCGAATTCATGGACCCGGCCGCCGAGGAGGAGGGCGCGGGCGGGTCGATGTTCCCGACCGGCAACCTCGTCGACGATCTCGCGGTGCCGGGCGTCGGCACGCTGAAGGCGACGATGATCAACGCGGGCATCCCGACGATCTTCGTCGAGGCGGAAGCGATCGGCTATACGGGCACCGAGCTGCAGGACGCGATCAACGGCGATGCGAAGGCGCTCGAGAAGTTCGAGACGATCCGCGCGCACGGCGCGCTGCGCATGGGCCTGATCGACACGCTCGATGAAATCGCGACGCGGCAGCACACGCCGAAGATCGCGTTCGTCGCGAAGCCGGCCGATTACGTCGCGTCGAGCGGCAAGCGCGTGAACGCGGGCGACGTCGACCTGCTGGTGCGCGCGATGTCGATGGGCAAGCTGCACCACGCGATGATGGGCACGGCGGCGGTCGCGATCGGCACGGCCGCGGCGATCCCCGGCACGCTCGTCAATCTGGCGGCGGGCGGCGGCGAACGCAACGCGGTGCGCTTCGGGCATCCGTCGGGCACGCTGCGCGTCGGCGCGGAAGCGCAGCAGCAGGAGAACGGCGAGTGGACCGTCACCAAGGCGATCATGAGCCGCAGCGCGCGCGTGCTGATGGAAGGCTGGGTGCGGGTGCCGGGCGACGCGTTCTGATCGTCGCCGGCGGTATCGGCGCAGATGCGGGCGGCTTCGGCCGCCCGCGTCGTTTTCGTCAGCCGTGCAGGAAGCGGCGCAGCGCGTCGTGGCTCAGGCGGCGCGCCGTTTCGGCGATGCGCGCGCCGGGCACGATGTCGAAACCGTGCACGCCGCCGGGCAGCACGTGCAGTTCGGTCGGCACGCCCGCGCGGAGCAGGCGCCGCGCATAGTCGAGGTTTTCGTCGAGGAACAGGTCGAGCGAGCCGACCGACAGGAACGCGGGCGGCAGGCCGTCGAGCCGCGTGGCGCGCGCGGCGGCCGCGTAGGGCGACACGCCGTCGATGCCCGGCGCGTGACCGAGCAGCGAGGTCCAGCCGAACCGGTTGTTGGCCGCGTGCCAGACGAACTCGCCGGCATGCGGGTGCGGCGTGCGCGTGCAGGTGCGATCGTCGAGCATCGGGTAGATCAGATGCTGGAACGCGAGCCGGTATTCGCTGCGGTCGCGGGCCAGCAGCGCCAGCGACGCGGCGAGTCCGCCGCCCGCGCTCTCGCCCGCCACGCCGATCCGCGACGCATCGATGCCGAGCGTATCGGCATGGCGGAAGACCCATGCGAGCGCCGCGTAGCAATCCTCGATCGCGCCGGGAAACACGGTTTCAGGCGCGAGCCGGTAGTCGATCGAGATCAGCGCGCAGCCGAGCTGCGTCACGAGCGACCGGTGCACCGCCTCGAGATCCTTCGCCTTGCCGCGCACGAAGCCGCCGCCATGCAAGTGGACGATGGCCGGGAGCGGGCGCGCGTGATCGTCAGGCAGGTAGACGAGGACCGGGACGTCCGGCGCACCGGCGGGGCCGGGCACCGTGCGGTGTTCGAGCGTGCTGCCGGCCAGGTCGGGCGGCGGCAGCGGCAGCACGCGTTCGCGCGACTGCGCGAGGTTGTCGATGCCGAGCGTGACGGTCGGCCAGGTCTCGAGCAGCGGGCGGATTTCGGGGTCGACGAGATGCAGGGTGTCCAACGCATGGCTCCATCGTGAAGGTGGGCGGTGCACCGCGGTCAGAGCGCGCTGCGCGCGATGACCCAGCGGTGCACCTCGGTCGGGCCTTCGAAGATGCGCATCAGCCGCGCTTCGCTGGCCATCTGCTGCAACGGCATTTCCTTCGTCATGCCCATCGCGCCGAGCGCCTGCATCGCATGATCGATGACGCTCGACGCCATTTCGGTGGCGAACACCTTGACCATCGAGATCTGCGTGCGTGCATCCTGGCCGGCATCCACGCGCGCGGCCGCTTCGTAGGTCATGAGGCGGCACGCGTGGATCTGCGTGAGCGCGTCGGCGACCCACCACTGGACCGCCTGGCGTTCCGCGAGCGGCACGCCGAAGGTCTTGCGCTGTTTCGCATGGTCGCACAGCATCGCGACCGCGCGCTCGGCGCGGCCGATGCACCATGCGGCCATCTCCAGCCGCCGGTTCGCGAGCCGTGCCTGCATCGGCGCGAAGCCGGCACCTTCCTGGCCCAGCAGTTGCGCGGCGGGAATGCGGCAGTCGTCCAGCACGATTTCGTAGGTCGACAGCCCGCCGATCATCGGGATCCGCCGTTCGATGATGAAACCGGGCGTGTCGCGGTCGACGATGAACGCCGACATGCCGCCGCGCTTGCCCTTGCTCCGATCGGTGAGCGCCATCACGATCGTCCAGTCGGCTTCGGGCGCGTGGCTGATCCAGATCTTCCGTCCGTTCAGCACCCAGCCGTCACCGTCGAGCACGGCCGTCGTCGACAGCGCGCCCGGGTCCGAGCCTGCGCCCGGCTCGGAGATCGCCATCGCGGCACGCGTGATGCCGCGTGCGTACGGTTCGAGATAACGCGCGCGCTGCGCGTCGTCGGCCACGTCGCACAGCATCCGCAGGTTCGGCGAATCGGGCGGCAGGATGTACGGCGTCACGGTCGTGCCGATCGCTTCGTTGACGCCGACCATCGCGACGGCCGGCAGGTCCGAGCCGCCGGCGTCGAGCGGCGCGTCGAGGCCCCACAGGCCGAGCTGCCGGGAACGCTCGTCGAGGTGGGCGCGTTCTTCGTCGAGCAGCCCGAAGCGCTGGCCGTCGGCCTCGCGGGCCATGACCGCTGCTTCGAGCGGGATCAGCTCGTCCTGCACGAAACGTGCGACGAGGTCGCGGATCATCCGGTGTTCGAGTTCAAGGTCGAAATTCATGGGAGTCGATGAGGGTGGGTAAAGGGGGGCGATGCCGTCAGCCGGCGTTCGTGCGCGACACCGCGCGGGTGCGCAGCGTGCCGAGCAAGGCGACGGCGCCGGCCGCGAGCAGCGCGGCGTTGAAATAGAGGCCGCCGCGCATCGACCCGGTGGCCGTGTTGAGCACGCCCATCAGGAACGGGCTCGCGAACCCGCCGATCGCGCCGGACATCGTGATCGCCGCGATCGCGACCGCCATCGAGCGCTTCGGCAGCGCGAGCCCCGGCAGCACCCAGAATGCGGGCAGCGCCGCGGCGTGCGTGGCGACCGCGACGCAGAGCGCGATCATCAGGTGTGATGTGCCGGTGGTACTCGCCAGCCCGGCGAGCGCGGCCGCGCACGCGAGCATCGCGACCGCGCCGTGCCCGCGCCATTCGCGCCGCCGCTCGGTGCGCCAGCCCATCGCGAGCATGCCGACGATGCCGCACAGGTAGGGCAGCGCGGACAGCACCCCGATCCGCATCGCGCCATGCAGGCCGCCGCGATGCAGGATCACGGGCATCCAGAACACGAGCGCATAGCCGGCGGCCGCGATCGAGAAATTGGCCGCGCACAGCAGCCAGAAATCGCGGTGGGCAAGCAGCGGCCGTGCCGCGTTCGCGTCCGGTGTGGCGGCTTCGGCGTGCACGTGCGCGGCGCGCAGCGCGGCCTTGTCGGCGTCCGACAGCCAGCGCGCGTCGTCCGGCCGGTCGTCGAGAAAGCGCAGCGCGACGAGGCCGAGCACGCTGCTCGGCAGCCCTTCGACGAGGAACAGCCACTGCCAGCCGCTCAGGCCGGCGGCGCCGTCGAAGAACGAGAGGATGGCGCCCGACACGGGGCCGGCGATCAGCCCGGCGAGGTACAGCGCAGTCATGAACAACGCGAACGCCTTCGCGCGCTGCCGCGGCGGATACCACGCGCCGAGATAGAACAGGATGCCGGGGAAGAAGCCGGCCTCGAACACGCCGAGCAGGAAGCGGCACGCGTAGAACTGCGCGGGCGTCGTGACGAACATCGTCGCGGCCGAGCCGAGCCCCCACAGCACCATGATCCGGGCAATCGTCTTGCGTGCGCCGATCCGCGCCAGCAGCGCGTTGCTCGGAATCTCGAACGCCATGTAGCCGATGAAGAAGATGCCCGCGCCGAGCCCGTAGACGGCGTCGGAGAAGTGCAGTTCGGCGGCCATCTGCGCGTGCGCGAAACCGATGTTGATCCGGTCGATGAACGACAGCGTGTAGCAGAGGATCAGGAACGGCAGTAGCCGGCGCGAGATCCGGCGGTAGAGCGCCTGCGTCGCGTGATCGCCGGCGGCGGCCGCATGCGTGGAAAGGGTCGGGGTCATGGGCACTCCGTCAGAAGCGGTGGGCGATGCCGAGCGCGAACACCTGCCCGGTGCCGCCCGGTTGCGGCTGCAGGCCGACGACGACCGTGTTGCGGGCGTCGCCGCTGTTCTTCACGTACAGATAGCGGGCGTAGAGCGACGTGCGCTTCGACAGCGGATGGTCGTAGCCGACGCCGAGCGCGGTCGCGTCGTTCGCCGAGCCTTTCACGTCGCGACGCACGACCGAGACGAGCACGCGATCGAGCGCGCCGACGTTGATCGACGCGCCGGCGCTCGCGGTCGAGAACGCCGGCAGGTGCGCCGCCGTGCCGACGCCGTACAGGAACGCGGCGTACAGCTTGACGCGAGCGAATGCGTAGTTGGCCGCGAACACGTAGTGGCGCGTCGTCGACGGCGAGACGACGGGCGCCAGGTTGCCGGCCGACGTGTCGCCCTGGAAGCCGGCGCCGAGATAGAGCCCGCCGATCCGGTACTGGAGCCCGGCGCCGTAGTTGCGCCCGGCCTGCGTGGACAGCGCGTTGGGCGTCGGAAAGCCGTACGTGGCCATCACGCGCAGGCCGTTCCAGTCGGGGCTCAGATACGACGCCGCCTGGTTGAAGCGCGGAATCGGCGGCGTCGTGTTGCTCGTGATCGTGTCCGTCGACGTCGCGAGCAGCGCGAGCGGCGACAGCCGTTCGTTGAGCCCGAACGGATCGCCGTCGTACACGACGTAGAACGCGGGCGTGTATTGGCGGCCGAGCCGAAGGTCGCCGTAGCGCGTGTTCTGCAGCGACACGTAGGCCTGCCGGTAGAACAGCGTGCCGCCCTGGAACGATCCGTCGGCCGGCGAGAAGCCGCTTTCCAGCACGAACTTCGTCGACGTGCCGCCGCCGAGATCCTCGACGCCCGTCAGTCCGATGCGGCTCGTCGACGATCCGCCGCCGCTTTGCCGCAGGCTCGACAGGCTGCCGACGCGGTCGAATTCGACGTAGCTGTCGACGATCCCGTACAGCGTGACCGACGATGCGTGCACCGACGTGGCGCTCAGCACGCACGCGCCGATCAGGAATGCTTTCCGTTGCATGAAGGTGTCTCCGTTCCATGTCTTGTTGTGGCGCGCCCGCGTTCTGGGAGCGGTTGCGCGCGGGGTGCCGCCGTGCCGCGTCGGTTCAGCGCCCCTTGAATACCGGCTTGCGTTTCTCGAGAAACGCGCGGGCGCCCTCGATCCGGTCCTCGCTCGCGTAGACGTCGGGGCCGACGTCCAGCCGCAGCGCGGCGGCCGCCGGCAGCCCCTGGCTGCGTGTCGCGGTTTCCTTGATGCGGCGGATCGTGAGCGGCGCGTTTTCGGAGATCGTCCGCGCCAGTTCGCGCACGGTGTCGTCGAGCGCGGCGGCGGGGACGACGCGGTTCAGCAAGCCGACGCGCTGCGCCTCGTCCGCGTCGAGGCGGCGGCCCGTGAACAGCAGCTCCATCGCGATCGCGCGCGGCAGCAGGCGCGGCAGCAGCACGCTCGCGAAATTCGCGCCCATCCCGACGCGCGCCTCGGGCAGCGCGAAGGTCGCGTGATCGGCGGCGATCCGCAGGTCGCACGCGAGCGCGATTTCAAAGCCGCCGCCGACGGCGAAGCCGTTGACGGCCGCGATGGTCGGCTTGCGCAGTTCCAGGATCAGCTCGTGCACGTTGCGGGCGAGCCCGCGCATCGGCCGCATCCCGCGAATCTCGGGATCGCCGAGATCGACGCCCGCGCTGAATGCGCGCTCGCCCGCGCCGCGGATCACGATGACGCGGATCGCCGGGTTGTCGTCGAGCGTGACCAGTTCGTCGCACAGGCGCCGGATCGCGTCGGCGGACAGCGCGTTGGCGACGTGCGGGCGATGGATCGTCAGCCACGCGATGCCGTCGTCGTCGTTGCGCAGGATCGACGGGGCGTCGTCGCCCGTCAGCGAGGAAAATGCGCCCGGCGTGGTCATGACGCGCTCCCGGCAGCATTCGCGCGCGTGTCGTGGAGCACGCCCGCCTGCCGCAACGCGTCCCGGCGCGCCGCGTCGATACCGAACGCGTCGAGCACGGCGTCGGTGTCGGCGGCGAACGGCTGCGGCGGCCGGCGTATCGATCCGGGCGTACGGGAAAGCTTGGCGGGGATGCCCGCGCCGATGTACGTGTCGGTGTCGACGAACATCGCGTTGCGAGCGGTTTGCGGATGGCCGAACGCGTCGGCGACGGTGTTCACCGGCCCCGTCGCGACGCCCGCGTGCATCAGCCGCTCGACGACCTCGTCGGCGCGCAGCTCGGCGGTCAGCTGGCCGAGCAGCGTGTCGAGCGCATCGCGATGCGCGACGCGCTGCGCGTTGGTCGCGAAGCGCGGATCGCGCGCCAGCTCGGGCACGCCGAGCGCTTCGACGAGCCGCGCAAACGTGCGGTTGTTGCCGGCGCCGGTCGCGACCGGCTTGTCCTTGCACGGATAGACGCCGTACGGCGCGATCGCGCCGTACACGTTGCCGGTCGCGACGGGAACCTCACCGGTCGCCATCCAGCTCGTGCTGACCGGATGCAGCATCGACAGCGCCGTGCTGAACAGGTCGATGTCGACGTGCTGGCCGAGGCCGGAGCGCGTCCGTTCGACCAGCGCAAGCAGGACGCTCGATACGGCGCTCATGCCGGCCGCGAAGTCGACGACCGGAAACGGCACCTTGAGCGGCATGCCGCCCGGTTCGCCGTTGATCGACATGAAGCCGGCGAGGCCCTGCGCGACGGCGTCGTAGCCCGGAAACCGCGCGAGCGGGCCGTCGGTGCCGTATCCGGAGATCGAGCAGTGGACGAGGCGCGGAAAGCGCTCGCGCAGGCAGTCTTCGTAGCCGATGCCCCAGCGTTCGAGCGTGCCCTGCTTGAAGTTGTCGACCAGCACGTCGGCTTTCTCGAGCAGGCGGAACAGCACGTCGCGTCCGTCGGGATGCGACAGGTCGAGCGCGAGATTGAGCTTGTTGCGGTTGAGCCCCCAGTAGTAGCTGGAGAGGCCGTTCGGCATCGCGGGCCCCCAGTCGCGCGTTTCGTCGCCCTGCGGCGGTTCGATCTTGATGACGTCCGCGCCGTGGTCGGCGAGCGTCTGCGCGCAGAACGGCCCCGCATAGACGCGGCTCAGGTCCACCACACGCACGCCCGCGAGCGCGCCTTCGTTACTGCTGGTCATGACGATGTCTCCTTCGATGGGGATGCGATGCGCCGGCAGACCGGCACGCGCCGGCTGCACGGCCGTGATGCGTCGGGGTTCAGCCGCGTGCGGCAAAGAGTGCGTCGACCGCCGCGCGATGTTCCGGGGTCGCGTGCGCGAACGCCTGATACGACGCCGACAGGTCGAGCACCGTGTCGAGGCTTGCATGGCGGCTTTCGCGCAGCAGGCGCTTGGTCAGGCGCAACGCGGTGCCCGAGTGGCGGGCGATGCGGCCGGCCAGTTCATGGGCGTGCGCGAGGAGGTCGGCGTCGGGCACGACGCGCGACACGAGCCCGCAGCGCAGCGCGGCCTGCGCATCCAGTGCATCGCCCGTGAACGACATTTCCGCGGCGACGGCGGCGCCGACGATCTGCGGCAGGAACCACGCGCCGCCGTCGCCGGGCACGAGGCCGAGGGCGATGAAGCTCTCGGCGAAGCGCGCGCCGTCGGCGGCGATGCGGATGTCGCACATGCACGCGAGGTCGGTGCCGGCGCCGATCGCCGGGCCGTTGACCGCCGCGATGGCCGGCACCTCGAGTTGCTGGAACGCCCGTGCAAGGCGCTGAATGCCGCGGCGGTAGCCGGACCGGATCGCGGCAAGGTCGTGCGACTCCGATTCCATGAATGCGCGCATCGCCTTCACGTTGCCGCCCGACGAGAACGTCGTGCCGGCGCCGGTCAGGACCAGCACGCGGATCGACTCGTCGCGGTTCGCGTCGTCGCAGCATTCGGTCAGTGCGTCGATCGCATCGGTGTCCGAAATGGCGTTGCGGGTTTCGGGACGGTTCATCGTGACGGTCAGGATCGGGCCCTGCCGTTCACGGATCAGAAAGGCTGCCATGGTGTCTCCGTGTGTTCTGTGCCGCGGGGCTTCACGCCGCGGGCCGAAGCCTAGTATCGTCACGACGGTTGGCGGCGGGAAATTCCGTTCCACATATGTGGAAGGCCCGTCCCGGTTGCAGCGGAGAGGGCGGGATGAGCGGAAACGTGGTCAAGAGCGCGGCGCGCGTGTTCGAGGTGCTGGAACTCTTCAGCGCATTGCAGCGGCCGCTGAGCGTGCGCGAGATCGCCACGCGTTGCGGGTATCCGGGGTCGAGCGCGGCGGCGCTGCTGACCAGCATGAAGGCGCTCGGCTATCTTTCGTACGACGACGCAACCCACGCGTATGCGCCGACCGCACGGCTCGTCAACCTTGGCGAAGCGCTCGTCGATTCGGCGGCCGGCAGCCGGCGGCACTGGCATGCCGTCGCGAAACGGCTGGCGCTGCGCACGCACGAGGCGGTCGTGATCGCGGTGCAGAGCGACCTGTACGTGCAGTACATCGACGCGGTCGAGGGCTCGCATACGATTCCGATCCAGTTCTACGCGCCGATCGGCACGCGTCGCGAGATCTGCATGTCGGGGCTCGGCTGGGCGCTGCTGAGCCTTCAGCCGGACAGCACGATCCGCCGGCTCGTATCGCGCAGCATTCGCCGGATCGGGAAATCGGGCAGGACGATCGACGAGGACGTCGTGCTCGACAAGGTCGAACAGACGCGCCGGCTCGGTTATTCCTATTCGGCGCATACGGTCACGCAGGGCGCCGCGATGATCTCGATGGTGATCGCGGACGGCTGGAACGGCCTGCCGCTGGCCATGGGCGTGGCCGGGCCCGTCGAGCGGATCGAAGCGCGTCGCGACGCGATCGTGCGGGCGATGCGGGAGGCGCTGGACGCGCAGCGTACGGATGCGGCGTCCGGCTAGCCGGGCGAGGCCGGCGCGCGCCGGCATTCGCATAGAATCGGGCGGTTTCGCCGCTCTTGTCCCGACTGCATTTCAGCGAGGCTGTCATGTCATTGAACGCGCCGCTTTCCGGCATCCGCATCATCGAATTCGAAGGTCTCGGCCCCGGCCCGCTCGCGGGCTGGATGCTCGCGGGGATGGGGGCGCGGATCACGCTGATCGCGCGCCCGGCCGGCCGCACGAGCGCGCCGGACGCATTGAAGGCCCGCGACGGCGACCTGCTGCGCGAAGGCAAGACGATCGTCGAACTCGACCTGAAGTCGCCGGCCGGCCGCGAGGCCGCGCTCGACCTGATCGCGCAGGCCGATGCGCTGATCGAGGGCCTGCGGCCCGGCGTGATGGAGCGGCTCGGCCTCGGGCCTGAAGATTGCGCGCGCCGCAATCCGAAGCTCGTGTACGGCCGGATGACCGGCTGGGGCCAGCACGGCCCGCTCGCGGCCGCGGCCGGGCACGACCTGAACTACGTCGCGCTGACAGGGCTGCTGTCGCTGTCCGCGCCGCGCGACGGCCGGCCGGGGTTGCCGCCGACCGTCGTCGGCGATGCGGGCGGCGCGCTCGGGCTCGCGTTCGGGATCGTCTGCGCGCTGTTCGACGTGCGCGGCGGCGGGCCGGGGCGGGTGGTCGACGGCGCGATCGTCGACATCGTGTCGATGCTCGGTTCGCTCGCGCTGTGGGCGCGCGCGAACGGGCAGCTCGACGGTGCGCAGCCGAGCCTGTTCCACGATGCGCCGTTCTACGACGTGTATCGCTGCGCGGACGGCGCGTGCGTGACGATCGGCGCGCTCGAGCCCCCGTTCTACGCGCTGCTGGTCGAGCGGCTCGGGCTGACCGACGTCGATCCGGCGTCGCAGTACGACCGCGCACGCTGGCCCGCGCTGAAGGCGCGTTTCGCCGACGTGTTCGCGCAGCAGCCGTCCGCGTACTGGCGCGCGCTGCTCGAAGGCACCGACGTGTGCTTCGCGCCGCTGCTGAGCGTGGCGGACGCGGTCGCGCATCCGCATAACGTCGCACGCGGGATCTATCGAACGGACGAGAACGGCCACGTGCGGGCGCGGGTGGCGCCGCGGTTTTTGCCGCTGGCGGGGGATGAGGCCGAGTAGCGCGTCGAAGCTCGCGGTTCGGGAGCAAACCCGGCGTTATCGCGAGGGCATTCTGGATAGGGCTAAAGTTGGTACCGAATCAGGTGCGGTGAAATTTCGATCGAATCAGGAGCGGACATGCCCCACACCATTCCGGCCAGCGTGACGGCGAGCGTTTCGGAGCTGAAGCGGAACCCGACGGGAACCGTGGCGGTGGGCGAGGGCTTCCCGGTCGCGATCCTGAACCACAACGAACCTGCGTTCTACTGCATCCCGGCGAAGACATGGGAGGCGATGGTCGAACGTCTCGAGGATATCGAAGACAACGCGCTCGTCGATTCGCGCGCCAACGGGAAAGTCGTCAAGGTCAAACTGGTTGACCTTTGAGTTCGCGTTGCTCGAACCGGCGTTGAAGGCGTGGAAGAAGCTCGATCGCACCGTTCGCGATCGGTTCGAGGCGAGACTTGCCGAACGGCTCGAAAATCCTCGCATTCCTTCGGCCAGGCCGTGCGACACGCGCTGTGGCTTCGGCGTTTCGCGGCTTGTCTCGTCGAACCGGCCGGTGCCGCCCGTCAGGCCGTCTCTTCCGGCGCATCCGGCATCTTCCCGTCGCCGACGCGGTTGATCGTGCCTTGCGCGATCGCGACGAGCCGTTCGTGATCGCCGTCGATGACGAACACGTGACATTGGCAGGTCGCCTGGTGCCGGCCCGCGTACACGAGCTTCGCGCGCGCGACGAGCGTGCCGTTCACGGCCGGCCGCAGATAGTTGATCTTGTATTCGGCCGTAATCACGCGCGGGCCCAGCACGAGCGCGCCGGCGAACGTCAGCGCGTTGTCCGCCAGGTAGCTGATGACGCCGCCGTGCACGAACCCGTGTTGCTGCCGCAGTTCTTCGCGCACGGGCAGGCACAGCGACACTTCGTTGTCGCCGATATGCATCAGCTCCGTGCCCAGCAGCATGCTGAACGGTTGCGCGCGCAATGCGCCGCGCGCGTGATCCGTGATGTCGGTCATCGAACTTCCTTCGCAATGAGTGCCCGCTTGCGCTGAACTCTAGGAAGGGGGCTGCGGATAAGCAAGGAAATTCGTCCGCATTTCGTGCAAATTCACGCGCGATGCGACGCGATTATTGCGTCGAATACCGAAGATCCCCCGGTTTGCCGGCGATTCCGCGGGAATGCACGAGCAACGTGAACTTTGCCGTCTCCCGGTCCTAAAGTCCGACGAAGAAATGCCGCTAATGCCGGGGCATTGCCTCATCGTCCGCTTTCCAGGAATCTCCCCCATGTTCGGAAAAATCAAGCTCGCGTCGGGTCTGCTCGGCGTGTTGACCGTGTTCTGCCTTTTCCTGTTCGCGATCGAGGCGCTCGGCTTCTGGGCGCTCACGTCGACGCGCAGCGGCGTCGACGACCTGTCGAACGTCGCGATCACGCAGGTCGGCGCGGCGAGCCAGGCCACCCAGCAACTGCTCGACGCGCGCATCAACCTGTCGCGCGCCGGCACGCGGATGGTGCGCGGCGGCCCGAAGCCGGACGACATCATCCGCCATGCCGGCGCGTCGCTCGCGGAAGCCGACAAGGCGTTCGCCGCGCTGACGGCCGTGCAGCCGGTCGACGAGACCAACCGCGCGCGTGTCGCGGCGCTCACCGAGCGCTATCGCGCGCTGCGCGGCGCGCTGGGCGAACTCGTGCAGTTCCTCGACGCCGACAACATCCAGGCATTCCTCGACCAGCCGACGCAGGGCATCCAGGACGCCTATATCGCCGAGCTGCGCCGCTTCACCGACTACGGCGGCACATCGAGCCGCTCGGCGCTCGATACGATCGACGGCGGCATGCTGTGGTTCAAGTCGGTCGGCATCGTGCTGCTGGTGGCGATGCTCGTGGCGAGCGCGGCGATCTACGCGGCCGCGCGGCGCGCGGTCGTCGCGCCGCTGGAAGAAGCCGGCCGCCATTTCGAGCGGATCGCGCAGGGCCGGCTCGATGAAGTCGTGCGGGCAGGCGGCGTGTTCGAGATCGACCGGATGCTGCGCGGCCTCGCGACGATGCAGACGAGCATCGCGGGCACCGTGCGCACGGTGCGCCAGGCGTCCGATGCGATCCATCTCGGCGCGGGCGAGATCGCGGGCGGCAACGCCGACCTGTCGGCGCGCACCGGCACCCAGGCCGCGTCGCTCGAGGAAACGGCCGCGAGCATGGAGGAGCTGACGGCAACCGTCCGTCAGAACACCGACAGCGCACGCGCGGCGAGCGCGCTGGCCGACGCGGCGCTCGAGGCGACGAGCCACGGCGGCGGCGTGGTCGACAGCGTGATCGACCGGATGCGCGGCATCGCGCAGAGCTCGGGGCGGATCGCGGAGATCATCTCGGTGATCGACGGCATCGCGTTCCAGACCAACATCCTGGCGCTGAACGCGGCCGTGGAGGCCGCGCGGGCCGGCGAACAGGGCCGCGGCTTCGCGGTCGTCGCGGGCGAAGTGCGCTCGCTCGCGCAGCGCAGCGCGCAATCGGCGAAGGAGATCAAGGCGCTGATCGAGGATTCGGTCGCGCAGATCAACGGCGGCGCGGAGCTCGTCGAGCGCGCCGGCGAAGCGATGCGGACGGTGTCGACGTCGATCACGCGCGTCGTGCAGACGATGTCCGAGATCACCTCGGCGTCGGTCGAGCAGAGCGTCGGGATCGAGCAGGTGAACCAGGCCGTCACGCAGATGGATCAGCTCACGCAGCAGAACGCGGCGCTGGTCGAGGAAGTCGCGGCGGCGGCCGCGTCGCTGAACGACCAGACCGCGCACCTGATGCAGGCCGTGTCGGTATTCGAACTGGGCGACGGCCGTGCCGCGCGCGACGAACGCGCGGCGTCGTCGTTCGCCGGGACGGGTTACGAACCGGCCGGCAGCGCCGCGTAGGCGGTCGCGAGGTGGTAGGGCGTCGTCGACGGCATGTCGGCGCGCGACACCTGCCCGTCAGCCGTCTTGCACTCGAACCAGCCGCGGGGATGCAGGAAGCGCGCGGCGAAGCGTTCGATCTGCCGTGCGAGCGGCGCGGAGGCCGGCGTGCCGCCGTGCGTCGCGAGCGCGCGCAGGTACTCCGTCTGCGCCCAGATCCGCTGCGTGCCGTCGACGCACGCGCCTTGCGCATCGAGCGCCGCGCAGACGCCGCCCGTCTGCGGATCGACACCGTATTGCTCCGCAAAGCCGAACGCGCGCGACAGCGCAGCGGGGAGCCCCGTTTGCGCGAGCCGCGCGCCGGCCGCATCGACCAGGTAGAACCACTCGAACTGATGACCGGGCTCGAAACGGTTGTCTGCCGCGCCGAGCGGCAGCTCGGCCACGCAGCCGGTCGCCGCGTCGACGAACGTGCGCTCGACGGCCTGCGCGGTGTGCGCGAGCGCGTCGTCGAACGCCGCGTCGCCGAATGCATCGGCAGCCGCGAGCCAGGCTTCGGTCAGGTGCATCAGCGGATTCTGCAGCGCTCCGCTGCCGGATGACGAGAAATCGGCGTGGCGCGCCGCATCGAGCAGCGCGTCGCCGGGATGCGGCGCGAAACGGTCGCGGATCAGCGCGGCGGTCTCCTCGGCCGTCGTGCGCGCGGCGGCGTCGCCCGACGCCGCGTACCAGGCGGCACACGCGAACACGATGAATGCGTGCGTATAGAGATCCTTGGTCGTGTCGAGCGGCGCGCCCTGCGCGTCGACGCTGTAGATCCAGCCGCCGTGGCGCGTGTCGCGAAAGCGCCGGCCCAGCGCGTCGAACAGCGTGGCTGCGTGCGCGGTGTCGCCGGCCTGCGCGAACACGAACAGTTGCCGTGCGCACGCCATTGCGCGATAACGGGTCACGGGCAGCGGCGCGTGGGTGGCCGGATCGACGGCTTCGAACGGCAGCTGCAATGTCTGGTCGAACCCTGAACCCCGCCAGATCGGCAAGACGACGTGCGCGAAATGGTGGCGCAGCTGGGCGGCCTGGGCGGAAGCGGAGTCGGAAACGGACATGACGGGGTTGAGCGCTGGGTTCGAAACGTGTCGGCGCGGCCCGGAGGATCGGCGCGGCCGGGGCCAAGGATAAAACATTCCGCGCGGCCGGCACCAAAAAAGGAGATAAATCGCATGCTGAGCAACCTGGAACTCGTGATGCGGCTCGTTCTCGCGGCGGCGCTCGGCAGCGTCATCGGCTTCGAGCGCGAGCGCCTGTCGTGGGCCGCCGGCCTGCGCACGCACATGCTCGTCTGTGTCGGTTCGACGCTGATCATGATCGTGTCGGCGTTCGGTTTCGCCGACGTGCTCGGCAGCAGCGAGCACATCATGCTCGATCCGTCGCGGATCGCCGCGCAGGTCGTCTCGGGCATCGGCTTCCTCGGCGCGGGTTCGATCCTGCTGCGCGGCGAGATCGTGCGCGGGCTGACGACCGCCGCGAGCCTGTGGTCGGTCGCCGCGATCGGCCTTGCGGTGGGCGGCGGGCTGTACGTCGCGTCGATTTCGGCGACGATCATCATCCTGATCATCCTGGCCGGCATCAAGCCGCTGGAGCGGCGCTATTTCACGGTGCGGCAGCGCCGCCAGGTCGCGCTGACGGTCGTGAGCGGCACGCTGAACTTCGATTCGCTGCATGCGGCGCTCGGCCCGGACAGTGCGCGCGTGAAGCAGTTCATCGTGCAGCGTGCCGACGACACGGGCGAGCACGACGAGGTGCGCATCGCGCTCGCGCGGGTGTCGGCGCTCGAATACCAGGCGATCTGCGACAAGCTGCGCGCGCTGAAGGGCGTGACGCGTTTTGAAGAGGGCAACGGGCTGTCGGGCGACGAATAGGCTGAATCGGCAACGGGGCATGCGACAATGGCCGACCACCGATTCCGTTCGACATCCGGTTCCGTGTTCGCGGGCCCCGCTATCCGATTTCCATGACCGAATCCGTTTCCTCGCCTCGCTCCCGTTCCCGTTCCAATCGTTCGTCGGCCCGTTCCCGCCAGCGCTCGGCTGCTGCCGCGGGGAGTACGTCCGCGAGGGCGACGGCGCGGTCCGGCAGTGCGCCGGCCGCCGACGCGTCGCGGGACGAGCGAACGCTCGACCTGTTCGGCGATCCGGTGTTCGAGCCGGGCGAGCGCGCGCCGGTTGCGGTTCGCGACGAAGCGGGGGCGCAGGCCGATGCAGCGGTCGATATCGCGGACGATGTGGCCTCCGGGCGGCAGCCCGCGCTGGACGGGTTCGGTGCGCGGGAAGGGGCGGGCGCGGCGGCACATGCGGAAGCGGTAGAGGGCGCGGTGACGCCGGAAGTCGCGACGGTGGCCCATGGCGTTTCGGTGCCGCAAGGTGAGGAGGTTGCAGATGCCGACATCGTGCCGGCCTCCGGGGCTGTTGCGATGAAGGCGGTCGATATTCCCGTGGCGGGTGGTGTTGCAACGAAGGCCGCCGATGTGCCCGCGGCCGACGCCGTCACGATGGCAGCGACCAGGCTGCAGGCGGCCGATGATACGGCGCCGAAGGTGGCCGAAGCGCAAGCAGCTGGCGGCGAAGTTGAGCCGGCTGTTGTCGCCGCTGCCGCCGCCGTCAAATCCCGCGAAGGGCGATCTTCCGGCGACGCCGTGAAGGAGCGTCGTGCGTCGTCGGGCGGCAAACGTCGGGCGACGGCCGGTGCAAGCGACGCGACAGCAGAGCAATCTGCGCCAGTCGTGACGAGCGTCGACACGGTGCGAGCGGCGGCCGGGGCGAGTCCGGCACCGGACGCGGTGTCGATCGTCGAGCCTCAGGCGTCGGCGGAGCCGACCAAGCCGGCAATCGCCGCGAACACGGCGAACACGGCGAATATTGCGAAGGCCGTGGACGCCGCGCCGCACCCCGACACCACCGTATCCCCTGCCACCCAGCCGATGGCTTCCGCTGCGTCCTTTGTCACGAAGCCGTCGGTGGAGCGCGCGCAACCGGCCGCGCCGGTCTTCGATCCGGATACGCACCTGCGTCCGCTGACCGACCGCCTCGCCGCGCTGCAGGCCGACGTCGACGGTTTGACGCGCACCGCCGATCGCGAGATGCGCCGCGTCAACCGCCTGCTGCTGGCCTTGGCCGTCGTCGTGCTGGCCGGGCTCGTTGCGCTGGTGCTTCAGACGCGGCAGATCGCGCATCTGAAGCAGGACGTCGCCACGAAGCAGCAGCGGATCGATCGCCTCGCGGCCGATCTGTCGACGCAGCAGGCAACGCTGATGACGCTCGAGGAGCATCACGAGGCGCTTCTGTCGCAAGTCGACCGGCTCCAGCGCAACGCAAATCGCGAGGCGGCTGTCGCGAAACGTGCGCACCGCACGCGCTAATCGTTTCGACCCTATCCTGGGAGCCCGACGGAGCAAGGATCGCGGTTCCGCGTCGGCGATCAGGCGCCGCGCGCATGCGGCAAACTGATGCGGTGCGCTGGCAGAGTTCAGGGAAAACCCTTAGAATAGCGTCCATCTAAGGGAAAACCCTAGCCACGTCTGTCAGGAGTCTCACATGAGCTTCATCCTCGCCCTGCTGCAAAAGATCGACGACCTCTTCGTGTCGCCCCACCTGCCGCTCGACGCCGAATACTCGTACGCTGCGCGTCGTGCCGAAGCCGAGCGCGTGCGCCGTGCGCACCTCGTGCCGATCGTCCTGTATCGTCGCTGATTCGCTGATTCGCTGATTCGCTGATTCGCTGATTCGCTGATTCGCTGATTCGCTGATTCGCTGATTCGCTGATTCGCTGATTCGCTGATTCGCTGATTCGCTGATTCGCGGCCAGCGCGGCCCCCGCCGCACCTGCCTGCCCGCTTTCCGCCGCCGCATCGCGCGCCGGCGCGACCGTCCCGCTACACTGGAAGTCCGAATCCGCTCACGGTGACCGGGCCATGCTGCAGATGCGGCCGATGACGGCCAGAGAATTCCACGCGTACCGTACGCGAGCCATCGACGGCTACGCGCGCGATCTCGTCTCATCCGGACAAAATGCTGTCGAAGACGCGACCAGCCGGGCGCGCGCCTGTTTCGACACGCTGCTGCCGGATGGCTTGCGGACCTCCGGCCAGACCCTCGTCGTGCTCGTCGACACCGCCAGCGGCGACGCGGTGGGCGACCTCTGGTACGCGATCGTGCCCGAAGGGCCGAACCGCACGCTGTTCATCTACGACCTCGACATCGTCCCGTCCCGGCGTCGCCAGGGCTGGGCCACACGCACGCTCGATGCGCTCGACGCCGAGGCGCGCCGCTATGGCATCACCGAGATCGGGCTGTCGGTGTTCAATCACAACACGGCGGCCCGCGCGCTGTATCGTGCGTGCGGCTTCGCGCCGATCACGACGACGTTGATCAAGCCGGTCATTCCGGGCTGAATCCGCTGGCAGGCGCTCAGGTGGCACTTGCGGCCAACCGGGTACGCCGCGGGCGGCCTGCACCGTCCACACTCCCGATCCTTCCTGCTCGCCGAGCCCCGAGCCCCGAGCCCCGAGCCCCGAGCCCCGAGCCCCGAGCCCCGAGCCCCGAGCCCCGAGCCCCGAGCCCCAAGCAACCGACCCCGACCATCAAACACCGACAGCCGAACGGCCCTCCGACCCTTCGACCGTCCTGCACGCGCCGCCCACACCCGCTCAGTGCGCGCGCCCTTTCCATCTCCGCAGCAGCAGCGCATTGGTCACGACGCTGACGCTGGAAAACGCCATCGCTGCGCCCGCGATCACCGGGTTCAGCCAGCCGAGCGCCGCGAGCGGCACGCCGACCAGGTTGTAGACGAACGCCCAGAACAGGTTCTGCTGGATCTTCCGGTACGTGCGTCTGGAGATGTCGATTGCATCGGCGACGAGCGCCGGGTCGCCGCGCATCAACGTGATGCCGGCCGTGTGCATCGCGACGTCGGTGCCGGTCGCCATCGCGATGCCGACGTCGGCCGCGGCAAGCGCGGGCGCATCGTTGATCCCGTCGCCGACCATCGCGACGATTCCGCCGTGCGTGCGCTTCAGCTCGGCGACGACGCGCGCCTTGTCGTCGGGCAGCACCTGCGCATGCACCTCGCCGATGCCGAGCGACGCCGCGACGGCTGCCGCGCTGCCACGGTTGTCGCCCGTCACGAGCACGCTCGCGACGCCGCGCGCCGACAGTGCCGCGATCGCGTCGCGGGCGCCCGGCTTCACGGTGTCGCCGAAAGCGATCAGCGCGAGCAACGCGCGCGGCGCATCGGCGCGCATCAGCCACGAGATCGTGTTGCCCGCGCGTTCGAGCTCCGCCGCGCGGGCGTCGAGCGCGGGCGGCACGGCGATGCCGAGCTCGTCGCGCCAGCGTGTGCTGCCCAGCGCGAGCAACTGCCCGCCGACGCGGGCTTCCACGCCGCGTCCCGCCACCGCGCGCGCATCGGCCGCGCTTGCCGGCGGCACCGCACTGCCGCGCGCGGCAACGTCGGCGTCGTGCGCGGCGACCACGGCGCGCGCGAGCGGATGGTCGCTCTGACGCTGCACCGCCGCCGCGAGCGCGAGCGCTTCGTCATGCGGTACGCCGACGGCTTCGAACGCCGTCACGGACGGCTTGCCTTCGGTCAGCGTGCCGGTCTTGTCGAACGCGATCACGGTGGTGCGCTGCGCGAGTTCGAGCGCCTGCGCATCCTTGATCAGCACGCCGCGCCGCGCCGCGACGCCTGTGCCGGCCATGATCGCGGCGGGCGTCGCGAGGCCGAGCGCGCATGGGCACGCGATGACGAGCACCGCGACCGCGTTGAGGATCGCGGTTTCCGTCCCGGCGCCGGCGATCAGCCAGCCGATCAGCGTCAGCACCGCGATACCGAGGATGGCCGGCACGAACACCTCGCTCACGCGATCGACGAGCCGCTGGATCGGCGCTTTCTCGGCCTGCGCGGATTCGACGAGGCGGATGATGCGCGCGAGCGTCGTCTCCGCGCCGATCGCGGTGGTTTCGACGACGAGCGCGCCTTCGCCGTTGATCGAGCCGGCCGTGACGGGGTCGCCGTCGTCCTTCGGCACCGGCAGGCTCTCGCCGGTGATCAGCGATTCGTCGATGTGCGAGCGACCCGACACGATCCGGCCGTCGACGGGCACGCGCTCGCCGGGCCGGATGCTGACGCGGGTGCCGACACGCACCTGCGCCAGCGGCACGTCGCGTTCGACACCGTGCTCGACGACGCGGGCCCGGTCGGGACGCAGCGCGTTCAGCGCGCGGATCGCGTCGGTGGTCTGGCGCTTCGCGCGCGATTCGAGCCATTTGCCGAAGCGCACCAGCGTGACGATGACGGCCGACGCCTCGAAGTACAGGTGGCCGGGATGGGCGGTGCCGCGCAGCAGCATCCACAGGCTCAGCCCGTATGCGGCCGACGTGCCGAGCGCGACGAGCAGGTCCATGTTGCCGGTGCGCGCCTTCACCGCGTGCCAGGCCGCGCGATAGAAGCGCGCGCCGAAGCCGAACTGGACGATCGAGGCGAGCACGAGCTGGACCCAGCCGTTCGGCATCAGGTGGATGCCGAACGGCGCGACGAGCATCGGCGCGATCAGGGGCGCGCTCAGCACCGCAGACCAGATCACGAGATCGCGTTCGCGGATCGCTTCGAGGCGCTTGCGTGTTTCGGGGTCCTGCGCGGCGCCGGCCGGCTGCGCGTCGGCGCCGGTCGTGGCGCCGGCTGACGACGCGTCGGCGAGCGACGCGCGATAGCCGGCGGTGGTGACGGCCGCGATCAGCGTGGCGGCGTCGAGGGCGCCGGCGCCGTGCACCGACGCGCGCTCGGTCGCGAGGTTGACCGCAACGCGGGCGACGCCCGGCACGGCGGCCAGCGCCTTTTCGACGCGGCCGACGCAGGACGCGCAGGTCATGCCGTCGATGTCGAGTTCGAGGTCGGCGGGGGCGGTGGAAGCAGCCGGCGGGATGGCCGCGCCAGCAACTGGCGTCGCGCCGTATCCGGCTTGTTTGACGGCTTCGGCGAGCCGGGCGGCAGTAACGTCGGGCGCGGCGTTCACGGTCGCCCGTTCGGTCGCGAGGTTGACCGACGCGCGCGTGACGCCCGGCACCTTCGCCAGTGCTTTCTCGACGCGCGACACGCACGACGCGCAGGTCATCCCGTCGATGTCGAGTTCGATGCTGGCGGGCGCGGCAGGCGAGGAGGGGGCGAGCGCGGTAAAGCCTGCATCCGTTACGGTCGGTGTCGCGCCGTAGCCGGCCTGTTTCACGGTTTCCACCAGTTGTGCGGCGGAAACGTCGGCCGTGACATCGACGGTCGCCCGTTCGGTCGCGAGGTTGACCGACGCGCGCGTGACGCCCGGCACCTTCGCCAGCGCTTTTTCGACGCGCGACACGCAGGACGCGCAGGTCATGCCTTCGATATCGAGTTCGATGGTGCTATTGGCGGGAAGCGGATGGCCGGCTGTCGAAGCGGCTGCGGCCATCGGCGCGGGCGATGCTTCGACAGGATGCGCATGCGCGGCGGCGGCGGTTTCGAGCACCGGTGCGCGGACGGCGGCACGGTAGCCGGCTGCGCCGATCGCCTCGATCAGTCGTGCGGCGTCGATGGTTTCCTGCGCAGTCACCGTCGCCGCGTGCGCGTCGAGGTCGACCGCCGCCTCGACGACGCCCGGCACCGCGGCCAGCGCCCGTTGCACGCGGCCCGTACAGCCGCCGCAATGCATGCCGTCGACGCTCAGCTCGATCGTGTGCAGCGCTGTGGAGGCAAGTGATTCTGTCATGTCGGATTCCCTGAATGCACGGCTCGTGCCGCGAATGGAACCAGTATCAACATTCCCATGATGGTAAGGTCAAGCGGTGGCAGCGCGTGCCGATGCACACAGGGTGTCACAACGCGGAAAAAGCAATCTCCCGGATTCCTGACCGACATCCGGGAGGGGCGGGCCTTTGCGCTCGACTGCGCGATCAGGCGCAGAGCTTGGCGCTCGCGAGACGATTCAGGCTGACGCCTTGCTCGGCGGCCTGGATCACCAGCGCGCGGTGTGCCTGCGGCGGGATGCGAACCTTGAATTCACCGCTGTAGGTGCGGTCGGCGATCGGCTCGGGCACCTTTTCTCCGTTTGCGGTCATGTCGCGAATGACATCGGCGACGAGCCGGCGAATACCGGCCAGCGCACCTTCCGGCGTTGCGTCGAGCCACGAAAGAGACGGGAATTCCGCGCACAGGCCAACGTGCTCCCCGTCCTCCGGGGACCACGTTACGCGGTACGTAAAGTGGTCTTGAGTCATGATTTCTGTTCCTTCAGTCGAGCGATCGCGTCGAGAACCTGTCGCACCTGATCGTTGAATCGCACGTTCGCGGGCTCGCGCCTCATGAGTTCGAGGATCTTCCATACGCTAGCCGCATCGAATGGTGTCATTAGTGACACCATTCGTCGATCGACCAGCCGGCCCCCGCACTCGAGATTGTTTCGCGTTGAGCGTGTGTCGCTCCGATATCCCCTGTTTTGTTGCAAATCGCCAGAACTATTTCGCATCTGTCGACAATACGGCTAGCGTTCGGCCAGCTATTCGGCATATTAGGGGATGCCCGTAGGCGCTATGATACCGGCCTGACATCAGCGCCCACCGTTACGCAACGTCACGAAACGGTTATCCGGGCACGCTGGGGTGCCTTGCTTTCGCCATTCGCGCGTCGCACAAGGCGTTGACTGAAAAGAACGATATTCGGCCAGTACTCGATGATTGAAAACCAGCAGGAATCAGTTTCTCTGCGGCGCGTGTGCGCGTCGCTGGCCATGGCGGCGTTGCTTGCGGGGTGCGCGTCGCAACCGGATGCCATTCAGCGGAAAACCGGCTGGATGCGCGCGGAAGTCGCCGACTCCTATGTATACGCGTATCCGCTCGTGCTGATGGACGTCGCGAAGGAAGCGGCGACCGGCGGCGACGGCGCGCAGCCGGGGCAGGCGCCGCTCAACACGCTGCGCCACGCGCAGGCGCTGCCGCCCGTCGGCGCGGTCAATCCGCCGCTGCCGGGCGTCGACACGCTCGACTCGACCGGCTGGCTCGACGTCGCCGCCGAACCCGTGATCGTCACGTTGCCCGACACGCGCGGCCGCTACTGGGACGCGCGTGCGCTCGACATGTGGACGAACGTGCTGTGGTCGTCGTCGAGCGTGGCTGCGCGCGGCACACGCGGCGGTGTGCGATCGCAAACGATTGCCTTCGCCGCGAAGGATTGGCAGGGCACGCTGCCGAAGGGCGCCGTCCGGATCGACGTCCCGTCGGCCAACGCGTGGCTCGAAGTCCGTCTGCAGACGAGCGGCGGGCGCGACCTGACGAACGTGAAGAAACTGCAGCGCGCGATCCGCGTGGTGCCGCTGTCGGTCTACACGGGCGCGGCGCGCGGCGCGTCGGTGGCGGTCCATGCGGGCAGCGCGCCGTCCGAGGCGGTGGGCGGCGGCACGCCGGCCGAGCAGGTGGCCGCGCTCGACCCGAAGGCGTTCTTCGCGCGCTTCGCGCAGGCGCTGCAGGACAACCCGGCGCCGGCCGACGACGCACACGCGCAGGCGTTGCTCGGCGACATCGGCGTGTCGGCCGGCTACCCGGTGCTGTGGACGGGCGACCGCCTCGCGGCCGCGACGGCCGGCGTCGCCGAGGCGCGCGCGCGGCTCGCGACCCCGCCGTCGAACCTGCTGAACGCGAACGGCTGGAGCTGGATCGGCGATACGGCCGGCAAGTACGGCCAGGACTACACGCTGCGTGCGTACGCGGCCTACACGCAGTTCGGCACCGCGACGCGCGACGACGAAACGCTTGCGGTCGTGCGTGTCGACAGCGACGGCCATCCGCTGAACGGAGCGAACCGCTACGTGCTGCATTTCGCGCCGGGCGCACTCCCGCCGGTTCGCGCGTTCTGGACGCTCACGCCGTATGCGACGAACGGCGCGCTGCCCGACGTCGGGTCGGCGCGCCGCTCGCTCGGCGATCGCGACCGCCTGCGCCGCAACCACGACGGGTCGATCGACATCGTCGTGTCGGCGTCGCCGGGCGGCACGCATGCGGGCAACTGGCTGCCGGCGCCGCGCGCCGATTTCGCACTCGCGTTGCGCCTGTACGCACCGAAGCCGCAGGCGAGCGACGGGTCGTGGATGCCGCCCGTCGTCGTCCGGAAATGAACGGATGACCGGCGGCGTTGTCCGACCGGCGGGCGCGACGGCGCCCGACCCCCGTACCGTCACCTCCTGAGCCTATACTTTCGGGATAGCGTGCGCGGCCGACCGGTTCTCCGGTACGGCCGGCATCCAATCCCGAGGCATTCAAGCATGGCAAGCGCAGACAAAGAAACCGTATCCTCGACCCTCCATGCCCTCGGTGGCGTTGCACGCTCGCGCCGCACCCGGCGCATCGGCCTCGGCCTGCTGATCTTCCTCGTTTTATTCGGACTGCTCGGGTTCTTCGCGGCGCCGCCGCTGATCCGCCATATCGCCGAACAGCAACTGAGCCAGCAGCTCGACCGCCCCGCCACGATCCGGCGCATCGCGCTGAACCCGTACACGCTGAACCTCGAAGCCGACGGCATCCATCTCGGCGACAAGGGCGGGCAGGGCGACTTCATCGACATCGCGAAGCTCGTCGTGCGGCCGTCGTGGTCGTCGCTGTTCCGCGGTGCGCCGATCGTCAATGAAATCCGCCTCGACTCGCCGCGCTTCCATATCGTCCGCTACGATGCGCAGCGCTTCAATTTCACCGACCTGATCGAGAAATTCTCGACGCCGTCGCCCAAACCGGAAAGCAAGCCGACGCAGTTCTCGGTGTCGAACATCCAGGTCAACAACGGCCGGATCGATTTCGACGACCGCCTGCTGAACGAAAAGCACGTCGTCGACAACTGGACGCTCGGCATTCCGTACATCGCGACGCTGGCATCGAAGACCGACATCTTCGTCGAGCCGAAGCTGCGCGCGCGCTTCGACGGCAGCCCGATTGCGATCGACGGCAAGACCAAGCCGTTCGCGCAGTCGCGCGAATCGGAGATCGCACTGAAATTCGACGGCCTCGACGTGCCGAAGCTGATCTCGTACGTGCCCGCGAAGCTGCCGGTGGCCGTGACGAGCGGCCTGCTGAGCAGCGACCTCAAGGTCAATTTCGTGATGAGCGGCGAGACGCCCGCGCTGCGCGTATCGGGCACCGTCGACCTGAACGACGCGAAGGTGACGGACCGCGCGTCCGCGCCGCTGTTCGCCGCGCGCGGCGTGCATGTCGCGGCGGCCAGCCTCGAGCCGCTGCGCAACGCGTTGCACTTCGACGAGATCCGGATCGACCAGCCGGTGGTCGACCTGTCGCGCGACAAGCAGGGCGTGCTGAACGTCGAGAAGCTCGCCGCGCAGCCGGCAGCCGCATCGAACGCCGCGGAGGGCAAGCCGGCGGCGCCGGGCGCCGCGGCCGCTTCTGCGGCTGCGGTAGCCGCCGCCAGCGGCGCAAAGGTCGAAGCCGCCGCGAAGGCGGCGCCGCCGCTCGACCTGACGATCCGCCATTTCGCGATCGACGGCGGCACGGTCAACGTCGACGACCGCGTGCCGGCAACGCCGACCGCGCTGTCGCTCACGAAGCTCGCCGCGACGCTCGACGGCTTCTCGATGCAGGGCAAGACCCCCGCGAAATACACGCTGTCGACGTCGCTGTCGCGCGGCGGCGACGTGACGGCCGAAGGCACGTTCAATCTCGCGGAGAAGCAGGCCGACAGCAAGCTGACGGTCGCCGCCCTCGCGCTGCCGGCGCTGCAACCGTACCTCGGCGAGGCCACGCGTGCGCGCGTGCTCGACGGCACGCTCGGCGCCACCGTCAACGCGAAGGCCGACTGGGGCAAGACGCCGCTCGCCGCGCAGGTCGCCGACAGCACGGTCAGCCTGAAGTCGCTGAAGATCGCGACGCCCGACGCGAAGGCGCCCGCGATCGTGTTGCCCGACGCGAGCGCGAAGATCGCGAAGGTCGACGTTGCCGCGCGCACCGCGGAGATCGCGAGCGTCGACGCCAGCGGGCTCGCGCTCGACGTGCAGCGCCTGAAGGACGGCAAGATCGACCTCGCGGCGCTGGCCGAACCCGCGCAGGCGTCGGTGCCGAAGCGCACGGTCGCGCGCAAGGCCGAGGCCGCCGCGCCGTCGTGGCATTACCGGATCGATGCGCTGAACGTGAAGGATTCGTCCGCGAACTTCACCGACCTGTCGACGCCGCGCCCGGTGAAGCTGGCGATCAAGCCGCTGGACCTGTCGGTGCAGAAGATCAGCGACGACATGAGCAAGCCGCTGCCCGTGCAGTTGAAGGCGACGCTGAACCGCAAGGGCTCGCTGAACGTGACGGGCGACGTGACCGCGCAGCCGCTGAAGCTCGGCCTGAAGATCAACGGCAACCGCCTCGACGCGGCCGCGTTCGAGCCGTACTTCGGCAGCGCGCTGAACGCGACGATCGCCAGCGCGCTGCTCAACGCGCAGGGCAACCTGACGTTCGCGCAGGTGAAGGACGCCCCGCGCGCGACCTATCGCGGCGACGTCGCGCTCGTCGACGTGCGGATGCTCGACAAGGCGACCTCCGACCCGTTCGCGGGCTGGCGCTCGCTCGCGCTGACGAACCTGAAGGCGAACTACGACGAGAAGGGCACCGACGTCGACGCGGCGCGCGTGACGTTCTCGAACTTCTACGGCCGCGTGCTGCTCGATGCGCAGGGGCGGCTGAACCTGAAGGACGTGGTCGCGAAGGAGACGGGCCCGGCGCAGTCGCTCACGCGCGACGCGAGCAAGGGCGAACCGGTGCCGCTGTCGCCGGGCGTGACGCCGCCGGCTGCCGCGCAGCAGGCATCCGCGCCGGCCGCCGCGTCGGCGACGGTGGTCGTGAAGGCCGCGCAGCCGCCGCAGAACCCGGTGCGGATGCATTTCGGCGAGTTGCTGCTGCAGAACGGCCGCGTCACCTACACCGACAACTTCATCAAGCCGAACTACACGGCGAACCTGGTCGCGATCAAGGGCACGGTCGGCGCGTTCGGCACGGATTCGACGACCTCCGCGCCGGTCGACGTCGCCGCGAACCTCGCGGGCAACGGGCCGATCTCGATCAAGGGTTCGGTAAACCCGCTGATCGAGAAACCGGCGCTCGACCTCACCGCGACCGCGCACGACATCGAGCTGACCAACCTGACGCCGTATTCGGCGAAGTACGCGGGCTACCCGATCACGAAGGGCAAGCTCAACGTCGACCTGCATTACGAGCTCGCGAACGACCAGCTGAAGGCGAACAACCACATCTTCATCGACCAGCTCACGTTCGGCGACCATGTGGAGAACGACACGGCGACCAGGCTGCCGGTGAAGCTCGCGATTTCGCTGCTGAAGAACACGCGCGGCCAGATCGACGTGAACCTGCCGGTGTCGGGCTCGCTGTCGAACCCCGAGTTCAGTGTCGGCGGGCTGATCTGGCGCGCGGTGCTGAACCTGATCGCGAAGGCCGTCACGTCGCCGTTCTCGCTGCTCGCGCATGCGTTCGGCAGCGGCGGCGAGGATCTCGGCTACGTCGAATTCGCGCCGGGCTCGTACCAGCTCGACGACGCGCAGCAGAAGAAGCTCGACACCGTCGTGAAGATGCTGACCGAGAAGCCGTCGATCCGCCTCGACCTGATCGGCCGCGTCGACCCGGCAAAGGACACGTCGGGGCTCGGCGACGCGTACGTCGAGCGGCTGGTGCGCCAGCAGAAGCTGAAGGACGTGATCGGGCAGGGCGAGAGCATCGACCCGATGTCGGTGAAGGTCGAGCCGGCCGAGTACAGCAAGTACCTGACGCGCGCGTACAAGGCCGCCGACTTCAAGAAGCCGCGCAACCTGATCGGCCTGCAGAAGACGCTGCCCGATGCCGACATGAAGAAGGCGCTCGCCGAACACGCGCCGGCCGACGACAACGCGCTGCGTGCGCTCGCGCAGCAGCGCGCGCAGGCCGTGCGCCAGTACCTCGAGGGGAAGATCGATTCGAGCCGTGTGTTCGTCGTCGCACCGAAGCTCGATGCGAAGGGCATCGACGACAAGGGCGCGACCACCCGCGTCGATTTCGGCCTGCAGTAAGCAGGCCGTCCGCCGCCGCTGCGCCCGTTCCTCCGTTCGGGCGCGGCGGCGCGCTGCCTTCAGCGCGCGGCGATCGCCGGTTCCTCGCGCTTGCCCAATTCCTTCTTCGCGGCCAGCGGCAGACGCGCGTCGTCCCACTGCGCCAGCCATTCGACTTCCTTCGCGGTGAACACCTGTCCGTAGTTGCGCAACGCGTACTGCAACGCGTCGACGACGTGGTGGCGAATGATTTCGGGGGTGCGTGCATCGTCCAGCACGAACCGGAGGGCTTCCAGGGTCGACATACTCTTGCTCCGGGTCAGGGAAAACCCTTTATCACACGCCAATAGTCGCGCGCCAAGCCTGAAAAAAAATCGTGCGGCGGGTGACGCCGCGGACGGTGGCCGATGCACCGGGGCGGTGCTTGCCGGTGAGCGCGCGATTCCGCAACGCGCGCCCGGCCACGCTGGTTTGCGACCGCATCGTGTCACTTGCGATTGGTTACGTTTGATAGAAAACAGAAAGCCCCGCTTCATGCGAACGACCCACGGCGCAGCCATATTCTTGCGCGCCTGATGGCAAGTCACGCAGTTCAACGTCAATCGATGAGGTGGGGTGATCATGTCTTTCCTTGGGAAGCAGCGGAAGTGGGTGGGGATGGTGGCGGGCGCGCTGGCGCTCGCAGGCGCGGGCGCGCATGCGGCGCAGCAGGACGGCAACCGTCAGGGCGCGGACCGCGGCCGCGCGAGCCGCGTCGTGAAGCACGTGCTGCTGATCAGCGTCGACGGCCTGCACGAGCAGGATCTCGCGCGCTGCATCGGCGCGAACACGTGCCCGAATATCGCGGTGCTCGCGAAGAGCGGCGTGACCTACACGAATGCCTATACGCCCGGCCTGTCGGATTCGTTTCCGGGCCTCGCCGCGCTCGTGACCGGCGGCTCGCCGAAGACGGCCGGCCTGTTCTACGACGTGTCGTACGATCGCAACCTGTACGCGCCGGGCGACACGAGCTGCTCGGGCAAGCAGGGCTGGAACGTCGTGTTCGACGAGACGACCGGCATCGACGCGGAGAACGGCGGCGCGCTGGTTCACCTGAACGGCGGCGGCGCATTCAATCCGCAGGCGATCCCGAACGCGAAGGTCGACGGCAAGTGCGTGCCGGTCTATCCGCACAACTACGTGAAGACCAACACGGTGTTCGAGGCCGTGAAGGCGGGCATCCCGAACGCGACCACCGCGTGGGCCGACAAGCACGCATGGGGCTACGACTGGCTGAACGGGCCGTCGGGCACCGGCGTCGACGATCTCGCGCGCACCGAGATCAACTCGATCGACCCGGCGACCCAGACGGACTACACGGACGTCTATTCGCATACCGCGCAATTCGACAACCTGCACGTGCAGGCGCTGATCAACCAGATCAACGGCCGCGACTCGACGGGCACGAAGCGCGCGCCGGTGCCGACGCTGTTCGGCGCCGATTTCCAGACGCTGAGCGTCGCGCAGAAGGCGGTGGTGACGAAGGGCGGCGGCTACCTGGATGCGAACTTCACGCCGAACGGGCAGGTCGCGAACGCGATCACGTACGTCGACAACGCGATCGGCCATGTCGTCGAGGCGCTGAAGCAGGCGAACCTGTATTCGTCGACGGCCGTGATCGTCACGTCGAAGCATGGCCAGTCGCCGACCGATCACACGAAGCTCGTGAAGAACGGCGACACGCTGACGAAGCTGCTCGAAGCGAACAACTATCTCGACCCGAACGGCAACTTCGGCCAGAACAACACGAAGACGGGCAACCTGAACGACGGTTCGGGCCTGGTCGGCACGGGCTTCGTGCAGACCGACGACGTCGGCCTGATCTGGCTGCGCGACCGCAACCAGCGCACGGCCGTGGTGCAGACGCTGAAGGCGAACCTGGGCTGCAACGCGCCGGGGATCTGCGCGGACGGCCCGCAGGCGTACATCCTGTACGGCGCGGCGCTCGCCGAGCGGTTCGGCGATCCGGCCAACGGCCGCACGCCGGACATCGTCGTCCAGCCGAATCCGGGCGTGATCTACACGTCGAGCACGAAGAAGGACGAGGAGCACGGCGGCAACGCGCCGGACGACAGCCACCTCGGCCTGCTCGTGTCGTATCCGGGCCTGCATCGCGCGCGCACGGTGACCGACACGGTCGGCACGAAGCAGGTCGCGCCGACGATCCTCGGGCTGCTCGGTGCCGACCCGCGCCTGCTGCATGCGGTGGTGGCCGAGAATACCGGCGTGCTGCCGGGGCTCGGTATCGGTCGCTGAGCGACGCGACGCCGCAGGACTGCCCGCCGCCGGACGCGCGGCGGGCGGCCTGCGTGTCGCGTGAGGTGCCGCGCGAGGTGCTGCCCGCGTCTACTTCGCGAACAGCACCGGCATCATCTGCACCGCGCAATCGTGCATGCGCTTGCCGATCGCCTGCACGTCCGGCTCGTCCTGCGCCATGAGCGAATCGCCCGCGCGTTTCATCGCCGCATAACTGCCGTGCATCGCCGCATACAACGGAATCGGCGACGTGGCGCCGGGGCCGGGCCCTTCGAAATAGCCGGTTGCGGCGAGTTCGCCCAGGTAGTAGGTGTACAGCGCACCGACGTGGTTCGCCTGCAGCCACCCCATCAGCTGGATACGCCGGTAGACCGACACGAGGTCGTCCTTCGGGCGCGAGCCGAGTGCGACGAAGATCTGCAGCCGCGCGAGCCAGTTGCCCTTGCGCGCGGCCTCGACGAGCGCCGTCCACTGCGCGGGCGTCGTCGAGCCGGGTTCGCGCAGGCTGCTCATGTAGTCGATCACGGCCTGCTGGTCCGGAGCCGGGCCGATCTGGTCGGGCGACCTGCACACGAAGCGGGACACGTCGATGTCGGCATCGCCGAGATTGTCGAGCTCGTGCTTGATCTTGCCGTACACGTCGTCGAGCTGTTTCTGGACGTCGTCCCTCGACCATTCGGCCGGCAGCGGGCCCAGCCACACGAGTTCGTCGTCGTTGGCCGCCGCGGCCGCGCGGTAACGGGCGAGCGCGGCATCGCGGCGCCGGGCGGCCGCGGCCTGCTCGTCGCGCGTGTCGTTGGCCATGCGCTGCGCGACGAGGTTGACGGCGTCGGTCAGTTTCGCGCAGCGGGCGAAGGCGGCGTCGCGGCGCGCCCAGCACGCGTTGTCGACCGTGTAGATCCAGCGGGTGTTGACGGTCTCCAGCACATAGTGCGTCTCGCCCGCTTGCCGTGCGACGGCGGCATGCCCCTTGTCATCGGTCACGCCTTGGGACAGCACCTTGCCGTCGTGCGTGGTCCAGCTGTAGGGCTCGCTGCTCAGCGGTATTTCGCTGCCGCTGTCGCCGGTCAGGTTGATCGCGTAGCGCGTCGTCGGCTTCGTTTCGGCGTGCGCGACGCCGACGGCGGCGAGCGCGGCGAGCGCGACGGCCGCGCAGCGGCGCCGGGCCTTCCTCGGGTGCGTGATGGCGGGCGGCTCGTGGCCGTGGTGTGACGACGGGGTGTTCATTGCCCTCTTTCTCCGTTGTTGTTCTCGTCGTGCTTCGTTCGACGACGCGCGAGTGTAGCAGGCGGGTATCGCGACGAACGGCTTGAATTCTGTCGCCCGTACCGGCATATTCGCCACGCATCACCCGTTCAACGACGCACCGAGAGGTTTGTTCATGCGCCTTCTGCTTGCCCTGCTGCTGCCGTGGTTCCAGTTCTTCACGATCGGCCGCCCGATCGCCGGGATCATCTGCCTGATCCTGCAAATCACGATCGTCGGCTGGCTGCCGGCCGCGATCTGGTCGGTGTATGCGCTGAGCCAGTACAAGACCGATCGCAAGATCGAAGCGGCGCTGCGCGGGCAAAAGTAAGCGCCCGGGCGATTCCCCGTATACCGGGCTTCGTCGATCCGGCAGCGGAAGCGGCGAGTTCCGTGCGCGTCGTCGGCTATCCCGGCGGCGCCCCTTCCAGCGCCTCCGCCCGCGCGAACAGCCAGTCGACGAACGTGCGCAGCGACGCATCGCCGTCGTCGCGATACAGGCAGTGAAACGGCGGCCCTTCCAGGTGGACTTCCGGAAACAGCGCGACGAGCCGCCCGTGCTCGAGATCGTCGCGCACGACCGCGCGCGGCGCGAGGCACACGCCGAGCCCGCTCGCGGCAGCCTTGGTCATCAGGAAGAACTCGCGATAGAACGGCCCGCGCAGCGTCTCGGTGACGACCGAGCCCGCCTGGTGGAACCAGTATTGCCATGCCTGCGGCAAGCCCGCGTAATGCAGCAGCGGCGCGTTGCGCAGGTCGGCCGGCGTGCGCGCGTCATCGAGCACCGGGTGGCCGGGCGCGCACACCGGCACCGCCACGGTCGCGAGCAGCGGCCGCGACACGAACCCCTTGCGGCGCAGCTCCGGCGTATAGCGGCGGATGACGATGTCGCAGGTTTCGTCGAACTGGTCGCGTTCGGTGTCGGGCGTCGTGACGAGTTGCACGTCGATATCCGGATGCCCGGCCTGGAATGCGGCCAGTTGCGTGAGCAACCATCCATGCGCGAACGACACCGACGTGTTGATCCGCACCGGATGGCCGCCGACCGGTTCGAGCATCTGGCCCGTGGCCTGCGCGAGCCGGCCGAGGCAGCTCGCGACGTCGACGAGGTAATGCCGCGCGCGCGGCGTGAGCCGCAACGAGCGCCCGTCGCGTTCGAACAGCTTCTGCCCGAAGAACGATTCGAGCACGCGGATCTGCTGCGCGACCGCGCTCTGGGTCACGTTCAGTTCGTCGGCGGCGAGGGTGAGGCTCTGCAGGCGGCCGGCAGCTTCGAAGCTGCGCAGCGCATTCAGGGGCGGCAATCGGCGCATCGTGAGATCGCGAAGAAAAGCTACACAGTGGGTCAAAAAATGTCGTTTGTGGCGGCCGGGGCGCCTCCCTATCATGGCGCCGACAGGAGAGAACGCCCCGATGACGATCATATCGCCACCCGACGCCCGGGCAACCGGATTTCGCCACCGTCTTCGCGTCCGGCGCGCGGCACGTCGTGCGACGAACCGCCCGGCCGCGGTGCCGCCCGTGCGCGGCCGCGGCGCGCTGGCGCTCGCCTGTGCCGGACTGTTCGCGGCGCTGACCGGATGCGCGACGAAAGCCGACAACGAGCGGCAGATCGGCAACGGCGGATCGCTGGTGCGCTACAGCTCGAGCCAGACCGAAGTCGACCTGACCGATGCCGAGCAGCAGACGCTGCGCATGCTCAGCGACCGCCGCTATGCGGACGCGACGCAGGCGCGCGCGCTCGACGCGGTGGCCGGCGCGCTGCGCGCGCAGGGTTATGCGCCGGTGACGGTCGATCGCGATTCGGGGCTGGTGGAAGCGGGGCGCAGCGACACGCTGATCCCGAAGTGGCGTCAGCTGCTGCGCGGCGCGCTGAAGGCGCGCATCGGGATGCTGCCGACGAAGCCCGATCATGAACGCGTGGCCGCGATCGTGACGGTTCGGGCGGGGCGGGACGCGCACGTCGCGATCGTGCGGGCGCGATTCGATCGTACGGTGTGGGACAGCGCCGGCGATTCGCGTACCAAGACCGTCATGGAGCCCGAGTACTACCAGGCGTTCTTCGCGGAAGTGGACAAGGCGATGTGCGCGACGAAGTGCGAGCGGTGAGCGGGGTGCGCGCCGGCGCGTGAAAGCGTGAATGCCGGGGAGGAGGATCGCCACGGCGGCGTGCCGGCGGCGACGGTGGCGCGCCGGAGGCGGATTGCGCGGAACGGGCCCGGCATGCGCTCCGGCGTGCAACGCGGAAGGAGCCTACTTCACCGCGAACAGCGTCAGGTTCATGAAGATCTTGAACGCGTAACCGAGCGTGACGGCGCCGATCACGCCGCCGGCCCACAGGACGACGAACCACATCCAGCCGCGCATCCGCGGCCGGGGGGCCGCCGCGGCGGAGTGTTCGGCGGAATCAGTGGTGGTAGTAATGCTGGTCTTCATGGCGCACCTTGCCTCGGAATACCCAGTAACCCATCGTCGTGTAGGCGATGATGATCGGGAGGATAACCGCTGCGCCGACCAGTGTGAAGGTCTGGCTGGAGCGCGGCGCCGCGGCTTCCCAGATCGTCATCGTCTGAGGAATCGCATACGGGAACAGCGTGACGAGCAGGCCGACGTAGCCGAGCAGCACGAGCGCCAGCGCGAGCACGAACGGCGTCATGTCATGCCGGTCACGCACCGCGCGGCGCATCCATACCGCGCACGCCGCGACCAGGAACGGCACCGGCAGCAGGCGCCAGAACAGCCCCGAATCGAACCAGCGCTGCGCGATGGCCGGATCCTGCAGCGGCGTCCACAGGCTGACGACCGCGATGAAGCCGAGCAGCACGAGCGTCAGCGGCCACACGACGCGATGGAGGCGCCGCTGCAGGTCGCCTTCCGTCTTCGCGACGAGCCAGCAGCAGCCGAGCAGCGCATAGGTCACGATCAGGCCGAGGCCGGTCAGCAGGCTGAACGGCGTGAGCCAGTCGAAGGCATCGCCCGCGAACACGCCGTCCTTCACGTTGATGCCCTGCAGGAACGCGCCGAGCGCGATCCCCTGGAACAGCGTCGCGCCGGCCGAGCCGCCGATGAACGCCAGATCCCACAGCTGCTTCGTGCGCCGCGCCTTCGCGCGGATCTCGAACGACACGCCGCGGAAGATCAGGCACACCAGCATGAAGATCAGCGGCAGGTACAGCGCCGACAGCACGGTCGAATAGACGACCGGGAACACTGCGAACAGCCCGGCACCGCCGAGCACGAGCCACGTCTCGTTGCCGTCCCACACGGGCGCGACCGTGTTCATCATCAGGTCGCGTTCCTTCTCGTCCGGGAAGAACGGGAAGACGATGCCGATGCCGAGGTCGAAGCCGTCGAGCACGACGTACATGAAGAGCCCCAATGCGATGATCGCGGCCCAGATTACGGTGACGTCCATAGGTTTTCTCGTGTGCGGAATGGGGTGGACCCGGGGTGGGTCAGACGGTCTCGATCAGCTCGTCGACGGCCGACATCGGGCGGCGCGCGGTGTGATCGGGGCGCGTGTCGGGTGTGTCGTCGTGCTTCACGTCGGGCAGCGCGGGGCCGGCCTTCATCAGCTTCAGCATGTAGTACACGCCGGTGCCGAACACGAGGAAGTACACGATCACGAACGTCATCATCGACAGGCTGACCTGCTGCACCGACAGCGGCGACACCGCATGCGCGGTGCGCATCACGCCATACACGACCCACGGCTGGCGGCCCGCTTCGGTCGTGACCCAGCCCGCGAGCAGCGACACGAAGCCGGTCGGGCCCATCACGAGCGCGAAGCGCTGGAACCACTTCGATTCATACAGGCTGCCGCGGCGGCGCAGGAGCCACGCGAGCGCGGCGAGGCCGATCATCGCGATGCCGAGGCCGACCATGATCCGGAAGCTCCAGAACACGACCGTCGAGTTCGGGCGGTCTTCCGGCGGGAATTCCTTCAGCCCGCGGATCTCGCCGTCCCAGCTGTGCGTGAGGATCAGGCTGCCGAGGTGCGGCACCTTCACCGCGTAGCGGGTCGTTTCCGCCTTCATGTCCGGGATGCCGAACAGGTTGAGCGCGGTGCCGCCCTTCTCGGTTTCCCACAGCCCTTCGATCGCGGCGATCTTCGCGGGCTGGTGTTTCAGCGTGTTGATGCCGTGCTGGTCGCCGATCACGGCCTGCAGCGGTGCGAGCACGAGCAGCAGCCACAGCGCCATCGAGAACATCTTCTTCACGCCCTTGTCGCGGCGGCCCTTCAGCAGGTGCCATGCGCCCGTCGCGGCCACCACCAGCGCGGCGACGATGAACGCGGCGATCGCCATGTGGAACAGGCGGTACGGGAACGACGGGTTGAAGATGATCGCGAACCAGTCGGTCGGCACGACGCGGCCGTCGACGATCTCGAAGCCCTGCGGCGTCTGCATCCAGCTGTTCGACGCGAGAATCCAGAACGTCGAGATCAGCGTGCCGATCGCGACCATCAGCGTCGCGCCGAAGTGCGCGCGGGGGCTCACGCGGTTCCAGCCGAACAGCATGATGCCGAGGAAACCGGCCTCGAGGAAGAACGCGGTCATGACCTCGTACATCAGCAGCGGCCCGGTGACGGCGCCGGCGAAGCTCGAGAAGCCCGACCAGTTCGTGCCGAACTGGTAGCTCATCACGACGCCGGAAACGACGCCCATCCCGAACGCGACCGCGAAGATCTTCGACCAGAACAGGCAGAGGGTTTTGTAGTACTGCTTGCCGGTTTTCAGCCAGCGATATTCGAGGACGGCGATGAAGCTGGCGAGGCCGATGCTCAGCGCCGGAAAGACGATGTGAAAGGAGACGGTGAACGCGAATTGCAGGCGGGCCAGATCGAGGGCCGAAAGAGCGGTGTCCATACCAGTTGACCGAGGCTGACGATACCCGCCGGCGGGTGCCGGCGGACCCCGGCGGACGGGCGTCGGGGTTGGCTGGAGTATGGGCCGCGATGTTGCACCGCGAAATGCGCCAACTCGTCGCAGATGTCCAGCCCGCCGCGCGCGATTCCGGGGTAAATCGTTGATTCGTATCAAGAAGGCTGCTTGCGGCGCGCGCGGCCGCGGCGTGGCGGTCTGACGCACGTGCGTCAATATGGCGCGTCGCGTCATCGGAACGGTTCGATCCGGGCGCGAACGCTGCGCGACACCGCCCCCCTCGGCGCCCGCGCGCGGCCGAACCGTTGCGGTGCGTTATCGCGTAACGCACCCGCTCGTGCCGGCGGGCCGCGGGTGATGGGGTCTGTCACATCGGTAACGCCGCGCAACATTGGCGCGTGCGCCCGTAATGGATGACGGATCGCGCGCGGCGTAGCGTTCGGTATGTCGGGTTCGCATCGACGAACCGCCAGCCGGAGAACGTGACGTGAATGGATTGAAGCTCGCACTGGGCGCGGTGGCCGCAGTGGCGATCGCGACGGGCGGCGTGGCGCATGCCGCCCGGGTCGGGGTCTATGTCGGCCCCGGCTACCCGTATTACTACCCCGTCGTCCCTGCGCCTTATTACTACCCGCCGCCCGTCGTCGCGGTACCCGTCGCCCCGGGGCCGCCGCCCGAGTACGTCGAGAAAGGGCAGCCGCAGGACGACGGCGACGCGAACGTCTGGTACTACTGCGACGCGTCGAAGCATTACTACCCGCATGTGAAGACCTGCAAGTCGGGCTGGCGATCGGTGCCGGCACGGCCGCAGTGACGGAGGCGCGACGATGAAATCCCTGTTTCGACCACTGCGCGTGCCGGCCGCGCTGGCGCTGGCCGGCCTGCTCGGCGCGTGCGCGTACATGCCGACCGGGCCGAGCGTGATGGCGCTGCCCGGCACCGGCAAGTCGTTCGACCAGTTCCGTGCCGACGATGCGAACTGCCGTCAATACGCGTTCGAGCAATCGGGCGGCGTGAGTGCCGGGCAAGCGTCGACCGCGAGCGCGGTCGGCAGCGCGGCCGTCGGCACCGCGCTCGGGGCGGCGGCCGGCGCGGCGTTCAACGGCGGCACGGGTGCGGCCGTCGGCGCAGGCGCGGGGCTGCTCGCGGGCAGCGTCGTCGGCGCCGGTGCGGCGCAAGGCTCGGCCTACGACATCCAGCGCCGCTACGACTACGGCTACCTGCAATGCATGTACGCGACCGGCAACCGCGTGCCGGTGCCGGGCGGGATGAGCGGCGGCGGTGGGGGCGGTGGATACGGCGGTGGCGGATACGGCGGCGCACCGCGCGCGGCACCGCCGATGCCGCCGGCGGGTGTCCAGCCGCCGCCGCCGCGCTACTGACGGCGGCCCGGGCGGCGGCGTGCCGCATCGCGAGCCGGTGCGCCGTGCTCGCGTCGACCGTCGCCCGTCGGCGCACACACGCTGCGTGAATTGCGTACACTCTGAGTCTCGTTTCGGCAGGGCCGGGCGCATCGGTTCCGGTCCGCGTTTACCCAGGACTCAGCGATGATCGATTTACGCAGCGATACCGTGACACGTCCGAGCCAGGCAATGCTGGCCGCGATGACTGCCGCCGAAGTCGGCGACGACGTATGGGGTGACGACCCGACCGTGCTGCGCCTGCAGGCGGTGATGGCCGAGCGCGCCGGCAAGGAAGCCGGCCTGTTCTTCCCGAGCGGCACGCAGAGCAACCTCGCCGCGCTGATGGCCCATTGCGAACGCGGCGACGAGTACATCGTCGGCCAGCTCGCGCACACCTACAAGTACGAAGGCGGCGGTGCGGCCGTGCTGGGCAGCATCCAGCCGCAGCCGATCGAGAACGCGCCGGACGGCACGCTGCCGCTCGCGAAGATCGCCGCGGCGATCAAGCCGATCGACAATCACTTTGCCCGCACGCGCCTGCTCGCGCTCGAAAACACGATCGGCGGCCAGGTCTTGCCGGAAGGCTATGTCCAGGAAGCCACCGCGTTCGCGCGCAGCCGCGGGTTGGCGCTGCATCTCGACGGCGCGCGCGTGTGCAACGCCGCCGTCGCGTCGGGCCGTTCGATCGCCGAGCTGTGCGCGCCGTTCGACACCGTGTCGATCTGCTTCTCGAAAGGGCTCGGCGCACCGGTCGGCTCGGTGCTGGTCGGCAACCGCGTGTTGATCGAGCGCGCGCAGCGCTGGCGCAAGGTGCTCGGCGGCGCGATGCGGCAGTCGGGCATTCTCGCGGCCGCGTGCCTGTATGCGCTCGACCACAACGTCGAGCGGCTCGCGGACGATCACGCGAACGCCGCGCATCTCGCGGCGGGCCTCGCGCGCATCGACGCGGTGAAGGTGCTGTCGCACGCGACGAACATGGTGTTCGCGCAATTCCCCGAAGCCGATTGCGCGCCGCTCGAGGCGTGGCTCAAGGAACGCGGGATCCTCACGCAGATGCTGTACGCGTCGCGCTTCGTCACGCACTGCGACGTGTCGCGCGCGGACATCGATACCTTCGTCGACGCGGTCGGCGCGTATTTCGCGCAGCGCCGCGCGTAACGGGGAATGCGCCGGCCGGCGGGAGAGCCGGCACGAGGTGGCGCGAAGCAGGGAGCGAAGAGGCGACGGGGGCGACGGGGCAACCCGTCTGTCGATATCGGGCGAGCCGGCGGATTACGCTTGCCGGGGTGCGTCGGCGGGGGGCGTGCCGTCGCGGAACAGCGCTTTCAGTTGCGTGCGCAGTTCGGCGCTGTCGGTGTGCTGGTGCACCAGCACCGCGTGTTGCACGGCGGCCTCCAGCAGTTCGTTGTCGGAGTCGGCGGAAATCGCGACCGAGCAATGCGTCGCGCTGGGAAACTCGCGGCAATCGATATAGCGGCGGGACATGATGTTCTCCTTGCGGGAAAGGGAACGGCCGGATGTGCGTGATCGGCCGCGCGGCGCGTTCGCGAGGCCGATGGAAAAAGTATAGGCGGCGCGGCAGGGTTTCTCGCCGCAATGCGTACCGCGCCGCGCGCCATGCACCGCCCTGGCGGTGTCGATCACCCGCGCGTCACGGCAGCGGCGCGAGCAGCCGGCGTGCCGCCTCGACGACGCGTTCCGACAACGACGCCATCGTCGGCGACTGCACGGTCCATGCGTGCCAGTACAGCGTGACGTCGGTCGGATGCGCGGGCGCGAGATCGACGAGCCCCTGCGCGTCGAGCGGCGCGGCGCCGATCAGCGGCTCCGGCACCATCGCGTAGCCGAGCCCGTGCCGCACCGCCGCGAAGTGCGAATGGGTGCCCGGCACGTAGTGGCACGGGTAGGCGCCCTCGGGCAGCCCGAACTTCTCCTTCAGGAACGACGACTGCAGCGTATCGCGCCGCGAGTACGCGACGACGGGCGCCTTGCGCGCGCTCGTGCGGTTCAGCCCGCGCGGGAACCAGCGCACCGCGAACGCGGCGGCCGCGAGCAGCCGGTAGCGCATCGTGCCGAGCGGTGTCGCGAGGCAGCCGCGCATCGGCTTCGGCTCGGTCGTCACGCAGCCCACCGCCATCCCGCTTTCGAGCAGCGCGAACGTGTGGTCCTGGTCTTCGACGATCAGCTCGAACAGGATGCGCTCGCCGGCGAGTACGGACGTCAGTGCCGGGAGAAACCACGTGCCGAGGCTGTCGGAATTGAGCGCGATCGTGACCGAGATCGGCGATTCGCGCTCGGTCGCGAGCGTGCTTTGCAGGTCGGCCTGCAGCAGCGCGACGCGGCGCAGGTGCTGCAGCACGCGCTGCCCGGCCACCGTCGGGCGGCACGGCCGCGTGCGCAGCACGAGCGGCGTGCCGAGGCTCGCTTCCAGTGCGCGGACCCGCTGTGTGACCGCTGATGCGGTCACGTGCAGGCGCACGGCCGCCTGCTCGAAGCTGCCCGTGTCGGCGACGGCCAGCAGTGCGGCGGCCTGCTTCGGATCGATCGTCATCGACATGTCGGTGGCATTCCTGTGAACGTAAGACGAGAGGAGCCGCTAGTGTAAGGCAGCCCGCACGCGCGCCCGGTTGCGGCGCATCGTGCTGCCGTGCCGCATTGGTCGTCGGAATCGGCCGAGACATCGCGCACACCGCATCCCGGTGGTGCGCGCATTTTGAACTAGGCTATATGAACGCGCGGAACCCGGGCATGTGCCATGCCTGCACTCCGCGCGCGGACGATCGCGCGTCGCGCGCAAGCCGCGGCGCGGGCGTCGTGACGATTCCCATTTGACGGAGACGAACATGTCGATTCGACTAGGCGAGGACGCGCCCGATTTCACCGCGGAGACCACCGAGGGAACGATCCGCTTTCATGAATGGATCGGCGACCATTGGGCGATCCTGTTTTCCCATCCGAAGGATTTCACGCCGGTATGCACGACCGAACTCGGCTACATGGCCGGGCTCAAGCCGGAATTCGACAAGCGCAACACGAAGATCATCGGGCTGTCGATCGATCCGGTCAGCGATCACCGGAAGTGGGTGGCGGATATCGCCGAGACGCAGGGTCACGCGGTCAACTATCCGCTGATCGGCGACGACGAGCTGAAGGTCGCGAAGCTGTACGACATGATTCATCCGAATGCGAGCGGCGGCCCGCGCACGGCGGTCGACAACGCGACCGTGCGCTCGGTGTTCGTCATCGGGCCGGACAAGAAGGTCAAGGCGATGCTCGTTTATCCGATGAGCGCGGGACGCAATTTCGACGAGGTGCTGCGCCTGCTCGACGCGTTGCAGCTCAACGCGCAGCATACGGTGGCGACGCCGGTCAACTGGCGGCCCGGCGACGATGTCATCATTCCGACGTCGGTGTCGGACGATGCGGCGAAGCAGAAGTATCCGCAGGGCTTCCGGACGCTGAAGCCGTACCTGCGTTACGTGACGCAGCCGGGCTGACGCGCCGTGCCGGCCGGATGCCGGCAGTGCAGGACCGTGACGGGGCGGCCCGCGCGGCGGCCGCGGCCGCGGCGGCGGCGGCGCGGGCCGGACAATGCGCATCAACCAGCGACGGAGCGACTTCGCGATGATCTTCCGGCAACTCTTCGACCCGCAATCGTCGACGTATACGTACCTGCTCGCCGACCGCGCGTCGCGCAAAGCGCTGCTGATCGATCCGGTGTTCGAGCAGGTGCGCCGCGACGCGGCGCTGCTCGACGAGCTCGGGCTGCGGCTCGTCGCGACCGTCGACACGCACGTGCATGCCGATCACGTGACGGGCGCGTGGCTGCTGAAGCAGCGCACGGGCAGCACGATCGCGATCTCGGCCGCGAGCGGCGCGCAGGGCGCCGATCGTTATCTGAACGACGGCGACCGCTGTGCGTTCGGCGCGCGCTACCTGACCGTGCGCGCGACGCCCGGCCACACGAGCGGCTGCATCAGCCTCGTGCTCGACGACGAATCGATGGCGTTCACCGGCGATTGCCTGCTGGTCCGCGGCACCGGCCGCACCGACTTCCAGCAGGGCGACCCGCGCGCGCTGTATCGCGCGGTGCACGGCCGGCTTTTCACGCTGCCGGCCGCGTGCCTGCTGTATCCGGCGCACGACTATCGCGGGCTCACGGTGACGAGCGTCGGCGAGGAGCGGCGCTTCAATCCGCGCCTCGGCGGCGATCTGAGCGAAGACGATTTCGCGGGCTACATGCGCAACCTCGGGCTCGCGCACCCGCGCCAGATCGATGTCGCGGTGCCGGCGAACCTTCAATGCGGCGTCGCCGCGAACGCGCCCGATGCGCAGGCGGCACCCGACTGGGCGCCGCTCGTCTATACGTTCGCCGGGTTCTGGGAAATCGATCCGCAATGGCTCGAGGATCATTTGCAGGCGGTGCAGGTGGTCGACGTGCGCGAGCCGGACGAATTCACGGGCCCGCTCGGTCACCTGCCCGGCGCGATGCCGATTCCGCTCGGCGAACTGGCCGCGCGTGCCGGCGAGATCGCGCGCGACCGGCCGGTCGTGACCGTGTGCCGGGCCGGCGGGCGATCCGCGCAGGCGACCGTGATCCTGCTGAAAGCCGGCTTCGACACGGTCGCCAATCTCGGCGGCGGGATGCTGCGCTGGCGTGCCGAGGGGCGCGTCGTGATGGACGGCCGGTCGTAACGGCACAAGTCGCACGACAAAAAATTCCGGACCGCTGTCGAAACGGCCGGGTGCCGTTCGTCGTCAAGGTATCCGATCACGTGGCGCCGCACGACGCGGCGCCGAAACCCGGAGAGACCGCACGATGATACCGACGCTTTACGCCCATCCCTTTTCGTCCTACTGCCAGAAGGTGCTGACCGCGCTGTACGAGAACGGCACGCCGTTCGCGTATCGCGTGCTCGCGCACGACGATCCGAAGCCGATGCAGGAACTGGCCGCGCTGTGGCCGCTGAAGCGCTTTCCGGTGCTGGTCGATGCCGGCCGCACCGTGATCGAGGCGTCCATCATCATCGAGTACCTCGGCCTGAACCATCCGGGCCCCGTGCGGCTGCTGCCCGACGATCCGCACGCGGCGCTCGAGGTGCGCACGATGGATCGTTTCTTCGACAACTACGTGTCGACGCCGCAGCAGAAGGTCGTGTTCGATGCGCTGCGGCCGGAAGCCGAGCGCGATGCGCGCGGTGTCGCCGATGCGCGCGCGATGCTCGACACGTCGTATGCGTGGCTGGACAGGAAGATGGCCGATCGCGAATGGGCGGCCGGCGACCGCTTCAGCCTCGCCGACTGCGGCGCGGCGCCGTTCCTGTTCTATGCGGACTGGACGCACCGGATCGATCCGTCGTTCGCGAACGTGATCGCGTATCGCAAGCGTCTGCTGGCGCGGCCGTCGTTTGCGCGCGCGGTCGACGAGGCGCGGCCGTATCGCCCGTTCTTTCCGCTGGGCGCGCCCGATCGCGACTGAACGGCGCGGGCGTCGCGCGGCGCGCCGACGCCGCGCATGGCCGGCAGCGCGTGCCGGGGCGACGGAACGAAAGCAGCGGCAGCATCGCGGCGTCTCCCGTTACATCGTGCGGGTGGCCGACTGCGCGAGCGTCAGCAGTTCGTCGAACTGCGTGATCAGCTCGAAGCACAGCAGGAACGCGAGCGTATAGGCCGGCGCGGGGAAGCGCCGGATCGTCGCCAGCACCTGCGGCGCGAAGCGCGAGCGGATCGCGTTGCGCGTCAGCAGCCACGCGATCGCGATGCCGATCGCGGCGCCGGCGATCAGGTCGGTCGGGTAGTGGAAGCCGAGATAGGCGCGCGGTACGCAGATGAACACGACCGCATACAGCAGCGCGAGCACGCCGACACGGCGCGCGATGATGAAGATGCCGGTGGCGATCGCCATCCATAGCATCGCGTGATCGCTGGGAAACGAACTCCATGCCTGCAGCGTGGCCGCGCGCAGGCCTGCCGACGGGAAGTGCAGGTGCAGTTCGGGGTTGTAGATCGGCCGCACGCGGAACGGCAGCACCTGGGCGAGCAGCCGGCCGAACGCGAGCGCAATGAGCCCGCTCGCGATCGTCGCGACGACCAGCTCGCGCTGCCGCTCGCGGTTCGGGCCCGGCTGGAACCACAGCCAGCACAGCACGGGAATGAGCACGAAGCCCTTGAACGTGTACAGGCCCGCGATCACGCGGATCGCGTGATTCATCAGCGGTCCGAACGTGATGTGGGTGAGGAAGGTCTGGATCGTGGTATCGAAATTGTTCATGTCGTGCGATCCCGGCGGACGCCCGATGCATCACACGCGGCCGGCCGGATCTGGAAGCGCGCTCGCACCGGAGCGCAACGGGGGGCAAGTATGTCACCCGTTATTTCGAAGAAAATGCGAAAAAATACCGGGAATCCCCTGATGAAACGGGGCTGTGCGATGGGGCCGGATGGGCGGGCGCCGTGTGGCGGGGGGATCGGAATCGTCCGATATTTCCGCGTCGATGCGCGCGGCCATCGGAAAAATAATCGGTAGAACTGGACAGTCGCGCCGGCCGGTCTGGATCTTGCACCGGATGAGCGGTTCTCGCGCCGGATGCGCGCGAATCTGCCGGGCCGCGCGGCGTCATGCGTGCGCCGATCGAAAATAAAAGAAAAGGCGGGCAAGCCCTGTGGGGCTGCCCGCCACGTGCGTGCGGTGCGGAAATTCGGCGGCGCCGGATTCGTGCCGTGAGCGCCGGGCGGCCGCGGCGCCGTCAGCCGCGCCGGATGCCTTCTGGCAGTGCGCTGATGCGGCGCACTTCGGGCGAATCGAGCCACGCGCGCGACGTCGCGCAGTCGGCGAACATGTCGGTCGCATCCTCGCCCCAGAACAGGTCGCCGTCGAGTTCGAAGGTCGGCACGCCGAATACGCCGTGCGCGATCGCATCGTCGGTGTTCGCGCGCAGCGCGTCCTTGACCGGCTGGGCTTCGACGGCCGTCACGCCTTCCGGGAAGCCGACGGCTTCGCACAGTGCGGCGAAGCCTTCCGGCGTCGACACGTCCCGGCCGTCGCGCCAGATATGCCGGAAGATCCGGCGGATCGCGTCGGGTGAACTGCCCATCGCGATCGCGAGACGCAGCGGCCTGATCGGATTGAACGGGTGCGCGGGCGGCATCCGGAACGCAATGCCGAGCTTGTCCGCGCGATATTGCGCGTGGCGATAGGTGAAGACGCGTTTCGCCGCGATCTCGGCCGGCGCTTTCTGGCCCCAGTGTGAGAGCAGTGCGCCGAGCACGATGGGCCGCGGCGCGAACGCGGCGGCGGCCGGCAACCGGTCGAACTGTTCCTGCTGCAGGTAGGCGAATGGCGACACGAAATCGAAATACCAGATGGCGGTGCGCGCGGCGTTCATGGTGGCTGCCCTCATGGGTGTCCGGTTGGCGGTGGCATGCGCGGCACGCCCGCAGGCGGCGCGCGATGCATGCATCGGCGGCCAGTGTCGCACGCGGCTGCCCTTTGCATTGTTGCTGTAGCGCTGTTGCGTGGCGGGGCGCGCGCCGCCGGTCATGACGCCGTGTCGCCGTGGCCTGCTGCCGGCGCGAACTGCGCGAGGCTGTCACGTACGGCCGCCGCATCGTAGCGTGCGCCTGCGCCGCCGAGCGCCACGGTCGCCTTCTGCGCGAGCGGCAGCAGCATCGCGAGCGCTGCCGCCATGGCCGGTGCGGCGGCGAGCCGCGATTTCGGGCCCGACACGGTCAGCGCGCCGACACACTCGCCGGCCGCACCGAACACGGGTACGGACGCCGAAGCCGTCTCGGGGTCGCGCTCGCCGTACGACGCGGCCCAGAGTCGTTCGCGCACGTCGTGCCATTGCGCATCCTGCGTGTCGGTGAACGCCAGCAGCACCTTCCCGGACGCGCCCTGGCGAACCGGAAATTCCTCGCCGACACGAATCGACACGCGCACCGCGCGGGCGGGCTCGACCCGGTACAGCACCGAGCGCATGTCGCCCTGGCGCACGTAGAACGACGCCGTTTCGCCGAGTTCGCGGCTGAGCGTTTCGAGCAGCGGCTCGACCACCGGGCCGACCCGGAACGAACGCTGGTACAGCGCGGCGAGCCGCAGCGGCTCGTGCCCGATCGCGTACTGGCCGTCGTCGAGCTTGCGCATGAAGCCACCATGCTCGAGCGCGGCGAGCAGGCGCAGGATCGTGCTCTTGTACAGCCCGGTGCGGCGCGACAGCTCCGCGAGCGACAGTCTGTCGTCGGTCTGCCCGAAGGCGCGGAGGATCGCGAACGCGCGATCGAGGACGGCGACGCCGCTGGACGCTTCTTCGGCCGGCGAATCGGGCTCGCTGCCGGCGTGATCGGTGTGAGTCGTAGGCACTGCCTGCTTCCTTCAGAGGATGATCGGTCGACTATATCGTTCTGTCTGACAGAACTCAAGTTCCAGAAAATCGCAATTTCACGGGTATACCCCGCTTACAGCGCGTTCGACGCACGCTTAGAGTTCTATCAAACAGAATGATGTTCTTTCAGATAGAACGATGGAGTATCAAATGAGCGTTTCCGAATATCCGAAGGTGCTGGTCAGCGAGGTCGGGCCGCGCGACGGCCTGCAGAGCATCCGGGCCGTGATGCCGACGGCCGGCAAGCTGCGCTGGATCACGGCGCTGGCCGCGGCCGGCTTGCGCGAGATCGAGGTCGGGTCGTTCGTGCCGGCGAGGCTGTTGCCGCAGATGGCCGACGTGCGTGAGGTCGTCGCGCATGCGCTGGCGATTCCCGGGCTGCATGTCGCCGCGCTCGCGCCGAACCTGCGCGGCGCCGAGGGCGCATTCGAAGCAGGCGTGCACAAGCTGACGCTGCCGGTATCGGTGACGGAGGCGCATTCGCTGGCGAATATCCGCAAGACGCCCGCGCAGATGATCGACGAGGTGCGCGCGATCGTCGCGCTGCGCGATGCGCGGTTCCCGTCGGTGCAGATCGAGGCGGGCGTGTCGGTCGCGTTCGGCTGCACGATCGCGGGCGCGGTCAGCGACGACGAGACGATCGCGATGGCGGTGGCGATGGCCGAATGCGGGGTCGACGAGATCGGGCTGTCCGACACGAGCGGCTATGCGAACCCGGCGCAGGTGCGCCGGCTGTTTGCCCGGCTGCGCCGGGAAGTCGGCGACAAGGCGGGCGGCGCGCATTTCCACAATACGCGCGGGCAGGGGCTCGCCAACGTCGTCGCGGCGCTCGACGCGGGCGTGACGACGATCGATGCGAGCCAGGGCGGCCTCGGCGGTTGCCCGTATGCGCCGGGTGCGACCGGCAACATCGTCACCGAGGATCTCGTGTTCCTGCTCGAATCGGCGGGATTCGACACGGGTATCGACGTCGACGCCCTGCTCGCCGCGCGCGCGATCCTGCACGCGGCGCTGCCGGCCGAGGCGTTGTACGGCCATGTGCCGGACGCCGGTTTGCCGAAGGGCTTCCGTTACGCGGACGGCCGTTCTCCAGCCGCGCCGCAACCGGAAGGATGCCTGGCGGGAGTCGCGCAATGAACGGCCGCCAACCCGCTTCGATGCTGCCGTACGCCGGCGTCCGCGTGATCGAGATGACGCACATGGTGATGGGCCCGACCTGCGGGATGCTGCTCGCGGATCTCGGCGCGGAAGTCATCAAGATCGAACCGATCGCCGGCGACAGCACGCGCGCGCTGCGCGGTTCGGGCGCGGGATTCTTCGGGATGTTCAACCGCAACAAGAAGAGCCTCGCGGTCGACGTGAAGGATCCGCGCGGGCTCGAGATCGTGCTGCGGCTCGTCGCGACGGCGGACGTGTTCAGCGAGAACTTCAAGAGCGGCACGATGGACCGGCTCGGCCTCGGTTATCCGGCGCTGCACTCGCTGAATCCGCGCATCGTGTACGTGTCGCACAAGGGTTTCCTGCCGGGGCCGTACGAGCATCGCACCGCGCTCGACGAGGTGGTGCAGATGATGGGCGGCCTCGCGTACATGACCGGCCCGGAGGGGCGGCCGCTGCGCGCGGGCGCGAGCGTGAACGACATCATGGGCGGCATGTTCGGCGCGATCGGCGCGATGGCCGCGCTCGCGCAGCGCGAGCGCACCGGCCGCGGCCAGCAGGTGCAGAGTTCGCTGTTCGAAAACAACGTGTTCCTCGTGGCGCAGCACATGATGCAGTTCGCGGTGACGGGGCAGGCCGCATCGCCGATGCCGAGCCGGATTTCCGCGTGGGCCGTCTACGACGTGTTCTCCGTGAAGGACGGCGAGCAGATCTTTCTCGCGGTCGTATCGGATACGCAGTGGGCGTTGTTCTGCGATGCGTTCGGGCTGGCTGCGCTGAAGGACGATGCGCGCCTCGCGACCAACAACCTGCGCGTGCAGGCGCGCGAGTGGCTGCTGCCCGAACTGCGCGCGCGGCTCGCGCCGCATTCGGCCGCGGAAATCGGCGCGATCTTCGAGTCGATCGGCCTGCCGTATGCACCGATCACCAGGCCGCAGGACCTGTTCGACGATCCGCACCTGCTGGCGACGGGCGGCCTCGCGGACGTGACTTTGCCGGCCGATGCGAGCAGCGCCGGGCGGCCGGTCGACACGCGCACCGCGCTGCTGCCGCTCACGCTCGCGGGCGAGCGCCTGCGGCTGCGCTCGGCGCCGCCGGCGCTCGGGCAAGACACGCGCGCGCTGCTTGGCGAACTCGGCTACACGCCGGACGAGGCGCGCGCGCTGATCGAAGCCGGCGTCGTGGCCGGGCGGCACGACGCGGACGGCGCGGCGGCGGGCGGCGCGCCGTCGCCGAACGAACTGGCGAGCGCGTAGCGCGGCCGCGATCCCCTGATCGAACAAAGGCGTCCCGACCGCGCCACGCGCGGGCGAGGATCGCCCTATCCACGGAGACAACCATGACATCCGCATTCCCGGCGCTGGCCGCCGATCGCGAGACCGATGCATCGATCGAGCAGCGGGCCGTGCGCAAGGCCGCATGGCGCTTCATCCCGCTGCTCGCGCTCGCGTATTTTTTCAATTACCTGGACCGCACGAGCGTCGGGTTCGCGGCGCTCACGATGAACCGCGATCTCGGGCTGACGGCGACGCAGTTCGGCTGGGGCGCGGGGATCATGTTCGCCGGCTACTGCGTGTTCGAGGTGCCGAGCAATCTCGCGCTGTACCGCTTCGGCGCGCGCCGCTGGCTCGCCCGCATCATGATCACGTGGGGCGTGATGGCGGCCGCGACCGCGCTTGCGACCGGGCCGACGAGTTTCTATGCGATCCGGTTGCTGCTCGGTATCGGGGAAGCCGGGTTCTTTCCGGGCGTGATCTTCTTCCTCGCCGTGTGGTTTCCGGCGAGCTACCGCACGCGGGTGCTGGCGTGGTTCACCGTGTCGACGCCGCTGTCGTCGCTGATCGGCGGGCCGCTGTCGACGTGGCTGCTGCAGCTCGACGGCGCGCTCGGGCTGGCCGGCTGGAAATGGATGTTCATCGTCGAAGGGCTGCCGGCGTGCGCGCTCGGTTTTCTCGTGCTGAAGCTGCTGTCCGATTCGCCCGCGGATGCGGCGTGGCTGTCGAGCGACGAGCGTGCCGCGCTGCAGCGCGCGTTCGAGCGCGAAGGCGCGGCCGCCGGCCGCAAGAAGCGCTTCGGCGTCGCGCTGCGCGACGTGCGCGTGTACGTGCTCGCGCTGATCTCGTTCGGTTTCACGATGGGTTCTTACGGGATCGGCATCTGGCTGCCGCAGATGCTCAAGGCGCACGGCATGTCGACGATGCAGACGGGCTGGCTGTCCGCGGTGCCGTACTTCTTCGCGACCGTCGCGCTGCTGTGGTGGGCGAAGCGCGTGGACCGTCGCGGCGGCCCGGTCGCGAACCTGGCGATCGGGCTGTTCATCGGCGCGGTGGCGCTCGGCGTCTCGACGCACTTCCTGACGCTCGGCCCCGCACTCGCCGGCATTACGCTGGCGCTGGTCGGCACGATCGCCGGCCGCACGATCTTCTACACGCTGCCCTCGCGCTTCCTGTCCGGCCAGGCGGCGGCCGGCGGGCTCGCGCTGATCAACTCGATCGGCGCGCTCGGCGGCTTCGCCGGCCCTTATCTCGTCGGCTACCTGAAGGACGGCTTCGGCACCTTTACCGCCGGCATGCTCGGCCTCGCGATCGTGCTCGCGATCACGACGCTGCTGACGCTGTCGCTGTATGCGTTCGACCGGAGCGAATGACATGGACACGACGCTTTCGATCAAGCGGCGCCGGCTGCTCGGCGCGGCCGCCGCATCGCTCGCGCTGCCCGCGTTCGCCGAGACGCGCGCGGCGACCCAGGAGGGAGTTTCCCGCATGACGACGCAAAGCAACTATCTGGCGGTCCGCCCCGACTGGCTCGCGTCGGCGCTCGAACCTGTGCTCGAGCCCGACCTGCCGATCGTCGACGCGCATCATCATTTCTATGAGCGGCCGGGCTGGATCTACATGCTCGACGACTATCTGCAGGATGCGCGCTCGGGCCACAACATCCAGGCGTCCGTCTACATGCAGGCGCAGACGCGCTATCGCGATGCGGGCCCGGTCGAACTGAAGCCGGCGGGCGAGACGGCCTACGTTGCCGGCGTGACCGAGCCGTTGCAGCAGCACGGCCGTCCGGCTGTCGCGAAAGGCATCGTCGGCCATGCGGACCTGCGTCTCGGCGAGCGCGTGCGCGAGGTGCTCGAAGCACATCTCGAAGCCGGGCGCGGGCGGTTTCGCGGCGTTCGTCACCTGACGACCTGGGATGCCGATCCGACGCTCGCCAATCCGCTATCGGCGGTGCCGCGCGGCATGCTGCTCGATTCCGCGTACCGGGCGGGCGTCGCGCAGCTCGCGCCGCTCGGGCTGTCGTACGACGCGTGGCTGTTCTTTCCCCAGCTACCTGAACTGTTCGAGCTCGCGAAGGCGAATCCCGATACGCGCATCATCGTCAATCACTGCGGCGGCGTCGTACGGATCGCGAGTTATGCCGACAAGCGGCCGGAGGTGTTCGAGCGCTGGTCGGCGTCGATGCGCGCGCTTGCGCAGTTGCCGAACGTGTACGTGAAGGTCGGCGGGCTCGGGATGCGCATCAACGGTTTCGATTTCGAGAAAGGTGCGCGGCCGCCGTCTTCCGTGCAACTCGCCGACGCGTGGAAGCCGTGGATGATGACCTGCATCGACGCATTCGGCCCCGAGCGCTGCATGTTCGAGAGCAATTTTCCGGTCGACAAGGGCTCGTATTCGTTCGTGAACGGCTGGAATGCGTTCAAGCGCCTGACGGCGCAGGCAAGTCAGGACGAGCGCGACGCGCTGTTCCGCGGCACGGTCACGCGGGCTTACCGGCTCGGCTGACGCGCGTCGCGACGACAGGCCCGGCGCTTGCTCACTCCGCTTCCACCAGCGCCGCCAGCCTCGCCAGCGCCATTTGCCAGCCGGTTTCGTTGTCGGCGACCGGCACGCCGGGCGGCACCCCGTCGTGCACGGCGTCCACGCGCGTGCCGCCCGCTTCGTCGGACAGCGTGATCGTGATCGTCATGGCGCCGCGCAGCATCGGATCGTCGGTTTCGAACACGTCGATCTCGACGATCTGCTCGTCCGGCACGAGCGTGACGAAGCGGCCGTGATAGGTATCGGTGCGCGCGGTGGTCTTGCCGGTGCCGGCCGACGGTGCGTCATAGCTCAGCGACACGCGCAGCGCGCCGCCTTCGCGCGCGTCGTACGCATGCACGCGGCACGTCATGCCGTCGGGTACCTTCCATTGTTCGACTGCGTGCGGATCGAGCAGCGCGCGGTAGACGCGCCCGCGCGGGGCGTTCAGGTGCCGGCTGACCCGGGTCGAATGCGTGTGCGTGTGCAACATGTCGCCTCCCGCGGAGCGCGCGCGACGGTGCATGCCGGCGGCCGGCGTGTCGTCGCGCTTCCTTCAGGAATCCTAGGCGCGCACGAGGCGGCATGCAATGATCGCGCACCCGGCCGCGCTCAGCGCAGCGCGGCCGCGAAGGCGTCGAGCTGCGTGATGCAGGTGTTCCAGCCCTCGAAGAAGCCGAGCGCTTCATGGCGCTCGCGCGTGGCGGCGTCCGGATGCATCACGCGCGCCTCGTAGCGGCTGCCCGCATCGTCGTCGGCCATCGTGATGACTGCCGTGAACCCCATCCACGGCACTTGCGGCCGCCAGCCGCCCGCGAGCATCGACGTGAACGCGATGCGCGATTCGGGCACGATTTCGAGGAAGCAGCCGGGGTTATCGCTCGTGCCGCCGTCGGGGCCGCGCATGAACGTGTGGAAAGCGCCGCCCGGACGCAGGTCGAATGCGCGCACTTCGGTGGTCCACGGTTTCGGGCACCACCATTCCTTCAGCAGTTCGGGGTCGGTCCACGCACGCCACAGCGCGTGGCGAGGCGCGTGCAACGTGCGCGTGATGACGAGATCGTGGGCTTCAGCGGGGTCGACGGGGCTGGCTGACATCGTGCTCCTCCTGGTGACGGCGTTCGACGAATTCGACGAGACGATCGGATCGTGCTTCCCACAGCGCGCGTTGCGCGGCGAGCCATGCCTCGGCCTCGGCGAGCCGGCTGCCGACCAGTGTGCAGGTGCGCGAGCGGCCGGATTTCCGGGTCTGCACGAGGCCGCTGCGCTCGAGCACGGCCACGTGCTTCATGAACGACGGCAGCGCCATGTCGAACGGCTCGGCCAGTGCGGAGACGGTCCGCTCGCCCTGGCCGAGCGCGCCGACGATCGCGCAGCGCGTCGGATCGGAGAGGGCGTGGAAGACGTCGCTGATGCCGGGTTGAAAGTTAGCCATGTGGCTAAGTGTAGGCAATGCGAACGGCGATGCAACGGAAATTTTCGTCGCGTAGGATGATGGGGCGGTAACACGCGCCGACCGGGCGCGGTATCGCCGCACGCCTGCTGCCGTTGCGCGAGCCGCGACGATCGGCCGGTGTTCTTTCCGATCCGGCCGCCCGCCGAACCCGTGCGGGCGGCCCACCTGATTACGGGGATGGCATGACCGAATCCGTTACCGTCCGCCGCGTCGACGCGGGCGAAGCGATGACCTGCGTCGATGCGCTGGCCGACGTGCTGATCGATTGCGTCGAGGGCGGCGCGTCCGTCAGCTTCATGTTGCCGATCGGGCGGCCGACCGCCGTCGCGTTCTGGACCCACGTCGCCCACGGCGTCGCGAACGGCGAGCGCATCCTGCTCGTTGCCGAGGACGCGGCCGGCCGGATCGTCGGCACCGTGCAGGTCGTGACCGCGCAGCCGGAGAACCAGCCGCATCGCGCGGATATCGCGAAGATGCTCGTGTCGCGTCACGCGCGCCGGCAGGGCATCGCCGGGCGGCTGATGGCGGCGGCCGACGCGGCCGCGCGCGACGCCGGCAAGACCGTGCTCGTGCTCGATACCGTGACGGGCGGCGACGCCGAGCGGCTGTACGAGCGGGCCGGCTGGCAGCGCGTCGGCGTCGTGCCGAACTATGCGTTGATGCCCGACGGCACGCCCTGCGCGACGACGGTTTTCCACAAGCAACTCGCGTAACGGGGCGCGCGATGCATCCCGTCGCTCCCGCGCTCCTGTTCCTTACGCTCGCGGCCGGTCTCGTCGCGCTGCTCGCGCCTGCGTGGCTCGCGGCCGCGTGGCGACGCCGCACGCAGGTGCCGCTTCGAGTGTTTTTCTACGGGATGCTGACCTTCTTCGTGTTCCAGCCGGTACTGCGCATGTCGTGGCAGATTCCGCTGTACCGCTGGCTTGCTCACGACCCGCGCTGGCACCTGCCGATGCTCGTGTTCGCGGCATTGACGGCCGGGCTCTTCGAGGAATGCGGGCGCTGGGTCGCCTTCCGGTATCTGCTGCCGAAGCGGCATGATGCGCCGACGGCCGTGATGCTCGGGCTCGGGCACGGCGGACTGGAGGCGATGCTGCTGGTCGGCGTCGGGTTTCTCGCGCTCGGCACGGCTTATCTGCTTGCGCACGCGGGTGTCGTGGTGCCTGAGGGCGTGCAGTCGCTGGTCGGGTCGCAGTTCGCGGGCATGACGCTCGCGTCGCCCGTTCTCGCGTTGCTCGAGCGCACGAGCGCGCTGGCCGCGCATGTGGGGCTGTCGCTGATCGTGCTGCAGACGTTCGTGCGCGGAACGAAGCGCTGGCTGGTGTATGCGATTGCGCTTCATTTCGTGTTCGACCTCGTTGTCGTGCTGACGACGCGGTACTGGCATGTCGATACGGTGCTGGTCGAGGCGACCCTGTTCGCGTGCAGTGTCGTGCTCCTGTTGCTGGGCATTCGCTGGAGCCGCCGGGCGGCGGGTGCCGGAGGCGCGAGCACGGGGCACGTCGCGTGACGGGCAGGGGGCGTGTCAGCCGTTTGCAGCGGGTTCGGCCGCCGGATGGCCGGCGCATCTGATTATCCAGGCGGCATCAGCGGGTAAAAGGTCCCCGGTTCGACGAAACGGCAGATCGCAACGGCAAGCGCCGGAATGTCTCCCCGGTCGCGGCGAGCGCAGGGCCCGGGGCGACCGCGCTCCGTCCGGGAATCAGGCAGGGCCGGAGACGTCGCCAGTCCGATATAGTCACGCAGGAAGATTTCAGCAGCACGCCCCGGAACCCCCGCCTCGATGAAACGCTCCCATATCGTCTACGCCCTCACGGGCCTGCTCGTCGCGCTGCCGATTGCCGCGTATGCGCTGGTCAAGCCGCTGCGCGTCGTCGCGCCCGCGCTGGTTCCCGGCGTGTCGTGCCCGAGCGCCGATATCTGCACGGACGATGCCGCGAGGCTCGGCGACGCACGGCAGCTCTATCGCGACGGTTATGCGCGCGCGGCGGCAGCCGTCGGTGCGTTCCGGGAGGCGCCGCGCGTCGTGTTCTGTTCGACCCGCGCGTGCGCCGATGCATTCGGCCTCGGCCAGCGCGCGGCGCTGACGCTCGGGAATTTCGGCGTGGTTGTCGCACCGCGCGGCTGGCAGACCTACTTTCTCGCGCACGAGCTGATCCATCACCGCCAGGCGGAAGTGCTCGGCAACCTGGCCGTCGTGACCAAGCCGCGCTGGCTGATCGAAGGGATGGCGTATTCGCTCAGCGACGATCCGCGCCATCCGCTGGCGGAGCCGTTCGAAGCGTGGCGCACGCGTTTCGGCGCATGGCATGCGGCGCTGGGCGGGCAGCCGTTGTGGGAGGCCGCGCGGGCGGTCGAATAGCGCGGCAAGGGCGCCGAGCGCGCCGTCTTGCCCCGCCGTCTGCCCGTCATGCCGGCGCGACCGGATCGTCGCGCCCGGCGGTGAGCGCGTCCCGCCCTGCCGCGAGGATTTCGTCGGCCAGCGCGGGCTCGGTGCCGGCGATCGCGCGCGACAGCACGAGCGCGCCGACCATCTGGCTGAAGACGGCGATCGCGTCGCGACGCGTCTGCGCCGGTGTCCCGCCTTCGACGGCCACCATCCGTTCCAGCCGGTCGAGATACGTGGCGAGGCCGTGCGCGTAGCACGCACGCGCCGCATCGGTCAGTCGCGGCGCATCGCCCGCGAAACCGGACAGCGGGCACCCGGCCTCGACGTTGTCGCGATGCGCGGCCGACAGATACGACGCCACCTGCGCGTCGAGACTGCCGGCGTTCGGCGAATCCGCGCGGTCCTGCATGGCCTTTTCCATCACCTCGGCGACCAGCGCGTCTTTCGACTTGAAGTGGTTGTAAAAGCCGCCCTGCGTGAAGCCGGCTTCCTTCATCAGCTCCGTGAGTCCTACCGCGTCGACGCCGCGCACGCGGAACAGCCGCTCGGCGGCCGCGACAATCGCGCTCCGGTTCTCGGCAGCCTGCTGTCTTGAAACGCCCATCGATCCCTCCCTGATTTTTTGCCGATCGCGTCGATTGAAAATCACAATGGCGACCACCATTGACATGAGCAGATTGCGTGAACACAATGCACGGCAAAGACAATGGTGATCGACATTGACATCGAGTGTAGCCGACTTGGCGGAGGGTGCAAAGCCGCTGCCGGAACGGCCGATGGCAATCGATCGGCGTCTTGGGCGCCGCCGGGGCACGTGTATCGGGCAACGGGCGGCTCGCCGTCTGCCGGCGGCGTACCGGTTCGGAACGCAATGGCAGCCTGGTTTTTCACCGGATCTCACGCGCGCGGCGAGCCGGCGCGCATGCGATTCATCATGCGAAAGGAAGCGTCATGAAGATCGAAGGTGCAGTGGTGTTCGTCACGGGTGCGAATCGCGGGCTCGGGCTCGAGTTCGCGAAGCAGGCGCTTGCGAGAGGGGCGCGCAAGGTCTATGCGGCGGCGCGCGATCCGGCCACCGTGACGCTGCCGGGCGTCGTGCCGGTGAAGCTCGACGTGACCGATCCGGCGGCCGTCGCGGCGGCCGCCGACGCGGCGCGCGACGTCACGCTGCTGATCAACAACGCGGGCATCGCGCGACTCGGCAGCCTGACGGACGACGGTGCGACCGACGCATTGCGCGACCATTTCGAAACCAACGTGTTCGGGATGCTGGCGATGTCGCGCGCGTTCGCGGGCATCCTCGCCGGCCATGGCGGCGGCGCGATCCTGAACATCCTGTCCGTCGCGAGCTGGGTGAACCGGCCGATCCTGTCGGGCTACGGCGTGTCGAAATCGGCCGCGTGGGCGCTGACCAACGGGCTGCGCCATTCGCTGCGCGAGCAGCGCACGCAGGTCGTCGGGCTGCATGCCGGCTTCATCGATACCGATCTGACGGCCGGCCTCGACGTGCCGAAGGCGACGCCGGCCGACGTCGTGCGCCAGGCGTACGAAGCGATCGAAGCAGGGGAAGAAGAAGTGTCGACCGACGAGTTCACGCGGCAGGTGAAGGCCACGCTGTCGTCGGGCGTCTATCTGGAAGAACCGGCGCCGCGTTGACGCCGCCGGAGCCTCGAACCCGCCCCCCGCGCCGCGTATGCGGTACGGGCGGCGGGCCGGGCCGTCAGGCCGTGGTGTCGATGATGCCCGGGATCTTCACGTCCGGGTTCACGTCCGCGTCGTAGTCGACGCCGGCGATCTCGAAGCCGAACAGCCGCAGGAACTCGGTCTTGTAGCCGGCGAAGTCGGTCAGCTCGTACAGGTTGTCGTTCGTCACGTGGTTCCACTGCGCGACGACCTTCGCCTGCACCTGCGGATCGAGCTCCTTGTAATCCGCGCGCAGGCGGCCTTCCTCGTCGACGTGCGGCGTCGCACCGTACAGGCTGTCCTTGAAGAGCCCGTATACCTGCTCGATGCAGCCTTCGTGCGTGCCGGTTTCCTTCATCGTCTTGAACAGCAGCGACAGGTACAGCGGCATCATCGGGATCGCCGAGCTCGCCTGCGTGACGACGGCCTTCAGCACCGACACGCGCGCATCGCCGCCGTGCGCGGCCAGCTTGTCGCGGATCGACAGCACCTTCTTGTCGAGATCCTTCTTCGCTTCGCCGATCGAGCCGTTCCAGTAGATGTCGTGCGTGATCTGCTCGCCGAGATACGTGAACGCGGTCGTCTTCGCGCCGTCGGCCAGCACGCCGGCTTCATCGAGCGCGTCGATCCACATCTGCCAGTCCTCGCCGCCCATCACGGCGACAGTGCCGTCGATCTCTTCCTGCGTCGCCGGTTCCAGCGTGACGTCGCGGATCACTTCCTTGTCGGTGTCGAGGCCGCGGAACGTGACCGTCTTGCCGATCGGCTTGAGCGTCGAGCTGATGGTTTCGCCCGTCTTCGGATGCGTGCGGCGCGGCGCCGCGAGGCTGTAGACGACGAGATCGACCTTGCCGAGATCCTGCTTGATGGTGTCGATCGTGACCTGCTTGACCTTGTCGGAGAATGCGTCGCCGTTGATGCTGCGCGCATAGACCCCTTTTTCGGCGGCAAATTTCTCGAACGCGGCGCTGTTGTACCAGCCGGCCGTGCCCGGCTTCGTTTCGCTGCCGGCGCGCTCGAAGAACACGCCGAGCGTGTCCGCGCCCGAGCCGAATGCGGCCGAGATCCGGGCGGCGAGGCCGTAGCCGGTCGACGCGCCGATCACGAGCACCTTTTTCGGGCCGTTGGCGATCGGGCCGTGCGAAGTCACGTAGTCGATCTGTTCCTTGACGTTGGCTTCACAGCCGACCGGATGAGTCGTCACGCAGATGAAGCCACGCACGCGCGGTTTGATGATCATGGAAACCCTCTAGTCAGAAAGGCAGAAACGGCCTGAAATCGGAAAAATCCCGCGCATTGTAATGGAAGCGGCCGATCGCGGGCGGGCGCGGCCGGAACCTGGCGGATCGTCCGGTTATTTCTCTCTTGACAGAAATAACTGAAATGCCTAAATTTCACGCTATGGAACTCACACCGATTGCCGAACGATTCATTCTCCACTGGGGCGAAATGGGCTCGCGGTGGGGCGTCAACCGCACCGTCTCGCAGATCCACGCGCTGCTGTATCTGGCCGGCCGGCCGGTCGCGGCCGACGAGATCGCCGAGACGCTCAACGTCGCGCGCTCCAACGTCAGCACGAGCCTGAAGGAGCTGCAGGCATGGCGGCTCGCGAAGGTCGTGCATGTGCTGGGCGATCGCCGCGACCACTTCGAGACGTCGACCGACATCTGGGAACTGTTCAAGCTGATCGTCGAAGGGCGGCGGCAGCGCGAGATCGAACCGACGCTCACGGTGCTGCGCGATTGCCTGACGAATCCGGAGATCGCGAACGAGAGCCGCGAGACCGAGCAGCGCATCCGCGACACGCTGCAGTTCGTCGAGACGCTCACGACCTGGTCGGACGAGATGCTGCGGCTCAAGCCCGATACGCTGATGAAGGCGCTCGGCATCGGCGCGAAGATCAGCCAGACGGTCAGGCGCAAGCCGTCGAAGTAAGCGTTACGCGCAGTGCGGGCAGGCAGCCCGCTTTTTTTGGGGTTTTTATTTCTGTCTGTACAGAAATAACTGTAAGTAGAGGATGAAAATGAACGCTGTCTTGCCGTCGACCTGCCCGCAGGGCCGCACCGGGGCGCGCCGCATGACGGTCCTCGTGTGCGGCGCGAACGGCTTCATCGGGCGGGCACTGTGCGCGCAGCTCGAAGCCGGCGGCCATCGCGTGCTGCGCGGCGTGCGGCATGCGGCCGGCCCGTGCGACGTCGCGATCGACTTCGCCGCCGACATCGATCCCGACGCGTGGCTCGCGCGGCTGAAGGGCGTCGACGTGGTGATCAATGCGGTCGGCATCCTCGCCGATCGGCGCGGCGCGACGCTCGACGCCGTGCACCGTGCCGCGCCGTGCGCACTCTTTACCGCGTGCTGCCGCGCCGGCGTGCGGCGCGTGATCCAGATCTCGGCGCTCGGCGTCGAGCGCGGCGGCACGCGCTACTTCGCCAGCAAGCTGGCCGCCGACCGCTTCCTGCAGACGCTGCCGATCGACTTCCGGATCGTGCGGCCCGCGCTCGTCTACGGCACGGACGGCGCGTCCGCGCGGTTTTTCCGGATGCTCGCGAGCCTGCCCGTGCAGGTGCTGCCGGCGGGCGGCCGTCAGCGGCTGCGCCCCGTGCACGTCGACGATCTCGCCGAAGTCGTCGCGCGGCTCGTCGTGCAACCGGGCGATGCGTCGGCGGCCGGCCGCGCGGTGATCGACGTGGTCGGCAACGACGAAGTCGAATACCGCGAGATGCTGGCCCGCTACCGTGCCGCGCTGGGATTTCCTCCGGCCGCCCGCGTGACGCTGCCGGGCCCGCTGGCCGGCGCGGCGGCCGCGTTGCTCGGCACGCTGCCGGGCGCGATGTTCACGCGCGACACGTGGACGATGCTGCGTGGCGGGAACACCGGCGATCCGGCCGCCGTCACGACCATGCTCGGCCGGCCGCCGCGCGGGATCGACGGCTTCATCGGCACGGAAGCCGCCGCGCTGCGTCGCGATGCGCTGGCGATGTGGCGTCGGCCGTTGCTGCGCGGCGCGCTCGCGATCGTGTGGATCTGGACGGCCATCGCCAGCGCGTTCATCCATCCGCTGCCCGCGAGCCTCGCGCTGCTCGCGCCTGCGCACCTCACGGGGCTGCCCGCGCTGATCGCGCTGTACGCGGCCAGCGCGCTGGATTTCGCGTTCGGCATCGCGACCGTCGCCGCGCCTTCACGGCGCCTGTGGGCGGCGCAAGCGGCGCTGATCGTCGCGTACTCGGCCGTCATCGCGATCACGATGCCGGCGCTGCTCGCCGAGCCGTTCGGCCCCGTACTCAAGAACGTGCCGATTCTCGCGATCCTGTTGATCCTTTTTTCAGAAGAAGAACAAGCATGAATACCTATCTCGTCATCAAGGCGCTTCACATCCTGTCCTCGGTGCTGCTGGTCGGCACCGGCTTCGGCACCGCGTTCTACCTCTTTTTCGCGAACCGCACGCAGTCGGTGCCCGCGATCGCGGCCGTGTCGCGCCTCGTGGTGCGCGCGGACTGGTGGTTCACGACGCCGGCCGTGATCTTCCAGCCGGCATCGGGGCTCTGGCTCGCGCACACCGCCGGCTGGCCGTGGCATACGCCGTGGCTGCTCGCATCGATCGTGCTGTATGCGATCGCCGGGGCGTGCTGGCTGCCGGTCGTGTGGCTGCAGCTCGAACTTGCGTCGATGGCGAAGCTCGCCCATGCGAACGGCGACGCGGCATTGCCGGAGCGCTACTGGCGCTATGCGAAGCGCTGGGAACTGCTCGGCTACCCGGCGTTCTTCGCGATGCTGTCCGTCTACTTCCTGATGGTGCTCAAGCCGATGTAAGCGCGTGGCCGCCGCGCACGGGAGCGGCGGTACGGCGTGCGGGAAAGCAGTCGATCGATTCACGATGCACGCAAAGACAAGAAGGAATGCGAATCATGGAATCAAGTGAACTGGTGCTGTACTTCGACGGACGATGTCCGTTATGTGTCGCGCAGATACGGCGTCTCGGCGCCCGCGACGCGCATCAGCGGCTGGCTTTCGTCGATATCGCCGGGCCGGGCTTCGACCCGGCGCCGCTGGGCGTCGGCCTGCCCGCGCTGAATCGCGAGCTTCATGCGCGTCTGCCGGACGGACGCATGCTGACCGGTGTGGACGGCATCCTCGCCGCCCATGCGCTGACCGGGCGCGGCTGGCTCGTCCGGCTGCTTCGCGCGCCGGTCGTGCGCGGTGTGCTGGCACCGCTGTATCGCCGCTTCGCGCGCAACCGGCACGCCGTTTCGCGCTGGCTCGGCTATCGCCCCGAAGCGACGTGCGACGGGCCGGCGTGCGGTAGCGACCGTGCCGCAGAACCCGCCGAACCCGCGGCCGATCGTCCCGCACGTGACGACGTACGCCGCATCGTGGTGACCTGGATGTACGGCGCGGCGCTCGCGCATCTGCTCGTCGGCATCGCCGTTCCGTGGGTGGCCGGCACGCCGTGGCTCGACGCGTATCACCGCGTCATCGAGCTGCATTTCTGGGCGGGCGCGGCGCCCGGCCCGGCGCGCGCGCAGCAGGTCTGGTGGATGTCGCTGATCGGCGCGACGGTGCAATGCGCGTCGGTCTGGATGCTGGCGCTCGTCCACCTCGGCAACCGGCTGCGCCGGCGGGAAGTGTGGGGATGGCTGCTGGCCGGCCTGGCGATCTGGGCGCCGCAGGACATGCTGTTTTCATTGCAGGCCCGAGTATCGGGCCACGTGGCGATCGACGCGGCGGCACTCGTTGCGATGGTGCCGCCACTTGTGTGGCTGTGGAGGAGGGATACCCCATGAACACCTTGCCTGCTTACGACTGGGCGCTCAACCTGCTGATCGTGCAGGGCGCGATGGGCGCATTCGATACGCTCTATCACCACGAGCTCACGCAGGATCTGCCGCACAGCCCGCGCGCGCGGCTCGAGCTGGGGATTCACGCGGTGCGCTCCGTGCTTTACGGTCTCGTATTCGCGTCGATCGCGAACGTCGCCTTTCACGGCGCGTGGGTCGCGGCCCTCGCGGCGGTGGTGGTCGTCGAGGTGGTGCTGACGTTGTGGGATTTCGTCGTCGAGGACCAGAGCCGCAAGCTGCCGGCGACCGAGCGCGTGCTGCACACGCTGCTGGCCGTCAACGGCGGCGCGCTGTTCGGGATGATCGCGATGCAGCTGGCCGTCTGGGCGCACGAGCCGACCGCGCTTCAGGTACTCGACCTCGGCTGGCGCGGCGGGTTGCTGAGCGTGTTTGCCGTCGGCGTGACGGTATCGGGCCTCCGCGACGGAATCGCGGCCTGCCGGATCGGGCAGCGCGCGCCGGCCGCCAATCCGTTTGCGGGGCAGCCGCCGGGGAACGTGCTCGTCACAGGCGGAACCGGCTTCATCGGCGAAACCCTCGTGAACCACCTGCTCGATGCGGGCCATACGGTCACGTTGCTGGCGCGCGACCCGCTGCGCGCGGCCTACCAGTTTCAGGGCCGTGTGCGCAGCGTGACGTCCGCCGGGCAACTGCGGCCGCACGAGCGTTTCGACACGGTCATCAACCTCGCGGGGGCACCGGTGCTGGGCGCGCGCTGGAGCAAGCGCCGGCAGGCGGTGCTGCTCGCCAGCCGTGTCGGCGTCACGGAATCGTTGATGCGCTGGGTCGAGACCGCCGAGGTCAAGCCCCGCACGTGGATCCAGGCGTCGGCGATCGGCTACTACGGCGTGCGGCCTTCCGACGAGCGGCTCGACGAGCGCAGCAGTGCCGGCACCGGCTTCATGTCCGGGCTGTGCCGGCAGTGGGAGCAGTCCGCGCAGGCGCTCGAGCGTCATGGCGTGCGCTCGGTGGTGCTGCGGCTGGGCCTCGTGTTCGGCCCCGGCGGCGCGTTGCGCCCGATGCTGCTGCCGCACTACTTCGGGATGGGCGGGCGATTCGGCGACGGCACGCAGGTGATGAGCTGGATTCACCGGGACGACGTGCTGCGGATCATTGCACGCGCGATGTCGAACCCGGGCATGCACGGTGTCTACAACGCGGTCGCACCCGCGCCGTTGACCCAGCGCGAGTTCGTGCAGGTCGTGTCGAAGGTGTTGCGTCGCCCCGCGTTTCTGCACGTGCCGGCCGCGCCGCTGCGCATCGCGATGGGCGAGATGGCCGCGCTGCTGCTGGACGGGCAGAGGGTGATGCCGGCGCGGCTGCATCAGGACGGATTCATGTTCCGGTTCCCGACGGCCGAGCACGCGCTGCGCGACCTGACGAACCGGCCGCACGCGGATTTTCCGCGTACGGCATGTCGTTTGCCGCGCCGTCGTGTATAAATTCGGCGTGAATGCGTTCGTGGCGCGTCGTGCGCCCCGAACGCTCCGCATCCGACCTCACAAGGAGACTGCATGCTGCACATCCTCGGCAAGATTCCGTCCATCAACGTCCGCAAGGTGCTGTGGCTGTGCACCGAACTGAACCTGCCGTTCGAACAGGAAGACTGGGGCGCGGGCTTTCGCACGACCAACGATCCGGCCTATCTCGCGCTGAACCCGAACGCGCTCGTGCCCGTCATCAAGGACGACGATTTCGTGCTCTGGGAATCGAACACGATCATCCGCTACCTCGCGAATCGTTACGGCGGCGACGCGCTGTATCCGGCCGAGCCGCAGGCGCGTGCGCGGGTCGACCAATGGATCGACTGGCAGGGCGCGGACCTGAACCGCTCGTGGGTCGGCGCGTTCCTCGGCCTCGTGCGGAAATCCCCCGATCACCAGGATCCGGCCGGCATCGCGCAGTCGATCGCAGGCTGGACGAAGCACATGCAGGTGCTGAACGCGCAGCTCGAAAAGACGGGCGCGTACGTGGCCGGCGACACGTTCACGCTCGCGGACATTCCGATCGGCCTGTCGGTGAATCGCTGGTTCGGCACGCCGTTCGAGCATCCGGAATTGCCGGCGGTGTCACGCTATATCGAACGTCTCGCGACGCGCGAAGGCTTCAAGCAATACGCGGGCAGCGCGAATCCGTAAGCCGGCCGGTAGCGCGTGAGGCGGCCGTGTTGCCATCGCTGCCGCTTCACGCCTGATTCATCGATCCAAGTACCCGTCGTCACGCGCCGGGCGCCGGCAGCGCGTCGAGCACGCGCGCAAGAAACGCCTCGTGGTTCCACGCGGATTCCGGCCGCGACAGCCCGAGCCGCACGACCACCAGTTGACGGCTCGGCACCACGCTCACGAACTGGCCTTCATGGCCGACCGCATGAAACGCGTCGGCCGGCATCGCGACCGCGTGCGGATCGCGATCGTTGAACGGCTCCGGCACCCTGACCCACAGCTGCGCGCCGTATTCCTGGCGCGACGACTGCGGCGTCGCGCGCGTCAGGTAGCGTACCCAGCCGTCCGGCAGCAGCCGCTGCCCGTCCCACACGCCGTCCTGCAGCAGAAGCTGCCCGAAGCGCGCCCAGTCGCGTGCGCTCGCATACATGTACGACGGACTGACGAGTGTGCCCGACACATCGGGCTCGAACACCGCGCTGCGCATGCCGAGCGGCGCGAACAGCGCGCGACGCGGAAACGCGAGATAGTCGTCCCCGCTGCCGCCCAGCGCCTCGCGCATCACGCGTGCGACGATCGCGCTCGTGCCGCTCGAGTAGGACCACTGCGTGCCGGGTGTCGCCGCGAGCGGCTTCGCCGATGCGAACCGCGCGGTATCGGGCTGCGTGAACAGCATCAACGCGACGTCGGACAGCGGGTCGTCGTAGTCCTCGTTGAATTGCAGGCCGCTCGTCATCCGCAGCAGCTCGTCGAGCGTGATGGCCGCGCGCGGATCGCCGCTGCCGCGCCATTCGGGCAGCAGCGCCGACGTATCGGGCGACAGCTTGTGCTGCGCGACGAGCGCGCCGACCAGCGCGGCCGTCACAGTCTTCGTCATCGACCAGCCGGGTAGCGGCGTGTCGGCCGTGAAGCCGGGCGCATAGCGTTCGGCGATCACCTGGCCGCGCCACATCACGACGACTGCGCGCGTGCGCCGCGGTCGTGCCGGATCGGGCTCCTCGAACGCGCGGTCGAGCGCGGTCTGCAGTTTCCGTGCGTCGATGCCGGCCGGCGGCGTGGCCGGCGCGGCTGGTGCGGGCTGCGCGGGCGGCGGATCGGGGAGGGGCGGCAGCGCGGCCGGTAACGCGCCGGGCGACGGCCCGATCGCGAGCGTGCAGCCGAGCCCGGGCCGGAAGTCGGCATCGCGCCGGGCGAAGCCGGCGAAGGTCGCCACGGCGCGATGATGGTCGGGATCGATCGACGGGCGCACCAGTTTCAGCAGCGGATGCACGCCGGCCATGATGTCGACGTCGATCACGGACGCGGCAGGGCGGCCCGATACGTACACGCCGGAACACAGCGCCTTCGCCGCATAACCGGTCGCGACCGGCGCGAGCCGGGACAGCATGTAGCCCGTGTAGCCGATCGCGGCGACGGCCGCGAGCGCGACGCCGCGCAGGATCGGCTTCTTGAAGGGGATCGTCATGCGCGGGTGTCCTCGGTTGTCTGAAGGCGGAACACGAACCGGCAGTGTCGCAGGTTCGGGCCGGCGGTGGCAATCGCGAGGGGCGGCGATGCCGGGCAGCATCGACACGGCGCGGATTGCCCGGCCTGTGCGAATCGTCTGTGTCGATCGCCGAGGTCGAACGGGCCGCGTGCGGCCCGTTCAAGCGGTGTATCACTGCGCGTTGTCGTGGTCGGAGCGCAGGGTCCAGACCGTCGCGGTATTCGTGTCGTCGTCGACGGCTGCGAATTGCGGCTGGCCTTTGCGGCCGTGCCCGAACGCCTGTCCGAACGCGGCCCGGGAACGGTGTCGACCTGCATTTGCGCGACGAAGCGCCCGTCCACCGTGAATTCGACGATCTCGCTCGGCTGCAGCGGGTCGGCAGTTGACTGCGTCGCCGTTCGCGGTCAAGAGATGGCCGTTCGGTGAGAGCGCCAGCGCGACCCGGCCCGGCAAGTTGAAATCCGACCCGTCGTCGTCCGATAATCGTCCGGCATTGCACTCGCGCTTTCCCAGTCCAACCGATATCGGAACCCGACATGTCCTACGACAACAACAACCCGTTCGCCAGAATCCTGCGTGGCGAACTGCCGTGCGTGAAGGTCGCGGAAGACGACACGACGCTCGCGATCATGGATCTGATGCCGCAGGCCGACGGCCACGTGCTCGTGATCCCGAAGGAGCCGGCCGCGCAGATCTTCGACTTGTCCGGCGACGCAGCCGCGGCCGGCATCCGCATGACGCAGCGCGTCGCGGCGGCGGTGCGCGCGGCGCTCGAGCCGGACGGCGTGTTCATCGGCCAGTTCAACGGCGCGGCAGCCGGCCAGACGGTTCCGCACGTGCACTTCCACGTGATCCCGCGCTGGGAAGGCGCCGAGCTGCGGATGCACGCGCGCGAGATCGCCGACGCGGCGACGCTCGAAGCGCTCGCGCAGCGCATTCGCGCGCGCTTCGTGTAACGCGTCGATTGCACGCGGCACGGCGCGCCACGGCACACCGGCCGTCGCGCCATTACCTGTTTCGGCGGTCATGCGAGGTAACACGTGTAACCGCCGGCGAAACTCGGCCCGGCCGACCCGGCGCTAGACTCGGCGCATTGCTTCATCGAGCGACAGGAAGGGCGGATCGCCTCTTCGTGCCGGCCGCCGCACCTCGCGGCGGCGCGGCGTTCGCGAGGTGCCATTCGTCTTTCGCGCCGGGAATCGAGCCATGTCCAGACTTCTCATTACGCTTGCCCTGATCGGCGGCCTGTCCGGCTGCTACGTCGCGCCGCCGTACGGCTATGCGCCCGCGCCGGCCTACTACGGCTATGCGCCGGCGTATTACGCGCCGCCTGTCAGCGTCGGGATCGGCGGCAACTTCCGCATCCGCTGACCCGGCACCGGGCGCGGGCCCTGGCCGCCCCGGCCAGGGTCGTGGCGTCGTGCCGGACGATGCGCGCGGATTCGCGCGCCGCATGACGGCGGCGCGCCGCGCGGCGTGTGCGCGGTTCCTATACTTCACAGGAAAGCGCACTCCGGCGAGGCAGTCATGACAGTCACCCGCAAGGTCGCCGCCCTGTCGGGCATCTCCACGCTCGTTTATCTCGGGCTCGCGGTGCTCGGCAGCGGCGGGTTCGCGGCCTTCTTCTCGCATCCGCCGCTGATTGCCGTCGTCGTCGCGACACTCGCGATGGCCGTCGCGGCGATGTTCACCGAAGGCAACCTGAGCAGCGGCGAGCGCGAGAACCGCGACAACCGCTGGGTGCTCGCGGCGTTCGGGGTGAGCGGGTTCCTGCTGGCCTACCTGCCCGCGCTGACCGACCGGCTCGACTTCTGGACCTTCGGCGGCGACGCGGTGCGCTGGGCCGGCGTCGCGCTCTACATCGCGGGCGGCGTGCTGCGCATCTGGCCCGTCTTCGTGCTCGGCAAGCGCTTCAGCGGGCTCGTCGCGATCCAGCCGGGCCATACGCTCGTGACCGACGGCATCTACCGCCGCATCCGCAATCCGAGCTATCTCGGCCTGCTCGTCAATTCGGTCGGCTGGGCGCTCGCCTTCCGCTCGGGTGTCGGCGTGCTGCTGGTCGTGTTGACGATGATCCCGCTCGTCGCGCGTATCCGCTCCGAAGAGGCGCTGCTGCGTGCGCAATTCGGCGCCGAGTACGACGCGTATTGCGCGCGAACCTGGCGGCTGCTGCCCGGCGTGTACTGACCCCCTTCATTTTTCCCCGACCGTCGTTTCCGGGCCCGCTCACGACACGTGCCCGATGTGTTGCCACGTGTGTCGCAAACGTGCGAAGCCCCGCATGGACGACCCGTCGTCGCGCAGGGCCGGAACCTCGGCGGAGTCAATGCCGGCGCGGGTTTGCGGGCATTCTGGTGCGGGCGTTCGGGGGCGCCTGTTCGTAAACAACTTGTTACCAGAATGTCGACGGCAAGGATGCGGGACCGGTGCTATTCTTCGCCGCAAGCTCATTGAAATGAATTGGTCCGCGGTTCGGCACAATGCCAGACCCGACGTCGATCGATTCAGATCGTCGTACCGAGCGGACCTTCGATAACCAGATTGCGAACAAGGAAGAATACGGGAATGTGGAAGAAAATCGCCCCCGCTCTCGTCGTCGCCGCGCTGACCGGCGCGACTGCGCTGCCGGCTCTGGCAGGTGACATGAACAACGCGCTTGGCGGCGCGCTCGGCGGGGTAGCCGGCGCAGCGGTCGGCGGTGCGCTCGGCGGCAGCACGGGCTCGGTGATCGGCGGCGCCATCGGCGGCGGCGCGGGTGGCGCGGTGACGTCGAACCGTCGCGAGCGCACCGGCGCGATCATCGGCGGCGCCCTCGGCGGCGGCGCAGGCACCGCGGCAGGCAACGCGATGGGTGGCCGTACGGGTGGCCTGCTGGGTGCGGCGGTCGGCGGCGGCGCCGGCGCGGCGCTCGGCGGCAACATGTCGCGCAGCTCGTACGAGCGCGATCATGGCGATCGTGGCTATCGCCACCGCAAGCATCGTCACCACCGCGACTGGGACTGATCGCCGCTCGCGCGGCACGGTGCGCGAACCGCGCACCGGCGCGTAGACGGCGTCGGCTTCCGACGCGAGATTCGGCCCGGCGGCCTGCCGGGCCGCCATCGCCGGCCAGACCGGCGAACATTTTCCGGCTTCACCAGCCGCGGCCGGATGCCCGATCGACGGGCCGGCCAGTTTCCCCTCCTCGCAGCATTTCCCCGTTTTCCGGCTACACCACCTCTCGCGACGGAATGCGTCCGCGCAGCGTCGACATCCTTGGCGTTCCATTCGACCCCGTTCGATCCTCGTTCCGCCCCGTTGGCCCGTTCCGGTTCGACGACGGCTCATGATCGGTGCGGAGCGGCTCGCAGCCGTGCACGCTTCGGCGCACGCCAATCTGCGTAACCGGATGTATCGCGACCCGCGTGCGCGATCGGCGTGACCGCAGTTGCGTACCAGCGCCTCCAGCGCCTCCAGCGCCTCCGACGTGCGTTTGCACGGCCCCGCCCGTCAGGATTTCCCGGATAGCCAGACCGTCGCGCCACGCTCCCTCACCGCGTATCGCGGGTGCCGGCAGGTAGTGGGAAATCGAATGGAATCCATCGCAACATTTAATTGGTCGATTGCGAACGACTTCGCTATCGTCGGCGATGCTCGCGTACGGCGTCGAACCGTGCCGCCGGCCGCGCGTCGCCGCATGAACGGAAGCGCCACGGCCCGGCCGCCGGCCCCGCAAGCATGGGCCGCTGCGTCCGATGAACCGGACGAACCCGTCGCGAAGCCTGGCCGACCGAACGAAGGCGCGTGCGCCTTCAAGCCACCCCGGCAACGATGTCCCGCCGCCGCATGCGTGCCCCACGCGCATGCGTGCCGCCCGATGCCGTTGGCGCCCGGGGCCGGACCAACCCATTGCCTGGATGCACTATGTCTAAGACAACGTATTACGCGCCGCACGGCGGCCACCCGCCGCAGACCGATCTGCTGACCGATCGCGCGATGTTCACCGAGGCGTACGCGGTGATCCCGAAGGGTGTGATGCGCGACATCGTCACGAGCTGGCTGCCGTTCTGGACGAACACGCGCCTGTGGGTGATTGCCCGCCCGCTGTCGGGTTTCGCGGAAACCTTCTCGCAGTACATCGTCGAAGTGAACCCGGGCGGCGGCAGCGACAAGCCCGAGCAGGACAAGAACGCCGAAGCCGTGCTGTTCGTCGTCGAAGGCGAAGCCGAGCTGACGCTGCAGGGCACGAAGCACGTGCTGAAGCCGGGCGGCTACGCGTTCATTCCGCCGGGCGCGGACTGGACGCTGCACAACGTCAGCGATGCCGCGGTGCGTTTCCACTGGGTGCGCAAGCATTACCAGGCCGTCGACGGCATTCCGCTGCCGGACGCATTCGTGACCAACGAGCAGGACGTCGAGCCGATCCCGATGCCGGGTACCAACGGCGCATGGGTGACGACGCGCTTCGTCGACATGAGCGACATGCGCCACGACATGCACGTGAACATCGTGACGTTCGAACCGGGCGGCGTGATTCCGTTCGCTGAAACGCACGTGATGGAGCACGGGCTGTACGTGCTCGAAGGCAAGGCCGTCTATCGCCTGAACCAGGACTGGGTCGAGGTCGAAGCGGGCGATTTCATGTGGCTGCGCGCGTTCTGCCCGCAGGCATGCTATTCGGGTGGCCCCGGCCGCTTCCGCTACCTGCTGTACAAAGACGTGAACCGTCACATGAACCTGACGCTGAACCCCGCGCGCTGAAGCGCTGCGCCAGCAGTCGAATGTAAAAACCCGCCGGCGCATGCCGGCGGGTTTTTTCTTTGCGCGGCGGTTGTCCGGGATGCGCATGTCGATTCCAGGACCGGTAACCTTGCCGTCGCCCGAACGGCGGCGGCGCGGGCCATCCCGTGCGTCATCCCTTGCGTCCGACGCTCAACGGCGCATCGGTCAGGCGCAGCTCATGCGCCAGGTCGATCAGCGCGCGCAACCGCGCGGGCACGAAGCGATGGCCCGAATAGTAGAGCCGCAGCCCGCCGAACGACGGGCACCACGGCGCCAGCACCGGCACCAGCGCGCCGCTCTTCAGTTCTTCGCCGATGAACCATTCGGAAATGAAGCCGATGCCCAGCCCGAACAGGATCGCCTGCTTGATCGCGGCAAGTTCGTTGAGCGCGAACCGCACGGGCAGGTCCATCTGCAGCTTCTGCCCGTTGCGTTCGAGCTCCCAGTGATAGATGCCGCCGTGGGCCATGCGCATGCCGATGCTCTGGTGCTTGAGCAGGTCGCGCGGATGGCGCGGCGTGCCGTGGCGCTTCAGATACTCGGGCGTTGCGACCACCAGCATGCGGATATCGCGCGACAGCGCGACGGCGATCATGTCCTGCGGCACGGCTTCGGCCAGACGGATGCCGGCGTCGAACCCCTCGGCGACGATGTCGATCAGGCGCGACTCGCTCACGATGTCGATGCGGACGTCGGGGTAACGCTGCGCGTACGGATGGAACAGCGGCCCCAGCAACAGATGCGCGGCCCCCTGCGGCGCGTTGATGCGCAGCGTGCCGCTCGGTGTGTCGGGACCGGCGGCGGCATCCTCGCCGGCGCTCCTGATTTCGGCGAGCGCGGGCGCGATGCGCTCCACGTAGCGCTGGCCCGCATCGGTCAGCGACACGCTGCGCGTCGAGCGGTTGAACAGGCGCACCTTCAGGCGCGCTTCCAGTCCGGCCACGGCGCTGCTCACCGCCGTCGTCGACATGCCCAGCTCCAGCGCCGCGCCGCGAAAGCTGCTGCGGCGCGCGACGGCCAGGACCACTTCCAGCTCGGTCATTCCGGTGCGGTGCATCGATTGTCCTGATTTTCGGGATGAGTCATCAGAGATAAGACGGCTTATCGGAACAGTAATGTATTCTTAGACTGCGTGTCATGACGGCTTGTCGGATACGCACACAAGGAGTACGCACCATGCAACGCATCGAACAGATCTACATCGACGGCGAATTCGTGACGCCGCACGGCGACGAATGGTTTGACCTGCACGACCCGAGCACCGAGCGGGTGATCGGGCAGGTCCGCCTCGGCGACGAGCAGGATGCCGAACGGGCGATCGCCGCGGCCAAGGCCGCGTTTCCCGGCTGGTCGCGCACCACGCGGGAAGAACGGATCGCCGCGCTCGAGCGCATGCGCGACGCCGTCGTCGCGCGGGAAGACGACCTGATGGAGGCCGTCGTGACCGAATACGGCGCGCCGGTCGAGCGCGGCCGCTGGATGGCGACCTATCCGGCGGACGCGATCCGGCAGGCCATCGCCGCGCTGGAGACGTTCGCGTTCGAGGAGCAGGCCGGCTCGGCCCGCGTGATCATGACGCCCGTCGGCGTGGCCGGCCTGATCACGCCGTGGAACAGCGATGCGGGGTTCATCTGCAACAAGCTGGCCACCGCGCTGGCGGCAGGCTGCACCGCGGTCATCAAGCCCAGCGAGATGAGCGCGATGCAGACGCAGGTCGTCACCGAGGCGCTGCATGCGGCGGGCTTGCCCAAGGGGGTGTTCAATATCGTCAACGGGCGCGGCGACGTGGTCGGCGACGCGATCTCGCGCAGCCCCGACGTCGCGAAGATTTCGTTCACCGGCTCGTCCGTGGTGGGCCAGCATCTGGTGAGCGCCGGTGCGGCGACGATGAAGCGCGTGACGCTGGAGCTCGGCGGCAAATCGCCGACGGTGGTGCTCGACGATGCGGATTTCGCGAGCATCATGCCGCTCGTGCTGCAGGCGGGATTCATGAACAGCGGTCAGGCCTGCATCGCGGGGACGCGCGTGCTGGTGCCGCGCCATCGGCTCGCGGAATTCGAAGACGCGATCAGCCAGGCGGTGGCGCGTGTGCGCACAGGCGATCCGCGCGATGTCGGCACCGACATCGGGCCGATGGTCAGCGCGAAGCAATGGGAGCGGGTGCAGCACTACATCCGCATCGGGCAGGAAGAAGGCGCGGTGCTGCTGACGGGCGGTGAAGGGCGGCCGGACGGCTTGCAGGCCGGGTGGTTCGTGAAACCGACGGTCTTTTCCCGGGCGAACAACCGGATGCGGATCGCGCAGGAGGAAATCTTCGGGCCGGTGCTGACCCTCATCCCTTACGAAGACGACGCCGATGCGATCGCCATCGCCAACGATACGCGCTACGGCCTGAGCGCGATGGTGCTGGGCAAGGACTCCGAACGCTGCGAGCGCGTGGCGCTGCAGATCGATTCCGGCCGCGTGCTCGTCAATACGCTGGCCCACGAGCCGCTTGCGCCGTTCGGCGGCTTCAAGCATTCGGGGCTGGGGCGGGAAATGGGCCGGTGGGGCATCGGCGCGTATCTGGAGCCCAAGACCCTGATCGGGAGCGCAAGCCGGGTCGCGTGAGCGGGAGCTCGCATTTGATGCCCCTGTACGCCGTGCGGGGGCGTTTGCGTCTCTCATGCTGATGCATCACGCATGCATCACCGGTGATCGGGCGCGCAAGCCGGGTCGCGTGAGCAGGCACTTGCCCTCAATGCCCTTGTCCGCCGTGCGGTCGCGTTTGCGTATCTCATGCGGCTGCACATCGCACGCGCATCGCTGGTGAAAAGGCGCAGCCGGTGATTCCAAGCCTCGGAGGTGGAACGGACGCATGCGGCGCATCCTGACGATGCGCGGCTGCTCGCGGATGCCGCTGCGTTGCGCGGCTACAAGCCGAGCGCGTGCGCGGCGAGCTGCGCGACCGCCAACCGCGTGTCGGGCAGCAGGTCATCCTCCATCAGCCACACCGCCGACAGGCCCGCCCACGCCAGAATCCACTTCAGCAGCCGACGGCGATCGAGTCGTGCGGCATCGGCCACGCACACGACGCGTTGCGTGAAGCGCGCCGGATCGGCCGCGATCTCGTGCGCGGGATTGCAGAACAGGTTCGCGTAGTCGAACGCACGATCGCCGCGCAGCCCTTTCGGGTCGATCGCGAGCCAGCCGCGATCGCCGAAATGAAGAATGTTGTCGTGATGGATGTCTCCGTGCAGGACGACTTCGTCGACGGGCGGTCCGCCCAGCAGCTCGCGCGCGATCGTTGCCGAGCAATGCAGCACGTCGTCGCCAATGTCGTCCGACAGCAGCGAACGGAACCAGTCGCGCAGCGGCACGACCGAAGCCGGCTCCGGCGCGCGATGCGCGTGCAGCCGGGCGACGACGCCGCATGCGATGCGCATCGTGTCGTCGTCGTGACCCGATGCGGACAATTTGGCCAGCGACGGCGCGGGCTGCGCGCGCTCGAGCAGGATCGCGTCGATGTCGTGCTGCCACACCTGCGCCGCGCCGTGCCCGTTCCACCACGTCATCAGCGCGTTGCCGCGCCGCTCTTCGTCGCAGGTGGCGACCTTCAGCATCGCGGGCCGCGCCTGCCAGAGAACGGGCAACAGGCCGCCGCTCGCGGTCAGGATCGGGCCGCCGTCGGGTACGAGGCCCCACAGGCCGAGGTATCGATCGAACATCACACGATGCTACAGGCGAAACGGATCGCGCGCAGCGCGGTTCTCCCGGCCGCGTTTGACGTGCCCGCGCGTTCGACGTGAACGGCCCGACACCCATTCCTAAATAAAATTTAGCCAGCCAAACTTTGGCTAAAGAATGTTCCGGTTTCGCGCGATCCCTTCGACAATGCGCGCCTTTCGTGACCAGTCGGTGCATATCGCGCGCCGGCCGTCGCAGCATCGAAGAAGGAGCCCGACATGACCGACCACACCGCATCCCCTCCGCCGCCGCCCGTGCCGCCGCCGCGCCGCCGTCGCGCATGGCGCACGCTCGCGGGCGCGCTGCTCGGCCTGACGCTCGCGTGCGCGGGCATCGGCGCATGGACGATCAATCGCATCTGGACGCAGCTGCCGTCCGTCGAGCACCTCGCCGTCTATCGTCCCGCGCTGCCGCTGCGGATCTTCTCGCGCGACGGCGATCTGCTCGCCGAATACGGCGTCGAGCGGCGCGAGTTCGTGCCGCTCGAACGCATCCCGGCGCTGATGCGGCACGCGCTGCTCGCGGCCGAGGACGCGAAGTTCTATCAGCACGGCGCGGTGGATGTCGGCGGACTCGCGCGCGCGACGTTCGCGAACGTCGTGACGGGGCAGCCGGGGCAGGGCGGCAGCACGATCACGATGCAGGTCGCGCGCAACTTCTACCTGACGCGCGACAAGGTGCTGAGCCGCAAGCTCGCCGAGATCCTGATGGCGGCCAAGCTCGAACGCGAATACAGCAAGGACAAGCTGCTCGAGCTGTACATGAACGAGATCTACCTGGGTGAGCGCGCATACGGTTTCGCGGCGGCGGCGAACGTGTATTTCGGCAAGCCGCTCGACGCGCTGAACGCGGGCGAGGCGGCCGTGCTCGCGGGGCTGCCGAAGGCGCCGTCCGCGTTCAACCCGGTCGTCAATCCGGCGCGCGCGACCGCGCGGCGCAACTACGTGCTCGGGCGGATGCACGCACTCGGTCAGCTCGACGACGCAACTTATCGCGCAGCCGTCGACGCGCCGATCGCGCTGGCGACCACGCCGCCGCCCGGGATCGTCGCCGCGCCGTACGTCGCCGAACGCGCGCGCCGGATGATGGTCGAGCGCTTTCACGACGACGCGTATACGCTCGGCCTCGACGTGACGACCACGATCTCGATGCGCGACCAGCGCGCGGCCGAAGCCGCGCTCCAGCGTACGCTGAGCCGGCAGCCGGGCGCGAAGCGCGATGCGCGCAACGGGCTCGAAGGCGCGCTCGTGTCGCTTGATGCGGCCACCGGCGACATGCTTGCGCTCGTCGGCGGCGCGGATTTCAATCGCAACGTGTTCGACCATGCGCTGCAGGCGTATCGCCAGCCGGGTTCGAGCTTCAAGCCGTTCGTCTATTCGGCCGCGCTGGAGAAGGGCTACTTCCCGGGTGTGCTCGTCGACGATACGCAGCGCACGCTCACCCATGAGGAAACCGGCGCGCGGCCGTGGCGTCCGCGCAATTTCGGCAACCGCTACGAGGGTTTCATCCCGGTGCGGCGCGGGCTCGTGCGCTCGAAGAACCTGGTCGCGGTCAGCCTGATGCAGGCCACCGACGCGCGCTACGTGCAGCAGCACGCGGTGCATTTCGGCTTCGACGCGCAGCGTAATCCGGCGTCGCTGCCGCTCGCGCTCGGCGCGGGCGCGGTGACGCCGCTCGAACTCGCGAGCGCGTACAGCGTGTTCGCGAACGGCGGGACGCGGATGGAGCCGCGCCTGATCCTGTCGGTGAAGCAGCGCCACGGCGGCGCGATGTACGAGGCCACGACGCCGGAAGGCGCGCGCGTCGTGTCGGCGCGTAACGCGTTCTTGATGGACAGCATGCTGCGCGACGTCGTGAAGGCCGGCACCGCGCGCGGCGCGCTCGCGCTGCGCCGCGACGACGCGGCCGGCAAGACGGGCACGTCGAACGGGTCGAAGGATGTGTGGTTCGCCGGCTACTCGTCGGGGGTCGTCGCGGTCGCGTGGCTCGGCTACGACACGCCGCGCCCGATGGGGCGCGCGACCGGCGCGACGCTGGCGCTGCCGGTCTGGCTCGACTACATGAAGACGGCCGTCGACGGACGCACACCGGTCGATGCGACGCCGCCGCAGGACGTCGCGCTCGTCGACGGCGATTTCGTCTACGCCGAATACACGCGCGGCACGTGCACGGCCGACGTGCCGTCGTACATCCGCAGCCGCTTCGCCTGCGGCGGCGCGGCGGCGCAGGACGCCTCCGATGCGCCGGCCGGCAGCGGCAAACCCGACGAGCCGATGCCCGCGGCCGTCGACGCGGCCGAGCGCGAACGCGTGCTCGACCTGTTCCGTACCGACGACTGACGCGCACCATGCATACGCTTTATCTGATTGCGATCGTCGCGGAAGCGATGTCGGGTGCGCTGATGGGCATGCGGCGCGGGATGGACCGCTTCGGGCTCGCGCTCGTCGGCGCGGTGACGGCGCTCGGCGGCGGCACCGTGCGCGACGTGCTGCTCGGCCACTATCCGCTCGGCTGGATCGCGCATCCCGAATACCTGGTGATTACGCTCGCCGCGGCAACCGTCGCATCGTGGGCCGCCCGGCATGTCGCGCGAATGAAGACGCTGTTCGTCACCGTCGACGCGATCGGCCTCGCCGCGTTCACGATCATCGGCTGCGACATCGGCGCGTCGACCGGCGCCGCGCCGATCATCGTCGTGCTGGCCGGCGCGATCACCGGCGTGTGCGGCGGGATGCTGCGCGACCTGCTGTGCAACGAGATGCCGCTGATCCTGCGCGAGGAACTGTACGCGAGCGTCGCGTTCGTGACGGGCGCGTTGTACGTCGGGATGCAGCATCTCGGCATCGATGCGGGCGCGGCGACCGTGGTCGCGCTGGTGGCCGGTTTCTCGATGCGGATGCTGGCCGTGCGGCTCGGGTGGAAGATGCGGACCTTCGGCGCGGCCGACGTCGGGCATTGACGCGCGGCCGCGCGGCGGCGTTCAGTCCGGCTGCATCACCTGGAAGACATTGCCTTCCGGATCGATGCCGTCGAGCAGCCGGTACGGGAATCCGTCGAAGCGCTTGACGTCGCGCACGGTGACGCCGTCGCGCGCGAGACGGTCGCGATGCGCGTCGATGTCGGCGTCGATCCGGAAGACGAGCTTCACGTTGTTCGTCGCCGGGTTCGCATTCGACGGCTCGGCCGCGTGGCGAAACGCCGGGCCGGCCAGATGCAGCGCGAGTTCGATCGCGCCCGCGTCGAGCACCGCCCATTCACCGTCGATTTCCTCGATGACAGGCAGATCGAAATGGCGTTGATAAAACGCCTTCAGCAGCGTGACGTCCTGGACGTACAGGATGATGCGGGTCATCGGAAGCGGCACGGGAGTCTCCTCGAAAGGGAAGCGCGAATGAGGCTGCTTGAAAGCCGGGCGCACCGATCGACGGCCGGGAGACAACCGGGAAGCGGCCGCCCCGCATGCACCCGCGGCGTCATGCCGGGACCATGACCGGCGGCGCACCGTCGCCGGTTTCCACCATCTTCACGGAAAACCCGTAGCACTGCGCGATATGCGCGGGCGTCATCACGTCGCGCGGCGTGCCGTGCGCGACGATCGTGCCGTCGGCGAGCATCGCGATCGTATCCGCGTGCCGCGCGGCGAGGTTCGGATCGTGGACGATCGCGAGCACGCCGAGCCGCCATTCGCGCGCGACCGAGCGCACGGTGTCGAGCAGCCGGTGCTGGTGCGCGAGGTCGAGCGCGGCGGTCGGTTCGTCGAGCAGCAGGTAGCGCGGGCCGCTCTCCGTTGCTTCTTCGTCCGGCCATAGCTGCGCGAGCACGCGCGCGAACTGCACGCGCGCGAGTTCGCCGCCCGACAGCGTCGTGACGTCGCGGCCGACGAGCGCGTCGGCGCCCGCGCGTTCGAGCGCGCGCCACGCGATGTCGCGATCGTGATGCGACGTCGCGCCGCTGCGCCGCGCATGCGGATAACGGCCGAGCAGCACGATTTCGTCGACGCTGAACGGAAAGGCCGGTTGCGCGGCCTGCGGCAGCACCGCGCGCAGGCACGCGAGGCGCGGCGCGTCGATGCGCGCGAGCGGTTCGCCGTTCAGCGTGATGTGGCCGGTCACGCGCACGCCGCTCGGCGCGACGCTGCCGGTCAGCTCACCGGCGAAGGTCTTCAGCAGCGTGCTCTTGCCCGCGCCGTTGCGGCCGAGCAGCGCGGTCACGCGGCCCGGTTCGATCGACAGCGACAGGTCGCGGAGGATGGCGTTGTGGCGGCGCGCGACGTCGAGATGGTGAGCGGTCAGCATGGTCGTCGTGAAGAAAGGGTTACCCGCCGAGCGCGCCGCGGCTTTTCCACAGCAGCGCCAGAAAGAACGGTGCGCCGAGCAGCGCGGTCAGCACGCCGAGCGGAATTTCGGCCGGCGCCGCGACCGTGCGCGCGGCGAGATCGGCGGCGAGCGTCAGCAACGCGCCGAGCAGCGCGGCGCCGGGCAGCACGACGCGCTGGTCGGGGCCGCACGCGAGACGCACGCAATGCGGCGCGACGAGCCCGATGAAGCCGATGATGCCGGCGCACGATACCAGCGCGCCGACCGCGAGCGCGACCGCGACGAGCACGCGCCGCTTCAGCCGTTGCACCGGCACGCCGAGGTGCAGTGCCTCGGTTTCGCCGAGCTGCAACGCGTTCAACGCGTCGCGTTCGCGTGCGAGCAGCACGCAGCCGATCGCGACGCACGGCGCGACGGCCGCCAGCGCGGACCATTGCGCGCCGCCGAGGCTGCCGAGGCTCCAGAAGGTCAGTGAACGCAGCTGCGCATCGTCGGCGACGAACGTGAGCAGCCCGATCGCCGCGCCGGCCAGCGCATTGATCGCGATGCCGGCGAGCAGCAGCAGCGGCAACGCGAGCCGGCCGCGCGACGCGGCGAGCCGGTAGACGAGCGCGGCGACCGCGAGCGCGCCCGCGAACGCGGCGACAGGCAACGCGGCGGCACCCACGTGCGCGGCGAACAGCGCGGGGCCGAGCACGATCATCGTGGTCGCGCCGAGTGCCGCGCCGCTCGACACGCCGACGAGCCCCGGATCGGCGAGCGGGTTGCGGAACAGCGCCTGCATCGCGGCGCCGGCCGCGCCGAAGCCGCCGCCGACCAGCAGTGCGAGCGCGACGCGCGGCGCGCGGATGTCGAGCAGCACCGCGCGCGCCTGCTGCGCGGCGGTGTCGCCGGTCAGCGCGGCCCAGGCTTCCGTGAGCGGAATGCGGTATGCGCCGACGCACAGCGCGACGACGGACATCGCGCACACGAGAACGGCGAGCACGGCCAGCGCGAACGGCGCGAAGCGGCGCGACGTGCCCATGCGCGCGGCGCCGGAGCGCGACGCGGGCGACGGTGCGGGGAAGGGCGAAGCATGAGCGGGCATCGGGGCGATCCGGGATCAGGCGAGTGCATCCGACAGCCGTCGGTGCAGGGTCGTGACGGCGAGCGGCAGGCGTGGGCCGAAGCCGAGCAGGAACAGGGCATCCAGCGACACGACGCGTTGCGCGCGGCCGGCCGGCGTCGCGCCGAAGCCGGGCGTGGCGAGCAGCGCCGCGCGCCCGCCGACTGCCGCGAGCCCTTCGTCGGAAATCAGCACGACGTCGGGCGCGGCGGCCGCGAGCGCCTCGGTCGTCAGCGGCTTGTAGTGATCGAAACCCTGCATCGCGTTGCGTGCGCCCGCGTAGCGGATCATCGCGTCGGCGGCCGTGCGCTGGCCGGCGACGAGCGCCTGGTTGCCGGTATGGTTCAGCACGAACAGCACGCGCGGCGGCTGCGCGCCGCCGGGCGCGCGGGCAGCGACCGCGTCGCGCGCGGCCTGCCAGTCGCGGTCGAAACGTTGCAGCAGCGCAGCGCCCGCGTCGCGCACGTCGAGCGCCTGCGCGACGCCCGTGATCTTCGCGCGGACCGATTCGACGTCGTGCCGTTCGTCGAACGTCGTCACCGCGACGCCGGCGCCTTTCACCTGCGCGATCGCGGTGGGCGGGCCGGCTTCCGCCGACGCGAGCACGAGATCGGGCCGCAGCGACAGCAGCCCCTCGGCCGACAGCGCGCGCTGGTAGCCGACTTTCGGCAAACGCTTCGCGGCATCGGGATACGTGCAGGTCGTGTCGGCGCCGACGAGCCGGTAGCGCGGCGTCTCGGCACCGCCGAGCGCGAACGCGGTTTCCGCGAGCGCGCCGCCGATCACGACCACGCGCTTCGGCGCAGCCGGTGCGGCCTGGGCGAGCACGCTGCCGGGCAGCGCGCCGGCGAGCGCGCCGGCCGCCGCGCCCGCCAGCATGGCGCGGCGGCGCGGATCGAACGGTCGCGCGCTCACCGCGCGCCTCCGCGTGCCGCGGCCGGCAGCGTCGCGACGAGCGCGCGCCAGTCGTCGCGTTCGACCTTGCCGGGCTTGCGCTCGCCGAACAGCAGCGCGACGTGGTCGCCCTGCCGGTCGAACAGCTCGAGCGACGTGACGATGCCGTCGCTCGTCGGCTTCTTCACGACCCACGCGGCGGCGATCAGGTCCTCGCGCACGTGCAGGTTGAAGCCCGGGTCGAGCACGTTGATCCACGCGCCGACCTCGCGCACGTTCGCGACTGGGCCCGTATGAATCTGGATCATCCCCGCGTTGCCGACGAACACCATGATCGGCTGGCCGCTTTGGGCGGCCTGTTCGAGCACGTGGCGCAGCGCATGCGCGGTTTCGACCGGATACGCGTATTGCGGATCGGCGAGGCGCAGCGCCTGCATGCGGCTCACGCCGAAGCGCTGCGTGATGCCGAAGAACTGGTGCGTGTCGGTCATCGCGTCCCAGGCGGCGCGAAAACCCGCGACGTCGATCTCGGTGTCGGCGCGCTCGGGCGTTTTCGGCGCGGCGGCCGCGACCTCGAGTCCAGGCTCCTGAGACGGCGCGCGCCAGCGCTCGACGAACGCGTCGTACGCGGCGTGGTCGCTGTGCGCGCGCAGGTAGACCTTGTGAATCGCATGCCCCTGCGCGTCGAAGAACTGCAGGCTCTTCAGCGGGCCGTGCGCGGTCTCGTCGCGCACCGCGAACGCCGACACCCAGTGACGATAGAAGATGCGCAGGTCGATATCGCCGAGCGCGAGGCCGACAGGCCCGTCATGGCTCATCTGCGCATATTCGCCGTCCTTCTCGTGGACGGCCGTGTCGTTGCGCGTGAGCGCCATTACGCGGCCGAGGCGCGGCATTTCCTCGAACATCGCCGGAAAGCGCGCGTCGAGCCGCACGACGTGCTCGCCGACGAACGCGGCGAGCGCCTCGCCTTCGCTGACGCCGAGCGCCTGCGCGACGTCGCGGTTGCGCAGCTGGCGCTCGGTCTTGAGCTTGATGAACGCGTCGCGCAGCGCGGCGGCCGCGCGGGCCGGCGTGGCCGGTTGACCGGGAAGGGCGGATTGCATCATGTCGGACTCCTTCAAGTAACGGTAGGGGTGGCAGCGCGGGCGGCGCGCATCAGAAATCCACTTTCATGCTGACGGCGACCGTGCGTCCGGACGACGTATACGCATCGAGCACCTGCGAATCGGCTGCGATGCCGCGCACGTCCGACCAGTTCCAGTATTTGCGGTCGAACAGGTTGCGGATGCCGATCGTCGCGCTCACGTGCTTGTTGAAGCGGTAGCCGCCGCGCAGGTCGACGACGAACGACGACGGCGGCGAGAAGCACGTCTTGTTCGAACAGTCGGACTTGTCGATGTCCTTGTCGCGTTTCGCGGCCTGGAACAGCAGGTCGGTCTGCACGAACCAGCGTTCGGTCGGCTCGTAGCGCACGCCGAACACGGCGGAGAACGGGTTGACGGTGTTGAGCGGCTGGCTCGCCGCGCCGTCGTTCTGCGTCGAGCCCTTCGTGAACGCCATCGCCGTCTTCAGCGTGATGCCGTTCGGCATCACCCATTCGGCGCGGCCTTCGAGGCCGTGGATACGCGCGTCGGCGAAGTTCACGTACTGGAACACGAACGGGTCGGCCGGCCGGCCGCTGCCCGCGATCGTCGTGCGCGAGATGAAGTTGCGGTAGCGGCCCGTGAAAGCGGCCGCGCTGTAGCGCACGACGCCATAGCCGGTGCCGGCCTTGCCGCGCAGCCCGGCTTCGAAGGTATCGCTCGTCTCGGGCTTCAGGTTCGGATTGCCGATCGACGTGTAGCCGTACACCGGGTTCGAGAAACTGCTGTTCACCTGGTCGGGCGTCGGTGCGCGGAAGCCGTGCGCGTACTGCACGTACGGAATGACCGCGGGTGTGATCTCGTAGAGCACGGCGACGCGCGGCGACAGTTCGTTCGCGCTGGTCGACACGGCCTTGCCGGTGAACAGCGGATCGTTTTCGGTCGGGCTCAGCCGGTACGTGTCGAAGCGCAGGCCCGGGGTGACGAGCAGGCGGCCGTAGCCGATCTGGTCCTGCAGGAACGCGCCGAACAGCGTGTAGTCGGTGTCGGGGAACGCCTTGTTCGGGAACGCTTCGCCGACGCCCGGCACCGTGCCGTCGCGCAGGTTCGTCACGCGCGACACGCTGCCGTCGACGCCGTACAGCAGCTTGTGCGCGAACGGCCCGGTCGCGAAGCCGCTTTCGGCGAACGCCGAGCCGCCGAACGTGCGTTCCTTGTACTGGTTGTCGCGCGAACGCGATTTCAGCGGCGCGCCGCGCGTCTCGAACGCGTACTGGTCCTGCTTCGCGTCCTGGTAGTAGAACTGCACGTGCGCGGTCTGGAACCAGCGGAACGCATCGTCGCGGAAATCGTAGTCGACGCTGAAGCGGTTGCGCTCGAGCCGGTCGTTCGTCGTGAGGCCGAGCGTGTTCGGCGGATTGATCGCGGACAGCACGTCGGTGCTCACGCGCCGCTGCACCGTTTCGGCGGTGAGCTTGAACGTGTCGCGTGCGGTGGGCGTCAGTACGAGCTTGCCGAGCAGCGATTCCGAATAGACGTCCTGCGGGTTCGACGTGGTGCGCAGCGTGCTCGCCGAGTTGTTGCTGCCGCGCGTGTCGACCTCGTGGCCGCGCCGCCCGTCGGCGATGATCATTCCCTGGACGCGATCGTTGCCGCCCGCGGCCGACACGGTCGCGCCGATGCTGCGGTCGGCCGAGTCGTAGCTCGGCCGGAACGAGAAGTAGTAGGGCTTGTTGTAGATCGACAGCAGGTCGCGCGGATCCTTCGTGATGAAGTTCACCGCGCCGGTCAGGCCGTCGCTGCCGTAGAGCGCCGACGCCGGCCCGCGCAGGATCTCGATGCGCTTGAGCGTGTCGAGATCGGCGTAGTCGCCGCGCCCCGCTTCGAGCGGGCCGAATGAAAACGCGTTCGGCAGGCGGATGCCGTCTTCCATCAGCAGCACGCGATTGCCTTCGAGGCCACGGATGTTGATGCTCGAATCGCCGTCGCGGCCGCCGCCGAGCGCGGCGCTGCCGGGCCGGTACGCGGTGCGGCGCACCGTGATGCCCGGCTCGTAGCGCAGTGCATCCTTGATGTTGGTGGCCTGCTGTTCCTCCAGATCCTCGTCGGTGATCACCGAGACGGACGCAGCCGTGCGGCTCGTGGCCGTTGCGGTGCGGTTGGCCGTGACGGTGACGGGATCCAGCAGCGCCGCATCGCCGCGCGTGGACGCGGCAACGAGCAGGGTGGAAGGCGGGGTGGCGCCTTGCGGCGACGAATCGGCGTGAGCCGGGGCGGCGGACAGGCCGAACGCGCCGAACAGCGCGGCACAGATCGGCCGCCGCGCCAGCGTATAGCAATGCACAGGTGGTCTCCCATTGACGAAAACAAGCCCGAAGGCTGGCTGGGTGACGCGTTCACCTGGCTGGCCCGCCCGCGCACGGAATGCGGCGAGCGGCGAATTGAAAGGCAACTGACAATTTTGCCAGTGTAAATGAGAATTATTATCAATACAAGAACGAAAAGCGGCGCGCGTGGGTGAGCGCTCACATGCGCGGCTCGGGCGAGCCGCGCCGGAAAATACGGAAGAAACGCGGGCCGTGGAGCAAGCCCGCCACGAGCGTGAACAGGCCCTAGGCGAGTGCTTCGATGCGGATCAGCAGGTTGCGCGCATGCGTGATGAACGCATCGTGCGTCGCGCGATCGCCGTGGCCTTCGAGGCCGGCCTGTTCGGCGAACGCGATCTGTTCGGTGTAGAGGTCGACGAGCGCACGGCGTGCGTCAGGGGGAAGCGCGCGGACCATCGACACGATCAGCAGTTCCTGCGCGCGAAGCGTGCCGGACAGCGTCTGGACGTTCATGCTGGCCTCCTCGGACGATGCGGCGACGAGCCGCTCTTTCCATACTAGGCGGTCGGCGTACGCAGCGCAGGCGAGGCGGTGGTGGAATGCGATTCGACGGGGCAATCGAGGGCGCCGTTGCGCGACGCGAAACGCGCCGCGCGCGGCCGGGCACCACGGATTGAAGCGTGCAGGGATGCGAACGGAATCAGCCGGCCGTCGTTGCGGCCTGCGCATCGCGCACGACCTGCGCGACGCGTTCGACGAACTCGACGTCGACGCTCGACAGCGCTTCGCGCTTGCCGTCGGGCATCTCGACCATCAGGCGATACGTGACGTCTTGCGTGGTCCACGCGAGATAACCGACGACGGCGAGCATCACGCCGACGACGAGCGCGGCGCTCGATCCGGCGATGCCGCCCGCGACGGCGGCGGCCGCGCCGATCAGCGAGATCAGCGACGGCACGAGGCGGTTTTTCGGAATCTTGACGACATCGACGTGGCGGATGTCACGCAGCGCGAATACCTGCCCGGCGGCCGACAGGCCGTTGCGCGTGATCATCACGCCGCGTTCGTTGAATGCGTTTTCCATCGTGTGTTGCGTGGACGAAAACGCGCAGCGTAGCAGGTTTCGTTGCTGCATCAAACGAGACCGACTGCCGCACGATGCGTGCGGCGCGCTCGAAAGACGGGCAGCGGGTGGAACGGGACGGCGTTCAGAACTGCAGCCGGCCGTCGCCATAAAGCCGGCCCGGCACGTGCGACGCGACGACCTCGGCGATTTCTTCGTCGGTCGATTCGGCCGGCACGATCTGGCGCCGCGCGGGTGCGTCGAGGTGCATCGTCCATTCGACGAGACGATACGGCCGTCCCCACGGGCGCTGCATTTCGACCGATACGCGGCAGCTCTGGACCGGCATCGAGTGTTGGCACGTCAGAATCGCGTGCAGATGGCTGAAAACGGTATCTTCGATCATCATGGCCTCCGATCCTGTCTTGTGGGCAATCGATGGCGGCGCCGTCGGCGGTTCAAAAAAAAAGCCGCCGATGTTCAGGCGGCCAACAGGGGGGGTGAGAGCATCCTCTCAGCCCAGAATTAAGCGAAACTTAAAAGCCCATAAAAAAGCGCCCCGCGTGGAGCGGGGCGCTTCTTGCCGTCGTGATCCGCGAGTTAAGCGGATGCTTTAGAACTTGTGACGGATACCGATACGTGCGGCGATCTGGTTCTTCGAACCCGTGCCCGACGTGTTGAAGTAGCTCGTGCTCGAGCCGATCTGCGCTTGCACGCCCTTGCCCGATGCCTGCTGGTACACGACCAGGCCGTACACGTCCGTACGCTTGCTGAGTGCGTAGTCGGCGATACCGTTGACCTGGTTCCAGTGCCACGAGTTGCCGTTCTGCGTTGCGTTCGTGTACGTGTAGCCCAGGCCACCCGACAGGGCCGGCGTGAACGCGTACTTCGCGCCTGCTTCATACGCGTTGTAGAACGTGCCGCCCGCGCCCGAGACGGTCGAGAACTGCGTACGCGTCCACAGCAGCCATGCCGTTGCCGGGCCCCAGACGTAGCGGCCGCCCACGCCGTAGGTGCGCAGGTCGCGGACGTTGCCCGTGCTCAGGTTCGCGATCGACGTCGAGAAGGCCGGCGTCGACTGGCTCGGGAAGCGGATGTCCGTGTAGGCTGCGCCGACCGACAGCGGGCCGTTCGCGTAGTTCAGGCCGAAGCTGTATGCGCGCGACGAGCCTGCCGTCGTCGTCGTGCCCGACGTCGTTGCCGGTGCGCCGGCGAAGTCCGTCGAGTTCGAGAAGCCGTACAACGCGCCGAACGTGAAGCCCGAGTAGTTCGCGCTCTGGAACTTCACGGCGTTGTTGATGCGGCTCGACGTGAGCTGGTCGATGTCGTTCACGTGGTACGCGTAGTTGCCCGCGACCGTGTTGCCGCCCGTCGAGTAGTTCGAGCCGAGGATGTCGGTCGAGAACGAGTACTGGCGGCCGAACGTGACCGTGCCGTATTGCGACTGGCTCAGGCCGACGTAAGCCTGGCGGCCGAAGATCGCGCCGCCCTGGCCGATCGTGCCGTTACCGCTGTTGAAGCCGTTTTCGAGCACGAAGATCGCCTTCAGGCCGCCACCGAGGTCTTCGGTGCCGCGCAGGCCCCAACGGCTGCCCTGGGCAACGCCGTCGTCATACTTGAACAGCTTGCCCGAGCCGCCGTTGGCGGTCTTGCTGTGGTTCACGTAGCTGATACCGGCATCGATGACGCCGTACAGCGTCACGCTGCTTTGTGCGTGCGCCGTGCCGGCCGTTGCTGCCAGGACGGCGATGGTCAACAGTTTCTTGTTCAAAGGATTCTCCGAGCGAATAAATGGCGTGTCCAGTTGCGGTTCCGGCGCTCTCTGTGGGCGCTTTCACGGACCGGCGGCAACTTTATCGAGGGGCCACGTAATGAATATGACAGCGACTGTCATATGAAGAATGTGTGGCGCCGATACGACACTGAATTCTGCCCGGTTGTACCGTGGCGGGTTATACCGAATTCGGCTGAGAATCGATCCGGCCCCGGAATATGCACATGAAATAAGCTTGGTTGGTGGCGTTCCGGCCCCGTGCCACGATCCGTCTTCCAACAAACGACACGGGACAAGAGGACACCATGCGACGTTCATTCCTGACCGGCCTCGGCGCGCTCGCAGCCGCACTGGCATTCGCGGCGCCCGGCGCGCACGCCGACTCGCAAACGCTGAAGATCGGCACGATGAGCGGCCCCGACGCGCAGATCTGGACCGAGGTGACGAAGGTCGCCGCACGCGAAGGCCTCGCGATCAAGGTCATCGAATTCAACGACTACGTGCAGCCGAACGCGGCGCTCGATGCCGGCGACCTGGACGCGAACGGCTTCCAGCACCAGCCGTTCCTCGACAGCCAGATCAAGCAGCGCGGCTACAAGATCGTCAACGTCGGGCTCACCTACACGGCGCCGATGGGTTTTTATTCGAAGAAGATCAAGTCGCTGAAGGATTTGCCGGTGGGCGCGAAGGTCGGGATCCAGAACGATCCGTCGAACGGCAACCGCGCGCTGCTGCTGCTGCAGAAATACGGCGTGATCAAGCTGAAGCCGGGCGTCGGCACCAACGGCGTGAACGCGACGCCGCTCGACGTCGCCGAGAACCCGAAGAAGATCAAGATCGTCGAACTCGACTCCGCCCAACTGCCGCGCGCGCTGCCCGATCTCGACGCCGCGTCGATCAACACCGACTACGCGGTCAAGGCCGGGCTCACGCCGGTGAAGGATGCGATCGCGATCGAGGACCTGCGCGGGCCGTACGCGAACCTGATCGCCGTGCGCGCGCAGGACAAGGACAAGCCGTGGGTGAAGAAACTCGTCGCGGCCTATGAATCGGCCGACGTGCGCAAGTTCATCGACCAGAAGTTCGGCGGCGCGATCGTGCCGGCGTTCTGAACGCCCACGCGTGCCTTCGCCCGGCCGGATGGATCGCCGGGCATTCCGGAAAGCAAATCGCCCGCGCAAGCGGGCGATTTCGTTGGTGCGCGCGGGTGAGCGCCGGGAGATGCCCGATACGCGCCGTGACCCGGCGCGCGGGCCGGCCGCTCAGGCCGACAGCAGCGAACCCGTGCGGATCGCGGTCGCGCCCGCGATGCGCGCGACTTCCATGCCGGCCGTCGCGAAGCGCACGATCTGGCGTGCGTACAGCACGCCCGACACGCTGCTCTTCAGCGTGACGACACGATCGGTCAGCGGATCGACGATGTCGGCCACGGCCTGGCCGGCCTCGATCATCACGCCGACCGGCGTGCGGAACACGATCACGCCCGACACGGGCGCGACGAGCGGATCGGTGCCCGCGAGCGGCGTGGCCGGATGCGCGAGCGGCGGCAGCGGCGCCGGCGTGCCTTCGACGACACCGCGCTCGGTCAGGTATTCGACGATCGCCTGCGCGTCCTTTTCGGCGAACTCGTACGACACGTCGCGTTCGCTGCGCAGTTCGACCGTGACGGAAATCGCGCCGTTCGGGATCGGGAAGTGGTCGCCGAAACGGCTGCGCAGATCCGACCAGCAAAAGCTGTGGATTTCATCGAACGGATTGCCGACCGAATTCAGCGCGAGCAGCGACGCCTGCGCGTCGAGATAGCGCGCCAGCGGCTCGACGTCGGTCCACAGATCGGGATTCGTGTAGAGGTGCATCACCGCATCGCTGTCACAGTGCAGGTCGAGCACGATATCGGCGTCGAACGACAGCTTCTGCAGCGCGAGGCGCTGCGAATCGAGCTCGGTGCGCGGCTTCTGCTCGTCGAGCGCTTCGCGCATCGCGGCGCGCACGGCGACGAGGTTGTGCTGCGCATCGTGCGTGAGGCGGTGTTCGACGCGCGGCAGCACGAGCGCCGCGAGATCGTAGAAATTGCGGTTGAAGTTCTGCATCGAGCCGAGCTCGAAGCGGCCGAGGTGATCGCCGAACACGTGCTGCGACAGGCCGATCGGGTTCGGTACGGGCACGATGACGACTTCGCCGCGCAGCTTGCCGGCCGTTTCGAGCGCGGCGATCTTGCGGCGCAGCAGCGTGGCGACCAGCATGCCGGGCAGTTCGTCCGCGTGCAGCGACGACTGGATGTAGACCTTCTTGCCGCCGCGCGGGCCGTAGTGAAAGCTCGTGATCTGGCGTTCGGTACCGACGGCGGGGGAAATCAGCGGATGGGTCTGCGTTTGCATGATGGGGGAGTGCGGCGCAGCCGCGAATGATCCGGTGTGCGTGGAAGATCGATTGTACGTTGCCTTCCTCGCCCCCATCAAACCGGCGCCAGAACGCGCCGATTTTCGTTGCGAATCATCAGGTTGGTGCGGAAAAAATAACGCCGCGGCCGCCGTGCACGAAAAAAACGGGCTCCTTGCGGAGCCCGTTCGTGCCGAAGCGAAGCGTGCGCTTGCGTGGCGGATTACTTGCCGTAGACGTCGAAATCGAAGTACTTCTTCGCGATCTTCGCGTACGTGCCGTCCTTGCGCATGCCGGCGATCGCGCTGTCGATCTTCGCCTTCAGGTCGGTGTCTTCCTTGCGCAGGCCGATGCCGGCGCCTTCGCCGAGCGTCTTCGGATCGTCGAGATCCTTGCCGGCAAAGTCGTAGTTCGCGCCGCGCGGGGTCTTCAGGAAGCCGATTTCGGCCTGCACCGCGTCCTGCAGCGCGCCGTCCAGACGGCCGGAGATCAGGTCGGCGTAGACCTGGTCCTGGTTCTGGTAAGGCACGACGTTCACGCCCTTCGGGGCCCAGTACGTCTTCGCGTAGGTTTCCTGGATCGTGCCCTGCTCGACGCCGACCGACTTGCCCTTCAGCGATTCGGCCGTCGGCATCAGGCCGGCACCCTTCTTCGTGACGAGGCGCGTCGGCGTGTTGAACAGCTTCGCCGAGAAGGCGATCTGTTCCTGACGCGCCGGCGTCATCGACATCGACGACAGCACGCCGTCGAACTTGCGGGCCTTCAGTGCCGGGATCATCCCGTCGAAGTCGTTTTCGATCCACACGCACTTCGCGTTCATGCGGCGGCAGATTTCGTTGCCGAGATCGACGTCGAAACCCACAACCTTGCCGTCAGCGCCTTTCGATTCGAAAGGCGGGTAGCTTGCGTCGACGCCGAACCGCACGGTCGACCAGTCCTTCGCATACGCGCTGCCGGCCGATACGGCGAGCAGGGCAACGGTCACAGCCGCAAGAATCTTTTTCACCAGGTGACTCCTCGTTTTGTTCGATGGGTGCGCGGTTGTGCCGCGCCGTAAGCCTTCGGCCCGCCGCGGCTTCGCGTCAGGCTGTCCGTTTCGCCCACCCGATGCGGGCGCGCGACGTGCGCAAGATTATCAAGACAAAATACCGGCAGGGCGCCTAGGACAAGCCCCGATACCGGGCCCGGCGGCGGCGCGTTGCGTGCGCCGCCGTTTCAGACACAGGAACGATTCAGCCGAGCGTTTCGTTGACCGCACGCTGCAGGCACGTGACGAATTGCGTGACGGCGGGCGTGGGCAGCAGGTCGCGCCGCGCGATGATCGACAGGTCGAAGCGCGGCATGCGCTCGTCGAGTTCGGCCGTACGGATGCCGAGCGGCGCGACCGTCGCGGCGAGCGGGCGCGTGAAGCAGCCGATCACGTCCGAGCGCGCGACGAGCCCGAGCGTCACCGCGAACGACATCGGCGAGCGCAAGAGCCGCTTCGGCAGCGGCAGCCCGTGCGCCTGGAACATCCCGACCATCACGCTGTGCGGAAACTGCTCGGCGCCGACGGTGACGATCCATTCGGCATCGAGCAATTCCTCTAACCGGCGCGCGTGCGCGAGCGGGTGGCCTTCGCGCATCACGACGGTGAATTCGGTCGACAGCAGCGGCAGCTGCGTGAAATCGCGATCGAGCGCGGGCACGTGGTGCATCGCAGCGATGTCGAGCGTGCCGTTGCGCAACTGCGCGAGCGCGTCGGGCACCGTCACTTCCTCGAGATGCAGGCTCACGTCCGGCATCGACCGGCGGAATGCCGTCACCGCGCGCGGCAGCGCCGTCAGCGCGATCGACGGCATCGTGCCGACCGCGACGCGGCCGGACATCTCGCCCTTCACCTGTTCGACGGCCTCGACCGTGCGGCGGATATCGCCGAGCAGTTGCTCGGCGCGCGGCAGCAGCGCATGGCCGCACGCGGTCAGCTCGACGCCGCGGACGCTGCGCGCGAGCAACTCCGCGTTGAGCGCCGTTTCGAGCTCGCGGATCGTATGCGTGATCGCGGGCTGCGTGACGCCGAGTTCGCGCGCCGCGGCGCGCAGGCTCTTGTGATGCGCGGCGGAGACGAACGGCTGGAGCTGCGCGATGTTCAGGGGATTGCGGATGCGGGTCATCGATCGGGTCCGGTTGGCGCGAAAGGGGGCGGCGGCTGGATGCTTCAGGTAGTGATCCTGACGAACGTCACGCGCCGGCGCGTGCGCGGAACGTCTGGCGATAACGCTGCGGCGACGTGCCGACGATGCGCGCGAACCGCTCGCGAAACGCGGTGACCGAACCGAATCCGGCTTCCGTCGCGACATGCTCGATCGACAGCGCCGTCACCTCCAGCAACTGCTGCGCGTGCCTGACGCGTGCGGTCTGCAGCCATTGCCGCGGCGACGTGCCGGTCTGTTCCTGGAAGCGCCGCGTCAGCGTGCGCACGCTCGTCGATGCCTTGCGGGCCATCTCGTCGAGCGTGAGCGGCTTGCGCAGGTTCGCCTGGAGCCAGTCCATCAGGTCGTGCAGCCCGTCGCCGCCGGCCGGCCATTCCGGCGCGATGAACTGCGCCTGCCCGCCTTCGCGCACGCGCGGCGCCACCGCGCTGCGTGCGGCGTCGACGGCAACCGCCGCACCGTAGTCGGCCTGGATCATGTGCAGGCACAGGTCGAGACCGGCCGCCGCGCCGGCCGACGTCAGGATGCGCCCGTTGTCGACGAACAGCACGTTCGGATCGACGTCGACGTCCGGATAGCGGCGTGCGAGTTCGGCGGCCGCGAGCCAGTGCGTCGTCGCGCGCAGGCCGTCGAGCAACCCGGCTTCCGCGAGCACGAACGCGCCGCTGCAGATCGACGCGATCCGGCAACCGCGCGCGGCAGCCGCGCGCAACGCGGCGAGCACGCGGGGCGACGTGGGCGCGAGCGGCTCGGACGTGCCGGGGACCATGATCGTATCGGCGCCGGCCAGCGCGTCGAGCCGAAACGGCGGGCGCAGCTCGAACAGGTCGCCGGTGACGCGCGGCTGCTCGCTGCACACCCGCACGTGGTAGGCCGGCGCGACGTCGGGCGACCGCACGCGCGCGAACGTGTCGCAGGCGACGCCCAGGTCGAACGGGACGACATCGGGCAAGGCGAGAACGGCGACCGTGTGCATGGCGTTCGCGGCCGTGGCCGGAATCCGTTGAAAGATGTCATTCTAGCCAATGGCTCGAACCCGCACCACGCGCGACAATCGCGGCGGATCAACCTGGAGCCCGCCGATGAAACAAGACGATCGCAATGCGTTGCGGAACCTGCAGTACCTGTCGTTGCTGGAGGCGACCACGCTCGTCGTGCTGGTGTGCGTCGCCGTGCCGCTCAAGCATCTGGCCGGCTACCCGGTCGCGGTATCGATCATGGGGCCGGTCCACGGCATCGCGTTCGCGATGTACGTGTGGGCGGTCGTCGGCACCGCATCGAGCGGGCTGTGGAGCAGGGGCGACGTCGCGCGGCTCGTGCTGTCGGCCGTCGTGCCGTTCGCGGGGCTGGCGAGCGCGGGATGGATCGCGCGCCGGAGGCACGCGCGATGATCTACCTGATGATGAAGACCGTGCACGTGGCGGCCGTCGTCACGTTCGTCGGCGGGCTGCTGATGCTGTCCGTCGGTGTCCGGATCGCGAACCTCGCCGTGCATCGTGCGGTGCGGCGCTGGGATCGCACGGTGACGGCGCCTGCACTCGCGATCGTCTGGATCACGGGGATCGCGATCGCGCTGAGCGGTCACTGGTTCGGCGCGGCGTGGCTGTCGGTGAAGCTTGCGATCGTCGTCGCGCTGTCGGCGCTGCACGGCATGCTGGCCGGCACGCTGCGGCGCATGGAGCGCGACGATCTCGTCGTCGTGCCGACACCGTGGCTCGGGCAGGCGGCGGGCGCGGTCGTGGCCGCGACGGCGATCGTCGTCGGGCTGGTCGTGATCAAGCCGTTCTGACGAGTGCCGTTTCGACCGCCGCCAGCGTACGGCGCCGGATCCAGCCGCTTCCCAGCCGGATCGCGAGCCAGTACGGCGTGAGCAGCCAGCGCGTGCGCTCGCTCGGGCAGTGGATGAACGTTTCCGTGCGCAGCATGTGCGCGCCCGATGCGAGCCCGACGACCTCGAAGCGGAGCACCAGCTTCGCATCGCGCGGGTCGTCGTGCCGCACGAAGGCCGTTGCGTCGGCGATCGTTCGAACGTCGGGCGTGGGACGCCAGAAGCGGCCGACGAGGCCGAGCGACAGCGACGTGTCGTCGCGGTGGAGCAGCGTGAACGAGTCGAAGCCGAAGCGCGCGTGTTCGGGGCGGGCCGGCCCGTTGCGGAGCGCACCGGCGACGGCGGCCGGGAATTCGCGCACCACGAGCAGTGCGTCGATGACGGGATCGGCGCGCATGTCGAGCGACGCGACGGCGTCGATGATGCGCGCGGGCGGCGCGTCGATCGGCTGCGATTCATGCACTTCGTGGAACCCGAACGACGGGATGAACGGCGGCTTGCGCGCCGAGGTCCGGGTGCTCGATTCGGAGACGATGCCGAGCGCGTTCATCGCGGCTCCTGAAGGGGGCAAAGCGCGATCGTAGCACCGGGCGCGAATTTGCGTCGCGCCGTTTCCGCGACGCGCATCGTGCTGCACTGCACGCACAAAAAAAGCCCGGAAACTTGCGTTCCCAGGCCTGGAGACCATCAACGACGATGGTGGAGGAGACGATGTCGTCCCGATGCGCGCCGCCCTTCTGCAGGCGACGTCGCGCAGGTTTCGCGGTCAGATCGCCCAGCCGCCGAGATAGAACGTGACGAGCACGGCCGCGATGAGCACGGTGCCGACGTTCAGCTTGCGGAATTCGCCGCTGGCGATGCGGCCGATCACGAGCGTCGAGAAGCCGAGCATGATGCCCGTCACGATGTTCGCGGTCAGCACGATGAACACCGCGCACACGAGGCCCGACATCGCGTCGACCATGTCGTCCATGTGCAGCTTGCTCACGCTGCCGAGCATCAGCAGGCCGACGTACATCAGCGCGGGTGCGGTGGCGTACGACGGCACGAGGCCCGCGAGCGGCGAGAAGAACATCACGACGAGGAACAGCAGGCCGACCACGGCGGCCGCGAGGCCCGTCTTCGCGCCGGCGGCCACGCCGACGCTCGACTCGATGTAGGCCGCCGCCGGCGCGCCGCCGAGGAAACCGGAGAAGATCGAGCTGATCGAATCGGCGGTCAGCGCGCGGCCGCCGTTGATGATGCGGCCGTTCTCGTCGAGCTGGCCGGCCTGGCCCGCGACCGCACGGATCGTGCCGGTCGCGTCGAACACGGCGGTCATCACCAGCGCCAGCACGCTCGGCAGCACGGCCATCGACAGCGCGCCCTTGATGTCCATCGCGCCGATCAGCGATGCATGGCCCGGTGCGCTCAGCGACGGCAGCGCGAAGACGCCGTGGTACTTCACGGCGGGATCGAAGATCAGCCCGAAGATCGAGATCGCGATCACGACGAGCAGGATGCCGCCCGGCACGCGACGCTTCTCGAGGCCGAAGATCGCGGCGAGGCCGACGACGGACATGATCACCGGGAGGGCGGTGATCTGGCCGAGCGAGACCGGCAGGCCGGCGCCCGGGTTCTTGATCACGAGGCCGACGTCGTTCGACGCGATCAGCAGCAGGAACAGGCCGATGCCGATCCCGGTGCCGTGCGCGACGCCCGCGGGCAGGTTGCGCAGGATCCACGAGCGCACGCCGGTCACCGAGATGCCGGTGAACACGAGGCCCATCAGGAACACGGCGCCGAGCGCGACCGTCGGATGCAGCCCCTTGCCGAGCACGAGGCCGAACGCGGTGAACGCGGTCAGCGAGATCGCGCAGCCGATCGCGATCGGCAGCTTCGCCCACAGGCCCATCAGCAGCGAGCCGAACGCGGTCGTGAGGCAGACCGCGACGAACACCGCGCTCGTGTCGAAGCCGGCCTTGCCGAACATGCCGGGCACGACGAACACGGAATAGACCATCGCGAGGAAGGTGGTGACGCCGGCGACGATCTCGGTGCGTTGCGTGCTGCCGCGCGACGAAATGCCGAAGTACCGGTCGATGACTCCCTGGGTGCCAAAGTCAGATTCTGCCGCGCCGACGTCGACCGTCGGCTGCACCGGGGTATCACTCATGAGCTTGCTCCTTTATCAGCATGCTGAAACGGCCCGTAGCGAACCGTCGTCAGGGTGTCTCGTATCTAGTTGGGATTTGTCGGCAACGTCGTGGGGACGAATGACGCGTGATGCGTGTCGTTACGTGCGAATCGAAACGATCGCGAGGGTGTCGCGTCGGACGACGCGTGGTGTGGTCGACCCCGTCACGTGTGCTTTGCCGTAGCGAAGGTTAGGCGAGCGGCCCATCACGTCCCATCGGGGGAAGTGCATGCAGCGCATGTCGCAGCGCTTATATCGGCGTGCAACCGGGCTCCGTCGCGACGACACGCGTGTATACGCCTAGTTCGAATCCGTTAAGGCGACTATTTGAATGCAGGGTCGACGGGCAGGGCGGGAGCGGGTGAGGCATTGAATCTTACGAATATCTTTCATCGAGGCGGTGCACGCGCATGAAAACGGCAGCGCGAGACGCGGTGCGCGGCCGTGTACAAGCGGCACCCGGATGATACCGGTGCCGCACGCGGCTTGCGCTCGCGCGTTCCGGCCCTCGTCGCTTCGGTCACGCCGATCGCGTCAGGCGCTTGCGAGATGCGCGAGGTACGCGCAGAACATGTCGGCCATCGCGGTCGAATAGGCGTCGATTTCCGCCGGTGTGCGCGCGGTTTCGGAGAACGCCTTGCCGCCCGACGTGAGCGTCGTCATGACCAGCTCGCAGGCGAGCGCATGCGTGGTGTCGGGCACGCCGGGCAACGCTTCGCGCATGAACGCGTTGAAGACCCGGTTGCCTTCGGCTTTCACTTCCTGCGCTTCGGGGGCATCGCGATAAAGCGGTGCGGCATCGTCGAGCGCGATGCGCATGCTTGCCTCGTCGCATTCCGACTGAATGAACGCATGGACGGCCGTGCGCAGTCGCTCGGGCGGCGTCTTCTGCGTGTCCTGCAGTATCTGGCACAGCATGTCCGACGTCTGCCGCCATTCGTCGTGCTGCAGCCGGAACAGCACCGACGCCTTGTTCGGGAAGTACTGATACAGCGAGCCGACGCTCACGCCGGCGCGCTCGGCGACGCGCGCCATCGTGAAGCGCTGCGCGCCTTCGGTCGCCAAAACCTGAACAGCAGCCTGGAGGACGTCTTCGACGAGACGGGTCGAGCGCGCCTGCCGAGGCAGCTTGCGCGTGGCAATCGGGGCGTTTCGGCGGTCGGTCATGGGCGGTTGGCCAATGCGAATAGTAAAACCTGAATAGTTCGTCATATTCTAGTCGGGCGCACTGACGCACTCAACCTGACACCGGAGATCCGCATGACCACCCTGATTCACGACCCGCTGGCGTCGCTGCTCGCGCGCCTGTTCGACGAAGCCGAGGCGGCGTCGCCCGCGACGAGCCCGGCCTTCGCCGACCTGTCGCGCGACGAGCAGGCGCGGCTGATGCGCAGCAAGACGGACTACACCGATCTGTATGCGCGCCTGAAGGACTATCCGCTTCCCGTGTCGCGCGAGACGGGCACGCTGCTGTACATGCTCGCGCGCAGCCGCGGCGCGCGAGCGATCGTCGAGTTCGGCACGTCGTTCGGCATTTCGACGCTGCATCTCGCGGCCGCGCTGCGTGACAACGGCGGTGGCCGGCTGATCACGAGCGAGTTCGAACCGTCGAAGGTCGCGCGCGCGAGGGCGAACCTGACGGCGGCCGGGCTCGCCGATCTCGTGGAGATTCGCGAAGGCGATGCGCTGCGCACGCTGGCCGCCGATCTTCCGGATTCGGTCGACCTGTTGCTGCTCGACGGCGCGAAGGGGCTGTATCCGGAGATCCTGGCGCGGGTCGAACCTCACCTCGGCGCGGGGGCGTTCGTCGTGGCCGACAACGCGGAATACAGCCCCGACTACCTCGCGTACGTGCGCGCGCCGGAAAACGGCTATCTGTCGGTGCCGTTCGGCGGCGATGTCGAATTGTCGATGCGGATACGCTGAACGGGCGTAACGCGGGTGTCGACGCTTTCACGCTTCCGCGCATGAAAGACAGGAAAACTGAATGAATGGCGGCGTGGCAGCGCGGCGGAAGGAAGCGGGAAGATGCCCGGTGCCGGCGGCGCCGGGCGTTACCTCACTTCACTTCAGGAACACATAACGCGCGAAGTAAGGAAAGCGTCCGACCGCATGCTCGGTCGTGCACGTCGCGGCCGGCGGCGTGCCGCCCGCCGTGTCGAGCCGCTGCACGAAGCGTACGCCGGCAAGCGTGCCGGTGGCGGCCGGCGTGGCCGCGAGCAGCAGTTGAGGAACGCTGCCCGGGCGTGCGCTCGGCGCTTCCTCGAGCTTCTTGCCGGTGATGCGGCTGCCGTCGAGTGCCTCCCACGACGGGCCCGCGCCGTGCCGGACGACGAGGGTGCCGCCGGCATCGAACAGCAGCGCTTCGGGGTACTGGAATGCCCACGCGAGCCGGTGCCCGGCATCGTATTCGCAGGCATAGACCTGCATGCCGCTCGCGGTGGTCGACAGCACCGGCGTGGCCGGCTCGGGCGGCGCGAGGCCGGCGGCCTCGTCGGCATGCGCGGGCGCGATGAACGCCGCGCAGGAAAGACCGGCCGCAAGGGCCAGCAGCATGTCGCGTGTCGGGGAACGGCTGGGCATGGCGGAGCGTCCTCTCAGGTCGTGTGAAGTCGATCTCGTCAACACTAGACGCCGATGGCGCGGGCCGCAACCCGGAAATGACAATCGCGGCGATAGCGGCCGCGATTGTCCGGGGAAGGCGGATGCGCGATCAGCGGATCGCAACCGGGTTGATGTTGACCTGCGTGGAGCCGACGTACAGCGGCTGGCCGAGCACGAACAGGAATTCCCACGCCTTGTCGCGCACCAGCGCGCGGCTGTCGATCAGCTCCAGGTTGTAGATGCCGCGCTTCGCGAGCATGTACTGGTTGATCGGGAATTCATCCTGCGTGTGCGGATTCGGATAGACCTCCGACGCCCACGTGTCGCCGCCGAACGCGACGATCCCCTGGTCGGCCAGCCATTTCGCGGCTTCCATGCCGATGCCGGGCTCGACTTCGAGGAACTGCTTGTTGTCCTTGCCGATCAGCTCGAGCCAGCCGGTGTTGAACAGCACGACGTCGCCCTTGCGCAGCGTCAGCCCCTGCTTCTTCAGCACGGCCTGGATGTCGGCGACCGTGAACTCGGTGCCGCCCGGCACGATCGGCTTACCGTAGTAAGCGGTCATGTCGAGCACGACGCCGCGCGTGACGATCGGCGGCACCTTTTCGACGCCGAGCTTCTTCACGCCGTCGACGGTCACGAAATCGGCCGCCCGGTTGCCGTTGTAGTACACGTTGTCGATGCCGATGTGCCCGATGCCGTTGAGCTGCGTGCCGACGCCGGTCCACGCGTTCACGAGCTCGTCGTTGAACGTGAACCTGTTCGGGCCGAGGCTCTTGCCGGCCTGCTGGCCGACTTGCACGTTGTACAGGCGGAAGCTGCGGTGGCGGAATGCCGGCAGGTTCTTGTCCACCGGCACGGCCAGCGGATAGGTCTTGCCGGCCTTCACGAGGCCGACGGCCTGCTTGACGACGTCGGGTGTCAGCAGGTTGGCCGCGCCGATTTCGTCGTTCGCGCCGTAGACGGACGGATACCAGTCGGCCGCGGGTGCGGCCGGCGCGGCGTGCGCCGCCTGGGCCGCCGCGAACGGCAGGATCGCGGCGAGCGCGAGCCGGGCGAGCGTTGCTTTCATTCCGGACTCCGGTGAATCGTCACGCCGCGGCTTGCGCGAGCGTCGGGTAATCGGTCAGGCCCCGGGCACCGCCGCCGAACAGCGTGTTGCGGTCGTGCGGCGCGAGCGTGGCGCCGGTGCGCAGGCGTTCGGGCAGGTCGGGGTTCGCGACGAACGGGCGGCCGAACGCGACGAGGTCGGCCCAGCCGGCGGCGATCGCTTCGCGTGCGCGCTCGGCGGTGTACGCGCCGGCGTAGATCAGCACGCCCGGGTACGCGGCGCGCAGCTGCTGCTTGAATGCGACCGGCATCAGCGGCGCGTCGTCCCAGTCGGCTTCCGCGATGTGCAGGTAGCCGACGCCGAGCTCGCCGAGCAGCTTCGCGGCGGCGAGGTAGGTCGTTTCCGGATCGTCGTCGACGCAGCCGTTCAGCGTGGTCAGCGGCGCGAGGCGGATGCCGACGCGCGATGCGTCGCCGGTGCCTTCGATCAGCGCCTGCGTGACTTCACGCAGGAAGCGCAGCCGGTTCTCCAGCGAGCCGCCGTATTGGTCGGTACGCGTGTTCGCGTTCGAATCGATGAACTGGTTGACGAGGTAGCCATTCGCGCCGTGCAGCTCGACGCCGTCGAAGCCGGCTTCGATCGCGTGGCGCGCGGCGGCGCGGTACTGGTCGACGATCTCGCGGATTTCGTCGACGGAGAGCGCGCGCGGCTCGGATGCCTGCACGAAGCCCGGCGTGCTGCCGTCTTCACCGGCGATGAACACGTTCACGCCCTTCGCCTGGAGCGGCGACGACGATACGGGTTGCGCGCCGCCGAGCAGGCTCGTGTGGCTCAGGCGGCCGACGTGCCATAGCTGCGCGAAGATGCGGCCGTGCGCGGCATGCACGGCGTCCGTCACCTTGCGCCAGCCGGCGACCTGCGACGGCGTGTGAATGCCGGGCGTCCATGCGTAGCCCTTGCCGAGCGGCGCGATGTAGGTGCCTTCGCTGACGATCAGGCCCGCACTCGCGCGCTGCGCGTAATACGCGGCCATCAGTTCGTTGGCTTCGTCGCCGGGCTGGCTGGCGCGCGAACGCGTCATCGGCGGCATCACGATGCGGTTCGGCAGCGTTAGCGCGCCGAATTGCAGCGGTTGGAAAAGCGGGTCCTGGGTCATGATGGAGTCCTGTCGGGGCCGCGGCCGGCTGGCCGCGGACGATTCGATTGAGAGAGCGGTGCGCTTAGTCCCACTTCGGCGCGAGGCCGGCCGGGTCGACTTCGCGGCCGTTGCGCTCCAGCGCGGCGATCTGCGCCATGTCTTCGTCGGTCAGGCGCAGCGTCTGCGCGAGCAGGTTGCTCGCGAGGTTCTCGCGTTTCGTCGACGACGGAATCACCGAGTAGCCGAGCTGCAGCGCCCACGCGAGCGCGACCTGTGCCGGTGTCGCGTCGTGACGCTGTGCGATCGCGCCGATCACCGGGTCGCCGAGCACCTTGCCGTACGCGAGCGTCATGTACGACGTCACGTGGATGCCTTCGGCGTTCAGGAACTCGACGAGCTTGCGGTTCTGCAGGTACGGGCTCAGTTCGATCTGGTTCGTCGCGATCGCATCCTTGCCGACGGCCGCGATCGCTTCCTTCGTCAGTTCGATGTTGAAGTTCGAGATGCCGATCTGGCGCGTGAGGCCCTTCGCCTTCGCGTCGGCCAGCGCGGTCATGAACGCCTCGATCGACACGCCGTTGCCCGGGGCCGGCCAGTGGATCAGCGTCAGGTCGACATAGTCGGTGCGCAGCTTGCGCAGGCTTTCCTCGAGGCTCGCGACCAGCTTTTCCGGTGCGTAGTTGTCGACCCAGATCTTCGTCGTGAGGAACAGGTCTTCGCGGCGCACGCCCGATGCGGCGATCGCTTCACCGACTTCGGCTTCGTTGCCGTAGATCTGCGCGGTGTCGATCGCGCGGTACCCGACTTCGAGGCCGTTGCGCACCGAATCGATGACCACCTGGCCTTGCAGGCGGAACGTACCGAGGCCGAATGCGGGAATGTTGCTCATCAAGTGCTCCTGAAAGGGGTGGAACGGTTGCGGTATGGAAGTCATTCTGGCGCTTGATACTGATGAGATAAACGCCTTTAGAGGTCAAAAATATTTGATTTGAATTCAAATATCGGTCGTGCGGCGGGCTCGCTCGAGGCCGTTGCCGGCCTTATGCGGCGCGCGTCTGCGCGTTTGCCTTCGTCTTCGCGTGGAATGCCGGCAGCACGTCCGACGCGATCTCGGCCATCGTCTCGTCGAGCGGGCGGCGGTTGCGGCGGAAATGCAGGCCGATGTGCCGCACGCCCGCGTCGCGCATCGCCGCGAGTTCTTCCGTCAGCGCGATGCGTCCGGCGCGGGCGCCGAAGCGGTGGCGCTGCAGCGGCTCGTGCGGATCTTCCGCGAGGTCGAGGTGGATGAAGCTCACGTACGGCTTGTCGCCGGCCACCGCGCGCCAGTTCGCGGCGCGCTGCGCATGGTCGGCCGGCGTGCCCGGATACGCGAGGCAGCCGTCCATGTGTTCGCCGATCCACGCGGGCGTCTGCTGGGCGAGACCCGCGACGAGCAGCGGCACCGGCGAGCGCGCGGCCGGCAGCACCTCGAGGCCCGGCGGCAGGTGCCCGCGCGCGCCGTCGCGCAGCAGCGCGACCTGGTCGCGGAAATTCGCGCCGCGCGACGCGAAGTCGCGGCCGAACAGCGGATATTCGACCGGCCGGTCGCCGCTCGCGACGCCGAGCATCAGGCGGCCGCCGCTCAGTTCCTGGATCGTCGCGGCCGATTTCAGCGTCAGCAGCGGCTCGCGCAGCGGCAGCACGACGGCCGCCGTGCCGAGCAGGATGTCGTTCGTGATGCCGGCGAGGTAGCCGAGATACGAGAACGTTTCGAACACCTGCGCGGCGTCGCCGAACGACGGGTCGTACACCGGCACGTCGCGCACCCAGAGCGCGCGGAAGCCGAGCGTGTCGGCCAGCTGCGCAAGCTCCGCGTGGATCGCCAGGTCGGGCACGCCGGGGCGGCGGCCCTGTTGCTGGCGCTTCGCGTCGCCGGCCGGCGACCAGTCGTTGTCGAGCGGCAGTTCGATGCCGACGCTGAAGCCGCCGTCGGCGAGTTTATCGAGTGAAGTGGACATGGTCGGGCTCCGTTCAGACCGCGCGCAGGCTGCCTTCGAGGCGGTAGAAATCGAGCGACGCCGCCGTGAAGAACGAGCGCGACGTGCCGGCGGCGAAATCGTCGACATGCACGACCGTCGCGCGGTCGGCTTCCTGCCACGAGATCGCGTAGGTGTCGCCGGCGACGTGCTGCCACGTGTATTCGACTTCACCCTTCGCGCCCGCGTACGGGCCTTCGGTGATCTCGTAGCGCATGTGGAGGCCGTCCTCGTCGTACGCGTTGAGCGCGGTGAGGCCGTCGTAACGGACTTCGAAAGTCTTGCCGGCGAACGGCGGACGTTGGGTCGATGCGTTCATGCTGGTTGGCTCCTGCAAAAAGTGACGTTCAATGAGCGAGTTCGACGGGTTCGGCCGTGCGTTCCGGCAGCCCGTGGCGGCGGTCGAGACGGCCGCTCAGCGCGGTGAGCGCGAACGCGCCGAGCGTGACGACGGCGGCGATCCACGGCGTGTGGCCGAGGCCGACGTTCGCGACGATCAGGCCGCCGAGCGACGAGCCGCCGGCCACACCGAGGTTGAAGGCGGCGATGTTGAAGCCCGATGCGACGTCGGTGGCGTCCGGCGCGAAGTGGCGCGCCTGCTTGACGACGTACACCTGCAGCCCCGGCACGTTGCCGAACGCGACCGCGCCCCATGCGAGCATCGTCAGCACCGCGAGCCATTTCACGTGGATCGTGAAGGTCAGCGCGAGCAGCACGATCGCGAGCAGCAGGAAGATCCGCTTGAGCGCCTTCACGGGGCCGACGGCGTCCGCGAGCTTGCCGCCCCACACGTTGCCGAACGCGACCGACACGCCGTAGCCGACGAGCACGAGGCTGACCTGCGACGGCGTGAAGCCGGCGATCTGTTCGAGCAGCGGCGCCATGTACGTGAACGCGATCAGCGAGCCGCCGTAGCCGACGGCCGTCATCGCATAGACGAGCAGCAGGCGCGGCTGGGCCAGCACGCGCAGCTGGCGGGCGAGCGGCGCCGGCGGCGTCTGCGGCAGGCCGCGCGGCACGAACGCCACCGCGCCGAGGAACGCGACGAGGCCGAACAGCGCGACGATCAGGAACGTCGCGCGCCAGCCGAAGTGCTGGCCGATGAAGGTGCCGAGCGGAATCCCGGCGACGAATGCGACGGTCATTCCGCTGAACATCGTCGCGATCGCGCTGGCGGCCTTGTCTTTCGGCACGAGCGTGGTCGCGATGATCGAGCCGACCGAGAAGAACACGCCGTGCGCGAGGCCGGTGAGCACGCGCGCGACGATCAGCGATTCGTAGCCCGGCGCCTGCCAGGCGACGAGGTTGCCGACGGTGAAGAGCGCCATCAGCCCGGCGAGCAGCGTCTTGCGCGGCACGCGGCCGGTGAGCGCGGTGAGCAGCGGCGCGCCGATGGCGACGCTCAGCGCATAGAGGCTGACGAGCAGGCCGGCCGACGGCAGGCTGACGCCGAGATCGGCGCCGATCGTCGGGATCAGCCCGACGATCACGAATTCGGTCGTGCCGATGGCAAAGGCGCTGATGGTCAGCGCAAGCAGGGCGAGTGGCATGATGGGATCCAGGTTCCAGTAAGGATGGATCGCAGTGTGCCGACTTTACTTTTGCGGAAAAACTGGTCTATAAACCAAATTGTTTTGATTTCAGATCAACAATGAAGATCACGCTAGACGAACTCCAGGCCTTTGCCGCCGTGGTCGACACCGGTTCGATCACCGCGGCGGCCCAGCAGCTCGACCTCACCGTGTCGGCCACGAGCCGCACGCTCGCGCGGCTCGAGGAGAAGCTGAAGACCACCCTGCTGCGCCGGACCACGCGCCGGCTCGAACTGACCGAGGAAGGGCGCGCGTTCCTGCAGGACGCGCGCGCGATCATCGAATCGGTCGAGACGGCGGAAGAGCAGATGCTCGCGCGGCGCGAGATGCCGTCGGGGCGGCTGCGCGTCGATGCGGCGACGCCGTTCATGCTGCACGTGATCGTGCCGCTCGTGCGCGGCTATCGCGAACGCTTCCCGAAAGTCGAGCTGGAACTGAACAGCAACGAGGGCATCATCGACCTGCTGGAGCGGCGCACCGACGTCGCGATCCGGATCGGGCGGCTGAAGGATTCGACGCTGCACAGCCGGCGCATCGGCAACAGCCGGCTGCGCATCTTCGCGAGCCCCGCGTATCTCGAAGCGCACGGCCAGCCGCGCAAGGTCGAGGAGCTCGGCAAGCACACGCTGCTCGGCTTCACGCAGCCCGAATCGCTGAACGTGTGGCCGATCCTCGGCGCGGACGGCGAAGCGTGCCGCATCGAGCCGGACATCTGTTCGTCGAGCGGCGAGACGTTGCGGCAGCTCGCGCTGGAGGGCGCGGGTGTCGTCTGCCTGTCGGATTTCATGACCGCGCAGGATCGCGAGGCCGGGCGGCTCGTGCAGGTGCTCGCGCGCCAGACGCTCGAGGTCGAACAGCCGATCAACGCGGTGTATTACCGGAATACCGCGATTTCGTCGCGGATCGCGTCGTTCGTCGATTACATGATCGAGGTGCTGGGCGGCGGGAGCGGCGGCAGCGATGCGCCGGCGCGGCGCAAGGCGGCGTGGATGGGGACGGTGTAGCCGGGGCGGCTGCATCGTTGCCGCCGGGCGCCGTTCCCGCGCGGGACAGCTCGGCGGACGTCCTCCGGCCGAAGCGAACGGCGCGGAGGCGGGCGGTGCGCGGCGGGCGCGCCGATGTGATCCGGCATGCCGACGGCGCGTGCGCCGCCGACATGCCGTCGCGTGCCGCGCGTCCTACGCTTCCTCGGACCACGACATCCCGTCGCGCGCGAGCAGCGCCGACGAAGCCGCGGGCCCGAACGTGCCGGCCGTGTACAGGCGCGGCCGGTCGCCGAGCTGCTTCCAGCCGTCGAGGATCGGCTCGACCCACGACCAGGCGGCTTCGAGCTCGTCGCGCCGCATGAAGTGCGTGAGGCGGCCGCGGATCACGTCGATCAGCAGCCGTTCGTATGCTTCCGCGCGCCGCTCCGGAATCGCCTGCTGCAGGTCGAGATTCAGGCTCACGGGCACCATGTTCATCCCGCTGCCCGGTTCCTTCGCGAGCATCTGCAGCTGGATCGACTCTTCCGGCTGAAGCTGGATCACGAGGCGGTTGCTGTAGTGGCGCGGGCCGGTCGGGATGATCGAGAACGGCATGTCCGCGAACTCGATCACGATTTCCGACTGGCGGCGCTGCAGCCGCTTGCCGGTGCGCAGGAAGAACGGGACGTTCGCCCAGCGCCAGTTGTTGATGTGCGCGCGCAGCGCGACGAAGGTTTCCGCGCGGCTGTCGGCCGGCACGTTGTCTTCCTCGAGATAGCCCTTGACCGGCTGGCCGTCGACCGCACCGGCCGTGTACTGGCCGCGCACCGTGTCGCGCGCGACGTCGGAGAGCGCCATCGGCCGCAGCGAGCGCAGCACCTTCAGCTTCTCGTCGCGCACCGCGTCCGGGTCGAGCGACACGGGCGGCTCCATCGCGACGATGCACAGCAGCTGCAGCAGGTGGTTCTGCACCATGTCGCGCAGCGCGCCGGTATGGTCGTAGAAGCCCGCGCGGCTGCCGACACCCACCGTCTCCGCCACCGTGATCTGCACGCTGCGGATGCTCGGCGCCTGCCACAGCGGCCCGAAGATCGGGTTGCCGAAGCGCAGCACCATCAGGTTCTGCACGGTTTCCTTGCCGAGATAGTGGTCGATCCGGTAGATCTGCGATTCCTCGAAGTGCTTGCCGACCGCATTGTTGATCGCCTTCGCGGACGCGAGGTCGTGACCGAGCGGTTTTTCGAGGACGACGCGCGAGTGCCTGTCGACGAGATGCGCGGCCGACAGGTTGTCGCAGATCGTCGTGAACAGCTCCGGCGACGTCGACAGGTAGAACACGCGGATCGCGTCGCCGCGCGCCGCTTCCGCGAGCCGCAGGTAGTCGTCCGGCGCGTTCACGTCGATCAGCACGTACTTGAACAGGTCGAGGAAACGGCTCCAGGCGGCGGGATCGAACGCCTTTTCGTCGATGAACGGGCGCGACTGCTCGTCCATGAACTTGCGATAGCCGTCGATGCCCCAGTCGCGGCGGCCGACCGCGATGATGCGCGTCTCGGGCGGCAGGTTGCAGTGCAGGTGCGCCATGTACAGCGCGGGCAACAGCTTGCGGGCGGCCAGGTCGCCGCCGCCGCCGAAGATGATCATGTCAACGGGCCGGTCGGCCGCGGTCTGGGTAGGCTGATTCGTCATGGGAGGTTCGCGTCTGAAACGGTGAGCGTGGAACGAACGTCGAGGCACAGGGCGCCGGTACGGCAAAACCCTAATAGTGCACGCATTTGATGGATCGCGTGTGTGTCCGTTTCCTGTCGCGCAGCTGGCGGATGGGTCGCAGGCGGGTTGCAGGCGGTGCGGGCGTTGAAGGAGCCGGGCCGCTGCCGGAGCGGGCGAGCGGCATGGACGGTCGTCGGGCGGCGGCTCGCCGGCAGGGTGTGGCGCCGCCGGCCTGCGAGCCGCGTCGCCTCACTCGATCGGTACGGCGACCGGCACACGCATCCGGTACAGCGACACGGCCTGGATCGCGAGCGTACAGACGATCGCGAAACCGTCGGCCGGAATCGGGTCAAGCCGCGTGAGCGTCAGGCTCGGCACATGAAAGAACGCTGCGAAGCTCGGCAGCCCGGTGGCCGTCCCGCCCGCGTGAGCGCGCGACTGCCCGCCGAGCGCTCAGCGCCCCAGCGCGTAAAACTCCGCGTTCGGCCGCATGTTCGTCACGTTCGCGATGCGATTGGACATGCCGAAGAAGGCCGAGATCGCTGCGATGTCCCAGATGTCTTCTTCGACGAAGCCCTGCGACTTGAGCGTGTCGAAATCCGCTTCGCCGACCTGGTGCGCGGCCTGCGACACCTTCATCGCGAAGTCGAGCATCGCCTTCTGCCGGGCGGTGATGTCGGCCTTGCGATAGTTGGTGGCGACCTGGTCGGCAATCAGCGGATCCTTCGCGCGAATGCGCAGGATCGCACCGTGCGCGATCACGCAGTACTGGCACTGGTTCACGCTGCTGGTGGCCACGACGATCATTTCCCGTTCGGCCTTGCTCAGGTTGCCCGGCTTGTCCATCAGCGCGTCGTGGTAAGCCATGAACGCGCGAAACTCGTCCGGGCGATGCGCGAGGGTCAGGAAGACGTTCGGGATGAAGCCCGACTTCTCCTGGACGGCCGCGATGCGTTCGCGAATGTCCTCGGGCAGGTCTTCGAGCGCGGGCACGGGAAAGCGGCTGATGGGGGCGGTGCTTGCGGCGGTCATGAGGTCTCCTGGATAAGACGGCGCGGCCGCGCTCGATGCGCGGGCGGCCGTCCGAAAAACGAAGCGCCGGTGGTCGGCGGCGACGTTACGCGTTGACGTCGACGACGATACGGCCGCGAACCTTGCCGGCGATCAACTCCCCGGCAAGCGGGATGACGTCGCCCAGGCCGACCTGGTGGCTGATCGCGCCCAGCTTCCCGACGTCGAGATCGGACGCGAGCCGGCGCCACGCCTCCAGGCGGTCGGCGCGCGGGCACATGACGCTGTCGATCCCGACAAGCGTGACGCCGCGCAGGATGAACGGCATGACGGTCGCGGGGAAATCCATGCCGGCGGCCAGGCCGCAGGCCGTCACTACGCCGCGGTACCGCGTGGTCGCGCACACGTTGGCGAGGACATGGCTGCCCGCCACGTCGACCGCGCCCGCCCATCGTTCTTTGCCCAGCGGCTTGCCGGGCTCGCTGAATTGCGCCCGCTCCAGGATCTCCGCCGCGCCGAGCTGCCGCAGGTAGTCGGCATCGGCAGGGCGGCCGGTGACGGCGACGACGCGGTATCCCAGCCGCGCGAGAAGGGCCGTGGCGACGCTGCCTACCCCGCCTGCCGCGCCGGTCACCACGATCTCGCCGTCGTCCGGGCGCACGCCATGCCGCTCCAGTGCCATCACGCACAGCATCGCGGTGTAGCCCGCCGTGCCGATGGCCATCGCCTGTTGCGGCGAAAAGGCGGACGGCAGCGGCACCAGCCAGTCGCCATCGACGCGGGCCTTCTGCGCCAGGCCGCCCCAGTGCGTTTCGCCGACGCCCCAGCCGTTGAGCACGACCTGGTCGCCGGGGCGATAGTCGGGGTGCGTGCTGTCCTCGACTTCCCCGACCAGATCGATGCCGGGCACCATCGGGAACTTGCGGACCACCGGGCTCTTGCCGGTGATCGCCAGCCCGTCCTTGTAGTTCAGCGTCGAATAGCCCACGCGTACCGTCACGTTGCCGGCCGGCAGCTGCGCGTCGTCCAGCGTCTCGAGCCGCGCTTGCTGGCCGGTTTCATGCCTGTCGATCACGATGCCTTGAAACATGCGTCCTCCTTTCTAGACCGATCGTCTAGTTAATGGCAAAAAAATTCAGCGGCGGGGCAGCCCGTTGAAGAAGAACTGCGCGAACAGGGCCAGCGGCGTATCGCTGCGCTCCAGCTTCGCGCGCAGCACGGCGCCTTCCCAGCCGATCCAGAAGAATGCGGCGAGTTCGGCAGGGTCGGCCGAGCCGGCCAGTTCGCCGGCTTGCTGCGCGGCGGCCAGGCAATCGGCGAGGCGGCGTTGCCAGTCCTCGAAGGTGGTGCGCAGGCGTGCGCGAAAGCTTTCGGGCAGCGCGCCCATTTCCTGCCCGAGGTTGCCGATCAGGCAGCCCCGGCTGTATTCGTAGCGGGCCATGCCGTCCCGGGCATCGTCGACGAACGCGCGCACGCGCTGCAACGGCGAGCGCGCCGCGTCGCTGAAATGGCGGTCCAGCTTGCGCGCGAAGAAGTCGGCATAACGGTCGATCAGTTCGAGGCCGAACGCTTCCTTGCTGTCGAAGTAGTGATAGAAGGAGCCCTTGGGCACCCCGGCGCGCCCGAGGATCTCGTCGAGCCCGGTGGCCGAAAACCCCTTCTCGGTGAGCACTTCCAGCCCCGTGCGCAACAGCATGTCCCGCGTGGCGACGAGGTCTTCATGCTGCTTCGGTGGCCTGCCGCGACGGCGAGGCGGATCAGTTCGAACGTCCATGCGCGAATAATAGACCGTTTGTCTCAAAAATCAACGGGCGCGTGTCGAGCCCATCCGATCAGGCACGGACGGCGAGCGACGCCCGTATTAACCCTGATTAAAAAACCTTATCGCGGTGAAAAATTCCGCATCTTATTGAACCGATATCGGCTCGATATAGTGGCTCGCTTTCCCGCACGCACCGGTTGCGTGTGCAGACAAACAGCAGGAGCCCCTTGATGACCACCGATACCCGATTCACCGTAATCGAGGATCTGATGCCCGCCGCCGGCGGGTTGCGCGAGATCCGTCACCACATCCACCACCATCCCGAGCTTGCATACGAAGAGCACGACACGGCCGCGCTCGTCGCCGAGAAGCTCGAACAGTGGGGCTGGCAGGTGACGCGCGGGGTCGGCAGGACGGGCGTCGTCGGCACGCTGCGCGTGGGCGACGGCACGCGCAGCATCGGCATTCGCGCCGACATGGACGCGTTGCCGATCGTCGAGGCGACGGGGCTGCCCTATGCGAGCGGCACGCACGGCAAGATGCACGCCTGCGGCCACGACGGCCACACGACGATGCTGCTCGGCGCTGCGCAGCAGCTCGCGAAGACACGCAACTTCTCCGGCACCGTGCACCTGTATTTCCAGCCGGCGGAAGAGCACGGCGTCGACAGCGGCGCGAAGAAGATGATCGACGACGGCCTGTTCGAACGCTTCCCGTGCGACGCCGTGTTCGGCATGCACAACCATCCGGGCGCGGCGCCGGGCGTGTTCCTCACGCGGCGCGGCCCGTTCATGTCGGCCGGCGACAAGGCGATCATCACGATCGAAGGCGTTGGCGGCCACGCGGCACGGCCGCACCTGACGGTCGACCCGGTCGTCGTCGCGGCAAGCATCGTGATGGCGCTGCAGACGATCGTCGCGCGCAACGTCGACCCCGCGCAACCGGCGGTCGTCACGGTCGGCTCGATGCACGCGGGCACCGCGAACAACGTGATCCCGAACGGCGCGCGCCTCGAACTCAGCGTGCGTTCGTTCAGCCCCGACGTGCGCGCGCTGCTCAAGCGCCGCATCACCGAGCTGGCCGAATCGCAGGCCGCGAGCTACGGCGCGACGGCCAGCGTCGAGTACATCGAAGGTTATCCGGTCGTCGTCAATACGGATGCCGAAACGGATTTCGCCGCGCAGGTCGCGCGCGAACTGGTCGGCGACGCGCACGTGGTCGAGCAGACCGACCTGCTGATGGGCAGCGAGGATTTCGCGTTCATGCTGCAGCAGCGGCCGGGCTCGTTCGTGCGGCTCGGCAACGGCGAAGGCGAGGACGGCTGCATGGTGCACAACCCGAAATACGACTTCAACGATCGCAACCTGCCGATCGGTGCGGCGTTCTGGACGCGTCTCGTGGAGCGTTACCTCGGGCGGTGATTCAGGCGGCGCGGCGCGCGGCCGGCGCTTCCGGCCGCATTGAGAGGAGAGGACAACGATGCAGAAAGACCATCTCGCGCTGCACCCCGCGTCGACGGGGAGCGCCGAAGTCGGCACGCCTCGCGCACCGGCCGTCACGCGGCGCGGCGCGATCGCGGCGGCCGTGATCGGTAACTGGCTGGAATTCTTCGATTTCACCGTGTACGGCTTCTTCGCGGTGCTGATCGGCAAGCTGTTCTTCCCGTCGAGCGACCCGACCACGTCGCTGCTGCTGTCGGTCGCGACGTTCGCCGCAGGCTTCTTCACGCGGCCGCTCGGCAGCGTCGTGCTCGGCGTCTACGCGGACCGCAAGGGGCGCAAGGCCGCGCTGAACCTGACGATCATGCTGATGGCGCTCGGCACGGGCCTGATCACGATCGCGCCGACGTATGCGCAGGTCGGCGTGGCCGCGCCGCTGCTCGTCGTGTTCGCGCGGCTGATGCAGGGCTTCTCGCAGGGCGGCGAATTCGGCGCGGCGACGTCGACGCTGCTCGAGCAGGGCGGCACGTCGCGTCGCGCGTTCCGCGCGAGCTGGCAGTTGGCGACGCAGGGCGGCGCCGCGCTGATGGGCTCGGGTTTCGCGGCGCTGCTGTCGAACACGATGACGAAGGACGCGCTCGAAAGCTGGGGCTGGCGGCTGCCGTTCCTCGTCGGCGTGCTGATCGCGCCGGTCGGCATGTACCTGCGCCGCCGGCTCGCGGACGATGCGCCCGGCGACAGCCATCACGGGATCGAACGCGGCGTGCTGCACGAGCTGTTCTCGAAGCACACGCGCACGGTGCTGCTGCTGATGCTCACGGTGATGGGCGGCACGGTGTCGACCTACATCCTGACGTTCTACATGCCGACCTACGCGATCCACACGCTCGGGCTACCGATGAAGCTGTCGATGTTCGTCGGCGTCGCGTCGGGCTGCGTGATGCTGGTCACGTGCCCGCTGTTCGGCTGGCTGTCGGATCGGCTCGGCAGCCGCCGCCTGCCGATCTTCGTCGGCCGCGGCGTGCTGGTCCTGTTGCTGTTCCCGGCATTCTGGCTGATGAACCATCACCCGACGCTGTCGGTGATCCTGCCGCTGACCGCGCTCATGTTGCTGTTCTATTCGCTCGGCTCGGCGTCGGAAATGGCGCTGATGTGCGAGTCGCTGCCGCGCCACGTGCGGGCGACCGGCATCTCGATCGCGTATGCGCTCGCGGTGACGATCTTCGGCGGCACCGCGCAGCTGATCGCGACCTGGCTCGTGAAGACGACCGGCAGCAAGCTCGCGCCGGCCGGCTACGTGGCCGCGTGCGTGGTGTTGTCGCTGATCGCGGTCGCGATGCTGCGCGAGACGGCGCGGGAGTCGATCGACTGACGCGCGGCACAGCACGGCGGGCGGCGGGCTGCAGTACGCGCTTACCGCCCGCGGACCATCCGCAGGTACGACGCGAGCATCGTCGCGAGTTCCTGCGCGGCCGGTGTCAGCGGCACGGCCGCGCGCTGCAGCAGGCAGATGTCCTGCGATTCGGCCTGCTCGCGCACGGGCACCTTCGCGAGCGCGCCGGCGAACGGCCCGTGCCGCGTGATGGCTTCGGTTTCGAGCGCGAGGGAATCGGTCTGCGTGACGATCTGCAGCGTCTCGAACATCCCTTCGACGGTCGCGAGAATCCTCGGCGGCGGCTGGCCATGCGCGTCGAAGTACGCGAGCAGCCGGTTCACGACCGGGTCGGCGCTCAGGTTCGGCGAGCGCGTCGACACCCACGCGTAGCCGGCCAGTTCGGCGAGCGATTTTGCGTGCATCGCCGGATGCCCGTTGCGGCACACGACCACCGGCGCTGACGCACGCAACGGCGTGACCGCGAGATCGGTCGTGTCGGTCTGCTTCGCGACGAGTGCGATCGCGAAATCGACCGCGCTTTCGCGCAGCCAGCCGATCATCATCCGCGACGTGCCGGTGCGCAGGTGCACGTCGACCTTGTCGAAGCGCGCGTGGAACGCGCTCAGCACGGGCGCGAACGCGTCGATCAGCGGTTCGGCCACGAGGCCGAGCGTGACGGTGCCTTCGTACGCGCCGCTCAACTGCCGGATCTCCCGCTCGACCTGCTCGCATTCGCCGAGGATCGAACCGGAGCGCGCGAGCAGCCGCTGGCCGACGGCCGTCGGCACGATCCCGCGATTGGTGCGCGTGAACAGCGTCGCGCCGAGCGTCGCCTCGAGGCTCTGCAGCTGCTGCGTGACGCCGCTCTGCGCGAGATCGAGCGCGCGTGCGGCGGCACGCAGGCTGCCGTGCTCGACGACGGCCTGGAAGATGCGGAGCTGGGAGAGCGTGAACGCCATGGGCACGCGCGGGGCCGGTGATCGGAAATACCGATCATGATAAGGCAGTCGATGGTTCCGGCGGCGGCCCGTGCCGCCTACGATCGCAGGCAGTCCGGCTGATGCCGTTTGCCTTCCTTCCTGTCCTCCGTCGACCATGAAACGTATCCTCGTCCCGCTCGTTTCCCTGTGCCTTGGCTGGGCCGCCACGTCCGCGTTTGCACTCGACGCGCACGTCGTGCGCCTCGGCATCGATCCGACCTATCCGCCGATGGATTCGAAAGCGCCGGACGGCAGCCTGAAGGGCTTCGACGTCGATCTCGGCAACGAGATCTGCCGCCGCGCGCAGTTGCGCTGCCAGTGGGTCGAGCTCGAATTCTCCGGGATGATTCCCGCACTGCAGGCGCGCAAGATCGACGCGATCCTGTCGTCGATGGCGATCACCGAAAAGCGCGAGAAGCAGATCCTGTTCTCGTCGAAGCTGTTCCGCTTCAAGTCGCGGCTCGTCGCGCGGCCCGGGAGCGGCCTCGGCAGCACGACCGCGTCGCTGGCCGGCAAGCGTGTCGGCGTGCAGTCGGGCACGCAGTTCGAATCGTGGGCGCTCGCGCACTGGGCGACCGCCGGCGTGAGCGTGGTGCCGTACAAGAGCCAGGACGACGTGTTCGCCGATCTCGTCAACGGCCGCCTCGACGCGGCGCTGCTCGGCACCGTGGAAGCCGACTACGGCTTCCTGCGCACACCGAAGGGCAACGGTTTCGCGTTCGTCGGCGCGCCGCTCGACATGGGCGATCGCGGCGTCGGCATCGGCATGCGGCAGTCGGATACGGCGCTCAAGGCGTCGATTGACGGCGCGATCGCGTCGATGCTGAAGGACGGTACGTACGACCGGATCGCGAAGAAGTATTTCGACTTCAACCCGTACGGCGACTGAGCGCCGAGCCACCGCGCCGTTGTACCCGCGGCCCCGTTTTCATCCGTTCGAGACCCTCGATGCAGATTCGCACCACGCCACTCCTGTCGCCGTCGATCGGCACGCAGCGCACGCTGACGAGCTTTCATTTCGGGCCGGCCGGCACCGGCCGCAAGATCTACCTGCAGGCCGCGCTGCACGCGGACGAGACGCCCGCGATGCTCGCGGCGTTCGTGCTGAAGCAGCGTCTCGCGCAGCTCGAGGCCGAAGGCCGGCTCGCGGCCGAGATCGTGCTCGTGCCGGTCGCGAACCCGGTCGGCCTCAATCATCATCTGCTCGGGCAGTTCATCGGCCGTTTCGACCTTGCGAGCGGCCGCAACTTCAATCGCGGCTTCCTGCCGCTCGCGGACATCGCCGCGCGTGCGCGCGACCGGCTCGGCGACGACGGCGAACGCAATCGCGCGATCGTGCGCGAATGTGTCGGCGCGGCGCTCGACGATATCGCACCGCGTACGGAATTCGATGCGCTTCAGCTGGCGCTGCTGAAGCTGTCGTTCGACGCCGAGGTCGTGATCGACCTGCATTGCTCGCTCGAAGCGGTGATGCACGTGTACACGAGCGATACCGCGTGGCCGCAAGTCGAGCCGCTTGCGCGCTATCTCGGCGCGCAGGTGTCGCTGCTCGCCGAGGATTCGGGCGGGCACGCGTTCGACGATGCGCATCATCTGCTGTGGTCGCAGTTGCGGCAGCACTTGCCGGCCGGCACGCCGATGGCGGCCGGCGCCGTGGCCGTGACGGTCGAGTGCCGGGGGCAGCGCGACGTCACGTACGACCATGCGGAGCGCGATGCCGATGCGCTCGTCGCCTATCTCGTGTGGCGCGGCGCGATACGCGGCGAACGCGTGCCGCTGCCGCCGCTCGCCGCGCCGGCCACGCCGCTCGCGGGCAGCGAGCAGTTCTACGCGCCGGTGAGCGGGATCCTCGTGCACCGCGCGGCGATCGGCGCGACGATCCGCGCCGGCGATCCGCTGTTCGACATCGTCGATCCGCTGACCGATGCGATCACGACGATCTCGAGCGGGACCGACGGCGTGTTCTACATGCGCCGCGCGATCCGTTTCGTCACGGCCGGCGCGCCGCTCGGCCGCGTGACGGGCGCAGTGCCGGTGCGCAAGGGGATGTTGCTCGGCGCGTGACGAGCGGCGCGCGTCGCGTGCGACGAACCCGACCTTTACGAAATCGTCGAGAAATTTCGGTTTCCTCAGATAATCGCTCGCCGCTCGACCCCGGCCTGCACCGGGGCGGCCGCCTGGAGACGGCCGGCGGACGCAGGCCGCATCGTCAGCAGGGACGTTCATGGCCCGCCGCGACGCACGGCAGCACGCTTGCCTGGCTTGCCGCGCGCCGTCGTCCCGCCGTTGTGCCCGCCCGCGTCCGAAAACATCTTCATGTCCCGAAGGATGCCGCGCAGCAGCGTATCGGCTGCCACCCCGAGCGTGCGGCCGGCCTTGACCAGCAGCCGCGCGTTGGCTGCCTCGAGCAGCGGATGGGCGACGGGAACGGCGACGAGTTCTCCCGCCTCCAGTTCCTGATAGGCCGCGAACGCCGCGAGCAGCGTGACGCCGTCGTTGCGCCTGACGAAGTGGCGCAGCACGGCCAGCGAGTTGGTGGTCAGCGTCGGGTGGAGCTGGATGTTCTCCGCATAGGCGAGCATCTGCACGGCCTGCCCGAGACCGAACGCCGGCGGCATCAGCGCGAGCGGATACCCGGCGAGTTCGTGTACCGCGACGGGCCGGCCCCGCACGGCGAGCGGGTGCCCGGGATGCACGAGCGCCACCACCGGCTGCGGCGCGGTGGCGACGTACTCGATATCCGGATGCGCCGGGGGATTGTAGGCGAGGCCGATATGCGCGCGGCTCTCGGCGACTTCCTGCAGCAACGTGCTGACCGGAAGGATATCGACGGTGACGTCGAGCTTCGGATAGCGCGCGCAAAAATCGGTGAGCACCTCGTCCATCAGGCAGTCGATATAGCCTTCGCTGGTGGCGATGCGGATCTGGCCGTGTTGCAGGCCGTGCAGCGCCTGCAGGCGATCTTCGAACAGTTCCTGCTGGGAGCGGCAGCCGCGCCAGTATTCGAGCAGGTGCGCCGCGGCTTCGGTCGGCCGGACGCCGCGCGGCTGGCGCTCGAACAGCGGCGCCCCGATTTCTTCCTCGAGCAGCCGGATCTGCCGCGTGATGACGGACGGCGACGTGTTGATGCTGTCGGCCGCGCCGCGGATCGAGCCGTGCGTCAGGACTTCATGGAAATAGCGCAGGCGGCGCTGGTTCAGTTCGCGCATGGTGTCGGTCCGTTTGCCGTTGAAGTGTTGCTCGTTGAGCAACGATAACTCGCTTAGGTTGCTATTGCGCTGCTTTTTCGGCTCCTCGACGATTCGAACGGAGTCGATCATCGATGCGGGATTCGAAGCAATACGCCCTAAAGGAGAGCGCATGTCCGCCATTCCATCCCCTCAAGACCCGGTCGCGCCCGACAGCCCGGCGCATCAGGCCCTGTATCGCAAGCTGAATTGGCGCCTGCTGCCTTTTCTGCTGCTCTGCTACACGTTCGCCTATCTCGATCGCGTGAATATCGGGTTCGCCAAGCTCTCGATGCAGAGCGACCTGGGCATCTCCGATGCGGTGTACGGGCTGGGCGCGGGCATCTTCTTTCTCGGCTACGTGCTGTTCGAGATCCCGAGCAACCTGCTGCTGCCGCGGATCGGCGCACGCAAGACCATCAGCCGGATCATGGTGCTGTGGGGCCTGACCTCGGCGGGCATGATGTTCGTCCACAACGAGACCACCTTCTACGGGATGCGTTTCCTGCTCGGCGTGTTCGAGGCCGGCTTCGCGCCGGGGATGATCTTTTACCTGACCTACTGGTATGGCCAGCGCCGCATGGCCGGCGTGATGGCGGTCGTGATGCTCGCGGGCCCGATCGGCGGCGCCTTCGGCTCGCCGCTGTCGGCGTGGCTGATGACCGGGCTGTCCGGTGCCCACGGCCTGGCCGGCTGGCAGTGGATGTTCATCGTCGAAGGCCTGCCGTGCGTGCTGCTCGGCGCGCTCGCACTCAAGGTCCTGTCCGACCGGCCGGCCGACGCAGCCTGGCTGACCGACGACGAGAAGCGGTTGCTCGCCGCCGAGCTGCACGCACCCGGCGCCGGTCATCACTCGTTCGGACAGGTGTTGCGCGACCCGCGCGTGTACCTGCTGGCGTTCGCGTACTTCACGATCATCTGCGGAATCTACGCGGTGAGTTTCTGGCTGCCGTCGATCCTCAAGGCCGACGGCGTGACCGACACGATGCAGATCGGGCTGTACTCGATGATCCCGTACGTCTGCGCCGCGATCGCGATGATCGTCATCGGCCGCCGGTCGGACCGCCGCGGCGAACGCCGTTTCCACAGCGCCGTGCCGGCCCTGATCGGCGCGATCGCGCTGGCCGTGGCGACGACGGCCAACGGCAATCTCGTCATCTCACTGGTCGGCATGACGATCGCCACGTCGATGATCTGGGCCGCGTACACGGTGTTCTGGGCGATTCCGTCGCAATACCTGAAGGGCGACGCGGCTGCGGGCGGCATCGCGCTGATCAATACGATCGGCCTGATCGGCGGCTTCCTGAGCCCGACCATCATCGGTGCGATCCACTCGGCGACGGGCAGCATGGCAGCCGGCCTGCTGGTCATGGTCGCGCTGCTGGTCGCGGGCGCCGCGGTGCTCGTGGCGAACCGGCTGCCCGCGCCGCAGGACGCATTGGCGACGGCGTGATATCGCGGGCGCGCAAGCGCTCGCGACCTCCGTCGCGGCGCAGCACGGCCCGTGCCTTGACTACCTATTTCCGGAGACACGTTTTTGAACACGCGGATATTGATTGCCGGCTTTCAGCATGAAACCAATACGTTTGCGCCGTCGAAAGCCGCTTACGCGAACTTCGAGCGCGGCGAGGGCTTCCCGGCCATGGTGCGGGGCGACGACGTGCTTGCGCTGCGCGACGTCAACATTCCCGCGGGCGGATTCATCGTCGCGGCGGAGCGACGCGGCTGGACCCTGCTGCCGGTCATCTGGGCGGGCGCGAGCCCGTCGGCCCACGTGACCGAGGATGCGTTCGAGCGCATTGCCGGTGAAATCCTCGCGGCGGTTCGCAGCGAAGGCTACGACGCGGTGTACCTCGACCTGCACGGCGCGATGGTCGCCGAGCATACCGACGACGGCGAAGGCACGTTGCTGGAGCGCGTGCGCGCCGCGGTCGGCCCGGCCGTGCCGGTGATCGCGTCGCTCGACCTGCATGCCAACGTCACCGCGAAGATGCTGCACGAGGCCGATGCGCTGGTTGCCTTCCGCACCTATCCGCATGTCGACATGGCCGAGACCGGCGAACGCGCGGCCGTGCTGCTCGAGCGCCTGCTCGTCTCGCGGGCGGCGGGTGGCCGCCCGCTGCATCGCGCGGCACGGCGGCTGCCGTTCCTGATCCCGATCAACGGCATGTGCACGCTGCTCGAGCCTTCGCGCGGCATGTATGCGCAGCTCGCGGCGCTGGAAACCGGGGCCGTGGTATCGCTGTCGTTCGCGCCGGGTTTTCCGGCGGCCGATTTTCCCGAATGCGGCCCGGTCATCTGGGGTTACGGCGATGACGCCGCGTCGGCCGAGGCCGCCGTGCAGGCGCTCTACGACAGGATGCTGGCGGACGAGGCCGCGTGGCAGGTGCCGTTCCTGTTGCCCGATGCCGCCGTGCGCGAAGCGATGCGGCTTGCCGACGGGGCCGGCAAGCCGGTCGTCATCGCCGATACGCAGGACAACCCCGGCGCGGGCGGCGACTCGAACACGACGGGCATGCTGCGGGCGTTGCTGCGCAATGGCGCGAGAGAGGCGGCGATCGGCCTGATCTGGGACCCGGCCGCCGCCGCGGCGGCTCATCGCGCCGGGGTCGGGGCGTTCGTCGAGCTGGCGCTCGGCGGCGTTTCCGGCGTGCCCGGCGACGAGCCGGTCCACGCGCGTTTCGAGGTCGTGAAGTTGTCCGACGGCGTATGCCGGTATGACGGCCCGATGATGAACGGCATGCGCGCGGATATCGGCCCCGTCGCCTGCCTGCGGATCGATGGTGTGCTGATCGTGGTGAGCAGCGGCAAGGCGCAGATGCTCGACCGCAATCTCTATCGCGTGGGCGGCGTCGAGCCGGAAGCGATGCGCATCCTCGTCAACAAGAGCTCGGTGCATTTTCGCGCCGACTTCCAGGGGATCGCCGAGGCGGTGCTCGTTGCCACGGCGCCCGGCCCGATGACGGCCGATCCGGCCGAGTTGCCCTGGACCCGGCTGGCCCCGGGCATCCGGACGAAGCCGATGGGCGACGCATTCGCCGGCAACGGCTGAAGCACGGCCCGCCGCCGGCGCGCCGGTGCGCCGGCGAGCGGGCAGCTGTCCTGGACAACGCCGTCGCGCCGGCCGACACAGGGCGCCGCGCGTCGTTTCACGTCGCGCGGCTTGCACCTACCCGCGCGCGGATCGGCGCTCACCCGCGCCGCGCCACCAGCTCCGACACCGTCTGCGCGGCCTGCTGCAGCGGCTCGAGAAACTCCTTCACCATCTGCTTCGCGGTATGCCGCTGCGCGTTGCCGCTGATGTTCATCGCCGCGATGATCTGCCCGCGCCGGTTGCGAATCGGCGCGGACAGCGACATCAGGCCCACTTCGAGTTCCTGGTCGACCACGGCCCAGCCCTGCTGGCGCACCTGTGCGATCGCCGCCTTCAGTTCGCCGAGGTCGGTGATCGTGCGCGGCGTATGCGCGCGGATGCCGCTTTGCGCGAGCGTTTCGTCGAGCGCGGCGTCGTCGAGCGCGGACAGCAGCACGCGGCCCATCGACGTGCAGTACGCGGGCAGCCGACTGCCGATCGACAGGTTGATCGTCATGATCTTGCGGGTCGGCACGCGCAGTACGTAGACGATCTCGGTGCGGTCGAGCACGGCCGCCGAGCAGCTTTCGTGGATCTGCTCGGACAGTTGCTCCATCACGGGATCGGCGAGATTCCAGAACGGCATCGACGTGAGGTACGCGAAGCCGAGCTCGAGGATCTTCGGCGTGAGCCGGAACAGCCGGCCGTCGGCCTCGACGTAGCCGAGCGTCTGCAGCGTGAGCAGGATCCGGCGCGCGCCCGCGCGCGTGAGCCCGGTGGCCGAGGCGACCTCGGTGAGCGTCTGCTCCGGACGGGCCGCGTCGAACGCGCGGATCACCGCGAGGCCGCGTGCGAACGACTGTACGTAGGAGTCGCCGGGTTTCGTCTGAGTGTCTTCGGTTGTCATGAGCGCCTGGAATATCGTGCAGCCGAGAAGATAGCGCACGGGGCCCGACACGCCAACCGCACGGCGGACCGGGCGCTTGACAGGTCGTCCCCGCACTCCCTATGATGCGTTGAACGTTCGATACACGATCTTATGTTCGTATATAGAACATTTAAGCGCATCCCGGCGGGCAATGCAAGGGGCGCGCCCTGTTCATTCCCCAGCCTGTCCTGGGAGCGGAGACACTGATGACCGAAGCTTTTCTGTGTGATGCGATTCGTACGCCGATCGGGCGTTACGGCGGTGCACTGTCCGGCGTGCGCGCCGACGATCTGGGCGCCGTGCCGCTCAAGGCGCTCGTGGAGCGCAACCGCGACGTCGACTGGACGGCGATCGACGACGTGATCTACGGCTGCGCGAACCAGGCCGGCGAGGACAACCGCAACGTCGCGCGCATGTCGGCGCTGCTCGCGGGGCTGCCGCAGGGCGTGCCGGGTTCGACGATCAACCGCCTGTGCGGCTCCGGGATGGACGCGGTCGGCGTGGCCGCCCGTGCGATCAAGTCGGGCGAGGCCGCGCTGATGGTCGCGGGCGGCGTCGAGAGCATGACGCGCGCGCCGTTCGTGATGGGCAAGGCCGCGAGCGCATTCGCGCGCCAGGCCGACATCTACGACACGACGATCGGCTGGCGCTTCGTCAATCCGTTGATGAAACAGCTGTACGGCGTCGATTCGATGCCGGAGACGGCCGAGAACGTCGCGGTCGACTACAACGTCAGCCGCGCCGACCAGGACCTGTTCGCGTTGCGCAGCCAGCAGAAGGCCGCGCGTGCGCAGCAGGACGGCACGCTCGCCGAGGAAATCGTGTCGGTCACGATTCCGCAGAAGAAGGGCGATCCGGTGGTCGTTTCGCGCGACGAGCATCCGCGCGAAACGTCGCTCGAAACGCTTGCGAAGCTGAAGGGCGTCGTGCGTCCGGACGGCTCGGTGACGGCCGGTAACGCGTCGGGCGTCAACGACGGTGCCGCCGCGCTGCTGCTTGCGAACGAGGAAACCGCAAAGCGCTTCGGCCTGACGCCGCGCGCCCGCGTGCTGGGCATCGCGACGGCCGGCGTCGCGCCGCGCGTGATGGGCATCGGCCCCGCGCCTGCCACGCAGAAGCTGCTCGCCCGGCTCGGGATGACGATCGACCAGTTCGACGTGATCGAGCTGAACGAGGCGTTCGCATCGCAAGGTCTCGCGGTGCTGCGCATGCTCGGCGTCGCCGACGACGATCCGCGCGTGAACCCGAACGGCGGCGCAATCGCACTGGGCCATCCGCTCGGCGCATCGGGCGCGCGGCTCGTGACGACCGCGATGTACCAGCTGCATCGCACGAACGGCCGCTTCGCATTGTGCACGATGTGCATCGGCGTCGGTCAGGGCATCGCGATCGCGATCGAACGCGTCTGACCCGCGTTTCATGTCTCGCGGCGAAGCGGCGGCCACGAGCCGCTTCGCTGCTCGACCGCTTTGCCTCTCGACCGATTCGCCGCTTTGGAAACGATGCGCGGCACGAGGATGCTCGTGCCGCGCATCGTCGTTAACCGGCCTGCGACAACTCCCTGAGGCGCGCCTCGAGCGCGTCGATCTCGGTGTCCGCGAACACCTCGATCCCGTGCTCGCGCAGCAACGCCGCCGTGACGCCGGCGCCCGCGTGCCGCCGGTTCCCGAAACTCCCGTCATGGATGAACGTGCTGCCGCACGACGGACTGCCGTCGGCCAGGATAGCGAAGCGGCAGCCGTGCGTGCGCGCGAGGGCCAGCGCGGCTTGCGCGCCGGAGACGAACGGCGCTGTCACGTCGGTGCCGTTCACGTCGACGATGCGCGCGGCGCCCGACAGCACCTGCTGACCCGATGCGCCGCAGGCGATTTCGGCGGGCGGGCGCGGCACGCTGAAGCCGCCGGCCAGTTCGGGGCAGACGGGCACGAGACGCCCTTCGCGCTGCCACCGTTCGAGTGCCGCGTGCGCGGCGGTCCTGGCCGAGCCGTTGTAACGCACCGGATGGCCGACCACGCACATGCTGACGAGGATCTTCGGCATGGTTGGCGGCTGTGCTTCGTCCTGCAATTTTGCTCTCCGTGATTGCGCGATGGCCGATGGCAGCCGAGGCAACGCGGGACATCCCGCGCTTCATACGCGTGCCGGCGCGTCAGGCCGCCGGCCCTTCCAGATGAATGTCGTCCGGCTCGAGCGCGTAAAGCGCCGGGTCGGGCGACGCGCTGACCGTAAAGCCGAGCCGCAGGTAGAAGTCGATCGTGCGCTGCGACGGCGTCGCGGACACATACAGGCGTGTGGCGCCCATCGCGTGCGCCTGCTCGCGGGCTGCGCGGTAGAGCTGCTCGCCGAGCCCGCAGCCGCGCCAGTCGCGGCTCACGTGCAGGAACTTCAATTGCAGCATGTCGCCGTGCGGGCCGAGCGGCCGGCTGTCGACGACGACCGCCGCGACGAGCCGTTCGCCGTCGAACATGCCGAGGCACCAGCCGCCGCGATCGTGGCAGTCGATCAGGATCGGCGTGTAGTGGTCGGCTTCGCCTTCCGGCCAGCCGCCGACGTCGTAGAACTCCGGAACGAGATGCAGCGCGCCGTCGCGCAGCACGTACAGGTGCTCGATGATCTCGCGCCGGTCGATGGTCCACACGAGCGGCACTTCGTCGCGCGTGAGCGGGCGTGCGCAAAGCGCGTCGCGTTCGGCGGCGGTGCGGCGCGTCATGCGGCCTCCCGATGCGCGGCGATCGCATACATCAGCGGCAGGCTCGGCATGTGACCGGGCGGCACCATCCGGCGGCCGTCCAGCTCGCGCATGCCGTCGAAGCCCTTCCAGCCGTTCGAATACGGATATTCGGTCAGGCGGTCGATCGCGAGCCCCGCCGACACGAGTGCGTTCACGACCTCACCGATGCCCCACATGAACTCGTAGCTCGGATGCGGGTTCGCGAAATCGACGACGCCAGGATGGTCGTGCTGCGCGCCGAGCCCCGTGCCGGATACGGCGACGTAATCGCCGACGCCTGTCGGCTCCTCGGTCGCGTCGCTTTTGAAATAGTCGTAGTGCGGCTTCCACTGTTCGTCGAAATACAGCGCGAACGGATGGAACTCGACCATCGCGAAACGGCCGCCCGGCGCGAGCAGCGTGGCGATCCCGCGCGCCCACGCGTTCAGGTCGGACAGCCAGCAGATCGCGCCATACGACGTGAACACGCGATCGAAGCGCTCGCCGCGCGCGGCGGCCTCGGGCATCCAGTCGAGCACGTCGGCGCGCTCGAAACGCGCGGGCAGGCCGGCGTCGGCCGACAGTTGCCGTGCGAAGGCGATTGCTTCGTCGGAGATGTCGACGCCCGTCGCATCCGCGCCCTCGCGCACGAGGCTCAGCGTGTCCTGCCCCGCGTTGCACTGCAGGTGCAGGAGCCGCAGCCCGCCGACGTCGCCGAGCAGTTCGCGTTCTTCCGGATAGAGCGTCGAGCCGCCCGCGCGGAAAAACGCGGCCTGATCGCCTTTGTGGCTGTTATGCGCGACTGTCGCGGTATTCCAGGACAGCCGATTCAGTTCGTGTAATGCCTTTTTCATCGAATTCGAATACCGGTTGAATGGAGCAGGATAAACGGAATCGTTTCGCCGCGCGCAACGGTCGATGGCGTGGGTCTGCCGCGCGACGTCGTTGCGCAGCATGGCGTGACATCTGGATGAATGCTCGCGGCGATTATTGCCGGATTATTTGATCGAAATCATGGCGGCGGACGAATTGGATATTTTATTCAAGGAAAGGGTAAGGTTTTTCCCCAATATGCCGACAGTAAGATGAAGACCGTCGTTAAGCGATAAACCGTTTTTCGGCTACTGAGCGTGATTTCAGCGCGGCGCGGACGACAGATCCGCCTTTCGGAGCCTTGCATGCGCAATAACCAGCCCGTTACCCAACAGGAATTCGATTTTCCCGACGACGTCACGCTGATGTCGACGACCGATGCAGACAGCATCATCACCTACGCCAACACGACGTTCGCGCAGGTGAGCGGCTTCACGAACGAGGAACTCGTCGGCCAGCCGCACAACGTGGTGCGCCACCCGGACATGCCGCGCGAGGCGTTTGCCGACATGTGGGCGACGCTCCAGCGCGGCGAGCCGTGGACCGCGCTCGTGAAGAACCGCCGCAAGAACGGCGATCACTACTGGGTGCGTGCGAACGCGATACCCGTGATGCGCAACGGCGAGCCGCAGGGCTACATGTCGGTGCGCACGAGGGCGCCGCACGACGAGAGCGCGGCCGCCGACGCGCTGTATCGCGCGTTCCGCGACGGCAAGGCCGGCCAGCGCCGGTTCCACAAGGGGCTGGTGATCCGCACGGGGCTACTGCGTATCGCGTCGCTGTCGCAGACGATGTCGGTGCGCGCGCGCGTGCATTCGGCGCTGTGCGTGCTTGCGCCGGCGGTCGTCGGCGCGGGCTGGGCGTGCGGGCTCGCCGGTGGCGGCCTCGCGGCATTTGCCGGCGTGACGGTCGGCGTGGCGGCGGCGGCCGGCCTGTGGCTCGATGCGCAGATCGTGCGTCCGCTGAAGCGGCTGCATGACCAGGCGCTGAACGTCGCGACCGGCGAAAGCCGGCGCGGCGTGCGGATGAACCGCGTCGACGAGATCGGCATGACGCTGCGCACGATCAACCAGCTCGGGCTGATGTTCCGCTGGCTCGTCGACGACGTCAGCGAGCAGGTGCACAACGTGCAGCGCGCGAGCAACGAGATCGCGCAGGGCAACAACGACCTGAGCGCGCGTACCGAGCAGGCGGCGTCGAGCGTGCAGGAGACGGCTGCGTCGATGGCCGAGATGACGGCGACCGTCGACAGCAACGCGGAGACCGCACTGCAGGCGAACCGGCTCGCGATGTCGGCGAGCGAAGTGGCCGGCCGCGGCGGGCAGGCGGTGGGCGAGGTCGTCGCGACGATGAGCGACATCACCGCCAGCTCGCGAAAGATCTCGGACATCATCGGCGTGATCGACGGCATCGCGTTCCAGACCAACATCCTTGCGCTGAACGCGGCCGTGGAAGCGGCGCGCGCCGGCGAACAGGGGCGCGGCTTCGCGGTGGTCGCCGGCGAGGTGCGGGCGCTCGCGCAGCGCAGCGCGAACGCGGCGAAGGAGATCAAGACGCTGATCGGCGCGAGCGTCGAGCGCGTCGAGTCGGGTGCGCGGCGCGTGGACGAGGCCGGCAAGACGATGGAGGACATCGTCGCGCAGGTGAAGCGCGTGTCGGATCTGATCGCGGAGATCAGCTCGTCGACGGCCGAGCAGAGCACCGGGGTGTCGCAGGTCGACCAGGCGGTGGTGCACCTGGACAACATCACGCAACAGAACGCGGCACTGGTCGAGCAGAGCACGGCGGCGTCGGAGAGCCTGAAGCAACAGGCAACGCGTCTCGTGGATGCGGTGAACGTGTTCCGGTGATTGTCGGGGCGCGCACGCGATGTGCGCGCCCGATCGATGCATCGTGACATCGTGATTGACGCGCGTAATGCGCGTTCAGGTTTTTCGATTCAATCAAAATACGCGAAACGAGAAATATTCGTATTCAGGATTTTGCATTTATGCATTGAATCGATTCGGACGAATTACGCGGATTAATCAGACGAATATCCGCCAAACCGTTGCCTGGCCTGGTGTTTAGTTTCATCAGTAAACGAATTGTTCGGTAAGGGCAAGGTGATGCATTTTTAATGCATATTTACCCGGGCAAGGCATAATGTTTTCGTAAAAGTTGCCGAAAGTGCAGGAGCATGACCGATGCGCATGCGGATTGACCGCAATGTGCAGGGTCGCGAATCAATCGACAAGCGGACGCAAGATCCGTTACCCGGAGCTCCACACCATGCGCAACAACCAGCCCGTCACGCAACGCGAATTCGATTTTCCCGACGACGCGACGCTGATGTCGACCACCGACGCGAACAGCTACATTACCTACGCGAACGCGGCATTCATCCAGGTCAGCGGTTTTTCTCCCGAAGAGATCGAGGGCCAGCCGCACAACGTCGTGCGGCATCCGGACATGCCGAAGGAGGCGTTCGCCGACATGTGGGCGACGCTCAAGGGCGGCGAGCCGTGGACCGCGCTCGTGAAGAATCGCCGCAAGAACGGCGATCACTACTGGGTGCGCGCGAACGCGATACCCGTGATGCGCAACGGCGAGCCGAAGGGCTACATGTCGGTGCGCACGAAGGCGACGCGCGACGAGATCGCGGCCGCGGAGGCGCTCTACAAGGAATTCCGCGAAGGGCGGGCCGGCAACCGGCATTTTCACAAGGGGTTGATCGTCCGCAAGGGCGTGGCCGGTTTCATGTCGCTGTTCCAGACGATGTCGGTGCGGGCGCGGCTCCATGCGGCGCTGTGCGTGTTTGCGCCGGTCGTGGTGGCCGGCGGCTGGGCGTGCGGGCTGGCCGGTGGCGGGCTCGCCGCGTTCGCGGCGGTGACGGCCGGCGCCGCGGTGGCCGCGGGGCTGTGGCTCGATGCGCAGATTGCGCGCCCGCTCGTGCAGTTGCGCGACGAGGCGTTGCGCGTCGCGACCGGCGAGAGCCGCAGCGGCGTGCGGATGAACCGTGTCGACGAGATCGGCATGACGCTGCGCACGATCAACCAGCTCGGGCTGATGTTCCGCTGGCTCGTCGACGATGTCAGCGAACAGGTGCTGAACGTGCAGCGCGCGAGCAACGAGATCGCGCAGGGCAACAACGACCTGAGCGCGCGCACCGAGCAGGCTTCGACAAGCGTGCAGCAGACGGCCGCATCGATGGCCGAGATGACGGCGACCGTGTCGAGCAATGCGGAGACGGCGCTGCAGGCGAACCAGTTGTCGGTGTCGGCGAGCGAAGCCGCCGGGCGCGGCGGGCAGGCGGTGAGCGAGGTGGTGGCGACGATGAACGACATCACCGCCAGCTCGCGAAAGATCTCGGACATCATCGGCGTGATCGACGGCATCGCGTTCCAGACCAACATTCTTGCGCTGAATGCGGCGGTGGAGGCGGCGCGCGCCGGAGATCAGGGGCGCGGTTTCGCGGTGGTTGCCGGTGAGGTGCGGGCGCTCGCGCAGCGTAGCGCGAATGCGGCGAAGGAGATCAAGACGCTGATCGGTGCGAGCGTCGAGCGCGTCGAATCGGGTGCGCGGATCGTCGACGGCGCGGGCAAGACGATGGAGGACATCGTCACGCAGGTGAAGCGCGTGTCGGATCTGATCGCGGAGATCAGCTCGTCGACGGCCGAGCAGAGCACGGGCGTCGCGCAGGTCGACCAGGCGGTGGTGCACCTGGACAACATCACGCAGCAGAACGCGGCACTGGTCGAGCAGAGCACGGCGGCATCGGAGAGCCTGAAGCAGCAGGCGACGCGGCTGGTGGAGGCGGTGAACGTGTTTCGGTGATGGCGGGAACGCGTGAAGCAGGAGGAAGGCGGCCCGCGTTGTGCGGGCCGGTTTGGGCGTGTCCTGCTATGTCATTGCGCCCTGGGTATGGGATTCAGGTTCGGGCAACAGTGGTTGGGGCATCCCGGACTGACGTTCACTTCAACGCGTCGCCCGGATTGACCGAACTCGTCCGGCGTGAAAATCTTCCCCGCCAGGGCGCTTTTCTCGCCACGGATCGAATGCCGATCCAGAACAGCCATCACGTTTTTCGCTCGTTGCGTTGCGAGCTGTTGCGCGTTGTTCTCGGTTCGTTCGGCCAGTCCGATAAGCCATACCGTATCAATGATCGGAAAGCGCTTGTGCATGTCGCTCGACCATGCCGACATCCTCGAGAGTTCGGTCGGAGAAATCGCACTCGAATCCGCATCGAAAACAATATCGATGTAATGGGCGGGCATGTTCGACGGGCCATCGCACGCGAACGCCGTATGTGCGCAGATCAACACGAATGCAGCGGCGGTTAGATGGATCGTGCATACAGATGATCTGCATGTTGTCGCTATACGCCCGATCGATCGAGTCGGGCGCATTTTTCGGCCGCGTGTATTGCTGCTGCACCATCGCGTAAAGCCGGATCGACGAGTGAAGAAAGTAAGGGCAGGCGGCATGTTTTTCTTCCATGGACTCGTATCCCTTGTGTATGGACGAGCCATAGACAGTGGCCGGTAAGATTTTCTCTGTCTATAGAACGAGTACGATTCTTATTTTGGAATCCGACGGAGATTGATGATCCAAAACGATCGTCGAGACTGAGGCGAAGGGGCGAGCGAGTAGAACGCGGCCGGACGTATAACCGCCCGTCCGTCATGCCGGCGACCGTTAACGTGTGTCACGGCACAGTCGGCTACGACAGTACTTGCATGCGCTGACTCCGCACACACCGTGCCGTCGGGTGAAGTGTTCATGCGCGTGCAAACCGGATCGAGACGGAGCGCTCAATCTGGCGGCGTGCAGCGAAGTGAGAAATGAGACTGGAACGAGATTCGCGCGCGATACGACGTATCGGGGGATACAGCGATCGAAACAGGGTACGCAGAGCGTGGCGATCTCATGCGTATCAAGACGACGCGGGCACGACGGAGAGGGACGTCGGCCCGCGTCGGACCGCCCGGTTCCGGCCGGGCGGTCAGGGCCTGTCACCGAAGCGGTGCCAGGCCCTGAACCGTCAGACGGCGAGGCAGAGGTACTTGATCACGACGTAGTCGTCGATGCCGTAGTGCGAGCCTTCGCGGCCGAGGCCCGATTGCTTCACGCCACCGAACGGTGCGACTTCGTTCGAGATCAGGCCCGTGTTCACGCCGACCATCCCGTATTCGAGCGCTTCGGCGACCTTCCACACGCGGCCGATGTCGCGGCTGTAGAAGTAAGCGGCGAGGCCGAATTCGGTGTCGTTCGCGAGGCGGATCACTTCATCGTCGCTGCCGAACTTGAACAGCGGCGCGAGCGGCCCGAACGTCTCTTCCTTCGCGACCTTCATCGCCGGCGTGACGCCCGTCAGCACGGTCGGCTCGAAGAAGCCGTGGCCCAGCGCGTGGCGCTTGCCGCCCGTCACGACGGTCGCGCCCTTCGCGAGCGCGTCCTCGATGTGCGCCTCGACCTTCAGCACCGCTGCTTCGTTGATCAGCGGGCCTTGCGTGACGCCCGGCTCGGTGCCGCGGCCCACCTTCAACTGGCCGACGGCTGCCGCGAGCTTCTGCGCGAACTGGTCGTACACGGCTTCATGCACGTAGAAGCGGTTCGTGCACACGCAGGTCTGGCCGCTGTTGCGGTACTTCGATGCGATCGCGCCCTGCACGGCCGCGTCGAGATCGGCGTCGTCGAACACGATGAACGGCGCGTTGCCGCCGAGCTCCAGCGACACCTTCTTGACCGTCGCCGCGCATTGCGACATCAGCAGGCGGCCGACCGGCGTCGAGCCGGTGAACGACAGCTTGCGCACGATCGGGTTCGACGTCAGCTCGCCGCCGATCGCCTTCGGGTCGCCCGTGACGACGCTGAACACGCCGGCCGGCACGCCCGCACGCTCGGCCAGCACGGCCATCGCAAGCGCGGAGAACGGCGTCGCCTCGGCCGGCTTCACGACGATCGGGCAGCCTGCGGCGAGTGCCGGGCCGACCTTGCGCGTGATCATCGCCGCCGGGAAGTTCCACGGCGTGATCGCCGCGCACACGCCGATCGCTTCCTTCGTCACGACGATGCGCTTGTCGCTCGCCGGCGTCGGGATCGTGTCGCCGTACACGCGCTTGCCTTCTTCCGCGAACCATTCGAGGAACGATGCGGCATAGCCGATCTCGCCCTTCGCTTCAGCCAGCGACTTGCCCTGCTCGGTCGTCAGGATCAGCGCGAGGTCGTCGGCGTTTTCCATCATCAGGTCGTGCCACTTGCGCAGGACGACCGCGCGTTCCTTCGCGGTCTTCTTGCGCCACGCCGGCCATGCGGCGTTCGCGGCTTCGATCGCGTGACGCGTCTCGGCCGTGCCCATCGCCGGCACGGTGCCGAGCAGGCCGCCCGTCGCCGGGTTGCGGACTTCGAACGTCTCGCCGTTCGTCGCGCCTTGCCATTCGCCGTTGACGTACGCCTGCTGGCGGAACAGCGACGGATCTTTCAGTGCCAGGGTTTCCTGAACAGTGCTCATATGAATCGCCTGCTTTGAAGATGACGGATAAAAAGGCCGCCGCCGTCGTGACGACGGCGGCGGCTCATTCGGAAGGCAGGAACTCAGGCCGGCACGCCGACCGTTTCCTTCAGCACTTCCTCGAGGATCACGAGCGCTTCATCGAACACGGCCTGCGGGATCGTCAGCGGGAACAGGAAGCGCACGACGTTCGAGTACACGCCGCACACGAGCAGCAGCAGGCCGCGCTCGAGCGCACGCGTCTGCACGCGCTTCGTGAACTCGGCATCCGGCTCGCCCGAACCCGGCTTCAGGAACTCGACCGCGATCATCGCGCCCGGGCCGCGCACGTCGGCGATCTGCGGCACGTCGGCCTGCAGCGCGTTCAGCTTCGCCTTCAGCACGTCGCCGAGTTGCGTCGCGCGCTCGCACAGCTTCTCTTCGTCGATGATCTCGAGCACGGCGTGCGCCGATGCCACGGCCAGCGGGTTGCCCGCATACGTGCCGCCGAGGCCGCCGGGCGCTGCCGCGTCCATCAGGTCGGCACGGCCGACGACGCCCGACAGCGGCATGCCGCCCGCGAGGCTCTTCGCCATCGTGATCAGGTCGGCCAGCACGTCGTAGTGCTGCATCGCGAACAGCTTGCCGGTACGCGCGAAGCCCGTCTGCACTTCGTCGGCGATCAGCAGGATGCCGTGTTCGTTACAGATCTTGCGCAGCGCGCGCACGAATTCGGCAGGCGCCGGGTTGAAGCCGCCTTCGCCCTGGACCGGTTCGAAGATGATCGCGGCAACGCGCTTCGGATCGATGTCGGCCTTGAACAGCATCTCGATCGCCTTGATCGAGTCGGCCGTCGTCACGCCGTGCACGGCGTTCGGGTACGGCGCGTGGAACACGTCGCCCGGGAACGGGCCGAAGTTCAGCTTGTACGGGGCGACCTTGCCGGTCAGCGCCATGCCCATCATCGTGCGGCCGTGGAAACCGCCCGAGAAGGCGATGACGCCCGGACGGCCGGTGGCCGCGCGTGCGATCTTGATCGCGTTCTCGACGGCTTCCGCGCCGGTCGTGAAGAACGCGGTCTTCTTCGGGAAATCGCCCGGCGCGCGTGCGTTGATCTTCTCGGCCAGCTCGACGTACGACGCGTACGGGACGATCTGGTAAGCGGTGTGCGTGAAGTTGTTCAGTTGATCCGCGATCGCCTTGACGATCTTCGGGTGGCGGTGGCCGGTGTTCAGCACCGCGATGCCGGCAGCGAAATCGATGAAGCGGCGGCCTTCGACATCCCACAGTTCCGCGTTCTCGGCGCGGGCTGCGTAGAAATCGCACATCACGCCGACGCCGCGCGGGGTGGCGGCGTTCTTGCGGGCCTGCAGGTCGGCATTCTTCACGGTCATCTCCTTGATGTTCTTTCCGGTGAGGTGAAAATCGGGCGCTTCGACAGCCCATGGAGGCGACTATAATCACATTTGGCTCTGACAATCAGAGCCATTTCAATAAATATTCAGGAGCCAATCATGCGCGCGAGCGTGTTGTCGGACTGGCTGGCGCAGCGCCTCGTGCGAGGCGGCGAACAGCCGATCTACCGGCAGCTTCACCGGCTGCTGCAACAGGCGATCCTGTCGCGTGAACTGCCGGCCGGCACGCGCGTGCCGTCGTCGCGGCTCCTCGCGGCCGAACTCGGAATCGCGCGCAACACGGTCACGCAGGTTTACGAACAGCTTTCACTTGAAGGCTACGTGAACTCGGCGACCGGCCGCGGCACGTTCGTGGCCGACAGCGCGCCCGACGAGATCGTCGGCGCGCCGCCCGACGCGACCGCCACCCACCCGGCGCTCGTGCAGCTGTCAGCGCGGCGGCTGTCGGCGCGCGGTACGCGGCTCGTCGAAGGGGCCGGCGTGTCGAAACGGCAGGGCGGTGCGTTCATGCCGGGCGTGCCCGATGTGTCGCGCTTTCCCGCTCGCGTGTGGACGCGGCTGCACAACAAATACTGGCGGCGGCTGCGCCCCGACCTGCTGACCTACGCGCCGGGCGGCGGGCTCGCGCTGCTGCGCGAGGCGCTGGCCGATTACCTGCGCACGTCGCGCTCGGTGCGCTGCACGCCCGAGCAGATCGTGATTACGACCGGCATCCACCAGTCGATCGATCTCGCGGTACGGCTGCTGACCGACCCGGGCGACGCGATCTGGACCGAGGATCCGTGCTACTGGGGCGTGCGCAGCGTGCTGAACGTGTCGGGGCTGACGACGCGGCCGATCCCGGTCGACGAGGAAGGCATCGCCCCGTCGGCGGCCGATCTCGCCGAACCGCCGAAGCTGATGCTCGTCACGCCGTCGCACCAGTATCCGCTCGGGATGGTGATGAGCCTCGCGCGGCGGCGGATGCTGCTCGAATACGCACGCCAGCACGGTTGCTGGATCATCGAGGACGACTACGACAGCGAATTCCGCTACGGCAGCCGCCCGCTTGCGTCGCTGCAGGGGCTCGACACGGCCGGGCAGGTGATCTACGTCGGCAGTTTCGGCAAGACGCTGTTCCCGGGGCTGCGGGTCGGCTACCTGGTCGCGCCCGAGCCGCTCGCGGAAAGTTTCGCGACCGCGAGCGCCGAGTTGTACCGCGAAGGGCAGCTGCTGCAGCAGGCGGTGCTTGCCGAATTCATCGCGGAAGGGCACTTCGTGTCGCATATCCGCAAGATGCGCACGCTGTACGGACAGCGCCGCGAGGTGCTGCTCGACGCGGTCGCGCAACGCTATGGCGACACGCTGCACGCGCTCGGCAGCGATGCCGGGCTGCATCTGGTCACCCAGTTGCCGGAGGGCGTCGACGATCGTGCGGTCGCGCAGGCCGCGCTCGAACGCAATATCGTCGTGCGACCGTTGTCGGGTTATTACGCGGACCGCGAACGCGCGGCGCCGGGGTTGCTGCTCGGTTATGCGTGCGTGCCGGAGGACGAGATCGCGACGGCGTTCGCGACGCTCGCCGAGGCGATCGACGAGCGGGCATTCGGCGGGGCGGCGGTCGCGGTCTGACGCCTGGCAGGTCGGCACGACCTGCAGACGAACGCGTGTCGCGCGCGCTGCCTACAGGCGGATCAGCGCCGCGCCCACGACCACCAGCGCGCACGCGGCAAGCCGCTGCGCGCCGGGCCGCTCGCGCATCACGAGCCAGCCGATCGCGACCGCGAAGATCGAACTCGTTTCACGCAGCGCCGACACCGTCCCGACCGGCAGGTACCGGTACGCGAGGATCACGATCCCGTAAGCGGCGAGGGAGATCGTGCCGGCGATCGCGCCCTGCGTGAGCGCCGTGCGCGAGGCGAGCACCGCGCGCGGGCCGCCACGTACCGCGCAGACCAGCACGAACTGCGGCACGCTCCACAGCACGTACACCCACGCGATGTAGCCGAGCGCACTGCCGGATACGCGCGAGCCGATGCCGTCGCAGATCGAATACGCGGCGATGAACACGCCCGTGAGCAGCGCAAACGGCACGCCTTCACCGGAGAACCGGAAGCCGCGCCGCAGCGCGAGCGACATGATGCCGAACGACACGAGCGCGATGCCCGCGAAGCCGAACGGGGTCGGCTGTTCGTGGAGGAAAGCGAGCGCGAGCACGGACACGAGCAGCGGCGAGATCCCGCGCGCGATCGGATAGATCTGCCCGAACTCGCCGCTGCGATAGGCGTGCGCCAGCGTGAAGCAGTACGCGACCTCGAGCGCGGCCGACGCGGCGATATACGGCCACGCGGCGAGTGCTGGCGCGGGCAGCAGCGCGGCGCCGGCGACGCCGAACGCGAAATAGGGCAGTGACATCGTGCCGAGCTGTACGAGCCGGTCTTCGCTGACGTGGAGGAAGGCATTCCAGATGGCGTGCAGCAACGCGGAGCACAGCACGAGGCCGATGAAGAGGTGATCCATGGACGGAAGGTGCGGGCGGCAGCGGGGGCGGGGAGTGCGCCGCCATTATGTGGCTATCGGGCGCACTCGCACGGAATTGTCGATAATGTCGTGTTGTTATTCACCGGATGCCGACGATGACCGAAGCCACCCAAGCCCAGCCTGCCGTTCCGCGCCTCACGAGCCTGTCGCACGGCGGCGGCTGCGGCTGCAAGATTGCGCCGGGCGTGCTGTCCGAGCTGCTGAAGCGCGCGACGCCGCCCGCGCTGTTCCCGGATCTGCTGGTCGGTACCGAGACGTCCGACGACGCGGCCGTCTACCGTCTCAACGACGAGCAGGCGATCGTCGCGACCACCGACTTCTTCATGCCGATCGTCGACGATCCGTTCGACTTCGGCCGCATCGCCGCGACCAACGCGCTGTCCGACGTCTACGCGATGGGCGGCAAGCCGATCCTCGCGCTCGCGCTGGTCGGGATGCCGATCAACGTGCTGCCGCACGAGACGATCGCGGCCGTGCTGCGCGGCGGCGAATCGGTGTGCGCGGACGCCGGCATTCCGGTGGCGGGCGGCCATTCGATCGATTCGGTCGAGCCGATCTACGGGCTCGCGGCGATCGGCGTCGTGCATCCGTCGCGCGTGAAGCGCAACGCGGCCGCGCGTGCGGGCGACGTGCTCGTGCTCGGCAAACCGCTCGGCGTCGGCGTGCTGTCGGCCGCGCTGAAAAAGAACCAGCTCGATGCCGCGGGTTACGCGCAGATGGTCGCGACGACCACCAAGCTGAACCGTCCGGGCGCCGACCTTGCCGCGCTGCCGGGCGTGCATGCGCTGACCGACGTCACGGGCTTCGGGCTGCTCGGTCATACGCTCGAGCTCGCACGTGGCGCGCACCTTACCGCGCGCGTGCACTACGCGTCGCTGCCGTGGCTCGCGGGCGTCGAGGCGTTCGTGGCCGACGGCGTGTTCACCGGCGCATCGGGCCGCAACTGGGCCGCGTACGGCGCGGACGTTCAACTGGCCGACACGCTGCCGCCCGTCGCGCAGGCGCTGCTGACCGATCCGCAGACGTCGGGCGGCCTGCTGGTCGCGTGCGCGCCCGAGGCCGTCGACGACGTGCTCGCGTGCTTCCGTGCCGACGGCTTCGACCGCGCGGGCGTGATCGGCGAGATGGTGGACGGGCCGGCGCGCGTCGATGTCGCGTGACGCCGAATCGCCGCACCGGAGATTTTTGCGTTCGCTAGAATCGGTGCCTTCGATCGAAGGCATCGACGACCGATGAACGATTTCCTGTTCGGGCTGATGATCGCGCTGTCGGTCGGGCCCGTTGCGCTGATGATCGCGAACTACGGGATGCGCGCCGGCACCGCAAGCGGCGTGCGCGCGGCGGTAGGTGTCGCGACGGCCGACGGCTGCTACGCGGTCGTCGCGTTCACGCTCGGCGCGATGCTGGCGAGCACGCTCGCGGCACATCTGTCGCTGTTTCGTCTGGTGGGGGCGCTCGTGCTGCTCGCGATGGGCGCGCGGATGCTGTGGCAGGCGTTGCGGGATCGCCGCCGCACGCTCGACGGCGATGCGCGGCCGCCGGGCAGCCGCCCGTTTGCATCGATGTTCTTCGTCACGCTGGCGAACCCGCTGACGATCCTGTTGTTCTACGGCTATGCAACGGCCGCCGCTGGCGCGCAGCGGCACTGGCTGCTCGGTGCCGCGTGCGTGTTTGCCGGCAGCCTCGCGGGGCAGCTGGTGTTCGCATTCGGCGGCAGCGTGATCGGCCGGATCGTGAAGTCGCCGGGGCTGCTCGCGGCGAGCCACGTGGTCGCGGCGCTTGTCGTGCTGGGGTATGGGGTGGCAGGACTGGCACGGCTGTAGCGGTTTGCCGGGCGGCGGGCACGCAAGTGCGATCGACGTGTCGGTGGCGATCAACCGGATAGTATTCCTGACGGTATGTCGAGGTGCGGAGCGAATTTCCGTTGTGCTTCCCGCGTGCGCCGCACCCGAACCGACGCACCGGCCGTCGTTTCGTAGTCGGGTTCCGCAACGCGCACGCCCGTTCTATACTCCGTCGCGCAGTCTACGAGAGCCGTTCTCACCCAACATCATCGAAACAAGGAACGCCGATGCTGACTCGCTCCATTCTTTCCGCCGCTGCATTCTCGCTCGCAGCCTGTGCAACCGCGCCGTCGATCGCGCAGGACAACCAGGGCAACAACGCGGGCAACAATGCATTCGCCGAGACCGGTGCACAGGGCCGCCCGGTCAAGGTCATGATCATCACGATGTTCGGTCCGGAGGGCCAGGCATGGCTCGACCGGCTCGGCCCGTGGCGCGACATCGCCGTGCCGGGCCTGTCGCCCGACTACCCGAACGTTCATTGCAACAAGCAGGACGTGTGCGTGGTCACGACCGGCATGGGCTATGCGAACGCGTCGGCGACGATCATGGCGCTCACGTTCTCGCAGCGCTTCGACCTGCGCCGCACGTATTTCCTGATCTCCGGCATCGCGGGCGTCGACCCCGCGCAAGGCACGGTCGGCTCGGCCGCGTGGTCGAAGTACCTCGTCGATTTCAGCCTGCAGTGGGAGCTCGATGCACGCGAGATTCCGGCCGGCTGGAATACCGGCTTTCTCGGCATCAACACGAAGAGCCCGAACGACAAGCCGCCGCTCGACTATCGCACCGAGGTGTTCCAGCTCAATCCGCAGCTGACCGACGCCGCGGTCGCGCTGTCGCGCAACGTCGTGCTCGCCGACAGCGCGCAGGCGCAGGCCGCGCGCGCGAAGTTCACGTATGCGCCGGCGAACCGGCCGCCGACGGTGATCCAGTGCGATACGTCATCGGGCAACACGTGGTTCTCGGGCACGCTGATCGGCGAGCGCGCGCGCCAGTGGACGAAGATCCTGACCGACGGCAAGGGCACCTATTGCATGACCGCCCAGGAAGACAACGCGACGTATGAAGCGCTCAAGCGTGCGGCGAGCGTGAAGCGGGTCGACCTGTCGCGCGTCGCGGTGCTGCGTACCGGGTCCGATTTCGACCGGCCGTATGCGGGGCAGACGAGTGCCGACAACCTGCTGAACTACGCGGACCAGGGCGGCTTTGCTCCGGCGACCGAAAACCTGTATCGCGCGGGCAATCCGCTCGTGCAGGACATCGTGACGCACTGGGGCGAGTGGCGCGACGGGGTGCCGCGCCGTTGAGGGCCAGGCGACGGCTCAGCCGGCGGTCAATGCGAGTGCGGGGCCGAACGGAAAGGCGTCCAGACCGGGGTAGTGTCGTCCCAGTGATCGAGCGGCGAAGGGAGTTGGTCGTTCATCATGTGCTCCTGCAACTGACTGACTCGGCGAGTCGTCGATAGGTGTGTCGCGACGCCGCGCACGGGGCACCCCGCTGCGCGGCGTTGCACGTTTACCGGCCCCCGCCGGCGAGCTGGTTGCTTTCCGGCATCGAGCGATACGGGCCTTGCGCGAGTTCGAGCCCTTGCGGGTACGAATTTGCCTTGCGCAGGTACGCGAGCGTGCCGTCCTTGCGGGCCTGCTCGACTTCCGCGCTGACTTCGGCGCGCGTGCGCGGGCCGTAGTGCTGCGAGTACCACGACGTATTGCTGTAGTCGCCGGCATGCGGCGTGCCCGAATCGGCGAAGGCCGGGGCGGACACGGCGAGCGTGAGGGCCAGGGCGGAGAGAAGGTGGCGGCGGTTCATGATGTAGCTCCTGTGTCGATATGAGTTAGCGCTTCAGCGCTTACTCAGATCCCATGCTTTGCGGTCGATATGAGTTAGCGCTTCAGCGCTTACTCAGATCCCATGCTTTGCGGTCGATATGAGTTAGCGCTTCAGCGCTTACTCAGATCCCATGCTTTGCACTGTCGGAGCTGGCGCTTGAGCGCTTGCCCCGGTCCCATCAAGCGGGATCTGTTCGATGCGCAACGAGGTGCGCGACAGGGTTTACTCTAGGTATCTGTTCCGTCGCGATAAATGCGGCAGACGCGAATTGAATTGTCGCGATGGCGGAACAATCGAAAGCCGCACAGCTAGTGGGGGATACGGGACGCCTTGCTGGCCGGGGGCGGCAGCGGAATTCGACCGATCGGGCGGGGCGTCGCGCGGCGATCAATCCGAATGACGCAATAGTCTTCTGCACGCGGTGGTGCAATGCCGCACACCGCGACGCGCCGGTGCATGCGGCGGCCGACGAACGCGGCAGCCCGGCGATGCCGTCCGCCGGCGGAACGGGCGTGGCCGCCGTCGAACGTCAGATCGCTTCGAGCCGATAGCCGAGCGTATAGACCGCGCTGAGCCGCACGCCGTTCGACGGCTGGAGCGCCATCTTCATCCGGAGTCGATAGATGTGCGTGTCGAGGCTACGCGATACGCCGGTCATGTCGCGACCCCACAATGAAAGGATCAGCGCGTCGCGCGGCATGATGCGGCCGAGGTTGCGAAACAGCAGCACGGCGAGATCGAATTCGCGCGGCGTCAGCCGGACATGCTCGCCATGGAGCAGCACGGTCCGCGCCTTCGTGTCGATCCGGTAGCCGCCGATATCGAGGGCGTCCTGCGGCGCGCCGCCGCTGTGATACGCGCGCCGCAGCAGCGCGTTGGCGCGGGCCAGCAGTTCGAATTGGTTGATCGGCTTGACCATGTAATCGTCGGCGCCGGCGTTGATCGCGGAGAAAATCTCGTCGTCCCGAACGCGACTCGTCAGGAACAGGATCGGCAAGCGTCCGCCGATGCGCTCGCGCGTCCATTTCAGTACCTCGAACCCCGACAGCCCCGGCACTTGCCAGTCGAGAATCAGCAGGTCGACGACCGCGTTCTCCAGGTGACGGATCGCGTGACAGCCGTTGCCGACCGCATGCACGCGGTGTCCGGATTTCTCGAGTATTGAAGTGATCATTTCGACATATGCGTTGTCGTCCTCGAGATATAAAACGTTCATGATTCGCACTCCTTTGTTAGCGAGCAGGTCGATCGTGCTGCATCGAGCGTGGGTCGGAGGATTCTGACGAACGGTGCGAGGGCGGGCGGCCGGTGGTTTGCCGCGCATGTTCGCATCGTTTCATGTTCGTAATTGTCAACAATTTTGAACGCATAAAACATGCTAATCATAGGCAAAAACAGCCTTTAACGACGTATGAATCATCTGTTTTCAACGATTGTTGTTGACAAACGTTGTCAATACGAAGCGGCAGCGTGATTACGCTTGGATGTGCCGGCAACGTCTCGGTGAAGTCCTGTAAAGAGCCGAATTGAGGGGAAAATCGCATGCTGATATACAAGTCGTTCATGGAGAAAAAGGCGCTGCTCGAAGAGCAGCTCGAACGCGAGCGTCTCGCCATATCGGAGACGGTGCTGCTCGAAGTCCGGCGCTGCATCGAGGAATTCGGGTTCACGTACAAGGATGTATTCCCGGCAGGTGCGGCCGGCGCCCGGAAGCGCAGGGCAAAGTATTTCGACCCGCGGACGGGGCAGACGTGGTGCGGCGTGGGCCGCGAGCCGGCATGGCTGCGTGGTCAGGATCGCGACCGGTTTCTGATCGACAGGTCGTCGTTCGAGCAGTCGCAGGGTCAGGATTCCTGATTAGTGAGCGGATGAAAGGGCGTTTTCTTGTCATGCGGGTATCGGGGGTGTCGATGCGAGGGCCGGGTACCGTCGGCATGGAACACGCCGAGGGCCGACCGCGATGGCTCGGGTTGAGCCGCGCCGCGAATGGAACCGGTTCTGTCCGTGAATATTACATTTAGATTATGACAGTTCTAGTGGCGAACAATAACGCCCCATTTTTCTTGTCTTCGACCGGATCGCAAGACGAGCCCGACGGGCAGATTCGTATGAACAATGAGGCGGCAGCGCGACGGGACGGCAACGAACTGACGCCGGAGCGCGTATTCGTCGGCATTAGCGTGACGCGCGAGATCCTCGAGGTCGACGTCTCGTCGTTGCGAGTGATTCTCGGTTACCGGAACGAGACGTACGGCATCGAGTCGCTGACCGATGCGATTGCCGAATGGGCGCCGGCGCGCATCGTGCTGGAGTCGTCCGGCGGTGCCGAGTCCCACGCGGCATGCGCGTTGCAGGCGGCGCGACTGCCGGTGGCCGTCGCCCACGCGCATCAGGCTTGCGATTTCATCGCGGGGGCGGCCGGGATGCCGCCCGAAGGCAAGGGCGCGCGTGCCCGTCTGCTCTCGTCATTGGCCCGCGAGTTCGACCGGTATCCGATGTGCGCGCGGCTCGCCGAACCGTTGTCGGATCCGCCGCTGCAGTATGTTCAGGCGTTGGTGCAGCGCCGCCGGCAGCTCGCGCGCACGATGATGGCCGAATATCAAGTGCTCGCGCGATCGCACGCGAGCGTGCGCGGCGGCATCGAGCAGACCATCGCGTTCCTGAAAGGCCAACTCGGCGTGATCGACCGCTATTGCGCTCGGCACGTAAGCGCGCAGCGTGCGGAACTCGCGCGGGCGATGGCGCGCGCAAGGCGGCCGGGCAGTTGCGCGCCAGGCACGGGGGCCGCGGAGTTCATGCGCACGTGGCGAACGAAGTGACAGGCGTGCGCGGGAGCGTCGCGCCTACGCGACCCATTCGTTGATGACCGGCGTGTCGAGCACCGGCGCGCGTTCGGCTTCCTCGAACGTGCGCTTGCTGCATGTCGCGTCGAGGCTGCCCTTGCCGCTCAGCAGCGGGCAACGGTCGAACACCTCGGCGATCCAGTCGACGAATACGCGCACTTTCGGCGACAGATGGCGGCTGTGCGGATACACGACGGAGATCGGCATCGGCAGCGGCTTGACGCCGGGCAGCACTTCCTTGAGCCGGCCTTCGCGCAGATGCGGCAGCACCATGAAGAGCGGCGGCTGGATCAGCCCGAAGCCTTCGATCCCGCAGGTCACGTACGCATCGGCATCGTTCACCGACACGATGCCCTCCATCTTCATCTCGACTTCCTGGCCGTCGGTCAGGAACGTCCAGTCGATCGTGCGGCCGGTGCGGCTCGAGAAGTAGTTGACGGCCTTGTGCTGGCTCAGGTCGTCGATCGTCTTCGGCTCGCCGTGGCGCTCGAGATAGTCGGGCGACGCGACCGTCACGCATTCGAACAGGCCGACCCGGCGCGCGACGAGCGACGAGTCCTGCAATGCACCAACGCGGATCACGCAATCGACCCCTTCCTGCAGCAGGTCGACCGGCCGGTCGGACAGGCCGAGCTGCAGGTCGATGTCCGGGTAGCGCGTATGAAATTCGCACAGCGACGGAATCACGAGCAGCCGCCCGATCGAGCCCGGCATGTCGATACGCAACTTTCCGTGCGGCTTCCGGTTGTTCGCCTGGAAGCTCGCCTCGGTTTCCTCGACGTCCGCGAGGATCCGCACGCATCGTTCGTAGTAGGCGGCGCCGTCCGGCGTGAGCGACAGCCGACGCGTGGTCCGGTGCATCAGCCGCACACCGAGGAATGCTTCGAGATTCTGGATGATCGTCGTGACGGACGCCCGCGGCAAGCTGAGCGTTTCTGCTGCCTTGGTGAAGCTGCTTGTATCGACGACGCGAGTAAACACCTGCATGGCCTGAAGCCGGTCCATCACAACCTCCGCAATCTAATTTGCCGCCGGAACAAGAAGGCTGCGCTACCTCGTGGGTAAACGCAGCCTCGGATTGTTCGGGGGCGTTGAATTGTGTTGCCGGATTATAGGCATTTATCCCAATGTCTGCCGGACCCAGAATTCGTTCCATCTCGAAATGGATGCTGCATCGTCATGGACGCTTCTGAATTCAGCAAATTCCTGAAGGCCGCGTTGCCCGCGCAAGCCACGGCGGGCGCGGCGCTGACGGTCGCCGAAGTGGAAATTCCCGGCTACGCGCAGGACATCGTGCTGCGCCTGTACCGGCGCCCGGACAAGACCGGGTTGCCAGTAGTGCTTTACTTCCACGGCGGCGGCTTCGTCCGCGGTTCGCTCGAAGACGCCGATTTCGCTGCGCGTTTTTTAGCAGAACGCTTACCAGCTCTCGTAGTGTCGGTCGACTATTCGCTCGCGCCGGCCTTTCCCTTTCCGGCCGCGCCGGAGGATGCGTATCGCGCCGCCGTGTGGGCCGCGACGCGCGCCCGCGCGTTCGGCGGCAACCCGAAGAAGATCGGTGTCGCGGGTCACGACGCGGGCGGCCAGCTCGCGAACTGCCTCGCGTTCATTGCGCGCGATCGCGGCGAAGTGTCGATCGTCGCGCAGGCGCTGTTCGGGCCGATGCTCGACCCGAGCATGACGCGCATCGGCGACGCCGAGCGCCTCGCGTCCGACATCACCGCGCGCGAATGCGCGGCCTGTTATCGCGCATATCTGCCGCAGGCCGCGCAACGCATGCACCCGTATGCGGCGCCGCTCGAATCGGTGCGCCTCGCGGGCCTGCCGCCGACGCTCGTCGTCACCGCGCAGAACGACGTGCTGCACGTCGAGGCGGAGAAATATGCGGGCTGCCTGATCTCGTCGGGCGTGCTCACGCAGGTGATCCGCTATCCGGACATCACGCACGCCGCGCTCGCGACGCACGAAGCCGCCTTCGAGGAAGCCGTGCGCTTCTTCCAGTGCCGCTTCCAGGCGCGACAGCCCAACCGTTCCGAATAACCAGAACCAATCCACGTTTACCTGGAGATCCACATGGCCATCCTACGCACCTCCCGTTCCCGAATCGCGACAGCGGCGATCGTGACGCTTGCCGTCGTCGGCCTCGGAACGTTCGGCGCGATGCGCGTGAACGCGAACGCACCCGAGAAAGCGGCTGCACCGCTGCCCGAAGTCGACGTCGCGACCGTCGTGCCGCAGACCGTCACCGACTGGCAGAGTTATTCGGGCCGCCTCGAGGCGGTCGAGAAAGTCGACGTGCGCCCGCAGGTGTCGGGCACGATCGTCGCGGTGAACTTCAAGGACGGCGCGCTCGTGAAGAAGGGCGACGTGCTGTTCGTGATCGACCCGCGCCCGTACCAGGCCGAAACCGATCGCGCGGCCGCGCAGCTCGCGGCCGCGCAAGCGCGCAACGGTTACGCGCAGACCGACTGGCAGCGCGCACAGCGGCTGATCGGCGACAACGCGATCGCGAAGCGCGATTACGACGAGAAGCAGAACGCGGCGCGCGAAGCGGCCGCGAACCTGAAGGCCGCCGAAGCCGCGCTCGAAACGGCGCGCATCAACCTCGGCTATACGCGGATCACCGCGCCGGTGTCGGGCCGCGTGTCGCGCGCGGAAATCACGCTCGGCAACGTCGTGTCGGCCGGTGCGTCGGCCGCGCCGCTCACCACGCTGGTGTCGGTGTCGCCGATCTACGCATCGTTCGACGCAGACGAACAGACCTACCTGCAATACATCAACGGCGCGCGCAACGGCCGCAAGGTGCCGGTCGAGCTCGGCCTCGCGAACGAAACCGGCTACTCGCGCAGCGGCGAGATCGACTCGGTCGACAACCGGCTCGACACGTCGTCGGGCACGATCCGCGTGCGCGCACGCTTCGACAATGCGGACGGTGCGCTCGTCCCGGGCCTGTACGCACGCGTGAAGGTGGGCGGCAGCGCGCCGCACGAGGCATTGCTCGTCGACGACGCGGCGATCAACACCGACCAGGACAAGAAGTTCGTGTTCGTCGTCGACCAGCAGGGCCGCGTGTCGTACCGCGAAGTGCAGCAGGGGCTGCAGCACGGCAACCGGCGCGTGATCGTGAGCGGCCTCGCGGCAGGCGATCGCGTGGTCGTGAACGGCACGCAGCGCGTGCGCCCCGGCGAACAGGTGAAGCCGCACATGGTCCCGATGACGGGCGGTGACGCGCCGTCCGCGCCGCTGGCGGACAACGCGAAGCCGGCCGCCCCGGCGAAGGCGGATTCGTAAGCGGCCCGCCGCTTCGCATCCGCGTTCAACCAGACAGAGCCACACATGAACATTTCAAAATTCTTTATCGACCGGCCGATCTTCGCAGGAGTCCTATCGGTGATCATCCTGCTCGGCGGGGTGATCGCGATGTTCCTGCTGCCGATCTCGGAATATCCGGAAGTCGTGCCGCCTTCCGTGATCGTGAAGGCGCAGTATCCGGGCGCGAACCCGAAAGTGATCGCCGAGACGGTCGCGTCGCCGCTTGAAGAACAGATCAACGGCGTCGAGGACATGCTCTACATGCAGTCGCAGGCGAACAGCGACGGCAACATGACGATCACCGTCACGTTCAAGCTGGGTACCGATCCGGACAAGGCCACGCAGCTCGTGCAGAACCGCGTGAACCAGGCGCTGCCGCGCCTGCCGGAAGACGTGCAGCGGCTCGGCATCACGACGGTGAAGAGCTCGCCGACGCTGACGATGGTGGTCCACCTGATCTCGCCGGACAACCGCTACGACATGACCTACCTGCGCAACTACGCGCTGATCAACGTGAAGGATCGCCTGTCGCGGATCCAGGGCGTCGGCCAGGTGCAGCTGTGGGGTTCGGGCGACTACGCGATGCGCGTGTGGCTCGATCCGCAGAAGGTCGCGCAGCGCGGGCTGTCGGCCGAGGACGTCGTGCAGGCGATCCGCGAGCAGAACGTGCAGGTCGCGGCCGGCGTGATCGGCGCGTCGCCGTCGCTGCCCGGCACGCCGCTGCAGCTGTCGGTGAACGCGCGCGGCCGTCTGCAGACGGAAGACGAGTTCGGCGACATCGTCGTGAAGACCACGCCGGACGGCGGCGTCACGCATCTGCGCGACATCGCGCGGATCGAGCTCGACGCATCCGAATACGGGCTGCGCTCGCTGCTCGACAACAAGCCGGCCGTCGCGATGGCGATCAACCAGTCGCCGGGCGCGAACTCGCTGCAGATCTCGGACGAAGTGCGCAAGACGATGGCCGAGCTGAAGCAGGACATGCCGGCGGGCGTCGACTACAAGATCGTCTATGACCCGACGCAGTTCGTGCGTTCGTCGATCAAGGCCGTCGTGCATACGCTGCTCGAAGCAATCGCACTGGTCGTGATCGTCGTGATCGTGTTCCTGCAGACCTGGCGCGCGTCGCTGATTCCGCTGATCGCGGTGCCGGTGTCGATCATCGGCACGTTCTCGCTGCTGCTCGCGTTCGGGTATTCGATCAATGCGCTGTCATTGTTCGGGATGGTGCTCGCGATCGGGATCGTGGTCGACGATGCGATCGTGGTGGTCGAGAACGTCGAGCGCAACATCGAAAGCGGGATGAACGCGCGGCAGGCGACCTACAAGGCGATGCAGGAAGTGAGCGGGCCGATCATCGCGATCGCGCTGACGCTCGTCGCCGTGTTCGTGCCGCTCGCGTTCATGTCGGGCCTGACCGGCCAGTTCTACAAGCAGTTCGCGATGACCATCGCGATCTCGACGGTGATCTCGGCGTTCAACTCGCTGACGCTGTCGCCGGCGCTGTCCGCGATCCTGCTGAAGGGGCATGGCGACAAGGAAGACTGGCTCACGCGCGTGATGAATCGCGTGCTCGGCGGCTTCTTCCGCGGCTTCAACAAGGTGTTCCATCGCGGTGCGGAGAACTACGGCCGCGGCGTGCGCGGCGTGCTGTCGCGCAAGACCCTGATGCTCGGCGTGTACCTCGTGCTCGTGGGCGCGACCGTGCTGGTGTCGAAGGTCGTGCCGGGCGGCTTCGTGCCCGCGCAGGACAAGGAATACCTGATCGCATTCGCGCAGCTGCCGAACGGCGCATCGCTCGACCGCACCGAGAAGGTGATCCGCGACATGGGCTCGATCGCGCTGAAGCAGCCGGGCGTCGAGAGTGCGGTCGCGTTCCCGGGTCTGTCGGTGAACGGCTTCACGAACAGCTCGAGCGCGGGCATCGTGTTCGTCACGCTGAAGCCGTTCTCGGAACGGCATGGCAAGGCGCTGTCGGCGGGCGCGATCGCGGGTGCGCTGAACCAGCAGTACAGCGCGATGAAGGACTCGTTCGTCGCGGTGTTCCCGCCGCCGCCGGTGCTCGGCCTCGGCACGCTCGGCGGGTTCAAGATGCAGATCGAGGATCGCGGCGCAGTCGGCTATGCGCGGCTCGCGGATGCGACCAACGACTTCATCAAGCGCGCGCAGCAGGCGCCGGAACTCGGCCCGTTGTTCACGAGCTATCAGATCAACGTGCCGCAGCTCAACGTCGATCTCGACCGCGTGAAGGCGAAGCAGCTCGGCGTGCCGGTGACCGACGTGTTCAACACGATGCAGGTGTATCTCGGCTCGCTGTACGTGAACGACTTCAACCGCTTCGGGCGCGTGTACCAGGTGCGCGTGCAGGCCGATGCGCCGTTCCGCCAGCGTGCGGACGACATCCTGCAGTTGAAGACGCGCAACGACAAGGGCGAGATGGTGCCGCTGTCGTCGCTCGTCACGGTGACGCCGACGTTCGGCCCCGAAATGGTCGTGCGCTACAACGGCTACACGGCGGCCGACATCAACGGCGGCCCGGCGCCGGGCTTCTCGTCGGGTCAGGCGCAGGCCGCGATCGAGCGCATCGCGCATGAAACGCTGCCGCGCGGCGTGCGGTTCGAGTGGACCGACCTCACGTACCAGCAGATCCTTGCCGGCGATTCGGCGATGTATGTGTTCCCGATCAGCGTGCTGCTCGTGTTCCTCGTGCTCGCCGCGCTGTATGAAAGCCTGACGCTGCCGCTCGCGGTGATCCTGATCGTGCCGATGAGCATTCTGTCGGCGCTGACGGGCGTGTGGCTCACGCAGGGCGACAACAACATCTTCACGCAGATCGGCTTGATGGTGCTGGTGGGGCTGTCGGCGAAGAACGCGATCCTGATCGTCGAATTCGCACGCGAGCTCGAACACGACGGCAGGACGCCGCTCGAGGCCGCGATCGAGGCGAGCCGGCTGCGGCTGCGCCCGATTCTGATGACGTCGATCGCGTTCATCATGGGCGTCGTGCCGCTCGTCACGTCGACGGGGGCCGGTTCGGAAATGCGCCATGCGATGGGTGTCGCGGTGTTCTTCGGGATGCTGGGCGTGACGCTGTTCGGGCTGATGCTGACACCGGTGTTCTACGTCGTGTTGCGTACGCTGGCAGGCGGCAAGATCCACGTCGCCGGCAAGGACTCGTCCGGCTACGGCGTGCCGGCCCAGGGCGTACCGGCTTCGGATGCTTGAGGATAAAAAGATGGACAACATGCACAACACGAACGGCCTGATGCGCTTCGCGAAGGTGACGGCCGCGAGCACCCTGCTCGCGACGCTGCTCGCCGCGTGCGCGGTGGGCCCCGACTACAAGCGCCCGGATGCGGCGGCGCCCGCCGCGTTCAAGGAAGCGCCGACGCTCGCCGCCGGCGAGCAGGCCGGCACCTGGAAGACGGCCGAGCCGGCGGACGGCGAACATCGCGGCGAATGGTGGAAGGTGTTCGGCGATCCGGTGCTCGACTCGCTCGAGACCCAGGCGCTCGCCGCGAACCAGAACCTGAAAGCCGCGGCGGCGCGGGTCGAGGAAGCGCGCGCGGCGACGCGTTCGGCGCGCTCGCAATGGTTCCCGCAGATCGGCGCCGGGTTCGGGCCGACGCGCGAAGGGCTGTCGTCGGCATCGCAGTTCCAGCCGCAGGGCACGGGCCCGACCAATGCGACGCTGTGGCGCGCGCAGGGGACGGTGTCCTACGAAGCCGACCTGTTCGGCCGTGTCGGCCGCAACGTCGAGGCGTCGCGTGCCGACCAGGCGCAGAGCGAAGCGCTGTTCCGTTCGGTGCAGCTCGCGCTGCAGGCGGACGTCGCGCAGAACTACTTCGAACTGCGCCAGCTCGATTCCGACCAGGATCTGTACCGCCGCACGGTGGAGTTGCGCGAGCAGGCACTGCAGCTTGTGCAGCGCCGCTTCAACGAAGGCGACATCAGCGAGCTCGACGTGTCGCGCGCGAAGAACGAGCTGGCCAGCGCGCAGGCCGATGCGGTCGGTGTCGCGCGCCGGCGCGCGGCATCCGAGCATGCGCTCGCGATCCTGCTCGGCAAGGCGCCCGCGGATTTCGCGTTCAAGGAAACGCCGATCGTGCCGGTCGCGGTGAAGGTGCCGCCGGGCCTGCCGTCCGCGCTGCTCGAACGCCGTCCGGACGTGTCGGCGGCCGAGCGCGCGATGGCGGCCGCGAACGCGCGGATCGGCCTCGCGAAGTCGGCGTATTTCCCGAAGCTCGACATCACGGGGGCGTTCGGCTATGAGGCGTCGACGCTCGGCAACCTGTTCCTGTGGTCGAGCCGCACGTTCCTGCTCGGGCCGTTCGCGGGCACCGCGCTGACGCTGCCGCTGTTCGACGGCGGACGCCGTGCGGCCGGCGTGCAGCAGGCGCGCGCGCAGTATGACGAGCAGGTCGCGAACTACCGGCAGCAGGTGCTCGTCGCGTTCCGCGAGGTCGAGGACAATCTCGCCGACCTGCGCCTGCTCGACGACCAGATCCGCGCGCAGGATGCGGCTGTCAATGCGTCGCGGCGCGCGGCGACGTTGTCGCGCACGCAGTATCAGGAAGGTGAAGTCGCCTATCTCGACGTCATCGACAGCGAGCGCTCGGTGCTGCAGTCGCAACTGCAGGCGAACCAGCTCACCGGTGCGCAGGCCGTGTCGACCGTCAACCTGATCCGCGCGCTCGGCGGCGGATGGGGGCCCGCGCCGACGGCGGTCGGCGATGCGGCGTCCGTCAAGGCGGAAGTCGCCGCGCGTTGAGCGCGAACGGCGGGCGATTCGTCGCTCGCCGGCAGTGAAGCGAAGAACCCCGGCATGCAGGCTCAGGTCTGCATGCCGGGTTTTTTTATGGCGTCACGCGTTTTCGCTCATCGTCAGGATGATCTTGCCTACGTTCGCGGCCGACTCCATCCGTCGATGAGCCGCCGCGGCATCGGCGAGAGGAAACACGCTGTCGACGACCGATTCGAGACCCGCGCCTCCCGCAAAGCGGTCCAGCCAATGTTCGCGAAATCGCCGAACCATCGCGTGTTTCTCGCGCGGGTCGCGCGACTTCATCACCGTGCCGATGATTTGCAGATGACGGTACAGGATCTGATCGAGCGCAACGCTCACGTCACCGCCGCCGCCGAGTATGCCGACCTGCACCAGCCGGCCGCCGTTTGCCAATGACGCGACATTCCGCGAAAAATACGGCGCGCCCACGAAGTCGATGACGACGTCGACACCGCGTTTGCCTGTCCTGCTTGCGACGACTTCCGAAAAATCCTGCGCCTTGTAGTCGATCGCATGGTCCACGCCGAGTTGAACGATCCGTTCCAGTTTCGCCGCTTCGGCGGTCGCGAATATCGTCGCGCCGGTTGCGTAGGCGAGCTGGACCGCCGCGGAACCCACCCCGCCCGCCGCTGCGTGAATCAGCACCGAATCGCCGCGTTGCAAGCGGCCCAGATGCAACAACGCTTCGTGCGCAGTGACGAAAACTTCCGGTATGGCAGCCGCGTGCACGTAGTCGATCGTTGCCGGAATGGGCATCGCCATTCTCCAGTCGATGCGCGCCTGTTCCGCATAGGCCCCGCCGCCCACGACGCCCATTACACGATCACCCACCTTGTAGCCCTGCACGGCGCTTCCCGTCTCGATCACCTCGCCGGCGATTTCGAGCCCCATGAGGGTGGAGTCTCCGAAATTGGGCCGGCCGTATCCGCCTCGCCGATGTGTCAGATCCGCGCGATTCACGCCCGCGGCATGAACGCGTACCAGTAGATCGTCGGGGCGAACCTCGGGTGCCGGGACTTCGGCCAATTGGAGAACCTCGGCCTCGCCGAACTCCTTGAATGTGATGGCTTTCATTTCACACCTTCCTGTGCGGGAGCTGAATGACCGGCGAGATCGTCGGACCGAGGTTGTGCGCCCAGCGTTGCCTGCGCCACGGCCGAAGCGGAAATCGCTGCGGGAAACCCGGCGTAGAACGCGAGGTGTGTGATTGCCGCGGAGAGCTCTTCGCGGGTGACGCCGTTCGTCAACGCGCGCCGCAGGTGCGCCGGCAACTCATCGAGATGGCCCCCCGCGATCAGGGCGGCGACGGTCACGAGGCTGCGGTCGCGCGGCGCGAGCGACGGATCGCTCCAGATGCGCGGGTAGAGCGTGTCGTCGACGAATGCCGAGAGCGTCGGCGTGAAGGCCCGCGCGGCCTCGCGCGGACTGTCGAAATGCGTATGAGACATGGCGATACTCCTTCAAGCCTGGCTGATGAACTTGTGCGTGAGGTAGTACTCGATGCCCTCGGTGCCGCCTTCCGAGCCGTGGCCGCTTTCCTTCATGCCGCCGAACGGCAGTTCGGTCGACACGATGCGGTACTGGTTGATGCCGATCATCCCGGCTTCGAGACCGTCCGCGACATCAATGGCCGTGCGCGCGCTGCGCGTGAACGCATAGGCGGAGAGCCCGTACGGCAACCGGTTCGCTTCGGCGAGCCCGTCGGCGAGGGCATCGAAGCGCATCAGCACCGCGATCGGGCCGAACGGTTCTTCATGCATCACGCGCGCGTCCTTCGGTACGTCGGCGAGGACCGTGGGTTCGAAGAAATATCCTTCGCCCTCGATGCGCTTTCCGCCGGCGAGGACCCTTGCGCCACGTTCCACCGCATCGGCGATGAGTTCTTCCATCTTGGCAAGCTGGCGCGGATTGGCCAGCGGCCCGACCTGCGTGCCGGCATCCATGCCATTCCCGACCTTGAGGGCCTGGGTGGCGCGCACGAAGTGCCCGACGAACGCGTCGTAGACTTCGCGCTGGATCAGGAAGCGCGTCGACGAGATGCAGACCTGGCCCGTACCGCGAAAGCGGTTCGCCGCACCGTCGACCGCGGCCTTCTCGACATCCGCGTCGTTGAATACGAGGACGGGCCCGTGGCCGCCCAGCTCCAGCGTGATGGGTTTGACGCCTTCGGCGGCACGCGCCGACAGCAGGCGGCCGATCGGTACCGAGCCCGTGAACGTCACCTTCCGGATGACCGGGGAAGCGATCAGATGCTTCGACACCTGGTCGGGCACGCCGAATACGACTTGAAGCACGCCCTTCGGCAAACCGGCGTCGTCCAGTGCACGTGCCAGCGCGAGCGCCGTTGCGGGGCTTTCCTCGCCGGGTTTGATGATGACGCTGCATCCGGCGGCGAGTGCGGCGGAGAGCTTGCGCGCCGGGGTGATCGCGGGAAAATTCCATGGCGTGAATGCGGCAACGGGCCCGATTGCCTGTTTTTTCACGAGCTGTTGCACACCCGGGCGGTTGGATGGCACCACGCGGCCGTCGATACGGCGAGCCTCTTCGGCGAACCATTCGAAATAGTCGGCGGCACGCAGGACTTCGTCGCGACTTTCTGCCAGTGGTTTGCCTTCCTCGAGCGTCATGACGGTCGCGATGTGCTCGGCGCGCTCGCGCATCAGTTCCGCCGCACGCTTCAGAATGCGCGCGCGTTCGGCAGGCACGGTGTTGCGCCAGACGTCAAAAGCCGGTGCGGTGGCCTGCAGGGCGCGATCCAGATCGGCTGCCGTCGCCAGCGGGACGCGCCCGATCTCGATTTGCGTGGCGGGGTTGATCACCGGCGCCGTTTCGCGTTCGCTCGCACCGATCCATTCGCCGTTGATGAAAAGATGAAGCGCGTCGTAACTGATGTCCATGGTATTAGCCTCTATGGTTAGGATTGCGATTCGATGTGTGTTCGCCACGAGCCGGACAGGGGAACCTGCGCCACGCCGTATCTGGACGATTCGCCGTGGCGGGCCGAGCTCGGGTTCGATACTTCCGCGTTCTGATTGCCTGACTTCGGGACCCAGTCTAGGCGTGAAGCGGGCGGCAACTTAGAGGGGCCGGAAAGAATGAATCTTGTCTCGGGAGGGAAAATCTCCATGCCAGCATGAAAGCGTATTGAAAGGATGCGCGAAAACGACAGGGGGATTGCGCGCTGACTGCACGAAGCAGGCGCGGGCCCTATGATCAACAGGCTCGCGCGGGCCGAAACGCAGCGATTCGGCGATCAATTCAAAACCAGGGTGCGTAATGGACAAGGTTCACACCATGTCGGTGTTTGCGAAGGTGGTCGAGATGGGCAGTTTCACGGCTGTCGCAAACCACCTCGATACGACGGTCGGCAACATTTCCCGAGCGGTCTCGGTACTCGAGGACAATCTCAACACGCGGTTGCTGCAGCGCTCGACGCGACGGCTCGTCGTCACCGATGCGGGGCGACGTTTTTACGAGCGCAGCGTTGCGATCCTCTCGGACATCGAACGGGCAGAAGCGGAAGCGCGCGATGCGCTGCTGGAGCCGCGCGGCGTGTTGCGCGTGCATGCGGTGCCGGGATTAGGCCGTCAACTCGTTTCGCAAGCCGTGCTTGCCTATCGGAACGCATACCCGGAGGTATCGGTCGATCTCATGCTGTCGCAGCGGATGCCGAACCTGCTCGAAGAGCAACTCGACGTGGCGATCGTGATTGCGCGCACGCTGCCGGACTCGGCGTATGTGAGCCAGAAGATCGGCGTCAGTCATTGCATTCTGGCGGCGTCGCCCGATTATCTGGCGCATCGTCCGGCTCCCGCGTGCGTGGAAGACCTCGTCGACCACACATGTGTGCTCCTGAGCACGGTCGATTACGCGCCCGACGAATGGCGTCTGCAAGGCAGGGCCGGCGAGGCGGTGTATCGTCCGGCGGGATCGCACTTCAGCGTCAACGACATGGATGCGATGTCCACGGTACTGCGCGAGGGCGCGGGGATCGGGCTGATCGCCGCCTTCTCGGCAATCGACGATTTGCGTACAGGATCGCTCGTTCGCGTGCTGCCTGAATTCCACACCGCTCAGCGCAACGTCTATGCGGTGTATTCGTCCCGTCAGTTCGTCGACGCGAAGATCAAACGGTTCATCGATGTCCTTAAGTTGCGGGTAGGAGACCGGTTGGAGGCGTTTGCGGAGGAGCTCGCCATCACGGTCGTATGACCCGCCTCACGGCCGGCATGGTCGGGCAGGTCGAGCGATGACCGACCGGGAACGCGTTTCTGCCGCCGAACGCGCGCGGCGGTGGTCCAGTGACTGCAACTAACGGTCAAGTCGTCCGGCGTTGACGGACGGTGTCGCGACGCCATCGCCGCACCGCTCAATGCGGACTGTCTTCAGCCCGCAGTGCCCGCAAGAGTTCCCCGGCGGCCTTGCCGAGCCCCGTATGTTTCGGCCGCCGCAAATACACAGGCAGCGGCAGCCCGTTGCGAATGTTCGCGAACACGAGCGGTGCGAGTTCGCCGTCCGCCACATACCGGTCGATGATCGATTCCGGCAAGTTCGCCCAGCCATGACCGGCCTTCACGAGCGCGATCGCGGTCGCCATGTCGGTCACCTTCCACGTGCGGTTGCCGATAAGCGGCCGCACGTCGGTGAGCGGCCGCTCCGGATCGGCGATCACGATCTGCCGAAACCCCGACAAGCGCTCGATCGCCTCCGGATGCGCGGCTTCGGCAATCGCCGGATGGCCGGGCGCGGCGACCGCGATCAGCGTCTCGGTCCACAGCGCGTGAATCTGTTCCTGCGGATGAAGATCGAGCCCGCCGTACGCGACGCAAAGATCGACGGCCCCGCGATGCAGCGCGTCGACGATCGCATCCTGCGGTGCGGTGACGACGCTGACCGCGAGCGCCGGATATTTCGCGGCGACGGCGGCCAGCGCGCGCGCAATCGGCGCACCGTCGATTTCGGCCGCGAGCCCGAGTCGCAGCGTGTCCTCGACACCCTCCGACAAGTGCTGCGCATGCGCACGCAGCGCATGCAGCCGTTCGGCGATCGCGCGCGCGTCGGGCAGCAGCGCGGCCATTGCGGCGGTCGGCGTCGGCTCGCGCGTGCCGCGGTCGAACAGCACGAGGTCGAGTTCGGCCTCGAGGTTCGCGATCGCCATGCTGACCGCCGACGGCGTGCGGCCGAGCGCACGCGCGGCCGCCGAGAACGAGCCTTCGTCGATGACGGTCAGCAGCATGTCGATGTGATCGCTGGTCAGCATGGTCGGCCGCCTCCTGTCAGAAAAATTGAAAGGACCTGACTTTTACGGACGAAGTGTCCGCTGTAGTCTCGCCACCTTGTTCGAAACGAAGGTGGTCGGTCATGCAAGGATGGAAGAGACGCATAGTCTACGTCGTGATGTTCGAGGTGCTCGGCATCCTCGTCGCGTCGTCGGTGCTCGGCATGCTGAGCGGCGCGAGCGCGGCGACGAGCGGCCTGCTCGGCGTGATGATCTCGACGACGGGCGTCACCGTCAATTTTCTGTACAACCTTGGGTTCGAGGCGTGGGAGCGGCGGCGCATCGAAACGACGCGCACCGTCGGGCGACGTGTCGTGCATGCGATCGGGTTTCAGGTCGCGCTCGTGACGTTCCTGATTCCGTTGATCGCGTGGTGGCTCGACGTGTCGTTATGGCAGGCGTTCCTGTACGACGCGGTGCTGATCGTGTTCTTCCCGATCTTCACGTTCACGTACAACTGGGCGTTCGACAGCGTGTTCGGGTTGCCGGATGCGGTGACGCGCAAGGCGGCATCGGCTGCGTGATGCAGGGGGATGCGAAACGATGCGGATTGCCCGCGCCGTTTCGCTTCCGCAAGAGAGGGGAAGGCCGGGCGGCGCGCATGCCGCCCGCTCGCGTTACGCGGCGACGAACTCGTGCACGTAACGGTTGAACACGGCGGGGCTTGCCGCGTTCATCCCGTGCGATGCGCCGGCGACGGTCTGCCGTTGCGCATTGCCGATCCACTGCGTCAGCGTATCGACGTTGTTGCGGAACATCTTCGGGCTGCGCTGGCCGTCGATCAGCAGCGTGCGGCACGAGATGTCGCCGGCCGTGTGCTGCGAGTACGCGGGCAGCGGGTCGCGCAACTGCTTCGGCAGCGTGCTTGCGTTGTCGATCGCCATCGTGCGGAAACGCGACGTGCTTTTCTTCCACGCGCCGGGCAGGCTCACGGAATCGACGAACATCTCGAGGCCCGCTTCGACGTCGCCTTGCCCGATCAGGCTCACGGCCTTCGTGCGCAGCGCGATCGCGGCGGCCGGCAGCGCGGCTTCGCGCACGCCCGGCTGTTGCAGCGGGCCGCCCGGATCGGCGAGCGTCAGCGATTCGACGAGTTGCGGATGCTGGCGCGCGACGTTGAACGCGACGCTGCCGCCGCGCGAGTGGCCGACCAGATGCACGGGGCCGAGATCGAGCGCGTCGATGAACTCGGCGAGCTCGTCGACGTGGTTCTGCCAGCTGAACTCGTCCTGGATGCCCGCTTCGACGGCCGGCCAGTAATGGCTGAGGCTCGGCGCGATGCAGCGGTAGTGCGCCGACAGCGACGCGAGCTGCGGATCCCAGTAGCGGTAGTCGCACAGCGAGCCGTGCACGAACACCATCGGCGCGCCGCTGCCCCGCTCGACATACGGCAGGCTGATGCCTGACGAAAGCGTCGCAAATTGCAGGTCGGGGTTCGCGAGCACGGACGGCTCGATTCGCATGTTCATGACTGAAAGACTCAAAGGTGCGTCAACACGACGCAACTATGCATCACGGCGACCTGCAAGGAAAACGCATAATTTTCATCGTGACGATCAATTTTTTTGATGGCTCGGCCGCAAACCCTTGTCGGAAGGGGATGGGTGCCGATGCTTTCAATCGTCTAACGATTGGCCGTGAAGCCGGACAAGCCCGGAAAGGCGCGTGCGACGGCCTGCGCACCCGTGCACCGCAACCGGGGAAACGGGGAAACGGCAAGGACGCGCGCCGCGAACGCGGCCCGCGTTTCAGCGCACCGCCAGCGCGGGCGCGGTCTGAAGCTCGACGGGGAGGTCGTTGTCGGCCGCGAACTGCATCGCGAAGTCGAAGGCGTCCGCGCATACGGTGCGCAATTCATCCGACACGAACAGGCATTTGCGCTACCGACGACGACGGGCATCGCGAGCCGCGACAGCGCGCACGGATAGCCGGGCCGCCGCTCGCCGACGAACAGCGTGATGACGCCCGCGAGGCGCTCGGGCCAGTCGCTCGGGCGGAAGGTTTTCTGCGCGCGCGTGACGCCGCGGATCAGGTGGCCGGCGACGCGGCCGTGTTCGGTGATGTCGATGCGATCCATGCTGTCGTGCGTGTCCTCGTTCGCGTCATTCGCCGCCATCGGCTGCCGCGTCGCCGCGCGCGGGAATCCGCAGGTTGCGCAGCTTGTGATAGAGCGTCTTCTTCGGCATGCCGAGCGCTTCGCTGGCCTCCGCGACGTTGCCGTTGTGACGCTGCAGCATGTCTTCGATCAGCATCCGCTCGAAATACGCGAGCTGCTCCGCGAGCGTGCCGCCCGCGGCCGGCGTGCCGCCGGACGACAGCAGGCTGTCGCCGGTCAGCCCGAGCACGAAGCGGTCGGCCACGTTCTGCAGCTCGCGCACGTTGCCGGGCCATGCGTGCGTCATCAGTTCGGATACCTGCGCGGCCGTGACGACCGGCGCCGGCTGCCCGAAGCGCCGTGCGGCCGCGAGCACGAAATGCTCGAACAGCAGCGGCACGTCTTCGCGCCGCTCGCGCAGCGGCGGCAGCTCGATCTGCGCGACGTTGAGGCGATACAAAAGGTCGGCGCGGAAGCGGCCGTCGGCCGCCAGTTCGGCAAGATCGGCCTTCGACGCGGCGACCACGCGGCAGTCCACCGGAATCAGCTCGTTCGCGCCGAGCCGCTCGACCACGCGCTCCTGCAGCACGCGCAGCATCTTGACCTGCAGCGGAACCGGCATCGTCTCGATCTCGTCGAGGAACAGCGTGCCGCCGTCCGCCCATTCGATCTTGCCGATGCGCTTCTTGATCGCACCCGTGAACGCGCCGGCCTCGTGGCCGAACAGTTCGCTTTCGAAGACCTGCTCGGGCAGGCCGCCGCAGTTCAGCGCGACGAAATGCGCGTCGCGCCGGCCGCCGAAGTCGTGCAGGCTGCGCGCGATCAGTTCCTTGCCGGTGCCCGTTTCGCCGGTGATCAGCACCGACACCGACGTATCGGCGAGGCGCAGGATCTTCTTGCGCACGTCGGCCATCGCAGGAGACTTGCCGAGCACGAACGCCTCGATGCCCTGCCAGTTGTTCAGCGCCGCGCGCAGGCCCTGCACCTCGAGCGTCAGGCGGCGCTTCTCGACCGCGCGCGCGACGCGCCCCGCGATCACGTCCGACGAGAACGGCTTCTCGATGAAGTCGTACGCGCCGACCTGCATCGCGCCGACGGCCGTCGAGATATCGGCGTGGCCGCTGATCAGCACGACCGGGATCTGCGCGTCGATGGCCATCACGCGATCGAGCAGCTGCAGCCCGTCGATGCCCGGCATCCGCACGTCCGACACGATCACGACCGGCGCGCCGGGCGCGACGTGATGAAGCGCGTCGGCGGCCGACGCGAAGGCATCGACCGCGAAGCCGGCAAGCGCCACCGCCTGCTCGACGCCGATCCGGACGTTTTCATCGTCCTCGACGACCAGCACCCGAATCTCATCTTCCATGCTCTGTCCTTTGCAGCGTTGCCGCCGCGAATTCGATACTGAACTGCGCGCCGCCTTCGTCGCGGTTCGTCGCGGCGATCTTCGCGCCGAACGCCTCGACGATGCGCGACGTGATCGCGAGGCCGAGCCCGAGGCCCTGGCCGCGCGGCTTGGTCGTGACGAACGGCTCGAACAGGTGCGGCAGCACCTCGGGCGCGATGCCCGCGCCGCTGTCGGCGACCGTGACGCGCACACGGCCGGCTTCGTCCGGCCCGGTGGCCTCGATGACGATGCGGCGCACGGGCGCGTCGCGGACCGCGTCGAGCGCGTTGCCGAGCAGGTTCACGATCACCTGCTGCAACTGGCTCGATTCGGCCGACACGGCGGTGCCGGGCGCGATGTGCACGTCGAGCTGCACGCCTTCGTCGCGGATCCGCGCATCGTAGATGAGCCGCGCATGTGCGACGGCCTCGTTCAACGAGACCGCGACGCGCTCGACGTCGGGCTTGCGCGCGAAGGTCTTCAGCTCGCCGGTGAGCACGGCCATGCTGTCGACGAGCTTGCCGATCCGTTCGAGATTGGCGAGCGCCGGCGCCGGCTGGCCGCGCTCGAAGAACGTGCGTGCGTTGTCGCACAGCGTGCGGATCGCGACGAGCGGCTGGTTCAGCTCGTGCGTGAGGCCGGCGGCCATCTGCCCGAGCACCGCGAGCTTGCCCGCATGCACGACTTCCTGCTGCGACGCGCGCAGCCGCTGCTCGGTGCGCTCGCGCTCGACGATCTCGCGCTGCATCCGTTCGTTCGCGGCCGTCAGCGCGGCCGTGCGCTGCGCGACGGTCAGCTCGAGCCGGTCGTTCGCGCGCCGCAGCGCGTCCTGCGCGTTCAGCCGCGCGACGATCGCGCGGCGGCGCTGGATCGCGTAACCGGCCAGCAGCGCGGCGATCAGGAACGCGCCGGTGACGAACACGAAGGCCGTCTGCTGCTGGCGCCGTGCCCCCGCGATGTCGAGCAGCACCATCAGCGAATCGCCGGCCTGCGGCGCGGGGCGCGACATCACGAGATAGCGTGTGGTGCGGCCGGCGTGGCGCGGATCGGGAAAGGTGCCGAACCATGCGGCCGCGCTGCGGTCGCCGATGCGGCGGTACGGCAGCGCGTCGACCGTGCGGCCCGCGTACTGTCGCGACGCCTGGATGTCGCGCTGCTGCTGCGCGGTGATCGGGCGCAGCGCGGTGAATTTCCACGCGGGTTCGGTCGAGATCACGACCACGCCGTTGCCGTCGACGACCATCGCGGCGACGCCCGGCGCGCGCCACGCCGATTCGAGCGGGTCGACGCTGATCTTCACGGCGGCGACGCCGATCGGCACGCCGTCGTCGCGCACCGCGCTCGCGAAGTAGACGCCCGGCACGCCGGTATTGGTGCCGATGCCGAAGAAGCGGCCGCTGCCGCGCGCGAGCGCGTCCTTGAAATACGGCCGGTACGACACGTTGGTGCCGACGAAGCTGAGCGTTTCGTTCCAGTTGCTGGCGGCGATCACGTCGCCCTGCAGGTCGATCACGTCGACCGCGCCGCTGCCCGCGTCGCGGTTCACGGCTTCGAGGTACGTGTCGACCGTGTGCACGAGCTCGGGGGCATCGTGCGGCGCGGCTTTCAGCATCGCGCGCACGCGGTCCTGCCGCGCGACCAGGCCGGGCAGGATCTCGAAGCGGCCGAGTTCGCTCTTCAGGCTCGACGCATACAGGTCGAGCCGATGCGCGCCGGTTTCCTCGAGCGCGTCGATCGCGCGTTCCCACGCGAAATCGACGGCCGCGGCCGCCACGCACACGTACAGCACGCCGGCCGATGCCCAGCCCCACCACGGGATTCCCTTGAAGCTCTTCTGCACGTTCGCCCTCATCGAAGCCCGCAACCGGCCGCCCGGAGCGACGCCCCGAACGACGCGCGCCGCGCGCCGGCAAGGCCGGCGGCGGCGCGTGCGAAGCGGCCTGCGCGACGGAGCGCGCGGCGGCGCGTCATCCGAAGTGTGCGATCAGGATCAGCGTGACCGTGACGACGATCGCGCCGCCGATGCGGGTCGCGATCTGCGCGAACGGCATCAGCTGCATCCGGTTCGCGGCCGTGAGGATCGCGACGTCGCCGGTGCCGCCTTGCCCGCTGTGGCAGGCGTTCACGATTGCGGTGTCGATAGGGTACATCTTCATCAGGCGGCCGACCACGAAACCGGTGCCCATCAGCGTCGCGACGGTCGACACGATCGTGACCACGTTGACGATCGTGAACGCGGCGGTCAGCTTGTCCCACGGCGTCATCGCGACGCCGATCGCGAACAGCAGCGGGTACGTGACGGCGGTCGAGAAGAACTTGTAGACGACGAACGCGCCTTCCTGCAGCGGCGGCGACACCGCGCGCGCGAGCTTCACGAGCACCGCGAGGAACAGCATCGCGACCGGCGCGGGCAGGCCGAACAGCTTGTGCGCCATCAGGCCGACCAGGTACAGCGTGATCGCCGTGATGCCGGCGCCCGCGATGTGCGAGACGTCGACGTGGCCGCGGATTTCCTCGTTCTCGGGCGTCATGTCGCCCGATTCGCCGACCTGCAGGCGGCCGTTGCCGGTCAGGTGCGGGAAGCGCTTGCCGAGCATGTCGAGCGCGCCCGACAGGATGATCGCGGTCAGGCTGCCGAGCATCACCGGCGGCAGCACCATCGCGAACATCTCGCCTTGCGGCAGGTGCATCAGTTCCGAATAGCCGATCGAAAGCGGAATCGCGCCTTCGCCGACGCCGCCCGCCATGATCGGCACGACGATGTACAGCAGCGTGTGGCGCGCGCCGAGGCCGAGCGCGGTACCCACCGCCGTGCCGACGATCGCGGCCGCGACCGAGCCGGCCGCGAGCGGGATGAAGATCTTCACGAAGCCCTGGATCAGCACGCGCCGGTCCATGCTCAGGATGCTGCCGACGATGATCGACGCGATGAACAGGTACAGGAAGTTGGTCGACTTCGTGAATTCGACCGTCAGGTTCAGCACCGGCTTCGGCAGCACGTGGTAGTACGTGAGCGCCGACGGCACGAAGGTCGCGAAGATCGCGGCGGCGCCGATGTTGCGCAGGAGCGGCAAGCGCTTGCCCAGTTCCGCGCAGGTGAAGCCGAAGAACGCGAGCACCGCGATCGCCATCGAGATCTCGCCGGGCACCTTGCCGGTGACCGAGAAGCCGACGATCAGCGCAAGCAGGATGAAATAGACGGGCAGCGGGATGATGCCGATGCGGATTTCCATCAGCTTCCACCAACCTTCCGGCCAGAAGCGCTCGCGCGGGGCGGCGACGGCGTTGGAAACCGGCTCCGGATGGGACGGGGTATGGATAGAGGTCTGCAAGACGTGTCTCCTGATGTTGGAATGCCTGCATCGCTTCGCGGCATCGTGTGCCGTCTATTACGCAACCCCCATGCCAGAAATGCAGCCTGCCGGAATATTTTTAATCCATTGATTCATAAGGGATTTATTTCGTCTGCGGAAATGACGGCCCGGCCGGCTGGCCGAGATTTCGGAATTCGCCCGGCGTCCAGGCCGAGATTTCGGCCGGGCGCCCGGTCGGGCCGCCGATCCTGCGTGGCCGCCGCCCATATCGCCGCGCGCGATTTTCTTCGCACAATCGCTTCGTAGACCGTCCCGGCTCCGCTCTCTATCATCGGCTGATCCTTTTCCGACGCGCTTGACCCTTGTCCGGAGAACGCCCGCGCGTTCGCCGCGGCGTCGCTCATCCGTCGATACCGTCTTTGGACAGGAGAGTGGTTCCCATGCTGCATGCCGTTTTTTCCGCCCGTCTTTCCGCCGGCCGCGTCGCGCGCCTGCTGGCTGCCGCCCTGCTCGGCGTCGCGCTGCTCAATGGTGCGCGGGCCGACACCGCGCCGCTGAAGGTCGGCATTTCGACGAGCCCGCAGATCGAGGCGCTGAAGGTTGCCGCCAAGGAGGCGAAGGCGCAGGGGCTCGACGTGCGGATCGTCGAATTCACCGACTGGAATACGCCGAACGCGGCGCTCGCGAACAAGGACATCGACGTCAACTACTTCCAGCACATCCCGTTCCTCGAGAACGCGAACAAGCAGGGCGGCTACAACTTCGTGTCGATCGCGCCCGGCACGATCATGAAGATCGGCCTCTATTCGAAGAAGGTGAAAAGCTTCAGCGAGCTGAAGGACGGCGCGAAGGTCGCGATCGCGAACGATCCGGTGAACGGCGGGCGCGGGTTGCTGCTGCTGCAGCGCGCGGGGCTCATCAAGCTGAAGCCGGGCGCCGACTACCGCGCGACGACGCACGACATCGTGTCGAACCCGAAGCACCTGAAGATCATCCCGCTCGAGGCATCGCAACTCGCGCGTTCGCTCGACGACGTCGATCTCGCGCAGGGCTACCCGAGCTTCATCAAGCTCGCCGGCACGACCGACCCGAACAGCGCGCTGCTGTTCGACGGCACCGAGAACAAGATCTTCGCGATCCAGTGGGTCGTGCGGCCGGACAGCGTGAACGATCCGCGCATCCGCAAGTTCATCGCGATCTACCAGCAGTCGCCGGCCGTGCGCAAGGCACTCGACAACGCGTTCGGCTCGCTGTACGCGATCGCGTGGTGACGGAGGCGCACATGACGACGGCGAACCGCAAGAAGATCCTGCTCAACGCGTTCAACATGAACTGCGTCGGGCACATCAACCATGGGCTGTGGACGCATCCGCGCGACCGCTCCGCGCACTACACCGATCTCGACTACTGGGCCGACCTCGCGAAAACGCTCGAACGCGGCAAGTTCGACGGGATCTTCCTCGCGGACATCGTCGGCGTGTACGACGTGTTCGGCGGCGGCCCCGATGCCGCGCTGCGCGAATCGGTGCAGGTGCCCGTTAACGATCCGCTGCTGCTGGTGCCCGCGATGGCGCAGGTCACGCGGCATCTCGGCTTCGGCGTGACCGCGAACCTGACCTACGAGCCGCCTTACCTGTTCGCGCGCCGCATGTCGACGCTCGATCACCTGACGAAAGGGCGCGTGGGCTGGAACATCGTCACCGGTTATCTCGACAGCGCCGCACGCGGGATGGGCCTCGCGCAGCAGATCGGTCACGACGACCGCTACGAGCGCGCGGACGACTACATGGACGTCGTCTACAAGCTGTGGGAGCAGAGCTGGGACGACGACGCGGTGATCCGCGATGCGCAGGCGCGCGTGTTCGCGCAGCCGGGCAAGGTGCGGCGCGTGAAGCACGACGGGCCCTTCTATTCGATCGATGCGATCCACCTGAGCGAGCCGTCGCTGCAGCGCACGCCGGTGTTGTACCAGGCCGGTTCGTCCGCGCGCGGCGTCGAGTTCGCGGGCCGTCACGCCGAATGCGTGTTCGTGAACGGGCAGAGCAAGGCCGCCGCGCGTGCGGCGGCGCTCGACATCCGTGCGGCTGCCGCGCGGCAGGGGCGCGATCCGGCGTCGATCAGGATCTTTGCCGGCGTGAGCGTCGTGACGGCCGAGACCGAACTTCTTGCGCGCGAGAAGTTCGACGAATACCGGCGCTATGCGAGCCCCGAAGCGGGCCTCGCGCATTTCGCGAGTTCGACCGGCATCGACTTCGCGAAGTACGGCCTTGACGAACCGATCTCGTACGTGAGGACCGACTCGATCCAGTCGGCCGTCGACGCGATCTCGCGCAAGAGCACGACCGGCACGTGGACCGTGCGGCGGATGCTCGAACAGATGTCGCTCGGCGGCCGGTATGCGCCGATCGTCGGCTCGCCGTCGCAGGTCGCGGACGAACTGCAGTCGTGGATCGACGAGACGGGCATCGACGGTTTCAACCTGACGCGCACCGTGATGCCCGAGTCGTTCGAGGATTTCGTCGACTGGGTCGTGCCCGAGCTGCAGAACCGCGGCGTCTACAAGGAAGACTACGATCCCGCGCCGACGCTGCGCGAGAAACTGTTCGGCGCAGGCCCGCGCCTGCCCGCGTGGCACACGGGCGCGCAGCACCGGCCGGCTGCCGTGCCGGCATCCGAACCCGCGCATCCCGCGCATGCCTGAACGTGACGGAGCGAAGCGATGACGCAATTGTTCGATACGCTGGGTTTCGTCGATGCATCGGCCGCGCGTGCCGGCACCGTTGCCGGCCCGCATGACGCGGCGGCCGCGGCCGCCGCCGGTGGCGCCGCCGTGTCGCTGGAGCAGGTCGGCAAGGTGTTCGCGACGCCGCGCGGCCAGGCCGCCGCGCTGCGCGACGTGACGCTCGACGTGCGGCGCGGCGAGGTGTTCGGCATCATCGGCCGCAGCGGCGCGGGGAAGTCGACGCTGCTGCGGCTCGTGAACGGGCTCGAGCGGCCGAGTTCGGGTCGCGTGCGCGTGCAGGGCGTCGACGTCGGCGCGCTCGACGAGGACGGGCTCGTCGCGCTGCGGCGTCGCACCGGCATGGTGTTTCAGCATTTCAACCTGCTGTCCGCGAAGACGGTGTTCGAGAACGTCGCGCTGCCGCTGAAGATCGCCGGCGTGCCGAAGGCCGAGCGCGTGCGCAAGGTCGAGGCGCTGCTCGAACTCGTCGGGCTCGCCGCGAAACGCGACGCGTATCCGGCCAGCCTGTCGGGCGGGCAGAAGCAGCGCGTCGGCATTGCCCGCGCGCTTGTGCACGATCCCGAGGTCCTGCTGTGCGACGAGGCGACCTCGGCGCTCGATCCCGAGACGACGCAGTCGATCCTCGCGCTGCTCGCCGACATCAACCGTCGCCTCGGGCTGACGATCGTGCTGATCACGCACGAGATGGAAGTGATCCGCGCGGTGTGCGACACGGTCGCGGTGATCGAACAAGGCGAAGTCGTCGAAACGGGTCCCGTGTGGCGCGTGTTCGGCGATCCGCGCCACGGCGCGACGCGCGCGCTGCTCAGCACGCTCGTGCACGACCTGCCGGCCGAACTGGCCGCGCGCGTGCAGCCGCTGCCCGAGCAGGCCGCGCTGCCCGACGGCGCACAGGTCGTGCTCGACGTCCGTTATACGGGCGAGAGCGGCGGCGAGCCGGATGTCGGCGCGCTCGCGGCGGCGCTCGGCGGCTCGGTGCGTTTCCTGCATGGCGGGATCGAGCGCATCCAGGGGCATGCGCAAGGGCGGCTCGTGATCGCGGCGACGCCGCGCGCGGACGACGCCGGCCAGCCGGCGGCCCGCGGCGGTGCGGTGGCGGCGCTGCTCGAACGCGCGCGCCGCCACGCGAATCACGCGGAGGTGCTCGGCTATGTTTGATCTCTGGTGGCCCGAACTGCTCGACGCGATCCGCGACACGCTGTCGATGGTCGCCGCGTCGGCCGCGGTCGCGGCGCTGCTCGGCGTCCCGCTCGCGGTGATCCTCGTGACGACGGCGCCCGGCGGCATCTACGAGCGGCGCGGCGTGAACGCGGTGCTCGGCGCGCTCGTCAACGTGTTCCGCTCGACGCCGTTCATCATCCTGCTCGTCGCGCTGCTGCCGTTCACGCGCGTGCTGATCGGCACGACGATCGGCGTGTGGGCGGCCGTCGTGCCGCTGTCGATCGCCGCGATCCCGTTTTTCGCGCGGATCGCCGAGGTGAGCCTGCGCGAAGTCGATCGCGGGCTGATCGAGGCCGCGCTCGCGATGGGCGCGAAGCGCCGTCACATCGTCTGGCACGTGCTGCTGCCCGAGGCGCTGCCCGGCATGCTCGGCGGCTTCACGATCACCGTCGTCGCGCTGATCGGCTCGACCGCGATGGCGGGTGCCGTCGGCGCGGGCGGGCTCGGCGATCTCGCGATCCGCTACGGCTATCAGCGTTTCGACACGACCGTCATGGCGACCGTGATCGTGATCCTGATCGCACTCGTTTCGGCCGTGCAAATCACGGGCGACCGCCTGGTCCGACGCGTGACCCGGCGTACCTGAGCGGCGCCACAAGCGCCGGCTCTTTTCATTGAAGACCCTGAGAGAACGATACCCATGACCTTACCCATCGGCGCGCCGCGCGAATGGAACGGACAATTCGAGGAAGCGCTGTTCCTGGACGTCGCACGACGCCATCGTCCCGGCTTCCCGGACAAGCTGGCGACACCGCCGCGTGAGCCGCGCGGCGAAGACGAACTGGCCGCCGTCGCCGACTACTACACGAAGATGGCGTCGCACGACCTGTTCATCGTGCAGGTCGTCGCGAAGGCGATCGACACGCTGTTCCGCGACGACCCGCATTTCCAGCTGATCCTGTCGCGCCAGCTCGGCGACGACGGCGCGCATGCGGTGATCGGCCGTGAGCGCGTGACCGAACTGACGGGGCGCGATCCGCTGCCGGAAATCGACCGGCTCGTCGCCGCGCACTGGGCGCGCATCGGCGACATCGCGGTGCGCGACGTCGCGGGCTTTCTCGCGTTCGAGTGGCATTACGAGCTGCACATCCTCGCGAAGCTGTGGATCCAGCGCAAGACCGGCCGTATCGGCGACAGCGCGATGCGCGAGCATGGCGAGAACCGGATCCGGCCGGACGAGGAGTGGCATCGCGTGCAGATCGTCCAGTGGTGGTTCGACACGTTGAAGGCGCTGCCGGCGGCCGAACGCGACGCGCTGATCGATCGCGTGATCGCGGCCGACGAGGAAACGCAGGCGCGGCTCGACGGTTACCTGCACGACGAGTACGCGCACACCGCGCACGTGTTCGGCGCGGATATCGCCGAATACCGCGCGATCTACGACGACTGGCGGCGCGAGATCCTCGCGCGGTTGACCGGCAGGCGCGAACTCGGGAAACTCGTGCCGTTGTCGGAAGCTGTCTCGACCCAGGAACAGGAAGCCGTCGCATGAACGATCCCCGCGGCCCGGCGACGCTCGCCGCTGCAACGGATGTGTCAGCCGTCGATCCGGACGCACTGGCGCGCGTCATCGAAACGCTGCGCGAAACCGCCGCCGCGCGCGATCGCGCGGGCGGCCACGCCGCGCAGGAAAAGCAGTGGCTCGCCGACGCGGGCCTGCTGACGCTCGCGGTGCCGCGCGAATTCGGCGGGCAGGAAGCCGGGTGGCCGGCGATCTACGACACGATCCGGCGGATCGCGCGCGTCGACAGCGCGCTCGCGCATCTGGTCGGGTTCCAGATCCTGCAGGTGGTGAGCGTCGACGTGTGGGGTAGCGCGGCACAGCGCGAACGCTATCTGCGCGGCACGGTCGAGCATCGCTGGTGGTGGGGCAATGCGGTCAACCCGCTCGACACGCGGCTGGCGGCGACCGCGACGCCGGACGGCGGCTACCGGCTCGACGGCGTGAAGGGCTTCTGTTCGGGCACGCGCGGCTCGCAGCGCATGACGGTGTCCGCGCACGATCCGCAAGCGGGCCGCACCGTGTTCGGCGTGGTGCCGACCGATCGCGCGGGGATCACGGTCAACGAAGACTGGGACCCGATCGGCCAGCGCCAGACCGACAGCGGCAGCGTGAGCTTCGACGGCGTGACGCTCGCGCCGGACGAGGTGCTGCACCGCTCCGAGGCGCCGCCGACACCGCGCGCGACGCTGCGCACGCTCGTGTCTCAGCTCGTGCTGACGAACCTGTTCGTCGGGCTCGCGGAAGGTGCGCTGGCGGAAGCGCGCGACTACGTGCTGAAGCATGGCCGCCCATGGATACAGTCGGAGGTCGCGCAGGCAAGCGACGATCCGTACACGCTGCAGCGCTTCGGCGACATGCGCGTGCGGGCGATCGCCGCGGCGGCGCTGGCCGATCGCGCGGCGGCCGCGTTGCAGCGCGCGTGGGCGCGGCAGGATGCGCTGACGGCGGACGAGCGCGCCGAGGTGGCGCTCGCGGTATCGGAGGCGAAGATCGTCGCGCAGCGCGCGGCGCTCGACAACGGCGAGGCGCTGTTCGACGCATGCGGCGCGCGCGCGACGGCCGCGTCGCTCGGCCTCGACCGCTTCTGGCGCAACGCGCGTACGCATACGCTGCACGATCCGCTCGACTATCGGCTGCGTGACGTCGGCCGGTTCGCGTTGACCGGGGAATTGCCGCCGGCGTCGCTCTATACGTAAGCGGGCGCGCGCCGGGTCATTGATCGCCGGGGGGCGTGCCTTCCGGCGCCATCGGTGCGGGCGCGGGCTGAGCGGGCAGCGGCGCGCCGCCTTCCGTTCCCGCGCGCCGGTACGACACCAGTTCGTTCGTATAGCGTGCGGTGCGCATGCTGTTCGAGTCGTAGTACTCCTCGACCGACTTCACCCAGCGTCCGACCGCCGGCACGTACCAGAACGCCTTGTAGGTCTTGCCGGTCTGTTCCGCCGTGCCGTTGTTGTGGCTTTGCATCAGGATCGTCGAGCCGTTCACGGTGCGGGACAAGCCGGACGTGATCGACTGCCCGGGCGCGTTTTGCGCCTTCCACGTGCCTTCGGCTTCGATCTTGATCGCATCGAATTTCCCGCCCTGCACCGTGACCGTGTCGCGGCCGACGACCTTGTAATGCGTGTCGTACGCTTCCGACGCATGCTGCGGATTCGGGTTCGTCTCGGCATAACTGATCGCCCAGGTCTTGCCGACCGTCAGCGGAAACGTGAACGGGCGGTTCACCACGGTTTCCGTGCCGTTGACGCTGCGCGCGCGGCTCCAGTCCGCGTCGACGATCAATTCGTGCGGCGCTTGCGTCGTGCCGCTTTGCCGGGTTTCGATGTAGATGTGCCCGGGTGTCGTCCGCTGCACGGTAACCTCGTCGCGCGACTGGCGCCAGCCGTTCGGGCCGATTTCGACGGTGTTGATGTAGGTCCAGGTATCGCCGGGCTTCAGTGTCGGCGCGGCGATCGATTGGGCGAGGGCGACGCCGGGCAGCGCGGCGCAGAGTGACAACGCGGTCAGTATTTTCTTGTTCATCGTGTAGGTAGTCGGCCAACGGTCTCGCCGGCAAGCTTATCAACCACACCTTTCAATCGGCATGCCACGCGCGGTGCCGAAGCGCTGCACCGTGGCCGATCTGCTGGACGTTCAAAATGATATGTTATATCGTTGCGATACAATATATCATTCGTTCCTCAACGTCCTCTTCCGGAATCGCCCGATGAGCACCGCCCTCCCTCCGTCCACGCGGCTTCCCGTGACCGTCCTGTCCGGCTTTCTCGGCGCCGGCAAGACGACGCTGCTCAACCACATCCTGAACAATCGCGAGGGCCGGCGCGTCGCGGTGATCGTCAACGACATGTCCGAGGTCAACATCGACGCCGCGCTCGTCCGCGACGGCGGCGCAGGGCTGTCGCGCACCGACGAGAAGCTGGTCGAGATGAGCAACGGCTGCATCTGCTGCACGCTGCGCGAGGATCTGCTGATCGAGGTCGACCGGCTCGCGCGCGAAGGGCGCTTCGACCAGCTCGTGATCGAATCGACCGGCATCTCGGAGCCGCTGCCGGTGGCCGAGACGTTCACGTTCGAAGGCGAGGACGGCCGCAGCCTCGGCGAAGTCGCGCGGCTCGACACGATGGTGACCGTGGTCGATGCGTTCAATTTCCTGCGCGACTACGCGTCGCTCGACAGCCTGCAGTCACGCGGCGAATCGATGGGCGACGAGGATGCGCGCACGGTGGTCGATCTGCTGATCGACCAGATCGAGTTCTGCGACGTGATCGTGATCAACAAGATCGACCTGATCGACGACAGCGCACGCGAGCGGCTGGTCGCGCTGCTGCGCGGGCTGAATCCGCGGGCAAGGATCGAGATCGCCGAATTCGGCAAGGTGCCGCTCGAGCGCGTGCTCGACACGGGCCTGTTCGATTTCGACGCAGCATCGCGCGCGCCGGGCTGGCTGCAGGAGCTGCGCGGCACGCACACGCCGGAAACCGACGCATACGGCATCCGCAGTTTCGTCTACCGCGCGCGGCGGCCGTTCCATCCGCAGCGTTTCTTCGCGCTCGTCGAAAGCGAATGGCCGGGCGTCGTCCGCTCGAAGGGGTTCTACTGGCTGGCCACCCATCCGACCGTCGCCGGTTCGTGGTCGCAGGCCGGCGCGGTCGCGCGGCACGGGCCGGCCGGCCACTGGTGGGCGGCCGTGCCGCCCGAGCGCTGGCCGCAGGACGCGGAAGCCGTCGCGCAGATCCGCGCCCGCTGGGACGAGCGCGTCGGCGACGCGCGGCAGGAACTCGTGCTGATCGGCATGGACATGGACGAGCCCGCGCTGCGCGCGCGCTTCGACGCGTGTCTGCTGACCGACGCCGAGATGGCCACCGGCCCCGAACACTGGACCACGTGGGACAACCCGTTTCGCGACTGGCCCTGACCTGAACGCGCTTCCTGCATCGATCCGGATGGAGAAGGCGCTCCACCGGATCCCGAGCATGAATGCCCCCCTTCCCGATATCTCCCTGACCGATGCCGCGCCGGGCCGCCGCCCGCTCGAATGGGTCGGCATGCAGGGCATCGACCTGCCCGTTGCGGTGGCCGAGCCCGGCTGCCGGCGCGACGTGCATGCGCGTGCCGACGTGCAGGTCGACCTTCCCGCACCGCACGTGAAGGGCATCCACATGTCGCGGCTGTACAGGCTGCTCGACGGGCTCGGCGATGGCGCCGCGCTGTCGCCGGCCGGCCTTCGGCCGGTGCTGCAGGCGATGGTCGACAGCCATCGCGACTGCGACACGCGCCGTGCGCGGCTACGGCTGCACTTCGACCTGCTGGCGCGCCGCGCCGCGCTGGTGACCGACGGACTTGCCGGGTGGAAGGCCTATCCGGTCCGGATCGACGCGATGCTGACCGACGTCGGGTTCGAGCTGCGCGCGCAGGTGACGGTCGTCTATTCGTCGACGTGCCCGTGCTCGGCCGCGCTGTCGCGGCACTGGGTCGAACAGGCGTTCCTGGCGGCGTTCGGCCGCGACGATCGCGTGGAACCGGCAGCGGTCGCCGCGTGGCTGAAACGGCATGCGACGGCGGCCACGCCGCACAGCCAGCGTAGCGAAGCCGTCGTCAGCGTGGGGCTGCCGGCCGATGGCGCGACGCTCGGGCTGATCGACCTGATCGATCGCATCGAGCACGCGCTCGGCACGCCGGTGCAGACGGCCGTCAAACGCGCGGACGAGCAGGCGTTCGCGGTGCTGAACGGCGGCAACCTGATGTTCGTCGAGGATGCCGCGCGCCGGGTCCAGGCCGCGCTGGACGGCCGCCATGCGCACTCGCGCGTGCACGTGCGCCATCTGGAAAGCCTGCACCCGCACGATGCGGTGGCCTGGGCCGCGCCGGTTCGCGAAGGCGCCGACGCATGCTGATCCGCAAGCTGTTCCGGTTCGAGAACGCGCACGTGGTGCGCGGCTGCAGCACGCGGCGCTGCTCGCATTCGATCCACGGCCATTCGTATCGCGTCGAGCTGCTGCTCGAGGCGCATGCGCTGGACCACGGGCAGATGATCTACGACTTCGGGCTGCTCAAGGGCGACGTGCGCGACCTGATCGACGCGTTCGACCACGCGGTGACGCTGTGGTCGGACGACGATCCCTGCTATGTCGAGAGCATGCGCCGGCATTCCGAGCGCTGGGTGCTGCTGCCGGTGTCGCCGAGCGCCGAGCAGTTCTCGCGCGTGTTCTTTCGCCTCGTCGATGCGGCGCTGTCCTGCACGCGCATGTCGAACGGCGAAGCCGGCGTGCGGCTGCATTCGATCATCATTCACGAAACCGAGACCGGCTACGCGCAGTGTTTTCGCGACGATGCGTTCAACCCGCGCATGGGCCGCATCGATCTGGACGACATCGTGTTCGCGCCGGCCATCGCCGGACAGTGGCGCGATCCGGGCCTGTTCGAGCGGATCAAGCGCGGCCGTTCGATGTCAAGACAGGAATCCTGATGATCAGAAAGAACCCGCGCGGCGACCTGCCGCAGATACATCCGAGTGCATTCGTCGATCCGACCGCCATTCTGTGCGGGCTCGTGATCGTCGAGGAGAACGTGTTCATCGGCCCGTACGCGGTGATCCGCGCCGACGAAACGGATGGCGACGGCCGGATCGCGCCGATCGTGATCGGTACGCATTCGAACATCCAGGACGGCGTGGTGATCCATTCGAAGTCGGGCGCGAGCGTCACCATCGGCCAGCACACGTCGATCGCGCATCGCGCGATCGTCCACGGGCCGTGCAAGGTCGGCAACGGCGTGTTCGTCGGCTTCAACAGCGTGCTGTTCAACTGCACCATCGACGACGGCTGCGTGGTGCGCTACAACGCGGTCGTCGACGGCTGCCACCTGCCGCCGGGCTTCTACGTGCGCTCGACCGAGCGCATCGGGCCGGAAACCGATCTCGCTGTGTTGCCGCAGGTGACGGCCGACGCGAGCGACTTCTCCGAGGACGTCGCGCGCACGAACAATGCGCTGGTGCTGGGCTACAAGCACATCCAGAACGAGTTCTGAGCCATGGACGAACCCGTTCGACGTGAAGAGGGCGCGCGCGACGCGCTGAAGCGACGCCATGTCGACCTGCTCGTGCACGGCGGCACGGCGATGACACCCAACGGTGCCGAGCAGGTCGACGTCGCGTGCGTGGATGGCCGTGTCGTCGCGCTGGGTGCGTTGCATGGCACGTGGAGCGCCGACGTTCTCCTGGATGCCGGCGGCCTGCATGTGCTGCCGGGCGTCGTCGACAGCCAGGTGCATTTCCGCGAACCGGGCCTGACGCACAAGGAGACCATCGAGGCCGGCACGCGCGGCGCGGTGCTCGGCGGCGTCACGACGATCTTCGAGATGCCCAACACGCATCCGCTGACGCTGACCGCTCAGGATCTGCAGGCCAAGCTGGAACGCGCGCGCGGCCGCGCGTGGTGCGACTACGCGTTCTACATCGGCGGCTCGGCCGCGAACGCTGAACGGTTGCCGGCGCTTGAAGCGCTGCCGGGCTGCGCGGGCGTGAAGGTCTTCATGGGCAGTTCGTTCGGCGACCTGCTGGCCGACGACGAAGCCGTGTTGCGCCGGATCGTGCGCAACGGGCGGCGGCGCATGGCCGTGCACGCGGAGGACGAAGCGCGGCTGCGCGCACGCCGGGCGCTCGTCGAAGCAAGCGGTGACGTGCGCGACCATCCGCGCTGGCGCGATGTGCAAAGCGCGCTGGAGGCGACGCGGCGCATCGTCACGCTGGCCGCCGAGACGGGCCGCCGGCTGCATGTGCTGCACGTGTCCACCGCCGAGGAAATGGCGTTGCTCGCGCGGCACCGGCAGCGCGTGACTGTCGAGGTCACGCCGCATCACCTGAGCCTGCATGCCCCCGATTGCTACGAACGGCTCGGCACGTTCGCGCAGATGAATCCGCCGGTGCGTGAACGGCATCATCGGGACGCGCTGTGGCAGGCCGTTCGCGACGGCGTGGTCGACGTGATCGGCAGCGATCACGCGCCGCATACGCGCGACGAAAAACGCCGGCCCTATCCGCAGTCGCCGAGCGGGATGACCGGCGTGCAGACGCTGCTGCCGCTGATGCTCGATCACGTGCACGCGGGCCGCGTGAGCCTCGAACGACTGGTCGACCTGACCAGCGCCGGGCCGGCGCGCGTCTTCGGCATCGCGGGCAAAGGGCGCATTGCGGTGGGCTACGACGCCGATTTCAGCATCGTCGACCTGCGCGCGCGGCGGATCATCCGCGACGAATGGATCGCCAGCGTCAGCGGCTGGACGCCGTACGACGGGTGCGCGGTCACGGGCTGGCCCGTGCATACGGTCGTGCGCGGCCAGGTCGTGGTGCGAGACGGCGCGCTGAACGGGCAGCCGCAGGGGCAGGCCGTCACGTTCCTGGACGCCTAGATCGGCAGGCGAACCGTCTGCTTGATGCGCTTCAGCGGAATCTCGGTTTCGACGTTGCGAACGCCTTCGATCTGCGTGAGCGTTTCCATCTGGAAGCGCTGGTAGTCGTCGAGATCGCGGGCGATCACGCGCAGCAGATAGTCGTAGCTGCCGGCCATCAGGTGGCATTCGAGCACTTCGGGCGCCTGCTCCATCTCGCGCGCGAAGCGTTCGACCGTCGTCTTGTCCTGGCGCTCCAGCGTGACGCGCACGAACGCCGTGAATCGCAGGTCGACGGCGGCCGGGTTCAGCAGCGCGACATACGCGTCGATCACGCCCTGTTCCTCGAGCAGGTGAACGCGGCGCAGGCAGGGCGTGGCGGACAGTCCGGCCTGTTGCGCGAGTTCGGCATTCGTCTGGTTCGAATTCCGTTGCAACGCACGCAGAATGCGCCGGTCGATTGCATCCAGTTTGATTGACATATTTGACTACCCGAGCGGTGAATGTTAGAGAATAGCGCCAAAATCGGTAGTCGAAGTAGCCGAATACGCATCCAATCTCCATGGGAAGGCGCCGATAATCCGACGACAGGCCGGGCGATTCCCGTCCGCCGGCAATCCCGTTCAGGAGCTTTCCCATGTCGCATCTATCCTGGCTGCCGTTCATCGCAACGTCGCTGCTGATCATCGTCACACCGGGCCAGGACATGGTGCTCGTGATGTCGCGTACGCTGTCCGACGGCACGCGCGCGGGCCTCGTGACCGCCGCGGGCGTCAGCGTCGGGCTGCTCGTGCACACGATGCTCGCGACGCTCGGGCTGGGCGCGCTGCTGCAGGCGTCCGAATGGCTGTTCACGGCGCTGAAGGTGGTCGGCGCGTTGTACCTGCTGTACCTCGGCATCACGCTGTTGCGCTCGTCGGGCGAACTGACGCTCGCGAGCGGCGACGGCGCGCAGGCATCGCGGCTGCGTACGTTCGCGCAAGGCGCGCTGTCGAACGTGTCGAATCCGAAGATCGCGCTGTTCTATCTGGCGTTCCTGCCGCAGTTCGTGCCGGCGGGCGCCGCGCATCCGATGCTGTCGCTGTTCGTGCTGGGCGCGACCTTCGCGGGCCTGACGTTTCTCGTCAAGGGGCCGGTTGCGGTGTTCGCCGGCCTGCTGTCCGCATCGATTCGCCGCAACCCGCGGATATTGACGCGCATGCACCGCGTCAGCGGGGTGGTGCTGTTGGGGCTCGGGGTGAAGCTGGCGCTCGAGCGTCGCTGATGGCGGGGCGCTCGTGCACGTGTCGTCGCGCGCGTGGCCGCTTTCGAACCTGGCACCACGGAATTCGCGTCGGCCGCATTCGCGCCCTCGCCGATGGCGACCGCATTTACCGCGGAGGCCGTCGCGCGGGCGATCGCGACGCTGCCGGTCGCGGATGCCGAGCTGTCGATGCCGAGCGCAACTGCATCGGCAGCACCGGCGTTGGCCTGGAAGCCGGCGTTCGTGTGCCGCTTTCCTTCACGCTCCGTGGCGCACGCGTTATTGCGCGGGCAAAGCGTCCGCGAGCGCCCGCATTGCTTCCACCGTCTCCGGATTCGCGGGGAAAAACGCCTCGATCGCGAGTTCCGACAGCGTCACGTCGACCGGCGTGCCGAACACCGTCGTCGTGCTGAAGAACGTCAGTTCGCCGGCCGCCGTGCGCAGCCGCAACGGCACGGCGATATCCGCGAAATCGGTGCGCGCATGCGTGTCGTCGGGCTGGCCGGCCGGTGCCGGATACGCGGCGAGTTCGTCGCGTAGCGTGTGCAGCGTGCGGTCGCCGCTTGCATCGATCTGCCGCTGCAGCCGATGCAGGATGTGCGCGCGCCACTCGTGCCAGTTGACGATCTGCGACGCGAGGCCGTCCGGATGCAGGCTCAGCCGCAGCACGTTGACGGGCGGTTGCAGCAGCGACGGATCGGCCTGCGCGACCAGCGCGCCGAGCATCCGGTTCGCGGCGAGCAGTGTCCAGTGACGATCCACGGCGAGCGCCGGATAGGGCTCGTGGCCGCGCAGCACGGCTTCCACCGCATGGCGCGCGGCATCGAGCTGCGGATCCGAAAACGGCCGTTCGCGAAACAGCGGCGCGAAGCCGGCCGCGACGAGCAGCGCATTGCGTTCGCGCAGCGGCACGTCGAGACGCTCCGCGAGATGCAGCACCATCTCGCGGCTCGGCTGCGCGCGGCCCGATTCGACGAAGCTCAGGTGGCGCGCGGAAACGTCCGCGTCGAGCGCGAGCGCCATCTGGCTCAGGCGCCGGCGTTGTCGCCACGTGCGCAGCAGCGGGCCGATGCCGGACGCGCGGCCGGCTGACGGGGAGGGCGAGTGGAGGGCGGCGGTCGGGTTCATGCAGCAGATGATAGGCAATCCCGAGTGCCTTGGGCATTACCTGCGACGTAAGCATCGCGCCTCCCCGGGCGTGTCGCGGCGCTGCGTTACCATAGCCCCCGTGCCAACTGAGAGACGACGCCGGACCCGCGATTGAAAACGCAAGGGCCGACGCCGTGCATATTTACGACAAGGCATTCCAGGGGAATCCAACAATGAAAAAACTTGCCGTCCGGCTCGCCTGCATGGCGACGCTTGCATTCACCGCGATCAGCGGCCACGCGCAGACCGAAGCCGCGCAGGTGGAAATGAGGGCCGCGGCCGCCGCCGCCAACGACGCGGTCGTGAAGGGCCCGACCGACATCGATGTGAAACACGAAGCCGTGCTGAAGCTGAAAGCCGGCGAATCGTTCGTGCCGGCCGCCGAAGCCGGCCGCTACCTGCGCTCGATGGGCAACTCGATCGACGAAACCAGGCTGGTCGGCCTCGTGCTGCCCGACGATCCCGACGCCGACTGGATCTCGGTCGTGTCGTTCGAGCCGAGCGGTTATATCCGCGACGACGACGCGAAGGACTGGAAACCCGACGAGCTGCTGAAGAGCCTGCAGGCCGGCACCGAGGAAGACAACCCCGGGCGCAAGGAGCGCGGCCTGCCCGAAACCGAGGTGGTCGGCTGGGCGAAGGCGCCCGCGTACGACGCGGCCACGCACCGGCTCGTGTGGTCCGCGATCATCCGCGACAAGGGCGCGGCCCCGAACGCCGAAAACGACGGCGTGAACTACCGGACGCTCGTGCTCGGCCGCGACGGCTACCTGTCGCTGACGATGGCGTCGACGCTCGCCGATCTGCCGAAATACAAGGCGTCGGCCGACGAGCTGCTGTCGAACATCAGCTTCAACGACGGCAAGCGCTACGCCGATTTCAACAAGTCGACCGACCACGTCGCCGAGTATGGCCTCGCGGCGCTGATCGTCGGCGTCGGCGCGAAGAAGCTCGGCCTGCTCGCGTTGATCGGCGCGTTCGCGGTGAAGTTCTTCAAGGTGGGCGCGGTTGCGCTGCTGGCCGGCGGCGCCGCGCTGAAACGCTTCTTCGGGCGCAAGCCGAAACCGGCCGCGGTGCCGGCCGTCGCCGATGCGTCCGGCGCGTCCGGCATGTCCGATGCATCCGCCACGGAGCGCAAGGAATGACGAAGCTGTTGCTGCTGATCTTCGGCGGCCTCAAGCTCGGCAAGGTGCTCGTGTCGGCGGGCACCATGCTCGCGTCGATCGCGGTCTACGCGCTGTTCTACGGCTGGCGGTTCGCGGCCGGTTTCGTGGCACTCCTGCTGGTGCACGAGGCCGGCCACTACGTGGCCGCGCAGCGGCGCGGGCTCGACGTCGGGCTGCCGACCTTCATCCCGTTCGTCGGCGCGTGGATCCAGCTGAAGGAGATGCCGCACGACGCGGAAACCGAGGCGTACGTCGGGCTCGCCGGGCCGTTCGTCGGCACGCTCGGTGCGCTGGCCTGCTACGCGGCCGCGCGCCACTACGACAGCAACCTGCTGCTCGCGCTGTCGTACACGGGCTTCTTCCTGAACCTGTTCAACATGATTCCGCTGTCGCCGTTCGACGGCGGGCGGATCACCGCGGTGCTGTCGCCGCGCATCTGGTTCGCGGGCGTGCCCGTGCTGATCGCGCTGTTCGTGTATCGGCCGAGCCCGCTGCTGATCGTGATGGCGATCCTCGCGCTGCCGCAGCTCAAGCGCGCGTGGCGCTACGATCCCGACGCGCCGGAGAATCGCGTGTACTACGCGACGTCGATCGAGACGAAGACGACGTACGCGCTCTGCTACGTCGGCCTGCTCGCGTTCCTCGCGCTGATGACGTCCGGCGTGCACGACATGCTGCGCGTCGCGCATTCCGCGGCCTGATGCAAAAACGGCGGCCGCTGTTACGCGGCCGCCGTCGTTTTTCTTCCCTTTTCGCCGAATCTCACGCGTCGCGATGCCGCAGCTCGACGCGCCTGATGTCCTTCACGATCACGAGATAGCTGAACACGGTGACGAGCGCGTTCAGCCCGACGAACACGAGTGCGCCGTTGAACGAGCCGCTCGCGCCGACGAGGTAGCCGATCGCGATCGGCGCGACGATGCCGGCCGTGTTGCCGAACATGTTGAACAGGCTGCCCGACAGGCCGATCGCTTCCTTCGGCGCGGTATCCGCGACGACGGCCCAGCCGAGCGAGCCGATGCCCTTGCCGAAGAACGACACGGCCATCAGCACGATCACGAGCGCTTCGCTGTCGACGTAGTTGCAGCCGATGATGACCATCGACAGCGCCATCCCGCCGACGATCGGAATCTTGCGCGCGAGCGTGAGCGACACGCCGCGGCGGATCAGCCCGTCCGACAGCATTCCGCCGAGCACCCCGCCGAGGAACCCGCAGATCGCGGGCAGCGACGTCATGAAGCCGGCCTTCAGCAGCGACATCCCGCGCGCCTGCACGAGGTAGATCGGGAACCATGTGAGGAAGAAATAGGTGAGCACGTTCACGCAGTACTGGCCGAGATACACGCCGATCAGCATCCGGTTCGACAGCAGCTGGCGCACGTAGTACCAGCCCGCCACGCGGCGGCCTTCCGAGCGCAGGCCGTCGGTGCCGCGCACGGACGTGCGCACGAGGCCGCCGCCCTGCTCGATATGCTCGAGTTCCGCGCGGTTCACGGCCGGATGGTCGGCCGGATCCTTCACGACCCGCAGCCACAGGAACGCGAGCGCGATGCCCGCGAGGCCGAGCCACAGATACACCTGGTGCCAGCCGTACGCATGCGTGAGCCACGCCATCAGCGGCGAGAACACCACGGCCGCGAAGTATTGCGCGGCGTTGAAGATCGCGGACGCCGTGCCGCGCTCGGCGGTCGGGAACCAGCTCGCGACGACTTTCGCGTTCGCGGGAAAGGCGGGTGCCTCGGCGATGCCGACCGCGAAGCGCATCGCGAACAGCGCGGCCACCGCGAACGCGGCGCTGCCGCCGAGCCCGATCGTGCCCTGCAGCAGCGTGAACGCCGACCACAGGAAGATGCTGGCCGCATACACGCGGCGCGCGCCGAAGCGGTCGAGCAGCCAGCCGCTCGGCAGTTGCGCGAGCACGTACGCCCAGCTGAACGCCGAGAAGATATAGCCCATCGTCACCGGGTCGATGCCGAACGCCTTGCGGATCGGCGTGCCGGTGATCGACAGCGTCGCGCGATCCGCATAGTTGAGCGTCGTGACGACGAACAGCATCGCCAGGATCCAGTAGCGCACGGCGGTCCGGCGCGCGGTGCGCGCGAGGTCGAGCGGAAGATCGCGAGGGGTGGTCTGATTCGGCACTTTAATGTACGTCGTCGTATGACATGGTGCGGAGTTTATGTGGGTTGGTCGACCCCGGAAACCTCGGGTTTTCCCGTTGGGTACGACGCAAAACGTCCACCATTTGGGCATGGGCCGAATAAATAAGGGATTCGCGCATTGTGTGGCAAGATCGACGACCCGCGTGAATCGCAAAATCATGTCGGCAGACATCGTATCTGTTGGGCTACAATGAGCCCATCATTCCCGAACCACGGAGCACACCCATGCAACTGACAGGAGAGATGCTGATCGGCGCCGAAGCGGTCGCCGGCTCGGCCGGTACCTTGCGCGCGTTCGACCCGTCGAAGGGCGCGCCGATCGATGCGCCGGCATTCGGCGTCGCGGCGCAGGCCGACATCGAGCGTGCATGCGAACTCGCACGCGACGCGTTCGACGCGTACCGCGCGCAGCCACTCGCGGCCCGCGCGGCGTTTCTCGACGCGATCGCGGATGAAATCGTCGCGCTCGGCGACGCGCTGATCGAGCGCGCGCACGCTGAAACGGGCCTGCCCGTCGCGCGGCTGCAGGGTGAGCGCGGCCGCACCGTCGGCCAGCTCCGGCTGTTCGCGCGTGTCGTGCGCGACGGCCGCTTCCTCGCCGCGTCGATCGATCCCGCGCAGCCTGCCCGCACGCCGCTGCCGCGCTCGGACCTGCGGCTGCAGAAAGTCGGGCTCGGGCCCGTCGTCGTGTTCGGTGCGAGCAATTTCCCGCTCGCGTTTTCGGTGGCCGGCGGCGATACGGCGTCGGCGCTCGCGGCCGGCTGCCCGGTGATCGTGAAGGCGCACGAGGCGCACCTCGGCACGTCCGAACTGGTCGGCCGCGCGATTCGCGCCGCCGTCGCGAAAACCGGGATGCCGGCCGGCGTGTTCTCGCTGCTGATCGGCCCCGGCCGCGTGATCGGCGCGGCGCTCGTCGGCCATCCGGCGGTCCAGGCCGTCGGCTTCACGGGGTCGCGGCAGGGCGGCATGGCGCTCGTGCAGATCGCGAATGCCCGCCCGCAGCCGATTCCCGTCTACGCGGAAATGAGCAGCATCAACCCCGTCGTGCTGTTCCCTGCGGCGCTCGCCGCGCGCGGCGATGCGATCGCGACGGGTTTCGTCGATTCGCTGACGCTCGGCGTCGGCCAGTTCTGTACCAATCCGGGCCTCGTGCTCGCGATCGACGGCCCCGAGCTCGACCGCTTCGAATCCGTTGCCGCGCAGGCGCTCGCGAAGAAGCCGGCCGGCGTGATGCTCACGCCCGGGATCGCCGATGCGTATCGCCATGGCCGCGGCAAGCTGGCCGAACTGCCGGGCGTGCGCGAAATCGGCGTGGGCGAGGCCGCGCAGACCGACTGCCAGGCCGGCGGCGCGTTGTACGAAGTCGGTGCGCAGGCGTTCCTGGCCGAGCCGGCGTTCAGCCACGAAGTGTTCGGCCCGGCGTCGCTGATCGTGCGCTGCCGCGATCTCGACGAAGTCGCGCGCGTGCTCGACGCGCTCGAGGGCCAGCTCACGGCGACGCTGCAGATGGACGCCGACGACAAGCCGCTGGCCCGCCGGCTGCTGCCGATCCTCGAACGCAAGGCCGGGCGCCTGCTCGTGAACGGTTACCCGACCGGCGTCGAGGTGTGTGACGCGATGGTGCACGGCGGGCCGTTCCCCGCGACGTCGAACCCGTCCGTCACGTCGGTCGGCGCGACGGCGATCGAGCGTTTCCTGCGCCCGGTGTGCTACCAGGATTTCCCGGACGATCTGCTGCCGGAAGGGCTGCAGGAGAAGAATCCGCTCGCGATTCCGCGGCTGCGGGACGGGAAGGCGGAGTGACGGGCGGCGACGATTGAGCGTGTGATTTCCGGCGGCCAGTGCGTCGGGGTCGGTGCCGGCACGCGGAAACCAAAAGGCGGATGTGGCCGGTGGGCCGCGTCCGCCTTTTTTGCATGGCGGGTTTCGGTGCTGATGGGTTTGTTCGAAGTGTCGACAAGAATCATGTCGGGGCAGCATGGAAGTCGGCGGTCGGAGCAGCGGCCTCGGGGTACGTGACTGCCGTGGATCTTGCCGTCTTCCCCGTCCCCCGGTTTTCTCCTACAGTAGCGAAGCCTCGGGCCGGCCGGCCCGCAGGCAAGCCTGAGAGACCGACAAAAGACAACGAGGGAACCCCCGATGAACATCAACAAGCGTGGCGATCACCTGTTCGCGGCCGGATTGTGGAAAGCGATCGGCGACGTCGCGAAATCCGTGCGCACCCAGGTCGGCCAGTACAGCGAAGGGCGCGTGCTCGCGAATGCGCTGCTGGAATTCCAGCGCGACCTGGGCGGCAGCGAATTCGACGTGACGATCAACCAGGGGCGCGTCGTCACGGGCGCCGACGCGCATTCGCTCGTGTTCGGGCAAGCCGTGCGCCGTTTCCGGCAGGACATGGAAGCGCTGGTGTTCGCGCTCCAGTACCGGCGCGGCATCGACGAACGCGACCCGGGCCTGCGCACCGAAGCACTGCTGCAGGCGAACAGCCAGCTCGCGACCGCGAAGCAGTCGGCGACGATCACGGTCGGCCGGTTCTTCGATGCGGTCGTCGACCGCGACGTGCTCGGGCAGATCCTCGACGGCGAATCGAATGCACGCGCGCGGGCCGGGACGCAGGGGCAGATCGAGGCGACGCGGGTCAGGCTCGCGAACGTGCGCCACCGGATCGTCGGAATCATCGCGCAGATGTGACGCGGCCGGCCGGCTTGCGAGGCGGGTTGGCGTCACGCGAAGCGTCGCGCCGGAGGCGGCACTCGTCGCGGCGGATGCGGGCGCGGATACTGCTGCGGACGGTCGCGATACCGTCGAACCGGCACGCGACGCGACAACCGGCCTGCGGCGCCGATCAAGGCGCCGCGCAGGCCGTACCCGCTTACTGCGAGCCCATCTTCTTGATCAGCACGTCGAGTTCGGCCGCTTCGGCCTCGGTGAGGTCGACGAGCGGCGCCCGCACGGGGCCCGCGTCGTGGCCGACGAGCTTCGCGCCCGCCTTCACGATGCTGACCGCATAACCCGCGCGGCGGTTGCGGATCTTCAGGTACGGCAGGAAGAACGTGTCGAGCAGGCGGCCGACCGTTGCGTGGTCGTCCTTCGCGATCGCCTCGTAGAACTCCATCGCCGTCTTCGGGATGAAGTTGAACACGGCCGACGAATACACCGGCACGCCGAGCGCCTTGTACGCGGCGGCATAGACTTCGGCCGTCGGCAGGCCGCCGAGATACGCGAAGCGGTCGCCGAGGCGGCGGCGGATCGTCACCATGCTTTCGATTTCGCCGACGCCGTCCTTGAAGCCGATCAGGTTCGGGCAACGATCGGCGAGGCGCTCGAGCATGTCGGCGTTCAGCTTCGAATTCGCACGGTTGTACACCACGACGCCGATCTTCAGTGCGCGGCACACCTGCTCGACATGCTCGGCGATCCCTTCCTGGCTGGCTTCGGTCAGGTAATGCGGCATCAGCAGCACGCCGCTCGCGCCGAGGCGCTCGGCCTCCTGTGCATATTCGATCGCGACGCGCGTCGCGCCGCCCGCGCCGGCGAGGATCGGCACCTTGCCCTTGCAGGTTTCCGTCGCGACGCGGATCACGTCCGAATACTCGCGCTGCGTGAGCGAGAAGAATTCACCGGTGCCGCCGGCCGCGAACAGCGCGCTCGCACCGTACGGCGCGAGCCATTCCAGGCGCTCGGCATAGGTGGACGGGCGGAAGCTGCCGTCGGCGTCGAAGTCCGTCAGCGGAAAGGACAGCAGGCCGTGGGAGATGATCTGTTTGAGTTCTTGCGGTGAAGTCATGGTTGGGTCGTCCGTCTAGCGCGAGTGCTGGTTCGTCGGGAACGGCATACGAGCCAAATTGGCGATGTCGTTGTATGTCATCGTACAACGAGGGAAAGGACCACGCAAGCGGTTTGCTGGCGGGTAAATGATAGGGTCTTTCCGGATAAGGGTTTACGCAGCATCGCCGGCCAGAGTTGAATGTCGTATGATGACTAACGATATGGCCGACAGCCTCCAGGATTTCCGATGACTGCTTCCCCGCTCTACATCCGTGTGCATCCGGACGACAACGTCGCGATCGTCGTCAACGACGGCGGCCTGCCCGAGGGCGCGACGTTCGCCGACGGGCTGACGCTGCGCGAAGGCGTGCCGCAGGGGCACAAGGTCGCGCTGGTCGATCTCGCGGCCGGCGACCCGATCGTCCGCTACAACGTGGTGATCGGTTATGCGCTGGCCGAGCTGCGACGCGGCAGCTGGGTCAACGAGCGCACGATGCGCATGCCCGAGCCGCCGGGGCTGGACAACCTGCCGCTCGCGACGCGTGCCGCGCCGCCGCTGCCGCCGCTCGAAGGCTATACGTTCGAGGGCTTCCGCAATGCCGACGGCTCGGTCGGCACGCGCAACATCCTCGCGATCACGACGACCGTGCAGTGCGTGTCGGGCGTCGTCGAGCATGCGGTGCGGCGGATCAAGGCCGAGCTGCTGCCGCGCTACCCGAACGTCGACGACGTGGTCGGGCTCGAGCACACGTACGGCTGCGGCGTCGCGATCGACGCGCCCGACGCCGACATCCCGATCCGCACGCTGCGCAACATCAGCCTGAATCCGAACTTCGGCGGCGAGGTGATGACCGTGAGCCTCGGCTGCGAGAAGCTTCAGCCCGAGCGCCTGCTGCCGCCCGGCGCGATTCCGGTGGCGGCCGACGGCGACAACGGCGGTGTCGTGTGCCTGCAGGACGCCGCGCACGTCGGCTTCAACTCGATGATCGACTCGATCATGAAGATGGCCGAATCGCATCTCGAGCGGCTGAACCGCCGCCGCCGCGAGACGTGCCCCGCGTCGGATCTCGTCGTCGGCGTGCAGTGCGGCGGCAGCGACGCGTTCTCGGGGCTCACCGCGAATCCGGCCGTCGGCTTCGCGGCCGACCTGCTGGTGCGCGCGGGCGCGACGATCATGTTCTCCGAGGTGACGGAAGTGCGTGACGGTGTCGCGCAGCTCACGTCGCGTGCGGCGAACGAGGACGTTGCGCGCGAGATCATTCGCGAGATGGACTGGTACGACCGTTACCTGCAGCGCGGCCGCGTCGACCGCAGCGCGAACACGACGCCCGGCAACAAGAAGGGCGGCCTCTCGAACATCGTCGAGAAGGCGATGGGCTCGATCGTGAAGTCGGGCAGCGCGCCGATCGCCGGTGTCGTGCGTCCCGGCGATCGCGCGAAGCAGAAGGGGCTGCTTTATGCGGCGACGCCCGCGAGCGACTTCATCTGCGGCACGCTGCAGCTCGCGGCCGGGATGAACCTGCACGTTTTCACGACCGGCCGCGGCACGCCGTACGGACTCGCACAGGTGCCGGTGATCAAGGTCGCGACGCGCAGCGATCTCGCGCGCCGCTGGCACGACCTGATGGATCTCGACGCGGGGCGGATCGCGACCGGCGCGGCGACGATCGAGGACACCGGCTGGGAACTGTTCCGGCTGATGCTCGACGTCGCGAGCGGCAAGCGCCGCACGTGGGCCGAGCAGTGGAAGCTCGCGAATGCGCTGACGCTGTTCAATCCGGCGCCGGTGACCTGACGCGCGAGGCCGATGCCGCCGGACGATGCGGGCGCCCGACGGCGCCCGTTTTCATTGCGGCGATCGTTATGCGATGTCGATCGGCAGCGACAGCCCGACCTTGACGCGCGACATCACGACCATCGTTTCGAAGTGACGAATGTTGTGGTGCTGCCGGAATACGCGCGTGGAAAACTCCTCGTAGTGGTCGATGTCGCGCATCGCGATCATCAGCACGAAATCGGCGCGCCCCGTCACCACATAACACTGCATGACTTCCGGCAGCGACTTCAGGAACCGCTTGAATTCGTCGAGCAGGTCGACCCGTTCGCGCTCGACCTGCACGAGGACGAGCATCGTCAACGGGAGGCCGACCTTGGTCGGATCGACGACGGAAACGTCCTGCTGGATATAGCGCTCGTCGCGCAGCCGCTTCACGCGGCGCAGGCATGCGGGCGGGCTCAGGCCGATCTCGGCGGCGAGCGCCTGGTTGGTGATCTGGTTGTCGTGCTGGAGGCGGGCGAGGATCCGCAGGTCGAAATCGTCGAGCGGTGTGGCGGCGGGATTCATCGGATTTCCTTCGGAGAGAAAAAACGAAACAAACTCGCGAATGATGCCGCCCGATGTTTATCGGATTTCGCGACGGCTGCCGATAATCGTAGCACCCGTCAACGATGAAGCTGCGAGGAAAACATCATGCGTTTCCGACATCTGCTGCTGGTGCCGCTCGTGCTGCTGGTGCCACTTGTGTCGCTTGTACCGGCCGTTCCCGCGTTCGGCGCGGATACGGTCGTCGTGGGTTTTGCCGGCGCGCTCACGGGTGCGCAGGCGCATTTCGGCGAGGACAGCGCGCGCGGCATTCGGCTCGCGATCGACGAAATCAACGCGGCGCATCCAGGCGTCGCCGGGCATCCGGTCACGTTCGTACTCGACGCGCAGGACGACCAGGCCGACCCGAAGGTCGCGACGACGGTCGCGCAGCGCTTCGTCGATACGCACGTCAGCGCCGTGATCGGCCACCAGAATTCGGGGACGTCGATCGCCGTCGCGCGGCTCTACGCGACGGCGAACATCGCGGAGCTGACGCCGTCGGCCACCAATCCGGCGTTCACGCGTCTCGGCTATCGCACCACGTTCCGGATGCTCGCGAACGACGACTTTCTCGGGCAGGCAGTCGCGCGCTATGCGGTCGAGCAGTTGCACGCGCGCCGCATCGGTGTCGTCGACGATCGCACGGCCTACGGGCAGGGCATCGCGGACGTGTTCGCCGGCGGGCTCGGGAACACGGGCGCCGCCGTGGTCGCACGCGAATACACGACCGACAAGGCGTTCGACTTCGGCGCGCCGCTGACGCTGATCAAGGGCCGTGCGCCCGACGCGATCTTCTTCGGCGGCATGGACACGCAGGGCGGGCCGATGCTCAGGCAGATGAAGAAGCTGCGGATTGCCGTGCCGCTGCTGGGCGGCGACGGTCTGTGCACGCACGAGATCCTGAACCTGGCCGGCGATGCGCTCGACGGCAACCTCGTGTGCGCGGACGGCGGCCGAAGCCTCGCGAAGATGCCGGGCGGCCCCGCGTTCGCGGCGCGCTTCACGCGGAAGTACGGCGCCCCCGTGCAGCTCTACGCACCGTACGCCTACGACGCGATGATGGCCGTCTACCACGCGGTGATGCTCGCGCAGTCCACTGATCCGGCAAAGATCGTCGACGCGCTGCATCGCGTCGACTTCCAGGGCGTGACCGGCCGGATCGCGTTCGACGCGAACGGCGAGCTGCGCAATCCGGCGGCAACGATTTCGACGTTCAAGGGAGGCAACAAGGTGACTTTGTCGGAGGTAGTGAAATGAATACGCGGATTCTTCCGGTGGGCACCGCATCGCTGCGCGACGTCGCGCGGCCGGTCGGCGACGTTACCGATCCCGCCGTACGCGAAGCCGCCGGCGCACTGCGCGCCGCGCTGCGCGCGTTTCGCGACGAACACGGTTTCGGCCGCGCGGTCGCCGCGCCGCAGATCGGCGTCGGGCAACGGATGATCGCGCTCGCGCTGGACGGCTGGCCCGACGTGATCGTGAACCCCGAAATCGTGTGGCGCAGCGACGCGCGGATGACGCTGTGGGACGACTGCATGTGCTTTCCCGACCTGTTCGTGCGTGTCGAGCGCCACGCGTCGGTGAGCGTGCACTACACGACGCTCGACGGCGAGCTGCATCGGCGCGACGCGCTGTCGCCCGATGTGTCGGAGCTGATGCAGCACGAGATCGACCATCTCGACGGCAAGCTGTCGTTCGATCGCGCGGCGGGGCCGAATGCGGTCGTGCATCGCAGCGTGTTCGACGCCGATCGCGCGTCGTTTGTCGCGCAGGTCGACTACGCGCCGCACGCGCCCAACGTGAAACGTTCGGCGCCGGAGCGCATTCAGTCCGCCGAAGCATCCGCGTATCCGCCGGGCGCCGCGTACATGAATGGCCGCTTCATTCCGATCGCCGACGCGCGCGTGTCGGTGCTCGACTGGGGTTTCCTGCATTCCGACGTCACGTACGACACCGTGCACGTGTGGAACGGCCGCTTCTTCCGCCTCGACCGGCACATCGCGCGGTTCAGGCGCTCGCTGGCGAGGCTGCGGCTGGACGTGCCGTTGGGCGACGACGCGTTGCGCGACATCCTCGTCGAATGTGTGCGCCGCTCGGGCCTGCGCAACGCGTACGTCGAAATGCTGTGCACGCGCGGCGTATCGCCCACCTTCAGCCGCGACCCGCGCGACGCGGTGAACCAGTTCATCGCGTTCGCGGTGCCGTACGGCTCGGTCGCGAACGAGCGGCAGTTGCGCGAGGGCCTGCACCTGCATCTGGTCGACGACGTGCGGCGGATTCCGCCCGAATCGGTCGATCCGCAGATCAAGAACTACCACTGGCTCGACCTCGTCGCCGGGCTGCTGAAGGGGTATGACGCGGGTGCGGAGTCGGTCGTGCTGAAGTGCACGGACGGCAGCATCGCCGAAGGGCCCGGGTTCAACGTCTTCATCGTGCGCGACGGCCGGCTTCGGACGCCCGAGCGCGGCGTGCTGCACGGCATCACGCGGCAGACCGTGTTCGAGCTGGCGGCGTCGATGGGCATCGACGCGCAGGCCGGCCGCGTCGACGATGCGCAACTGCGCGAAGCCGACGAGGTGTTCATCACGTCGACGGCCGGCGGGATCATGCCCGTCACGCGGCTGAACGGCGCACCGATCGGCGACGGCCGGCCGGGCCCGATGATGCGCCGGCTGTTCGACGCGTACTGGGCGAAGCACGAGGATCCGGCGTGGAGCCTGGCGGTCGACTACGCGGCCAACTACGCGGCCAACTACGCGGCCAACTACGCGGCCGGCTGATCGCGGCGGCGCGGGCGCGATTTCCTTACCTCGTACGTAATCGACCGCCCGCGCGAGGCCGGCGACGATGACGGCACGCGAATACGAAACACGCAACGTTCGCGACCTCGTCCCCTCATCGACACAAGGAGCCTCGCCATGAACACCGCTCAATCCGCTTCGTCCGCCTCGTCCATTCACGCCGACCTGATCGACCGCTACTTCGACGCCTGGAACGAACCCGACGTCGCGCGCCGCCGCGCGCTGATCGATGCGACCTACGCGAGCGACGCGGCCTATCGCGATCCGTTGATGGCCGGCGACGGCCACGCGGGCATCGACGCGATGATCGCGGCCGTGCAGGCGCGTTTCCCCGCGTTCCGCTTTCGCCGCACGACCGACGTCGACGCGTTCGGCCAGCACCTGCGGTTCTCGTGGGCGCTCGTGTCGCCCGACGGCGCGGCGATCGTGAAGGGTTCGGACTTCGGCACGGTCGACGCGTCGGGCCGCCTCGCGACGGTCACCGGTTTCATCGACGAGATGCCGGCCGCGGCGCCGTGACGCGAGCGATGCATGCGCAACGGCCACCGGGATCGGGTAACGTTATGCGATTCGTTCCTGATCCCGGAGACTAGCCGACATGCTGAAGAATCTCGACCCGCTGCTGCACGCCGACATCCTGCACACGCTGCGTGCGATGGGGCACGGTGACGAAATCGCGATCTGCGACGCCAATTTCCCGGCGGAATCCGTCGCGGAGCACACGGTGGTCGGCCGCGCGTTGCGCATCGACGGCGCCGATTCGGCGCGCGTCGTGCGCGCGGTGCTGTCCGTGCTGCCGCTCGACACGTTCGTCGACACACCCGCATGGCGGATGGAAGTCGTCGGCGACGCAGCCGCGGTGCCGCCCGTGCAGCGCGAGGTGCAGGCCGAGATCGACCGCGCGGAAGGGCGCGCGGTGCCGCTCGCGGGCATCGACCGTTTCGCGTTCTACGAGCGTGCGCAGCAGGCCTACGCGGTGATCGTCACCGGCGAACTGCGCGGCTATGGCTGCTTCATCTTCAAGAAAGGCGTGTTGTTGAGCGACGCGGGCTAAACGCGTTTTTCAGTGCGTCGAGCCGCCGGCGCGGCCGCCGCAGTGTAAAGATTTGCTACAACCTTTTTCTTGGACACGGCGAAAAGACCCTCTATGCTGGCCCATTTGCCGCGCCCCCTCCCGGGCCGCGCGGCGTCGAACCGCCCGGGCGCGCCCGGGGCAAGCGGCCGAATTGCATACGAGGAGAGAGGCATGACGCGTACCGTCGATTCCGGCGTCATTTTTTTCGCACGCCTGGCGCTGGCGGCGTTGTTCTTGTGGGGCGGCATCATGAAGCTGCTCGGCTACAGCGATTTCATCGCGTATCTGCACGGAATGAACGTGCCCTATCAACAGGTCGTCGCGCCGATCGTCGTCGCGATCGAGGGGCTCGGCGGCCTGCTGCTGATCGTCGGCTACAAGGTGCGGCCGCTCGCGCTGCTGATGGCGGTGTACACGATCGCGACCGCGATGGTCGGGCACAATTTCTGGGACGCGACGAGCGCCGCCGTCCAGCACGACATGGTGATTCACTTCTGGAAGAACGTCGCGATCGCCGGCGGGTTCCTGCTGCTGTTCGTCACCGGCGCCGGCGGCGCGAGTATCGACGCGCTGCGCCGGCCGAGTTCGTCGTACGGCGTGCTGCGTTGAACCGGGCCGACTCGCGCCGCCAGGCCGAGGCAAGGCAAAAGGGCCGAATCCCGCACGCCGCGGGATTCGGCCCTTCGTTCATCAAGCGGGCGCCGACGTTCAGTGCGTGCCCTTCACATCCTTCACGTCCTTCGCATCCTTCGAGAACTGCACGGCGATCGCGCCGAGCACGCAGATCGCCGCGACGTACACGACCGGCGCGAGCGGATTCGATTTCATCATCAGCGACACGATCACCGGCGTGAGGCCGCCGAAGATCGCATACGCGACGTTGTACGAGAACGAGATGCCCGAGAAGCGCACGACGGCCGGGAAGCTCTTGACCATCACGAACGGCACCGCGCCGATCGTGCCGACCATGAAGCCCGCGATCCCGTAGTAGAGCGGCAGCGTCGACGCATCGGCCGCGACCTGCACGAACAGCAGGTAGTAGCACGCGGCCAGCCCGATGCCGCCGATGCCGAGCACGCGCTTCGCGCCGATCCAGCCCGCGAGCGAACCCGCGGTGATGCAGCCGGCGGTCAGGCACAGCGTTGCGACGCTGTTCGCGAACAGCGTCGTCGCGGGCGTCAGGTGGAACTGCTTCTGCAGCAGCGCGGGCGTCATCAGGATCACGACGACGATCGCGGCCGACAGCATCCACGTGAGCAGCATCGACACGATCACCGCGCGGCCGTGGTCGCGCAGCACGGCCTTCAGCGGAATCTCGGCCGCGAGCGCCTTCTTCGCCTTCATTTCGGCGAACACCGGCGTTTCATGCAGCCAGCGGCGCAGGTACACGGAGAACAGGCCGAACACGCCGCCGAGCAGGAACGGGATGCGCCATGCGAACGCGGCGACTTCGGCGGTCGAGTAACGGCTGTTGATGCCGGCGGCGACGAGCGAGCCGAGCAGGATGCCGGCCGTCAGGCCTGCGGTCAGCGTGCCGCATGCATAGCCGATATGACGCGACGGCACGTGCTCGGACACGAACACCCACGCGCCCGGCACCTCGCCGCCGACCGCCGCGCCTTGCAGCACGCGGAACAGCAGCAGCAACACCGGCGCGAGGATGCCGATCGTGTCGTAGGTCGGCAGCAGGCCCATCAGCAGCGTCGGCACGGACATCATCAGCACGCTCAGCGTGAACATCCGCTTGCGGCCGAACAGGTCGCCGAAGTGCGCCATGATCACGCCGCCGAGCGGACGCGCGAGATAGCCGGCCGCGAAGATGCCGAACGTCTGCAACTGGCGCAGCCAGTCGGGAATGTCGTGCGGGAAGAACAGTTGCCCAATCGCCGGCGCGAAGAACACGAAGATGATGAAGTCGTAGAACTCGAGGGCGCCGCCGAGTGCGGCAAGGCCAAGGGTCTTGTAGTCGCTGCGCGTGAGCGCGCGTTCGGCGGCGCGAGGCACGCCGCTCAATTCGGAAGCTTGCATGGTCAGGACGATCGGTTTTCGAATGTTGTTGTCGGTGCTGCGTCTCCAGGGCCCGCTATCGGCATGGACTGACAAGGCGCGGCTTGCATCGTCGAAGCGTGTCGTGTGCCGGGTGAGGCGCGCAACACTCGCCGCCGCACCGGGATGGGGCACGGCAGGGACGAAGCGTCAAAGCGGGTGGGAGGATTCTACAGGAGCGCGAAATGCGTGCGCGGGTGGGCGACGGGGAAGGCTTCGGAGCGTGCGGGCGGGGCCGGGGCAAAAGCGCGCGCGGCGCGGGCGGCCGGTGAGCCGCCGACGCGCCGCGCGGGGCCGGGTTGCGTATCAGTTGCCGGCGATCGTATCGACCGGCTTGAACGTGCCGCGCTCGACCTTGTAGATCGTCACCGGCGCATCCTTCAGGTCGCCTTTCGCGTCGTACGCGATGCTCGGGGCCGACACGCCCTTGACCGACACCTTGCCGAGATACGGCGTGTACACCTTCGGGTCGGTCGAGTTCGCGTCCTTCATCGCGGTGAGCAGCGCGATCGTGCCGTCGTACGAGTACGGCGAGTAGGTGATCACGTCTTCGTTGAAGCGCGCCTTGTAGCGTGCCGCGTAGCCGGCGAAGCCCGGCATCTTCTCCTTCGGCAGCCCGCCCATGTAGACGATCGCGCCTTCGGCCGCGTCGCCGCCGACCTTCAGGAACGTCGGCGAGCGCGACATCTCGCCCGTCACGAACGCCGACTTCATCCCGAGCTGGCGCATCTTGCGGATCATCGGCGACGATTGCGCGTCGCCGCCGCCGTAGAAGATCGCGTCCGGGTTCATCCCCTTGAGGTTGGTCAGGATCGCGGAGAAATCGAGCGCCTTGTCGTTCGTGAAGTCGCGCTTGATGATCGTGCCGCCCGCCGCCTCGACGGCTTTCGCGAATTCGTCGGCGATGCCCTGGCCGTAGGCCGTGCGGTCGTCGATGATCGCGATGCGCTTGAAGCGCAGCGTCTTCACCGCGTACGTGCCGACGATGCGGCCCGCTTGAGCATCGCTCGTCAGCAGCCGGTAGGTCGTCTTGTAGCCGCGTGCGGTGTATTGCGGCGACGTGGCCATCGAGATCTGCGGCAGCCCCGCGCGATCGTACAGGTCGGACGCGGGAATGCTCGTGCCCGAGTTGAAGTGCCCGATGATCCCGCGGACGTTGTCGTCGATCAGCCGCTGAGCGACGGTCGTGCCCGTGCGCGGGTCGGCCTGGTCGTCCTGCGAATCGAGCTGGAACGTGACGGGCTTGCCGCCGATCGTCGGACGCGTCGCGTTGAAATCGGCGATCGCGAGCTGCACGCCCTTCTGCATGTCCGTGCCGTAGTTCGACTGCGGGCCGGTCAGCGGTGCGGCGAAACCGATCTTGACGACGTCGGCGGCAATGGCGTGCGCGCCCGACAGTGCGCAGGCAGCGGCCAGCGCGACGTGCGATACCTTCAGCTTCACTTTCACTTCCCCTTGATGGCGTGGTTGGGCCGCCGCCGGCTGGCGGGCCGGCACCGGTAAACCGGGCGAGACGGTTCGGTCGGCAGGCCGATGCGAGGGCCGTGCGTGCGTGCCGCGTGCTGCCCGGGCTGTGCCGGAATCGGCGCGTGTGGTGGCCGATGCCGCAGGCCCTGCACGCCGGTCGCTGCCGCGGCGGAAGGTCGTCTCGTGACCGTGAAGCGAAGTCTAGACAGCGAAAATGCGTGCGTCTTGCGCGTTCGGTGCGCGACCGGCGACGATATCGGCATATCGTCGATAACCCTGATATATGCCGAAATCGTCATGCCGAATGCGCAAACGCGCCAAGACGCTGTACGGTTGCATTTTTATGCTGGCGAGTTCGAGCACGCCGTGCCGGTGCGCCGGTGAGCCTGTGCGCTCACGGCAGGTCGGCATCGTCGCATGCGGATTTGCGGCCGGCCGCTGCATGCGCGGCGCAGTGGTTGTACACGCAACATATGTTGCGTGTCGAAGCCGGTCGGCCGACGGCGCGACGTGACGGCTGCCGCCAGCTTGCCCGCCCTTGCGATCGGCGCGACGCGATCGGAGGGGCGCTTCTATAATCGACGCCATCTGCCACTCGCATTGCGGTTGCCGGGATGACGACCTTGCCAGCCGTACCGCCCATGAGCCTGTCCGATACGTTGCGCCACCAGCCCGACAACGCCGATCTCGGCGCGATGCTCGCGCACTTCCGCCTGCTCGAACCGGTGTTCGATGCGCTGCCGGACGTCGCGTTCTTCGTGAAGGACGCGAACGGCCGCTACGCGCTCGTCAACCGCACGCTGGCGATGCGCTGCGGCTACAAGGACAAGCGTGACCTGCTCGGCAAGACGGCCGACGAAGTGTTTCCGCGCCGCTTCGGCCGCAGCTATTTCGAGCAGGACATGGCGACGATCAACGCTGGCCAGCAACTGATGGACCAGCTTGAGCTGCACCTGTATCCGGGCCGCCAGCCGGGCTGGTGCCTGACCTGCAAGGAGCCGCTGCGCGATGCCGCAGGCAGGGTGGTCGGCCTCGCGGGCATCTCGCGCGACCTGAAGGCGCACGAGGGATCGCACCCGGCGTACAGCCGGCTCGCCGACGTGGTCCAGCACATCCAGGATCACTACGTACAGCCGCTGAACCTGAAGCAGCTCGCGCAGATGGCCGGGATGTCGGTCGCTCAGCTCGAGCGCTACTTCCACAAGGTGTTCCACCTGACGCCGCGCCAGGTGCTGCTGAAGACGCGGCTGGATGCGGCCACCGCGCTGCTCGTCACGCACGACAAGGTGACCGACGTCGCGGCGCTATGCGGCTATACGGATCACAGCGCGTTCACGCGCCAGTTCAAGGCGACGGTCGGCGTGACGCCGACGGAATACCGGTTGATGCTGCAGGAGCGGGCGGGGTGACGCGACACGTCGAACGGGTCGGCGAGTCGCAGGGATCGGGCTATACGGGGAAACGGTGAAGCGGTGAAAACCGCGGCTCAGCGGTAGCCGAGCCCTTTCAGGACGGCGGTGCCGTTTTCGGTCAGCCGGAAGCTGGGGGCCGTATCGGCGTCGAGCTTGACCATCTCGACGAGGCCGGCTTCCTGCAGCGCAGGCAGTTCGGGTTTGGCGTTCGCGCCGATCGGTGCGTGCAGCAGCACGAGCAGCGTCGCGATTTCATGATGACTGAGCAGGCGGCGCAGCATCGTCTTCTTTGCAGGGGGCGCGGCCGGGCGGCCCGCGGGTGCTTCTACGGCGCTCATCGCTTTCCTCCTTTTCGAGATAACTATCGGGTACTGGTTGCGGATGGTGCCGTCGAAGACTTAAGCGATTCTTAAAACCGCGGCCGAGGACCGGATGCTGCGCTGCGGTACGGGTTACCGGATGTAACGTGAGACGGGCGCGGTTCCCGGCCCGATCGCGGCAAGCCGCGTGGGCGGGTGCGCTGCCGCGCGATTCACCGCGATGGTGCGCGCGGGATGCGGCCCTTTGAATCGACCGCGGGGCCGCGAATGTGATTCGGCCCCGAAATCCAGGTTCGTCTCTTTCTCTTATTTCCTGTGCTGCGCCTGCGCGGCCAGGCGCACGGCTGCGTTTGCCGCCCCGTAGCCGTCGTATCCGCCGCGCCGCTCGACGATCTCGAGCGAGAAGCGGTTGTCGACCAGTTCTGTATACGCGTGCAGGAATTCGCCGCCGTGCTCGTCGCGGTCGTACAGCAGGTGATGCGTGCTCAGCGTGTCGATCAACTCGTCCGGCAGCGCGTAGCGTGCGGCGAGATCGTCGTAGTAGTTCGGCGGAATGCGCAGGAACGGAATGCCGTCGGCCGCGAACGCGGCGATCGTCTTCACGATGTCGTCCGTGCGGAACGCGACGTGGTTCAGCCCCGTGCCGTGGTAGCGGTCGAGCGATTCGGCGACCGCCGTGTGCCGGTCGACCGACGCGTTCAGCGCGATCCGCACCGAACCGTCGGCGCTGCGCACGGCGCGGCTGCGCATCAGCCCGTACGGGTCGGGCACGAGCCAGCTGCGCTCGGCCTCGAAGCCGAATGCCGTCTTGAAGAACAGGATCCACGTATCGAGTGCGTCGGCCGGCAGTGCCAGGCACACGTGATCGATACCCGTCAGCGGGCCGACCTCGCTCGGGCCGTCGATGTCGGTCAGCACGAAGTCCGATTCATACAGCGTCGGCGCGTTCGGCGCTTCGTCGACGAAATACTCGAGGCTGCCGTCCGGCGCCTGCACGCTCGGCAGCACGCGTTCGTTCGGCCCGACGCGGCCGGAGAACGGCGCATAGCCGAAACCGGCCGCACGCTCGAACGCCACTTTCGCGTCGTCGACGCGGAATGCCGAAGCGCACAGCGACAGCCCGTGCTGCTGGAAGAACGCATCGGCGAACGAGTCGCGTTCCGCGTTCAGCACGATCGACGCGGCGCCGTGCTGGAACAGCGTCACGTCCTTCGACCGATGCCGGCCCGCGAGCCGGAAGCGCATCCGGCCGAGCCATTCGCCGACGGTTGCCGCGGCCTGTGCGTCGACCGCGAATTCGATGAACTGGAACCCGACGTGCGCGGGCGGCGCCGGCGGCGCGAACAGCGGCTGGCTGGCGGCCGGCGCGCGGCCGTCCCGCGCGAGCTGCTCGCGTGTCAGTTCTTCCAGGTAGAGCAGCGAGCGATGGCCGTCGGCGGCCGTGATCGCGGTCGGCGCCGCGCGGAAGCCGTCGTTGAAGATCTCGAGCGACAGCGGCCCCGTGTAGCCCGATTCGATCACGCGCGCGGTGAAGCGCGCGAGGTCGAAGTCACCCTGGCCCGGGAACGAGCGGAAGTGGCGGCTCCATTCGAGTACGTCCATCGCGAGCTTCGGCGCATCGGCGATCTGCACGAACGCGATCCGGTCGCCGGGGATGTCGGCGATCGCGTCCGGAGAATCGTCGAGCGACAGCGTATGGAAGCTGTCGAGCGCGAGGCCGAGGTGCGGGCTGTTCACGGCATTCACGAGTTTCCACGCATGGCCGTACCGCTTCACGACTCGGCCCCACGCGAGCGCTTCGTACGCGGCGACCACGCCGGCTTGCCGCGCGGCTTCCGCGAGCGCGCCGAGCTGGTCGACGAGCAGCCCGTCGTCGGCGCTCGTGTCGGCCGACACGTTGCTGCACACCAGGATGCGGTCGGTGCCGAGCGCATGCATGACGTCGAACTTGCGCTTGATGCGATCGAGGTTGCGGGCGAGCTGGGCTGCGCTCACGCCCTCGAAGTCACGAAACGGCTGGAACAGCACGATGTCGAGGCCGAGATCGGCGGCCATGCGCCGGACGTCGGCCGGCGATCCGTCGAAGTAGACGAGGTCGTTTTCGAAGATTTCGACGCCGTCGAAGCCGGCGGCCTTGATGGCGGCGAGCTTCCCGGCGAGCGTGCCGGACAGTGACACGGTGGCGATCGAGCGCTGCATGGGCGAATCCTGCGGATGAGCGGGGCACGGCGCCGATCGAATCGACCCTGAATGAACCAGTCGTTGAATTAACGACGAACGCCATATCCCGAATTTACTGGGTTAGTGCTGCGTATTGTACAAACTAACTAGGTGGTACAAATTAGCGAAAACCCGAAAAGACATTGCGCTTTCGCAAGCGCACACTAGCGCCAAATCTTGACGTCAGGGGGCAACGTCGGCTAGCGATGCGCCCCCGTTTTAGGAGCAGAAACACCATGAGCAAGCCCAAGGTGCTGGTGCTGAACGGCCCGAACCTGAATCTGCTGGGGACGCGCGAGCCCCATATCTACGGCGCGGAAACGCTCGCCGACGTCGAGCAGCGCTGCCGAACGGCCGCTGAAGCGCTCGGGCTGGAAATCGACTTCCGCCAGTCGAACGCCGAGCATCAGTTGATCGACTGGCTGCACGCCGCGCGTCACGACACGCACGGCATCGTGATCAACCCGGCTGCCTATACGCATACGTCGGTGGCGCTGGCCGACGCGCTTTCCGCGATCGCGAAACCGGTGATCGAAGTTCATATCTCGAACGTGCATCGTCGCGAGGCGTTCCGTCACCATTCCTATGTGTCGGCGATTGCCGAAGCCGTGATCTGCGGCTGCGGCACCGAAGGCTACGTGTTCGCGCTGCAGCGTCTGGCGACGCTGTTCGCGCAGGGAGCCGCACGATGAGCCGCCCGTCGTTTCTGATCGGCCTGATCGGCCAGGGCATCGGCGGTTCGCTGTCGCCTGCGATGCACGAGGAAGAAGGTTTCCGCCAGGGGTTCGGCTATGTCTACCGGCGGATCGACCTCGACGTGCTCGGCGTGACCGTCGACGCACTGCCGCAACTGCTCGATGCCGCACAGCGGATGGGCTACAACGGCCTGAACATCACGCACCCGTGCAAGCAGCGCGTGATCGAGCACCTCGACGCGCTGTCGGACGATGCGCGTGCGCTCGGCGCGGTGAACACCGTGTTGTTCAAGGACGGCAAGCGGATCGGCCACAACACCGACTGGTCGGGCTTCGCGAAATCGTTCCGCCGCGGGTTGCCCGACGCGTCGCTCGAACGCGTCGTCCAGCTCGGCGCGGGCGGCGCGGGCGCGGCCGTGGCGCACGCCGCGCTGCAGATGGGCGCGGCCGAACTGACGATTTTCGATGTCGACGGCACGCGCGCCGCCGCCCTCGTGGCTGAACTGCAGCAACGCTTCCCCGCGGCACGGGTTGTACAGGGCGGCGATCTCGCGGACGCGATGCGCGCCGCGACGGGCCTGATCCACGCGACGCCGACAGGCATGGCCAAGCATCCGGGCCTGCCGCTGCCGGCCGAGCTGCTCCACGCGGGCATGTGGGTGGCCGACATCGTGTATTTCCCGCTCGAAACCGAACTGGTCCGCGCCGCGCGCGCGGCCGGCTGCGCGACGCTGCCGGGAGGCGGGATGGCCGTGTACCAGGCCGTCGATGCGTTCGAGATCTTCACCGGACGAGCGCCGGACGACGAACGGATGTTCGAACACTTTCAGTCGCTGGTCGCACGCTGACCCTTCTACCGACTAGCTGAAAAAAGAGATCAGGAGACAATCATGCAGCACACCACCCACTCGAACGCCGCGCCCGCGGCGGCCGGCACGGTCCGGCGCACCTCGGCGCGCTACAAGATTCTCGCGCTGCTCGCGATCGGCACGATGATCAACTATCTCGACCGCACCGTGCTGGGGGTGGCTGCACCGCAGCTCACCAAGGAGCTCGGCATCAATGCGGCCGTGATGGGCATCATGTTCTCCGCGTTTTCGTGGACGTACGTCGCGATGCAGGTGCCCGGCGGCCTGTTCCTCGACCGCTTCGGCAGCAAGATCACCTATTACTGGTCGATGACGCTGTGGTCGCTGTGCACGTTCCTGCAGGGCTTCGTGCCGGGCATCGCGACGCTGCTCGCATGCCGGCTCGGGCTCGGCGTGACGGAGGCGCCGTGCTTCCCGACCAACAGCCGGGTCGTCGCGACGTGGTTCCCGCAGAACGAGCGCGCGATGGCGACCGGTACGTATACGGTCGGCGAGTACATCGGCCTCGCGTTCTTCAGCCCGGTGCTGTTCGCGCTGATGGGCGCGTTCGGCTGGCGCTCGCTGTTCTGGGTCGTCGGCGCGATCGGCATCGCGTTCGGCCTGGTCTGGTGGAAGTTCTATCATGAGCCGCGCAACCATCCGGGCGCCAACTCGGAGGAGCTTGCGTATATCGAGGCGGGCGGCGGTCTCGTGCACAGTGCACGCAAGGACGGCGACAAAGGCGCCAAGGGCGCGCAGAAGAAGTTCAGCTGGGCGATGGCCGGCAAGCTGCTGAAGAAGCGCCAGCTCGCGGGCATCTGTCTCGGCCAGTTCGCCGGCAACTCGACGCTGGTGTTCTTCCTGACCTGGTTCCCGACCTACCTCGCCACCGAGCGCCACATGGGCTGGCTGAAGATCGGCTTCTTCGCGGTGATGCCGTTCATCGCCGCGTCGGTCGGCGTGATGTTCGGCGGGATCTTCTCCGACTGGCTGCTGCGCCGCGGCAAGTCCGCGAACCTCGCGCGCAAGCTGCCGATCATCGCGGGCCTGCTGCTCGCGTCGACGATCATTCTCGCAAACTACGTGCAGAGCAACGAAGCCGTGATCGCGATCATGTCGGTCGCATTCTTCGCGCAGGGGATGGCTGCGCTCGGCTGGACGCTCGTGTCCGACATCGCGCCGGACGGCCTGCTCGGCGTGACCGGCGGCATCTTCAACTTCGCGGCGAACCTCGCCGGCATCATCACGCCGCTCGTCGTCGGCTTCATCGTCGCGTCGACCGGCTCGTTCGTCGGCGCGCTTGTGTTCATCGGCGTGATCGCGCTGATCGGTGCGCTGTCTTACATCTTCGTCGTCGGCGACATCAAGCGGATCGAACTGTAAGCATCGCCTCCACGCGCATCCTGTGCGTTCGCCCGGCGGCCGGTAGGCCGCCGGGCTTTTTTGTTGGCGCGACGCGCTGCGTGCACCCTTATGCGTGCTGCACCGTGATACCGAGCGATTCGACCGCCTGCGCGATCGCCGCGACGGCGCGCCGGATATCGTTGGCGTCGATCGCACCGATGCAGCCGACGCGGAATGTCTCGAGCTGCGTGAGCTTGCCCGGGTACAGGATGAAGCCGGCATCGCGCACGGCGTCGTAGAAGCGGCGGAAATCGTAGGCCGGGTGGTCGGGCGCGTGGAACGTGACGATCACCGGCGCCTGCACGTTCGCATCGAGGAACGGCGTGAAGCCGAGCGCGCGCATCGATTCGACCAGCGCCCGGCAGTTGTCCACGTAGCGCGCACCGCGCGCCGGCTGGCCGCCTTCGGCGAGATACTGGTCGAGTGCGGCGCGCAGCGCGGCGATCACGTGCGTCGGCGGCGTGAAGCGCCACTGGCCCGTCTTGCGCAGGTATGCGTACTGATCGTGGAGATCGAGCGCCAGCGACGGCGAATTGCCTTCGCCGGCCTCGAGCGCATCGCGCCGCACGATCGCGAACCCCATCCCCGGCACGCCTTCGAGACATTTGCCGCTTGCCGAGATCAGCGCATCGATGCCGCTGCCCGCCAGTGCGATCGGCAGCGCGCCGAACGAGCTCATCGCGTCGACGATCAGCCGCTTGCCGTGGCGTCGGCACACGGCGGCGATGTCGTCGAGCGGGTTCAGGATGCCGGCGCTCGTTTCCAGATGCACCTGCGCGACGTGCGTGATGCGCGGCTCGCGCGCGAACGCGGCTTCGATCGCGGCCGGATCGACGGCCGCATCCTCGCCGAACGGCAAAGCGATCGCTTCGATACCGAGCCGGCCGAGGATCTTCAGGATGCGCGCGCAATACGCGCCGTTGTCGGGCACCAGCACGACGCCGTCGCGCGGCACCAGCGTACCGAGCGCGGCTTCGACCGAGAACGTGCCGCTGCCCTGCATCGGTACGCACACGTACTCGTCGCCGTCATGCGCAATGGCGACGAGGTCTGCGCAGACGCTGGCCGTCAGTTGATTGAACGCGGCATCCCACGAGCCCCAGTCATGTTGCATTGCGTGGCGGGTTGTGGCGGACGTGGTGAGCGGGCCGGGCGTAAGAAGAATCGGATCGGACATGGTTTTTCCTTGCAAAGGTCGGAAAGAAACGCCGGGCGGCATTTCTGAATGGACTTGCATGATATTGGCAAAATGTGTCATTTTTTGGAAATTGTGGCATTCGTCACGGGTTTGTCATCGAACGCTGTGATCCTTCGCTTGCCGCGAGAAACCTGACCTCGGCGCGGCGGCGAGGCAGGCCGTTGATCGGCCTTGCCCGGAGATAACAGGAGAGCCGGATCGTGCCCCGGCCATTTGGTGTTCCGCCTACGGAGAAGTGAGATGACACTGCAGAATTCCTCGCGCGCCGCTGCCGGCGCGTTCCGCAAGCTTGCACTGGCCGCCGCCGTCGCCGGTCTGATGGGCGCCGCGTTGCCCGTGCATGCGGCGAGCGCGGTCGTGCTGTACACGGCGGACGGTCTCGAGAACCTCTATCGCGATGTGCTGCCGGCGTTCGAGAAGAAGGAAGGCGTCAAGGTCAACATCGTGACGGCGGGCAGCGGCGAAGTCGTCAACCGCGCGAACATCGAGAAGAATTCCCCGAAGGCCGACGTGATCGTCACGCTGCCGCCTTTCATTCAGCAAGCCGGCCAGATGGGCCTGCTGCAGGCGTACCAGAGCGTGAACTACAAGAACGTGCCGACGATCGCGAAGGCGGAAGACGGCACGTGGGCGACGTTCGTGAACAACTACTTCTCGTTCGCGATCAACCCGGACGTCGTGAAGAGCCAGCCGAAGACGTTCGCCGACCTGCTGTCGCCGGCCTATGCCGGCAAGGTCGCGTACTCGAACCCGGCCACGGCCGGCGACGGGATGGCCGTGCTGATCCTGACGACGTCGCTGATGGGCGAGGACAAGGCGTTCGACTACCTCGCGAAGCTGTCGCAGAGCGTGAAGTTCCACACGAAGGGCACGGGCTACCTGAACGTGCTGCTGTCGCGTAACGAGATCAGCGTCGCGAACGGCGACCTGCAGATGGACCTCGACGATGCCGAACACGGCGCGCTGTCCGTCAAGCCGATCTTCCTGGCCGCGAAGGACGGCGACCAGCCGACCACGTTCCAGCTTCCGTACGGCATCGGCCTGATCAAGAGCGGCCCGAACCAGGACGCCGGCAAGAAGCTGATCGACTACCTGATGTCGACGGAAGTGCAGTCGAAGGTGCCGGACATGTACGGCATCCCGGGCCGCACGGACGTGCCGCTGGCCGGCAAGAACGGCGAAGCGGTCAAGAAGGCGATCGCGGGCGTGAAGCTGATCCCGGTCGACTGGACCCAGGTGATGGCGAAGAAGCCGGTGTGGATCGAGCGCTGGAAGAAGGACGTGATCGGCAGCTCGGGCAAGCAGCTCGACGTCGTCAAGCCGAAGTGATCGGCGCCCGCCGCCTGTATTCGTGAGCAAGAGGATGAACCCGGTGGAAACCACCCTGACCCATCCCGGCGCATTCGGCGCCGCCGAACCGCGAGCAACGCTGCGGTCCGGCGCGCCGGGCGGCGTGCAGATCGAACACCTGAGCGTGCGCTACGGCGCACGCACGGTGCTGGAAGATCTGTCGCTGTCGATCGGTGCTGGTGAATTTCTGACCGTGCTCGGCAAGAGCGGCTGCGGCAAGACCACGCTGCTGCGCTTCATCGCCGGGTTCGTGAAGGCCGACGGCCTGACCGGCACGCTGACCGTCGCCGGACGCGACCTGACCTACGCGCCGCCGCACAAGCGCAATCTCGGTCTGCTGTTCCAGAATTACGCGCTGTTCCCGCACCTGTCGGTGTTCGAGAACGTCGCCTTCGGGCTGCGCGCGCGCGGCATGGCGTCGTCGGAAGTGACGCGCCGTGTTGCCGATGCGCTGAAGCTCGTGCAGCTCGGCGATGCGGGCCATCACCTGCCCGCGCAGTTGTCGGGCGGAATGCAGCAGCGCGTCGCGCTGGCGCGCGCGCTCGTGATCGAGCCGGACGTGCTGCTGCTCGACGAGCCGCTGTCGGCGCTCGACGCCAACCTGCGCGCATCGGTGCGCAGCGAACTGAAGGCGCTGCACGAGCGCCTGCCGAACCTGACCGTCGTCTGCGTGACCCACGACCGCGACGACGCGCTCGTGCTGTCCGACCGCGCGCTGCTGATGCGCGACGGCCACATCGCGCAGCTCGGCACGCCGCAGCAGCTGTACGACGCGCCGCAGGACGGCTACGTCGCGCGTTATCTCGGCCCGGCGAACCTGCTGCCGCCGCACGTGATCTTCCCGCTCGGCGATCCGCGCCATGAAGTGCGTGGCAAGGTGGCGTGCGTGCGCCCCGAGCGCCTGACCGTGATGCCGCCCGCCGCGGGCGGGCTGCACGGCACGGTGTCGTCCGTCGAATGGCAGGGCGCGGACCTGTCGATCGCGGTCACGATCGATGCGGCGCCCGACGAGCCCGTGCGCGTCACGATGCAACGCGGCCGCGGTGCGGCTCCCGAGCGCGGTGCGCGCGTTTCCCTGCATTGCGAGGCAGACGATGTCGTCCTTATCGAGCCCTGAAGCCGGCCTGCCGCCGCACGTGCTCGCGTCGGCCGCCGCGCACGCCGCCGCCGCGCGGCGCCGCAAGCGCATGGGCGACCTGCACCTGGCCGCGCTCGCGATCGTCGTGCTGGGTCCGCTCGTCGTCTACCCGCTGGTGCGGCTCGTGCTGCTGAGCGTGTCGGGCGACCACGGGCTGGGTTTCGCCGCGTACCGGACGTTCTTCGGCAACCCCGACACCCGCAACGTGCTGCTGACCACGCTCGGCGTGCTGTTCGCGAGCGCCGGCACCGCGTCGGTACTCGGTGTGCTGCTGGCCGCGCTGCTGTTCTTCAAGCCGTTTCCGGGCGCGTCGCTCGTCACGCGCTTCCTGGAGCTGTACGTCGCGTTTCCGTCGTTCCTCGTCGCGTTCACGCTGATCTTCCTGTACGGCTCGCAAGGCTCGATCAGCATCGCGCTGCAGCACCTGTTTCATCTCGAAAATGCGCCGCTCGATTTCCTGTTCGGCATCGGCGGCGTGATTCTCGCGCAGACCGTGTTCTATACGCCGTTCGTCGTGCGGCCGACGCTCGCATCGTTCGCGACGCTCGATTTGCGGTTGATCGAAGCCGCGCGCAGCCTCGGCGCTTCCGGCTGGATGCTCGCCCGCCGCGTCGTGCTGCCGATCGCGTGGCCGGGCATCGCCGCCGGCACCGTGCTGTGCTTCCTGCTGACGCTGAACGAATTCGGGATTCTGCTCGTGCTCGGCAGCGCGCGGCTCGTCACGCTGCCGGTCGCGATCTACAGCAGCGCGACCGTCGACCTCGACCTGCCGACCGCGTCGGCCGGCGCGGTGGTGATGCTCGCGTTGTCGCTGGCGCTGTATGCGGTTTATCGCCGGGTGAACCGGCGCGCGACGGGAGGGAACGATGTCCGCTGAATTCCGTATCGGGCAAGCCGTGCCGCGCCGCCAGATCGGCTGGGGCGACACGGTGCTCAAGCATGCGTCGCGCGCGGCGCTCGCGCTGGCCGCGTTCGCGTGCTTCTGGTTGTTCGTGTTGCCGGTCATCGTCGTCGCGCTGTCGAGCGTGTCGACGCAGTGGTCGGGCACGATCTTGCCGGCCGGTTACAGCCTGCGCTGGTTCGAGCGGCTCGGGTCGCCGGAATACGACGCGCTGCTGACGAGCCTCGAAATCGGCTTCGGCGTGTCGGCGGTCGGCACGGTCCTCGGGCTGTGGCTCGCGCTCGCGCTCGAAGGGCGCGACCGGCGCGGCCTCGGCGCGGTGGTCGATGCCCTCGTGATGGTGCCGAACGGCGTGCCGAGCGTCGTGCTCGGGCTCGCGGTGCTGATCGCGTATCACCAGAAGCCGGTCGACCTGTCGAGCTCGGCGGCGATCGTCGTGCTCGTGCAGCTCGCGCTGATCTTGCCGTTCTGCTATCGCTGCGCGGCCGCGGCGCTGCGTCCGGAGCTGACCGTGCTGCGCGAAGCGGCGGCGAGCCTCGGCGCGCCGCCCGCGATGGTGCTGCGCCGCGTGCTGCTGCCGCAGCTGGTGCCGGCGCTGCGCGCGAGCCTCGCACTCGGCTTCGCGCTGTCGCTCGGCGAGCTCGGTGCGACGCTGACGGTTTATCCGCCCGGCTTCGCGACCGTGCCGATCGTCGTGATCGGCCAGGTGGAGCGGGGGTATTACCTTCCGGCGTCGGCGCTGTCGCTGCTGATGCTGGGCGCGTCGCTCGCGGCGCTGCTGCTGATCGCCGCGCGCGTGCCGCGCGGCAAGCGGGCGGCATCATGAACGCCGCGTTTGCATTGCGCCAACCTGGCGACGCGTCGGCGGCCGGCATCTCGACGGAGCTTGCGGGTCGCTCGGTCGACGTCAACGGCCGGCACTACCGGCTGCCGGTCGAGCCGACCGTCGTCGTCTGCGTCGACGGCTGCGAGTACGACTATCTCGAACGGGCGGTGGAAGCGGGTGTCGCGCCGTTCATCGGCCGGATGATCGCGGAAGGCACGGCCTGGCGCGCCGATTGCGTCGTGCCGACCTTCACCAACCCGAACAACCTGTCGATCGTCTGCGGCGTGCCGCCGTCGGTCCACGGAATCTGCGGCAACTATTTCTGGGACCCGGCCGCCGACGGCGGGCGTGGCGCCGAAGTCATGATGAACGACCCGGCCTATCTGCGGGCCGGCACGCTGCTCGCGGCGGCGTCCGACGCCGGTGCGCGGGTGGCCGTCGTGACGGCGAAGGACAAGCTGCGCCGGCTGCTCGGCTGGCAGATGAACGGCATCTGCTTTTCGGCCGAGAAGGCCGCGCAGGCGAATCTCGCCGAAAACGGGATCGTCGACGTGCTCGACTGGGTGGGCCTGCCGTCGCCGGACGTCTACAGCGCGGCGCTGTCCGAATTCGTGTTCGCGGCCGGCGTGCGGCTTGCGCAGACGCGCCAGGTCGACCTGATGTACCTGTCGACCACCGATTACGTGCAGCACAAGTGCGCGCCGGGCAGTGCCGGCGCGAACGCGTTCTACGCGATGATGGACGGTTATCTCGCGCAGCTCGACGCGCTCGGCTGGGCGATCGGGCTGACGGCCGACCACGGGATGAACGCGAAGCACGATCCTGCGACGGGCCGGCCGAACGTCATCTATCTGCAGGATGCCTTCGACGGGTGGTACGGCGCGCAGGCTGCGCGCGTGATCCTGCCGATTACGGATCCGTACGTTGTGCACCACGGCGCGCTCGGCTCGTTTGCCACTGTTTATCTGGCGCCGGGCGTCGACCGGGCCGAGGCGATGTGGCGCGTCGGCGGCCTCGACGGCGTCGAGCTCGTGCTCGACAACGCGGAAGCCGCGGCACGTTTCGAGCTGCCGGCCGACCGGATCGGCGATCTCGTCGTGATCGGCCGCCGCGACATGACACTCGGCACGCGCGAGCGCGAACACGATCTGTCGGGCCTCACGGTGCCGCTGCGTTCGCATGGCGGCGTGTCGGAGCAGGAAGTACCGCTGCTGTTCAATCGCCGTATCGAGCCGGTCGATCCTGCGCGTAGCCCGCGCAATTTCGACGTGTTCGATTTCGTGCTGAACCGGGTCGCGACATGATGGCTCACCCCCGACACGATCACCCGGCGTTTCGCGCGGAGGCACTGCGCTGGTGCGGCACGCGCGCGACGCGCGAACGCACGCTCGATGTCATGGACCCTTACACGGGCACGCGCGTCGGTACGGTGCCGCTCGCGAGCGTCGACGATGTGCGCGCGGCATTCGACTACGCGATGGCGTACCGGCCGACGCTCACGCGTTACGAGCGTTCGGAGATCCTCGAACGCGCGGCTGCGCTGCTGCGCGAGCGTACCGAGGAAGCGTCCGACCTGATCACGCTCGAGTCGGGGCTGTCGAAACAGGACTCCCGCTACGAGGTCGGCCGCGTGGCCGACGTGTTGAAGTTCGCGGCGGTCGAGGCGCTGCGCGACGACGCGCAGAGTTTCTCGTGCGACCTGACGCCCCATGGCAAGGCGCGCCGCGTGTTTTCGCAGCGGCAGCCGCTCGACGGCGTGATCGTCGCGATCACGCCGTTCAATCATCCGATGAACCAGGTGGCGCACAAGATCGCGCCGGCGATCGCGACCAACAACCGCGTGATCGTGAAGCCGTCGGAGAAGGTGCCGCTGTCGGCGCTCTATCTGGCCGACCTGCTGGTTGAAGCCGGTCTTCCGGAGCCGATGCTGCAGGTGCTGACCGGCGATCCGCGCGAGATCGCGGACGAGCTCGTCACGCACCCGCATGCGTCGCTGATCACCTTCACGGGCGGCGTGGCGATCGGCAAGGCGATTGCGGCGCGGGCCGGCTACCGCCGCATCGTGCTGGAACTGGGCGGCAACGATCCGTTGATCGTCCTCGACGATGCCGATCTCGAACGCGCGGCGTCGCTGGCGGTGCTCGGGTCGTACCGGAATTCGGGCCAGCGTTGCACGGCCGTCAAGCGGCTGCTGGTGCAGCGCTCGATCGCGCCCGTCTTCACCGAATTGCTCGTCGAGAAGACGCGCGCATGGAAGTACGGCGATCCGTTCGATCCCGCGAACGAAATGGGCACGGTGATCGACGAGGAAGCGGCGCGGCTGTTCGAGGCGCGGGTCGGGGAGGCGGTCGCGCAGGGCGCGCGGCTGTTGACGGGCAACGTGCGGCGCGGCGCGCTGTATGCGCCGACCGTGCTCGACAACGTCGATCCGTCGATGACGATCGTGCGCGAGGAGACCTTCGGCCCGGTATCGCCGGTGATTGCGTTCGACACGATCGACGACGCGATCCGGATCAGCAACGGGACGGCGTTCGGGCTGTCGTCGGGTGTCTGTACGGACAGCACGGCGGCGGTGGTGCGGTTCGTGAACGAGCTGAACGTCGGCACGGTGAATGTATGGGAAGTGCCCGGATACAGGATCGAGCTGTCGCCGTTCGGCGGGATCAAGGACTCGGGGCTCGGATACAAGGAAGGCGTTCAGGAGGCGATGAAGAGCTTCACGAACCTGAAGACGTTTTCGCTGCCTTGGGAGTGAATGAATGGCATTGACGGTGGAAGATATCCACGGGCTGTATCGCGAGCATGGCCATGTGGCCTATAGCGGTGAACCGGTCACGCAGCTCGAGCATGCATTGCAGAGCGGATTGCTGGCGGAAGAGGCGGGGGCTGATGAAGCGCTGGTCGCGGCGGCGTTCCTGCACGATCTCGGGCATTTGCTGAATCGTCAGGGCGAGACGCCGAGTGCGCGCGGGATCGACGATCTGCACCAGTATTACGTGCTGCCGTTCCTGCGTCCGCTGTTTTCCGACGCGGTGCTGGAGCCGATCCGGCTGCACGTCGACGCAAAGCGCTGCCTGTGCCGCACGGACGCCGGCTACTTCGAGAGTCTGTCGCCGGACTCGGTGCGCAGTCTCGCGCTGCAGGGCGGCATCTTCAGTGAAGAGGAGACGGCGGCGTTCCTGCTGCGTCCGTTCGCGGAGGATGCGCTGCGTCTGCGCCGCTGGGACGATACGGCAAAGGAAGAGGGCAAGGTGACGCCTGATCTCGATCACTATATGGCGATCGTCGCGCGCCAGGTGCGCACAGGCTGACCGGTTGAGTTGCTTCTATATAAGACCCCGCACGCGACAGCGTTCGGGGTCTTATATTTTTTGAGAAACCCCTTGCGCAGTTGGAAGAGGGTGCTTAGAATCACGCCTCTTTCGCGCTAACGGAAACGCAGCGCGGGAGAGGGAAGCGAAGCTGGTGGTGTGCTGCAGTGACGGGCGCGCGGCTGGCTTGGAAGTTGAGCCCCGCAGTCGCAACGATGTAGTGTAAAAAGTTGTTGACGAGCTGCGAAACACGGTTCATAATCTCGCTTCTCTGCTGCTGAAAATGCAGCGCTGCTGAGAAACACGGAGTTCCTCGCAGATTGCTCTTTAAAAATTAACAGCCGATAAGTGTGGGCGCTTGATGGAAGCGAGCTGATCCTCGGATCAGATAGCAAAAGTATCAAGAGTCTCACACTAAAGTAAGTCAGGTTTATGAAGTGATTCATATTCCTGTCAGCTTTGAGTGAGCGACCGGTTCTTAACCGAACCGAAAACAGTAACAGGTTTAAACTGAAGAGTTTGATCCTGGCTCAGATTGAACGCTGGCGGCATGCCTTACACATGCAAGTCGAACGGCAGCACGGGTGCTTGCACCTGGTGGCGAGTGGCGA